>JAWWPG010000060.1:0-105775 GCA_033850885.1 Nocardioidaceae bacterium
CACCGCCGACGCAGACAAGCCGCCCTCGGCAGACTCACCCCGACCGAGTTTGAGACCATCTACTCAGCCGCACCCGCGGCCTGAGAACAACCCGCCCTCGGTGTCAACCAGAGCCTGGGCAGTCCCCTCCCCTTTGCTTAGGCATCTGAGCCGAGAGTGCACGCCGTTCATGTGAGATCCCTGTCGGTGGCCTGTGCATGCCGGGTGAGCCGAACAGGCGGTGCATATCATGGCCCCGATCGCCCGAGCTCACACATTCTGAAGGAACCACGCCTCATGACGACCAGGCACTCCGCCACCTTGGCCATCGACGAGATGGTCCAGGCCCGACGCGAAGCAGGACATCAAGTCCTCCACCTTGGGTTTGGCGAAGCGGGGCTACCGGTCGCGCCCGGGCTGGTGGACGTGCTCAATGCCGCGGGCGGACGCAACAGCTACGGCCCGGTCGTTGGCAGCCAGCAGGCCCGGGCCGCGGCCGCGGGATGGTTCAGCCGCCGCGGGTTGCCCACATACCCAAGTCAGATCATCTACGCACCGGGCAGCAAACCATTGCTGTTCGCGCTGCTCGCCTCCATCGAAGGTGACGTCGTGCTGCCCCAGCCGGCCTGGGTTACCTACGCGGCCCAAGCCGCCCTGCTCGAGCGGCACGTCATCTCGGTACCAATCACGCCTGAAGCCGGTGGGGTACCTGACCCGTCCCGACTTGAGGATGCCCTTCGGCAGGCGAGGGCCACCGGTGCTCGCCCGGCCGTGCTGGTGCTCACCATCCCGGACAACCCCACCGGCACCGTCGCCACCCCCGAGCAGGTGCAGGCGGTCTGCGCCATCGCGGACCGATTCGACTTGGCCATCATCTGTGATGAGATCTACTCCGAGCTATCCCATCGGGGCGCACCACCGAGCGCGGCGAGCTACCTGCCCGAACGCACCGTTGTCACTTCCGGACTGAGCAAGTCGCTCGCCCTGGGGGGATGGCGGATCGGCTTCGCCCGCACCCCTGACAGCGACTGGGGCCGCCGGCTGCTCGGCGACTTGACCGGCGTCGCCAGCGAAATATGGTCCTGTCTCGCCGCGCCCATGCAGGCTGTCGCGACCCACGTCCTCGGCGACCCCCCTGACATCCTTGCCCATATCGGCGCGTCACGCCGTCTGCATGCCCGCGTGGCGACCGCCGTACACGCCGAGTTCACGGCCGCGGGTGCCCAATGCCGTCCACCGAGCGCGGGATTCTATGTCTATCCCGACTTCGCGAGCCGGGAAGAGCAACTCGGCGGCCACGGCATCCGGACAAGCACGGATCTGGCGACCGTGCTGCTCGAACGACACGGCATCGCGACCCTGCCAGGCAGCGCCTTCGGCGATCCCGACAACACGCTCACCATGCGAGTCGCGACGAGCCTGCTCTACGGCACCACCCCGGAGCAACGCTGGACCGCACTAGGCGCCGCCCAACCCGAAAGGCTGCCCTGGGTCGCTGAATCACTGGCTCACCTTGGCCACCAGCTTCGCAGCTTGACGGGTGCGAGCGAGCAGCCAGCCGCTCGACCGGCCGCACGCCGTGAGGGTGACGTGTCGGTCCCGTAGACTCGGCGCCGGTACGCCGGGAAGTCTGGTCGGCAAGGCTTCGTCGTTCCCGACCTGAGGAGGTGCCGCCCTTGAGCAGGCCCACCTCGACCGGGACCCTGCTCGGGCGCGGGTCCTGGCCCGAAACCAGCCGGGTCGCCGACATCCTCCGCAAGGAGACTGTCGGTGGTGCCCTCCTGCTGGTCGCAACCGTGGTGGCCATGGTGTGGGCGAACGCACCGTTCGCCGACTCCTACGCCGCGCTCCGCGGCTATGAGATCGGCCCCGAGTTCCTCCATCTTCACCTTTCGCTAGCAGACTGGGCCGCCGAAGGTCTGCTGGCAATCTTCTTCTTTGTGGTGGGTCTCGAGCTCAAACGCGAGTTCGTGGCAGGCGACCTGCGTGACCCACGCCGGGCGGCCGTGCCCATCCTGGCTGCAGTCGGTGGAATGGTCGCACCGGCCATGGTCTACGTCGCCATCAACATCAGGGCCGGCGACAGTGCCCTACGCGGCTGGGCCATCCCGACCGCCACAGACATTGCGTTCGCCGTCGCGATCCTCGCCGTAACCGGAAGTCGCCTGCCCGCTGCGCTTCGAACGTTCCTGCTGACTCTCGCTGTTGTCGATGACCTGTTCGCGGTCACCATCATCGCGGCCTTCTACACAAGCGATCTTCATTTGCTGCCGCTGCTGGGGGCACTCGTCCCGCTGGCTCTGTTCGCCGCCGCCGTCCAACGGCAGATCCGGTCCTGGTGGCTGCTGCTACCACTGGCCACGGCAACCTGGGCCTTCGTTCATGCGTCCGGGATCCATGCCACCGTGGGCGGCGTCCTCCTCGGCTTGGCCGTACCCGTCATCCGCAGCGAGGCCGCCGGAGGACCTCATGCGGGACCTGGACTTGCCGAATCCTTCGAGCACCGGTTCCGACCGCTCTCGGCAGCGGTGGCGGTCCCGGTCTACGCGTTCTTCGCAGTAGGAGTCACAGTCGGCGGCATCTCCGGGATCGGCGCGTCGCTCACCGACCGGGTGGCACTGGGGATCATCGCCGGACTCGTCGTCGGCAAGGCAGCCGGTGTGTTCGGCACCACCTACCTGGTCTCTCGGCTCACCCGCGCAAGCCTGGACCCCAGCCTTCGATGGCTCGACGTCCTCGGCGTCTCGCTTCTTGCCGGAATCGGGTTCACCGTGGCACTGCTCATCGGCGACCTCGCGTTCGGCCCTGGTAGCGTCCGCGACGAGCACGTCAAGGTCGCGGTGATCTGCGGGTCCGTCACTGCCTCGGTGCTCGCTGCCGCGCTGCTCAGAGCACGGAACGGCACCTACCGCCGAATCGCGGTCGACGAGGCAGCCGACAGAGACGGCCACGGTCTGCCGGACAGCGACGAGCCGCCTTGACCACGCCAGTTCGAGGCCCGTCGGCCGGCTACAGCCGGCTTGGCTACATGTCCGCTCCGCCGCACATCGTCGTCTGATGTACCGGGTACGGCATCGGGTGGGCGAACGTAGCGACGACATGGTGTACGGGGTGGCGCGCAGGGGCCGCCTGCGACTCCTGACCGACCATCATGGTGAGACCGACGATGCTCACCAGAGCAATGAGGAGTACACGAACACGAGCCATCATGACGATCACCCTGAGGTAGAAGTTGAATGTTGCAACACATCCACCATATGCCGATCCGATAGCCTTGGCTATCGCTGCGATGACGGATCGGGTCCGACGTCCCGCCACGCCTGGCCACTTCAGCCGGGTCCGCCACGCTGGTGAGCCGAAGTCAGAGCAGCCGCCTGATCACGACGAGTTGCCGATCTCGACCGGGGCGCTCCACTCAGCCGAGCCCGGGGAACGACTTGAGCCCGCGCACGTGGAAGCCGGCGATGACGGAGGCGGCCCGCCCCGACGCATAGGTCACGGTGTCAGCCGCCGACCGGTGCCACCTGCCGCCCGACCACTTGTACGTGACGTTGTGGCCCCGGAACTGGCTGCCACGGCCGCTTCGGACGGCGATCTTCTGTGTCATCGCGATCTGGCCGTCGGGCAGCGCATGGCGCCACCAGCCCATGTAGTCGCCGTCGGCCGCGTCGACCTGCCAGAGTGCGCTCAGCGCCGACGGGCTCCGTTCGACCGCGAGACCGCCGTTGCGGAAGGTCAGCATCCTGTACATCGGGGTGTGCGCGCCCTGCCTCGAGCCGATCAACAGCTCCGCGCCGGGGCGGTTGTCGATGCGGGTCGCCCCGGCCCAGGCGCCGCCACCCCACCACAGACGCACGTCCACCCGCGCGGTGAGCAGCTTGCCGGTCGACGTATCGACGCGGATCTGGACGGACCTATCGCTGATCTGACGCCAGCCGATCTGGTCGGGCCGGCCATCTCCGTCGACGTCGACATGCGCCACCACGTGGCAGTCGGAAACTCGCGTGCAGGCTGCCGACGAGGTGCGGTCGCCATTGCCTCGGTGCTGGGAGCCGACCGTCGGGTGGCTATGCGAGAGACCTGAACGGGCATCGCTGCCCCCGCCGCTGAGTGCCGTGACGCCGATCAGCGCCGCAGTGGCGAGGGTCGTGGTGAGACTGCGCAGACTCATACATGTCCCCCGGATATCGGTTGGATTCGTAACCTTTAGACGCAGTGTGCCCCGCCGGGGTTGCCAGTCGGGGATGACGTTTCGGCAACGACGCGAAATCGCCGGCTTGGTCGAAGCGGGAGTGTCGGACTCAGGGAAGAGTGAGGACTTCGGCGCCCGTTGCGGTGACGACGAGCGTGTGCTCGAACTGGGCGCTACGGCGTCGGTCCCTCGTCAGCACCGTCCAGCCGTCGTCCCACATGTCCCAGTCCTTGGTGCCCAGGGTGAGCATGGGCTCGATCGTGAACGTCAGACCCTCTTCGATGACCCGGTCAAAGGTCGGCGCGTCGTAGTGGGGGATCACCAGTCCCGTGTGGAAGGTGGTGCTGATCCCGTGTCCGGTGAAGTCGGTGACGACGCCGTACCCGAAGCGCCTGGCGTAGGACTCGATCACCCGTCCGATCACGTTCAGCTGTCGGCCGGGGCGCACTGCCTTGATCGCGCGCCGCAGCGACTCCTCTGTGCGTTCGACGAGAAGCCGGTCCTCATCGTCGACGTCGCCGGCGAGGAAGGTCGCGTTGGTGTCGCCATGCACGCCGTCGATGTAGGCGGTGATGTCAATGTTGCAGATGTCACCGTCCTCCAGGCGGCGCGAGTCCGGGATGCCGTGGCAGATGACCTCGTTGACCGAGGTGCAGAGGGACTTGGGGAAACCCTTGTAGCCAAGCGTTGATGGATAGGCGCCATGATCGCAGAGGAACTCGTGCCCGATGCGGTCGACCTCATCGGTGGTCACTCCCGGGACGACGGCCTTTCCAGCCTCCTGCAGTGCGCGGGCGGCGATCCGTCCCGCCGCCCGCATCTTCTCGATGGTCTCCGGTGTTTGTACGTCGCCGCCCGTGTGCGGGCGTGGACGTGGCTTGTCGACGTACTCCGGCCGCTCGATCGAGGCGGGCACGCTGCGCCGCGGGGACACGATGCCGGCCGTCAGGACACTCACACTCAGAGTGTAGTTTCATGGCTGAGACGACCGGCAATCCTCGAGGAGCAAGCCATGGGCAACTGGTACTACTGCCTCGACCATCACACGGTCGAGGGACCCACGGGGTGCAAGGCATCTCAGCGACTCGGACCCTACGAGACCGAGGAGGAGGCGTCCCGGGCGCTGGAGAAGGTCCAGGAGCGAAACGCGGAGTGGGACAACGACCCAGGCTGGAGCACTGAGGGTTTCGACAATTAGAGGTATCGGACCGGTACGGCGAGTTGTCAGCCTGGTTCCCTCGTTGACGGAGTCGGTGGCCGTGACGGCACCGGAGCTGCTCGTCGGCGTCACCGACTGGTGTACCCATCCACCTGAGCTCGGCGCCACCCGGGTGGGAGGCACCAAGAACCCGCGGCTCGACGAGGTCATGGGGCTGCGGCCAGACGTCGTACTGGTCAACACGGAGGAGAACCGGTCGGCTGACCTGACAACCCTGCGCAACGCCGGAATCCGCTTGTGGGTAACGGACTTCGAGACTATATCAACTGCGCTCGAAGGTCTGCAGTCGATGCTCGAGGCGCTCGGGATCGGTCGGCCGCGCTGGTTGGAGCAGGCTCGGGAAGCGTGGCGGAGACCGTGGACTGGGGAGCGGTGTCGGGCGCTGGTGCCGATCTGGCGCCGGCCGTGGATGACCCTGGGGCGGGACACATTCGCGGGTGACGTACTGGCGCATTTGGGCGTCGACAATGTGCTCGCATCCGACCCGGAGCGCTACCCGAAGGTCGACCTGGCTGCCGTCCCGCCGTACGACATCGTGGTGCTCCCCGACGAGCCCTACCCGTTCGCAGCAGACGACGGGCCGGAGGCCTTCGATCGACCCGCCAGGCTGGCGTCGGGGCGGCACCTCACCTGGTACGGTCCCTCCCTCGCCGAGGCGCGCAACGTCCTGACTACTCAGCTCTGGACCTGAGCTCCCGATCCAGGCCGCCGGGTCAGAAAGTGTGTTCGGGGCCGGGGAAGGTGCCGGCCGCCACGTCGGCGGCGTAGTCCTGCGCTGCCTTGAGCAGCACGGCGTGCAGGTCGGCGTACTGCTTGACGAACTTGGCCATCCGGCCGGTGCGTAGGCCTGCCATGTCTGGCCAGACGAGGACCTGGGCGTCGCAGCCCGGTCCGGCGCCGATGCCGATGGTGGGAATGGTGAGCTGCCTGGTGACTTCGGCCGCGACGTCGCCCGGCACCATCTCCATCACGATGGCGAAGGCCCCAGCGGCCTCGAGTGCCTTTGCGTCGGCGATGAGCCTGGCGGCGCCGTCGCCCCGGCCCTGGACTCGGTAGCCGCCGAGGCCGTGCTCCGACTGCGGGGTGAACCCGATGTGGGCCATCACGGGCACGCCAGAAGTGGTGAGGAGCTCGACGTGGGGAGCCATCGCCGTACCGCCCTCGAGCTTGACGGCATGTGCGCCCGACTCCTTCATGAACCGAACTGACGTGTGGAACGCCTGTTCCGGCGAGGCCTGGTAGGACCCGAAGGGCAGGTCGGCGACGACAAGCGCCCGCCGCACTGAGCGCGTGACCGCGCGCACGAGGGGGATCAGCTCGTCGACCGTCACCGGCAGAGACGTTTCGTTGGCGTAGACGTTGTTGCTCGCGCTGTCACCGACCAGCAGTACCGGGATGCCGGCCTCGTCGAACGTCTGCGCCGCGTACTGCTCGTAGGCGGTCAGCATGGCCCACTTCTCGCCGCGCTGCTTCATCTCCAGCAGGTGGTGGATACGCACGCGCCTGACCGGTGGGCGGCTCCCGGGCTGCTCCGGCCCGGTGCCGTACGGCGCTGTCGTCTCGCCTGACTCGCTCATGGGTCGCCCCTTTGCTGCCTGCTCTCGAGGCTCCCTTCTGGAGTCCCCGGACCAGCTCCCAGCCTCGCATGACAGCGGCAGGTGGTCGACAGTCAGGCGATGTCTGCTCCGTCACCCAGTTGCCGGACGACGCCGGTCACTCGTGCTGTCGTCGCCAGATCAGCCGGTGTACACCCAGGTGACGGGGGAGCGACCTGACGCCCGGGATGAACGGCACCAGGACGAAGCCAAGTGTGAGCAGCGCCATCAGTCCCCAGACCCAGGCATCGGCGTTCTCGGAGGTGGAGAACGGTTTGACCTGGTACCAGAACGTGTACAACCACAACCAGGGCTGGCCGGGATAGTTGCCGGTCTCGTTCATCATGCCCCACTGGTCGCCGCCGAGGTGGTCGAGTCTGGCTTGCGCCTCGAGATAGGAGCCATCGGCAAGGAGCAGGAGCGGCTTGGTCTCGTCGCTGCCGAAGAAGGTGCTGCTGGTGGTCAGCAGCCCTTCCAAGGACCCGCCCTTGGCCAGGGTCAGGAAGCGACTGGTGAGTACCGGCACCGGCCCGTAGTCGCCCTTCGCCACCTTTGCCGGGTTGCCGTTGGGGGCCTTCGCGAGGGCGCTTCCGTACCGGCCGGCCCATGAGTGCTGCTTCGAGAGCGAGGCCTTCCGCCACTGCTTGAGCGCGGCGGTGAGGCTCTTGTCGCCCCGGAGCGACTTCAGCGGCCCGATGACCAGGTCGATCGCGCTGTGGATGGGGATCCTCACCCCCGCCCACCGCTGCAGTGCAAAGGGGCCCAGCGTCTGTCCTGGCGATGCATGGTTGTACGGAGGACCGTACCCGGCAGTCCCGCTGGTGCCGGCCAGCTCGGCGGTGGCGGTGGCGATGACGTCTGTCGGCGCCGCCTTCGCCCACGTGGATAGGCTGATGGCCTTCTTGTCCGGGGAGGACAACACTGCTGCCAGCAGCAAGGTCAGCAGCCCGACGACGACAAGGGCCACGACGAACTCCTTGACCAGGTCGTATGGGCGGGTCGGGAACAGATGCGCGTCCGGCGTGTCGTCTGGGCGTCCTGACAGGTTCATGGTCGCTCACCTGCCGACTCCGCGGCATGAGGCGGCGGGTCGGCCGAGTCGGGCATGGCCGTCATCGTCGACTCAGCAGCCGGGTTCTCGGTTGAGGTCGGTGAGGTCTCGGTGGCAGCAGACGGCTCCAGAGCCTCTGTGGGAGCCTCAGGGGGAATGGCGTCGAAGGGCGGCACGACGCCGTGCCTGCGGACCAGGATGATGTGGAGTACGACCAGGAGGCCGACCAGAAGCGGCAGCGTCATGACGTGCCACAGCAGCATCTGCCCGGTGTTCAGCACGTTGAACTCCGATCCGATCCCCGCCGAGTTGAGACCGTCCTTGGCCTGTGTCGAGATCCATTGGGAGTCGAAGTTCGACTGGACCAGGTAGCCGGTGAACGCGGCGCCGATCGAGCCGACGAACGCGACAGCGCCGGTGACCCAGGTCAGCGCCCGGCGCCCGCGCCAGGCGGCCATGAAGAACTTGCCCCACAGGTGGATGACCATGAAGAAGAAGAACAGCTCGACGCTCCACAGGTGGGTCGAGTTGACGAAGTGCCCGACCGACGACTGGTGCCACCACGTGGGTCCCTTGAGCGTCAGCACGAGGCCGGACGCGATCACGTAAACGAATGCCGCCAAGCTTGCAACGCCGAACACGTAGATCCACGAGCGAACATACTCAGGTTGGCGGTCGGGCAGGAGCTGACCGGACGGGACCGTTCGGCCGAGCCGGTCCCGCAGGGCAACCGTCCAGCTCCCCGACCCCGGCTCGCTACTCGGGGCCATCGCTCGGCCCTCCCTCTGCCGCGGGTTCCGGGACAACCTCCGGACCGTGCGGGAACGGGAGCACCAACGCGAGGACGAAGGTCACCAGCATCAGAACGATGACGAGGAAATTGGCCAGCGAGATCTGGATGACTCCCCAGTGCAGGAAGTGCGTGCGGCCGAAGAGCAGGCCGCTGGCAAGCGTCATGGTCGACTCCCGATCTCCCGAGGCGTGAGCCCCGTGGGCTGCCGACTGCTTCCTGGCCACTCGTCATACGACACGATCGGCACCTTCCGCCGAAGAGTCCCCAAAGGAGAGAATAGCCCTTGAATCATGAATTGAGGACAAGCCACCGACATGACTTATAAATGGCTCCGCCCTGCCGTTGAGCCGTCGCAAAGTTGCCGTCGAGCCGTCGCAAAGTTGCCGTGGAGCCGTGCTCGAGTTGCAACTTTGCGACGGCTCAACCTGGGGGGTGGCCGGAGGACGCGGGATCCCGCTCCCAAGCGTTCGTGATCGGCAGTCGGCGGTCACGCCCGAAGTTGCGGGTCGAGATCTTCGGTCCCGGCGGGTACTGCCGCCGCTTGTACTCCGCGTGGTCGACGAGCGTCAGCACGCGACTGACCAGCTCGGGATCGAAGCCCTGCCGCACCAGCTCGGCAGCGCCACGATCCTGCTCCACGTAGGCGTCGAGGATCTCGTCGAGCAGCTGGTAGTCGGGCAGCGAGTCGGTGTCGAGCTGCCCGGGCCTCAGCTCGGCGGAGGGAGCCTTGCTGATCGTCCGCTCGGGGATCGGTGGCGTCTCGCCGCGGTCGGCGGCCGTCTTGTTGCGCCATTCCGCGAGCTTCCAGACCAGCGTCTTCGCGACGTCCTTGATCGGTGCGTATCCGCCGACGGCGTCGCCGTACAGGGTCGAGTACCCGACCGCGAGCTCGCTCTTGTTGCCGCAGGCGAGTACCAGGTGACCGTGCTGGTTCGAAAGACCCATCCAGATGACCGCACGGATGCGCGCCTGCAGGTTCTCCTCGGCCAACCCGTCGAGTGACAGCTGCTTCTGGAACGCCTCGAAGAGCCCTCCGATCGGAATTGTCTCGAGGTTGATGCCGGTACGGCGAGCCAGCTCGGCCGCATCGTCGACGGAGTGCCCCGATGACCAGTCGCTCGGGTTGGACACGCCGAACACGTTCGCCGCCCCGATGGCGTCGCACGCGATGACCGCGGTGAGCGTCGAGTCGATCCCACCCGAGAGGCCGAGCAGGACGCTGTGAAAGCCGTTCTTCAGCACATAGTCGCGCAGCCCGAGAACGAGCGCGCCGTAGATCTCGCCCTCGTCCTCGAGCCACGGCGACTTTGTCGCCGGACGCGGGTCGTAGGCCTCGACGGGCGGCGACCCGAGGTCGACCCGACGGACCGTGAGGTCGCCACAGGTGGGGTTGCCCGTCGCGGTCGCCGCAGCCAGCTCGAGGTCGGCTATGAGCAGGTCCTCCTCGAACTGCGGAGACCGCGCGATCACGGCCCCCGACTCGGTGACGACGAGCGAGTCACCGTCGAACACGAGCTCATCCTGGCCGCCGACCATGTTGACGTAGGCGAGGGGACATCCCGCCTCGGCCGCTCGACGCGCGCAGAGCTCGGCGCGCACGTCGTCCTTGTTCGCTTCGTACGGCGAGCCGTTGATCACGAGCATGAGCCCGGCGCCGGCCGCTCGGGCGGCAAGACTCGGCCCGTCCTGCCAGATGTCCTCGCAGATCGAGACGGCCACGTCGATGCCGTGCACCCGAACGACGAGCGCGTCGTGACCAGGGACGAAGTAGCGGTACTCGTCGAACACACCGTAGTTCGGCAGGTGGTGCTTGGAAGTTCGCGCCACCACCCGGCCGCCGCTGATCACGGCCGCAGCGTTCTGCGGGGAGCCCTTGGGGCGGCCGAGCCGGTCCGGCGCCGACATGTCCCGGTCGAGGTAGCCGAGGATGACTGCGACCCCGCCGAGGCCCTCCGCCTCGAGCCGGCCCGCGAGCTCGTTGGTCGCCGTACGGGACGCTTCGACGAAGGCTGACCGGAGCACGAGGTCCTCCACCGGGTAGCCGGTGACGACCATCTCCGGCAGCGCGACCAGGTGCGCGCCCTGACGGGCTGCGGCCTTGACAGCCTGCTCGACGATCGCGATGTTGTCCGCGAGACCGCCCACCGTCGGGTTGACCTGGGCCAGGGCGACGCGCAGCTGGGGCACGACTCCATCCTAAAGGCCGGGCTGCAAGGGCCACTTTGCGACGGCTCGACGGCAAGTTTGCGACGGCTCGACGGCAAGTTTGCGACGGCTCAACGGCAAGTTTGCGACGGCTCGACGGCAAGTTTGCGCGGCTCAAGGGCAACTTTACGACGGCTCAAGGGCAAGTTTGCGACGGCTCAACTGAAGGGGATGGGCTCGACGGGATCGGCGAGGTCGAAGCCGTAGACCCGGCTGTAGAAGTAGGCTTCCGCCTCGAAAGCCCGAATAATGTTCTCCGCCCTGCGGAAGCCGTGACCCTCACCGTCGAACACGACCAGCGCGACCGGCAGACCCCTCTGCCGAAGGGCCTCCGCCATCGACTCGGCCTGGTTCAGCGGGACGACCGGGTCATCGCGTCCCTGGAGCAGGATCATCGGACAGCTGATCTGGTCGACGTGGTGAATCGGGGAGCGCTCGATGTAGAGGTCGCGTTCCTGCGGGTACGGGCCGATCAGGCCGTCCCCGTAGCGTGACTCGAACTTGTGCGTGTCCCTTACCAGCGCCTCCAGGTCGCCGATCCCGAACAGGCTGGCTCCGGCGGTGAACACATCCCGGAACGTCAGCGCCGCGAGCGTGGTGTACCCGCCGGCACTCCCGCCGCGGATCGCGAGCCGCTGGGGGTCCGCCCGGCCGAGGGAGGCCATCGCCACCGCACCCGTGGCGCAGTCGTCGACGTCGACGACGCCCCAGCAGCCGCGCAGCGCCTCGCGGTAGGCCCGGCCGTAGCCGCTGCTGCCGCGATAGTTGACCGACAGTACGCCGATCCCCCTCGAAGTCCAGAACTCCAGTGCGAGGTCGAACACCGGCGCGCTTCTCCCCGTGGGTCCGCCGTGCGACATCACCACCAGAGGTGGCGACTCTCCATCGGGGCCGCGGAAGCCCGGGTGGTGGGGGCGGCGGTAGAAGCCGTACACCTCCGCACCGTCGGCGGACCGCCAGCTGACCGGCTCGGGCAGGCTGACGTACGACGGGTCGAGGCTTCCCGGGGCAGACTCCCGGATCACCGAAAGCGCTCCCGGGAGCGTCACGTCGAGACGCACCAGGGCCGCCGGCCGGTCGGCGTAGCCGACGACGAGATAGCCGGCACGTCCGCTGACCTGCACCTCGGAGACGAGCGTGGCCTCGCTGTCGATCTCGCGGCGCTCGCCCGATCCGAGGGACACTGTGCCCAGTCGCGCATACCCCTCGTCGAGCCACGTGCACAGCAGCGTCCCGTCGTGGGTGATGCCGTACGACGACGTCCCCAGCAGCCATTGCGGGTCAGCGAACTCGTGGTTGCTGGGCCACAACGCAGCGGGGTCAGCCGAGCCGTCGGTCACGTCACAGGCGTACAGGTTCCACCAGCCGGACCGGTCGGAGAGGAAGACCAGCCGCCCGTCGGGAGCCCACCGGGGTTGGGTGGGCGACTCCCCGGAGCCGCCCGCGACGACCCGCCGGTGGTCGAGGCTCCCGTCGGCTGCCAGGTCCGCCACCTGCAGCTCACAGCCGTCCCACGGCATGTTCGGGTGGTCCCACTGCAGCCACGCCAGCCGGGCGCCGTCCGGGCTCAGGGCAGCGGATGACACGAAGTCGGGCCCCTCGACGAGAACACTGCCGCCGTCGAGGTTGTCGCCGTCCAGGTCCAGCCGAACCAGGCGGTTCGCAGGCTCCCCACCCGTGCCGTGGTCCTCACAGACGGCGAGCAGCGACGCGCCGTCGGGCGTGATCTTCAGGTCGCCGTACCGGAGGGGACCCTTGGGCGTGACCGGCCTCGGTTCGGTTGCCTTGTCCGTGGTCAGGTCGAGGCGGTACACCCGGCGGTCGTCGAAGTTGCAGAACACGAGCACACCCCCGGAGACGTCGTAGGCGCCGCCGCCGTACTCGTGCACCCGCGACCTGACGTTGAACGGTGCCCTCGTCACGTCCTGCGTCTGGCCGTCGGCCGTCCGCCGTACGACGACCACCCGGCCACTGTCCGAGGGGCGACCCTCCAGCCAGTACAGGTCCGGGCCGTCGGTCCGAGGCTCCGCGAGGGTGACGGCATCGGCGACCAGCGACGCCGCGCTGACAGGGGAGGTCCACGATCCGTACGGCGCGACGCTGGGAACGCTTTGGCTCATGCCGCCTCAACCTATCGCTCAGGTCTCAACACACGCGAAGGAGTTAACGTGCGCGAAACATCCGGCGGGCAGGATGAACGTCATGGGTAAGCAGGAGGACTTCGTGCTGCGCGCGCTCGAGGAGCGCGACGTCAGGTTCGTCAGACTGTGGTTCACCGACGTGCTCGGCTCGCTCAAGTCGGTCGCGATCGCGCCTGCCGAGCTCGAGGGGGCGTTCAGCGAGGGAATCGGTTTCGACGGGTCCGCCATCGAGGGCTTCGCGCGGGTCTACGAGGCAGACATGCTCGCCCGCCCGGACCCCGAGACGTTCCAGGTCCTGCCCTGGAAAGGGTCGCATCACGCGACCGCCCGGATGTTCTGCGAGATCTTGATGCCGGACGGCTCGCAGTCCTACGCCGACCCGCGGTTCGCGCTCCAGCGCACGTTGAGCCGGGCGGCGGAGCAGGGTTTCACGTTCTACACCCATCCGGAGATCGAGTTCTTCCTGATCAAGGACCGGCCAGCTGACGGCTCGCCGCCCGAACCTGTCGACCACAGCGGTTACTTCGACCACACGTCTCACGAGGTCGGGCACGACTTCCGCCGAGAGGCGATCACGATGCTCGAGGAGATGGGAATCTCCGTCGAGTTCAGCCACCACGAGGGTGGGCCCGGCCAACAGGAGATCGACCTGCGGTACGCCGACGCGCTCACCACCGCGGACAACGTGATGACGTTCCGAGTCGTGGTGAAGGAGCTAGCACTCGGCCAGGGGCTCTATGCGAGCTTCATGCCGAAGCCCTTCACGGAGCATCCGGGCTCCGCGATGCACACCCACCTGTCACTGTTCGAGGGGGACCGGAACGCCTTCTTCGAGGCGGGGGCGGAGTTCCACCTGTCGAAGACCGGGCGCGCGTTCATCGCCGGGCTCCTTCGCCACGCTGCGGAGATCACCGCGGTCACCAACCAGTGGGTCAACTCCTACAAGCGCCTGGCAGGAGGCGGTGAGGCGCCGTCGTACGTCTGCTGGGGACACAACAACCGCTCCGCGCTGGTCCGCGTCCCGATGTACAAGCCCACCAAGGCCCAGTCGACCCGGGTGGAGTTGAGGTCGATCGACAGCGCCGCGAACCCGTACCTCGCGTTCGCTGTCATGCTGGCCGCCGGGATGCGCGGGATCGAGGAGGGGTATGAGCTGCCTCCCGGTGCCGAGGATGACGTCTGGTCCCTGACGGAGAGCGAGCGGCATGCCATGGGGATCGCCCCATTGCCGCAGAACCTCAACGATGCGATCGCGGTGATGGAGCGGTCGGAGCTGGTCGCCGAGACGCTGGGCGAGCACGTCTTCGACTTCTTCCTCCGCAACAAACGCGCCGAGTGGGACGAGTACCGCAGCCAGGTCACGAACTTCGAGCGGGCCCGGATGCTCCCCATCATGTGACCAGCGGACTCTCAGCCGTCACACCTACTAACCTCGAGTCTCATGAGGGCGCGGCTGCTGGCCATCCAGCACGAGGAAGACTGCCCGCCCGCCTGGCTGGGTGACTGGCTGGCGGCGGCTGGAGTCGACGTCGGCGTCGTTCGCGGGGATGCGGGGGACAAGGTGCCCGACGTCATCGACGGCTTCGACGGGCTGTTGGTCCTCGGCGGGGAGATGGGGGCGTATGACGATGATCGGTGCCCTTGGCTCGTGCCGACGAAACGGCTGATCGCGCGGACGGTCGCAAGCGGCGCCCCGTTCCTCGGGGTCTGTCTCGGCCACCAGCTCGCGGCCGTGGCCCTGGGCGGAAGCGTCGGGCGGAACCCGCGGGGTACCGCGACCGGCCTCACCCCGGTCGAGGTCACCGAAGCGGGACGGGCCGACCGGCTCTTCGGGAGCGTGGCCTCCGGCGACCGGGCCGTGCAGTGGAACGAGGACATCGTGACCCGGCTGCCGCCCCAGTCGACCGCGCTCGCGAAGGCCCCGGACCGGAGTGTCCAGGCTGCCCGGTTCGCCGACCTGGCCTGGGGCGTCCAGTTTCACCCGGAGGCGTCGCCGGAGGTGTTCGCTTCCTGGACCGTGAACGGTCCCAAGGCGGCGGAGCCGCGTCCCGATGGGATCGACATGTCGGCCGTCGCGGCCGACATCCACGCCGCCAGGTCGCAGCTGCGGCAGGCGTGGCGGCCGTTTGCCGAACGTTTCGCCGAGATCGTCGTCCAGGCCATGAGCCCACGTCGGATCCCCGCACCGTGACCTACCGCACTGAGCGGGAGTCGCGTGAAGGATGGCTGGCTCGCCTGGGTTTCGTGGACGTGGCTGCCGCAAGTCGCGATCTCGAGGTGGTCGGCTGCGGGAGTGACCGGCTGGTCATGGACCTGGCGCAGGCAGCGGACCCCGACCTGGCGGTCAGGTCGCTGGCCCGGCTGGTCCAGGCTCGCGGAGCCGAGCCGGACGAGATTCGGCGTGCGCTCACCGACGACCCAGTGCTCGGGAACCGGTTGGCGCGGGTGTTGGGCGGCAGTGCCGCACTCGCCGACCACTTCGCGCGTCATCCACAGGACTGGCGTGAGCTGACGGATCCCGACCTGGACCTGGTTCGTCCGACCGCGGACGGGCTGCGCAAGATCCTCAGCACCGCCACGACGGCCGACCAGCTCCGCCGCGGCTATCGGCGACTCCTGATCAGGCTCGCGGCCAGGGACCTGACGGGCCGCGTGCGCGTCGACGATGCGGCTGCCGAGCTGGCGGACCTGGCCGCCGGGACGATCGATGCCGCCCTCGACCTGGCCCGACTCGAGGAGGATGACGAGTCGACGCGGTACCGTCTCGCCGTCATCGGGATGGGCAAATGCGGCGCCCACGAGCTCAACTACGTCAGCGACGTCGATGTCATCTTCGTGGCGGAGCCCGAGGAGCCGGCGGAGGAGTCGGGAGCCCTGCGTACGGCGACGGCGGTCGCCTCGGCCATGATGCGGATCTGCTCCGACCACACCGCCGAAGGAACCCTGTGGCCGGTCGACGCGGGACTCCGACCCGAAGGCAAGGCGGGTCCCCTGGTCAGGACGCTGAGCAGCCACCTGGCGTACTACGGGCGGTGGGCCAAGACCTGGGAGTTCCAGGCCCTGCTGAAGGCCCGTCCGATCGCCGGCGACCGGGAGCTCGGGCAGCGCTTCGTGTCCGCGGTTGGGCCGCTGGTGTGGTCCGCTGCCGACCGCAAGAACTTCGTGGCCGAGGTGCAGGCCATGAGACGGCGAGTGGTCGAGCAGCTCCCGACGGGACAGGCCGACCACCAGCTCAAGCTGGGTCCGGGCGGTCTGCGGGACATCGAGTTCGCCGTTCAGCTGCTCCAGCTCGTGCATGGGAGGTCGGACCCCGGGCTTCGCCAGGCGAACACCTGGCAGGCGCTCGACGCCTTGACGCGGGGTGGCTACGTCGGGCGCGCCGACGGCGCTCGGCTCGCCGAGGGGTACAGCTTCCTGCGCACGCTCGAGCACCGCCTCCAGCTCGGCCACCTTCGCCGTACCCACGTGATGCCCAGCGACCCGGTCGAGCTGCGCACCCTCGGCCGGTCCCTCGGCTTGACCACCGACCCGGCGGAGGAGCTGACGCGCCTCTGGCAGGAGCACACCCGTGAGGTCAGACGGCTGCACGAGAAGCTGTTCTACCGGCCCTTGCTCGGTGCTGTTGCGGCCCTTCCCGAGGACCAGGTGCGGCTGACGACCGACGCGGCGAGGGAGCGGCTGGTGGCCCTCGGCTATCTCGACCCGACGGCGGCACTACGCCATCTGGAGGCTCTTACTGGGGGGGTGTCCCGGCGTGCTGCCATCCAGCGGGCCCTGCTGCCGGTGATGCTCGGCTGGTTCGCCGACGCGCCTGACCCCGACCTCGGACTGCTGTCCTTCCGGCAGCTCAGCGATGCCCTGGGGTTGTCCCCGTGGTACCTGCGAATGCTTCGGGACGAGGGAACGGCGGCAGAGCGCCTCGCTCGTCTGCTGGCGACGAGCCGTTACGCGGTCGACCTGCTGATGCGGGCACCTGAGGCGACCGGGCTGCTGCACGACGACGCGGAGCTGTCCCCCCGGGTGCCGACGGCGCTGACTGCTGAGGCGACCGCGCTGTCGGGACGCCAGACCACCCCCGAGGAGGCGGTCGAGGCGGTGCGGGCCTTTCGCCGGCGAGAGCTCTTCCGGGTGTCGGCCGCCGACATCTTCGGCCTGCTCGATGTCTCCGCGGTGGGTGAGGCGATCAGCGCAGTGACGTCAGCGACCATCCAGGCCGGGCTCGCCGCTGCTATGGCGGCCGTGGAGGCGGAGCGGGGTTCCCCGCTGCCGGCGCGGCTGGCGGTCATCGCGATGGGCCGGCTCGGTGGCCGGGAGATGTCGTACGGCAGTGACGCGGACGTCCTCTTCGTGTTCGAGACCTCTCCCGGCGGGGATGAGCGCGCGGCGCACGACGCGGCTTCGGTGGTGGCGAGTGAGCTGCGTCGCCTGCTCGCGATCCCGGGTCCTGACCCGGCCCTCTCGGTGGATGCCGACCTGCGACCCGAAGGGAGGCAGGGACCGCTGGTGCGCTCGCTCGCGTCGTACGCGGCCTACTACGCGCGCTGGTCGCACGTGTGGGAGTCGCAGGCCCTGCTGCGGGCGGCGCCGTTGGCCGGGGATGCTGACGTGGCCACCCGGTTCGTCGAGCTCATCGACCCGCTGCGCTACCCCGACGGAGGCCTGTCGGCTGCGGATGTCGCGGAGGTACGTCGGATCAAGGCGCGGGTCCAGGCGGAACGGCTGCCCCGTGGCGTGGATCCGGCCGCCCATGTGAAGCTGGGGCCAGGCGGGATCGCCGATGTGGAGTGGACCGTCCAGTTGCTGCAGCTGCGGCATGCCCACCGGCATGGTGTCCTGCAGACGACACAGACACTGGCTGCGCTGGCGGCCGCCGCCGATCGCGGGCTCGTCGACCCCGGCCATGCCCTCGTACTCGCCGAGTCCTGGCGGTTGGCGACCCGGCTGCGGAACGCGTCGATGCTGGTCCGCGGCCGTCAGTCCGACACGTTGCCGACGGCGTCGGCCCGGCAGAGCGGGGTGGCCTGGCTGTGCGGGTACGGGGCGCACGGGGTAGGTCGGCTGGTCGACGACTATCGGCGGGCCGCCCGCCGCGCGCATCGCGTTGTCGAGGACATCTTCTGGTCGTGACGCCGGGGGTCCGCCGGCGTTCGGCTGACGGACGGAGCGTTCGGCTCCGGCCGATCCTGGTCAGCTGAGGGCAGGGGAGTGTTCGGGAACCTCGTGCAGGATGCGTTCGCGTTCGCGGGGCGTCAGTCCTCCCCAGACGCCGTACGGCTCGTGCACCTTCAGCGCATGTTCGCGGCATCGCTCGAGCACCGGGCAGTGCTGGCAGTACTGCTTTGCCTGGGACTCTCGGCGCTGGCGGACGGGTCCGCGCTCGGAGTCCGGCGGGAAGAAGACATCGGGGTCGACGGTGCGACACACGCCGTCGTACTGCCATTCCCATTGTTCGATGATGGGGGAGGGTAGGCGGCTGAGATTCGCCATGGTGGTCCCTTCCGGACGGCGGCAACTCCGTCCATACGATGAACCCGTATCACCTGCTGACGCTGGCGTCCCCCGCGGGAAACCCCCCCGTAGGCAGGCACTTTACGAGTTCTCCTCGAGCATGTCGAGACCCCCTGGCGCCGGTGACGAGATGGTCTCAGAGCAACGAGGCCAGGCAACGCCACACGACGTCAACGACACGTCCACACGGCACGCCGGGCCGTGCATGAGGGGGATTACCCACCATGCTGGCAACGCAAACAGGGCCGCAGCCGAAGCTGCGACCCTGCTGGAGACCTGACAGATCAGACCGGGCGGACGTTCTCCGCCTGGGGACCCTTGGGGCCTTGCGTGGTGTTGAACTCGACGCGCTGGCCGTCGTCCAAGGATTTGTAACCGGTGGTGTCAATCGCCGAATAGTGGACGAAGACATCGGGGCCGTCGCCGTCCTGCTCGATGAAGCCGAAGCCCTTTTCGGCGTTGAACCACTTAACCGTGCCCTGTGTCATGCTTTTTCCTTCTTGATTAACTTCGAGACGGCGTTCTCACCGCCTCGGGTTGTGACGATATCGTCCTGCCCCCCACGTTGCCCTGGAACACAAAACACCCGCCGTCATACTGCGGGTGTCGATGAACAAGCCGGAGTGCAACTGCAACCAAGAGAGACGGTACGCGATCGGGCAGGCCCGGTCAACCCGGGTCCAGACTTTGGTGGGCTGTCAGAGCTTCAGCGTGAGGATCGGCTGGGCGGACGGGCCGAGCACCTCGACCGAGGCGATCTGCGACTTCGGCACCGACGTCGCTCCGGAGACGAGGGCCGGTTGCCCCGGCTTGGCCTCCCAGGCGGCGATCTGCTGGCTGGCGCCGGACTTGTCAGTCACCACCATGGTGTAGGTGAACCCGCCACCCGGCTCGCTCCCACTGCCTTCGTAGGTGCACAAGATCGTGACCTGGGTGCCCCACGCCTTGTCGGCGAGCCGCGCCGTGGCGTGGATCGGGATTTGCTTCGACACCGGTGTCATCTTCTGGGCCACCGACGGGTGCGAACCGGCCAGGGGTGAGCTTCCTGACGAGTCCGAGAGGCCGACCACGGCAGCGATCGCGATGATCGCAGCAGCGGCGACTCCGATCAGACCCGTGGTCCACCGACGGCGGAACCTGGTTCGCTGCACCTCGGCGAGCAACCTGGGCAGCAGGGTGTCCGGGACCGGCGGCCCCTCCGCCCCCACGCTCTTCGTGTGCTCCGGTGGGACGTTTGCCAGCAGCCCCGGCATGCCTGCCAGCTGGTTGACGGAGCGGCTGCAGTCCCGGCACTCGGACAGGTGCGCCTCGAAGTCGGCGCGGTCCTGGGGCGTCAGCGAGCCCAGCAGGTAGGCCGCGTCGTACATGGAGAACTTGTCGCTCATCGTCCTACCCCCATTTCCTGCAGCACGAGCCGGAGAGCGGCCAGGGCGTAGTGCAACCTGGATTTGACCGTGCCCTCCGGTACGCCGATGCGTTCCGCCGCCTGCGCGGTGCTGCGGCCACCGTAGTAGCACTCGACGAGCACCTGTCGGTGCGCGAACGAGAGCCTGCCCAGCGCATCGGTAACCAGCCACGACTGGACGACCTCGTCGGTGGTGTCCACGCCCCGTTCCGGCAGCTCTTCGGTGGCGAACTCCGGTCGCACCTGACGTGCCCGCCACTGGTCGATCGCGATGTTGTGAGCGACCCGGAGCAGCCAGCCGCGGGCCGACCCTTGTGACTGGTCGAGCACCCGGGGGTTCTTCCAGGCACGCAGGAGCGTCTCCTGGACGACGTCCTCAGCGTGGCCACGGTCACCACCGGTCAGGCTCAACGCGTACGACCACAAGCTGCGCGCATGCTCGTCATGCAGCGCGCGCATCAGGTCCGCTTCTCGGGTTACCACGTCAACACCATGGTGACACCCTCGAGCGGTACGACGCGCGGTCGCAGTACCTCATACCACGAACACGGAGCGAGCCCGCAAAACGTTCAACCGTCACGAGCGCCGGGTCCCCCTCCCCGGCATTTGCGGGAAAGTTCACCCGACACGCCGGCGGCGGAGGTGCACTTTCCCGCATTTGCGGGAGTGGGGGCGTCAGGGCGCGAGCGTGGTGAAGGTTCGGTCGCCGCCGAGCGTCGTGCTTCCGCTCGCGTTGGTCGCGACCAGCCGGTAGTGGTAGGTGGTCGAGCTAGCGAGACCGCCCAGGCTAGCGGACACGCTCACCGCCGTGCTGCCCGCTCCGGCCGAGCCAGGCGTCGTCGAGCTCCCGTAGGTGGTGTCGATGCCGTACTGGAAGTAGTAGGTGGTGTCCGAACCGTGCGGGTTCACCGTCCCCTTGACGGTGGCGCCGGTGCTGGTGATTCCCGTCGCCGCCCCCGTGGTCACCCCCGGCGCCGACTTGGTGGTGAAGGTCGCATCGGTGCCGTCAGTCGTTCCGTTGGCGTTCGTCGCGACCAGCCGGTAGTGGTAGGTGGTAGAGCCGGTGAGGCCGGTGAGGGCGGCAGACACGCTCTGCGCCGTCGTCCCTGCGCCGGCTGAGCCCGGCGTCGTCGTCGTCCCGTAGGTGGTGTCGGTGCCGTACTCGAAGTAGTAGGTGGTGTCGGACCCTTCCGGGTTCACCGTCCCCTTGACGGTGGCGCCGGCGCTGGTGACGCTGGACGCGCCGCCGGTAGTGACCATCGGCGCCGCCGCGGTGGCGAGGACGGCGAAGTGCGGTTGCGCACTGCCGTTGATCTTGGTGAAGTCGCCGCCGAGGTAGACATGGCCGGCGTCGTGGTCGAGCGCCCAAATGCCGAGCGCACTGTTGATCCGGAAGCTGTAGCTGAGGAGCACACCGGAGACCTCATCAACCGCGGCGAGCTTGTCGCGGGTCTGCCCGTCGAAGGACCCGCTGCCGGAGAAGTGGCCACCGCAGTAGACGGTGCCGCCCACGGCGGTGACGGCTTGCACGTTCCCGTTACCGTGCTTGGACCATTGCGTGGCTCCGGTGGTCGCGTTCAGCGATGCACAACCGCCACCCGACCCGCCGACCCCGGCCAGCAGGTTCGACCCGTCGAGATACAGGGCCAGGGCCGGAGCCTCGCCGCCCATGTTGGTCGCCCCGGCATTGAACCCAACGGTCAACGAGCCTGGATTCGTGGTGCTGATGCTGGCGATGCTCCGGCCGTTGGTGCTGCCATTGACGGTGAGGAAGTCCCCTCCGATGTAGACGTGGGATCCATCGGCAGACATGGCGAGGCTACGGACCCGAGCATCCGGCTGAGGTGTCCATCCGGTGTCCAGGGTGCCGGTACTCACGCCCACTCGACCGAGGAAGGACCGGGCCACGCCCGCAACAGAGGTGAAGTTCCCTGATAGGTAGACCCACCCACCGTTGACGGCTAGCGCGTCGACCCCGCCGCCCGTCACTGCAGGTGCCCAGCTCGCCGGGACCCCGGTTCCCGCCGGATCAACAGCCGCCACGTGCGTCCGGATCTGTGCGCCCACTTTCGTGAAGGTGCCGCCCAGATACAGCTCGCCACCGGACAACGCCAGCGCCGTCACCGGACCGTTCGGGTTCGGGTCCCATGACGCGTCAAACGTCCCTGTTGCCGGATCGAACGCCGCCACGTTGGCTATCGGCAAGCTGGTCGTGCCCGTGGCATCCGTCACGGCGGTGAAGTTGCCAGCGACATACACGCGACCACTCGCCGGGTCAGCCAAGATAGCCGAGACGTGCCCGTTCGTCCCCCAGGTCTGCTGGTAGACGGGCGCGGCTGCAGCGCTCGCCGGCGCCGGCAACACGACGCCAGCGAACAAAACCCCCACCAGTACGGCCATCAGCTTGGGCAAAGCGACACGCCCGGAACTCGTCTTCAATGCCATAGTTCTCCCCCGCCGGCCCACCCCGGCGCTAAGTCCCCTTACAACGCCCCTTACAACGTACCCCAGACGCTACCTGACATTTGCCGAACCGATCAAACGCAGCGACACCTGGGAGAGGACCGCCGTCGGCCCATGAGTGCGTCGAGGCGTCGGCGACCTCCACCCACGCCCGTCACTTAGAGCGCGCCGGCGGGCACGTCGAACTGCTCCGCCTCATGCCTCGGAACGCGGCGCAACGAAGACCAGCTCAGACCTGTCCGGTCGGGCCCGTCCCGCACCTCGCGGACGGCGTACCCGGACGCGTTCGGCACGCGTCAGGCCCTGCCGTAATCGTCGTGGCGGCGCCACCAGTAGCCGGTTTCGTTGCGACCGAGTGGCGTGCGGTCGAGCCACTGGTACGCACCCCACAGGCCGTCCAGCCCGCGCGCGTACGCCGAGTAGGTGTGGTAGACGACACCGTCCTCGAGCGAGAACGCGCTCACGCCGGGTCCTTCTCGCCGGTACGTCTCCCAATCCGTTCCGACGACGCTCGAGGCGAACTCGTCGAGTCCGGAACTGTCCTGACCGGCTGGTGGCCGGATGTCCGTGCTGCGGAAGTTGTACTCGACCGCTCCCGATTCCCACTCCTCCTTGGTATGCGCCGCCTGGAAGTCGTAGTTGAAGTCGCTGCCGAACGAAGACGCCCAGGGGAAGCTCCAGCCCATCCGCCGCTTGTACGCCTGCAGCTTCGCGAGCGGAGCCCGCGACACCGCCCAGAACGCCACGTCGTGATTGGCGAGGTGGACGACGGAGCCGTCGAAACCATCCGCGATCGCCGAGCAGGACGGGCACCCGGACGTGTAGTCAGGCCCGAACATGAAGTGGTACGTGAGGAGCTGTGAACGTCCTTCGAAGAGATCGGCAAACGTCGCAGTGCCCTTGTCGGTCTCGAAGCGGTACTCCTTGTCGATCCGGACCCAGGGCAGCTCCTGGCGCCGCCGAGCCAGTTCGTCGCTGCGCCGCGTCAGCGTCTTCTCTGCCTCGAGCAGCTCCAGTCGGGCCGCGAGCCACTCTTGGCGGGTTCCGACCTTGTGATCGGTCATGGTGTCTCCTTCTTGTCGTGACAACAGTCCTGAAACAGTCGACGTTCGCGCAACCGATGGCGTCTTACGTCGATGGCTTGAGCCTGGGCGTCGATGAGCCCGGCGGCGGTCCCGTGCGGCCGATCGAGCGGTCCAGGTGCTCCGTCAACGCCTCGAGCGGGCCGTCCCAGTCGCGAGCCAGTGCCGCCAGGAACTGCTGTGCCACCCGCATCGGCGCCGAACGAAGCCGGTACCGCACCCGGCGCCGCTCTCCGTGTTCGGCCGTCACCAAGCCGACCTCGTCCAGCAGGGCCAGATGTTTCGCGATCGCCTGTCGGGTGATCGGCAGCCGATCGGCCAGGTCGGTAGCCGTGGCCGGCCCCCGGGACGCCAGCTCGGCCAGCATGGCGCGGCGCGTCGGGTCGGCCAGGGCAGTGAAGACCTGCTCGGCGATCGCTTCGATATCAGGCGGCATCGAGGTAGTCGACCAGTTCGCCCAGCTCGGCCGCCCAACCCTTGGTATTGCCGTCGTACGCCGAGCGGTAGGCGTCCTCAGAGAGCTGGGCGAAACCACTCTCGACCACCCTCAGCCGCGTGCCCGCACCGACCGGTTCGAGAGTGAACTCGACGTAGGTACGACGCGGATCGTCCTCGGGCAGCCCGTAGATATGCCAGGTGAACCCGAACAGCGTCGGCTCCTCCACCCGTTCCACACGCATGAGCACAGTGAAACCGCTGCTCCACCTCATCCGGGCCACCCCGCCCGGGCGCAGGTCGATCGTCGCCTCGTCGCCGAACCAGGCGCCGAGACCCTCGGCCGTGGTGAGCGCCGTCCACACCGTGCCCGGCGGGTGAGCGATGTCCACGGTCCGCTCGATGCGATCAGGAAAACCCATGGC
This sequence comes from Nocardioidaceae bacterium, assembly GCA_033850885.1. GTDB lineage: Bacteria > Actinomycetota > Actinomycetes > Propionibacteriales > Nocardioidaceae > JAWWPG01. The sequence goes on from JAWWPG010000060.1 coordinate 24,494, forward strand.
GGCCTCCACAAAGTAGCAACTGAATAGTTGCAATAATATAGCAACCGGTGGGTTGCGTCAACAGGGTGCTGGACCGATCCGACCCCCACGAGTTCGCGGAGAGACGCGGTGCCGCCTACCGGGCCATGCGGACAGCGCGGTTCGTCATGACGTGCGAGCGTCGGCTTCAGCCCTAGGCGAACCCCGGTAGCCGGGCCGTGTCGTGCGGCTCATCCTGGTGGGATGACATTCTTGAAGCGGGTGGATGTGGGCGGGGTGACACTGTCCATGAAGGTCTGGCCGGCCGAGGAGGAGCGCTTGGTGCCGGTGCTTCTCCTACCGGGGACGGGGGCAACCGCCCAGGACTGGGACGAGGTGGCGACCGAGCTTTCCCGGTCCCGGACGGTGTACGCCGTCGACCTGCGTGGGCACGGGGCAAGCGACTGGCCAGGCGAGTACTCAGTTGCGCTGCTCGCCACCGATGTCGTGGCTTTGCTCGACCGGTTGACCGAACCGGTGGTGGACATCGTCGGGCACTCCCTAGGCGGCCTGGTCGCGTGCAAAGCCGTGGCGGAGCGACCCTGGCGCGTACGCCGCTTGGTGCTGGAGGACGTCCCGATGCCGCATCCTCGCCTCGCTTCGATGCCTGCCCGGCCGGACGGGCCACTGGACTTCGACTGGAAGCTCGTCGAGCGGATCAGGCCCGAGATCGACAACCCGAACCCCGGTTGGGTGGACGTCATGCGGGCCATACCCGTGCCCACGTTCGTCATCGGCGGTGGCGACGCCAGCGCGGTACCGCAAGATGACGTCCGGGAACTGGTGGCCACCCTGCCGGCGGGGCGCCTGGAGACCATCGAGGCCGGCCACCTCGTGCATGCCACGGAACTGGCTCAGTTCCTTGTCCGCGTCACCGCTTTCCTGGACGCCTAGGTACCGTCCGGTTCGCCGCGGCGGCGACGCGCGAGACGAATGATTCGAGATGCGGAGCCATGACGCACGTCGGGGTGAACGGACGCGGCAGGTACGGACTTTTCTCGGCGACGAGGGCCGCTTCTCGGGCACCTTCGCCGGCCCCAAAACGGTCCGGAATCGAGAAGCGCGGGGATGTCTGCGGGCCTAGCCTTCTCGGAGGGCCGGCACCACGCCGTACCCCCGAACAGCGGAAGGGAACCGAGCATGCCTGCGAAGAACGCCAAGAACGAATCGGATGGTTTCAGCGCCGATGAGCGTGCCGCGATGAAGGAGCGCGCCGCCGAGCTGCGTGCCGAGGGCAAGAAAGGCGCCAAGAAGGCGGACGGCTTGCAGGCGGTCCTGGACAAGATCGCAGAGATGGCACCGGAGGATCGAGCGCTCGCTGAGCGAGTGCACGTGACGGTGACCGCGACCGCCCCCGAGTTGTCGCCGAAGACCTGGTACGGAATGCCCGCCTACACGAACGCGGACGGCAAGATCGTCGTGTTTTTCAAGGACGCGGGCAAGTTCAGCTACCGGTACTCGACACTCGGTTTCGAGGAGGCGGCGAACCTCGACGACGGCGACCTGTGGCCGGTGTCGTACGCGCTCAAGAAGTGGAGCCCCATGGTGGAGAAGCAGGTCGTCGAGCTGGTGAAGGCGGCGATCTCCTGAACGTTTGCCGCGCGCGTTAGGACGCGGTTTCGTGGTGCGGGAGCTTCCAGCCCGGCCGGGGGAAATGGCATGTGTCGCCGTCGGGGTGCTTCTGCAGGTAGTCCTGGTCCTCGGGCTCGGCTTCCCAGAAAGGCCCGGCGGGTTCGATCTCGGTGACGACCTTGCCGGGCCAGAGCCCGGACGCCTCGACGTCGGAGATCGTGTCCTCGGCGACACGTTTCTGCTCATCGCTCGCGTAGAAGATCGCGGACCGATAATCGGTGCCAACGTCGTCTACTTGGCGGTTCATCGTGGTCGGATCGTGGATCTGGAAGAAGAGCTCGAGGATGTCGCGGAACGAAGTCTGCTCCGGGTCGAAGACGATCTCGACCGCCTCCGCGTGGGTGCCCGGGTTCGCCTCGGTCGGGTTGGGAATGTCCCCACCGGACCATCCGACGCGTGTGGAGATCACGCCGCGCTGCTTGCGCAACAGTTCCTGGACCCCCCAGAAGCATCCACCGGCGAGGATTGCGGTCTCGGCGTTGTCGCCCATCGCGTTTGTCCTTAGCTGGGAAGTTCTGTTGGAAACTACTCTCGGACGGAGGCGGTTGTCTACGCCGATGTCACCGAGTTCATGCATGACCACCCCGGGACATTCGCCTGTGCCCGGCGACGGAAGCGACCCACCACGTCTGGGTCAGCTACTTGCATCGACACTTCGAGGGGCGTGAGCTCACCGCTTCAGGCTGGGCATGTGCGTCGTCGCCACGGACTCGAACACCTCCCACTCAGCCGGCTTCGTACGCCATGACTCGGGCAGATACAAGACGAACTCGTCGACCCCGATCGCCCGGAATCGGCCAACCATGTCGAGGAAGTACTCGGCCGACTCCCACGGGGTCAGCGGAGGGAAGCAGACGACGGAGTGCCTGATCCCACGGGGATCGCGGTCGAGCTCAACGCAGAAGTCGTCAAAACGCTTTCCACGCTCGGCGGTCACTCGATAGAAGTCATCCTCCGTCTCGACGCCGTACCCGCCGAACGAGCTCCATCCGTCGGCGTACCGAGCCGCGAGTCGCAGCATTCTCGGCCCATGCGCGGCCACGGTGATCGGTGGCCTGGGAGCCTGCAGGGGCGGCGGTATCACCTCGGCGCCAGTGCACCGATAGAAGCGCCCGCGGTAGTCGGTGGTCTCCTGGCGCAGCAACAGGTCCAGCAGCTCGAGGAACTCCGCGAACCTGCTCACGCTCTCACCAGCCGACCAGTCCACGCCGACCGCTGCGGCGCCGGCGGAGGGATCACCTACACCGAGGGCGATCTCGAGCCGTCCGGTGCTGACGTGATCGACCGTCATCGCGGCCTTCGCGAGTGTCACGGGATGCCGGAAGTAAAGACTGCTGACCAACGTGCCCACCCGGATCGTCGAGGTGTGACACGCCATCAAGGCCAGGGTTGACGGTCCGTCGAACATCGGGTGATGCGGCCGATCCGGCTCGACAACGGTGTCGACGTTCCACAGCACATCGAAGTTCAGTCGCTCCGCGAGCAGCCATCGCCGGCGCAGCTCGTTCAGAGGGAGGTGTTGGTACTGATACGCGCAGAAGCGAACAGAAGACACCTCGGCACCCCACCAAGTTCGAACTCCGGCGTTGGAGCGGGCGTGCTCAACGCTCCACCGCATTCGATAGAGCGATGCTCCTCGGCAGACCCGGGCGTGTCAACCCCCTCTGATCGAACCAAAACCGGCCCCGGACCCCGCGTTTGCGCAGGTCAGGGGCCAGTTCGGTGATACGACATCTTAGATGTCGTAGTACAGCTCGAACTCGCCCCGCGTGGCAAGACGCCGTTGGCGGTGAATTGCCGTTGTTGAAAAGTGCCCTCTGACCTGGTCCTTTGCGATCGGCTGTGATTGAAGGTGAACGGTCGGAGTCGACGCTCGTGTGTACCCGATGTGTACCCGATCCGAACTGCAACCTCAACCTTGCTTCAGGTTTCGCCCCGGCACGAGTTCGATCTGGTACGACCAAGCTTTGGCGTGCGGCCTGAGGAGCCCCGACTGCCAGGCCTGTTGCTACGTCGACCACCTGGTGCGGATCGCGCGCACGATTTCGACGCTGAGTCCTTGTTGCCAGGGTCGCTCGGGGGCACAGGTAGTTCGAGGAAGCGGTGCAGCATGTCCGGTTAGGGAACCGGGCTGCCCATCGGCGCCGAAGGACTCCTTGAGCGCCGCCGCGGCGGTCGCGGTGCATAGTCGGGTGTTGCCAGCCATGTGCGGCTTCCCGAGGCCGGCCTTCCCGGCCCTGGTCGGTCCCATGCCTCATGCCATTGTGGTCGGCCCGGACCCGCGTGTTGGCTCAGGCGATGGCCTTGCCCACAGTCAACAGGATGACGGAGTCATCGACTGCCTCGAGGGCGTGCCGGGAGTCTGGCACGATCAACAGATCGCCGGGAGAACCGTTCCATCTGGTTTCATTCGCGACCAGGGTAACTCGACCGTGCAGCACTTGGACTGTCGCTTCACCCGGGTTCTCGTGCTCGTCCAGGTTGGAACCGGCGCGCAGTGCGATCAGGGTCTGTCGCAGCAGGTGTTCGTGACCGCCATAGATGGTGTGTGCACTGCGGCCACTCCCCGCGGCGCGAGCGAACTCCAGGTGCTGCCTGGCTAGTGCGGTCAAGGACTCCTTCTGCATGGGTTCTCACTCTCCTTCTACCTGGTCAGCGGGTGCGGCGTCGTCAAGCAGAAACGTCGGTGACTTCGTGTGTTCACTCTCGACGAGCCGCCACCCGGACTCATCCAGGGTCACCACGGAGACAGGGAAGATTCCCAGGTCCTCGCGCTCCACGTGCCCGCCGAGATCGTCGAACAGCCGCATGACCTCAGCATCGAAGTCAGCCGAGCTCGCGTCGAGGGCGGTAACCACGCCATGGAACTGTCGGTGCTCGGTCTCCAACTCGTTAAGCTCGTCCAGGAACTCACCCATGTCTCGCAGTGCGGTGAAGATACCGGCCTCCTCTCGTTGGACGTGGCGTTGTAGATGGCCCGCGAGGCGGTTGAGCCTCTGCATGGCGAGCTTCTTGTCACCGATGGTCAAGGCTTGTCGGACGCGATTTGCCTCGTCCATCAAAGCCGCATGCTCGTCCATCAGCTCCCCGACCGACGGGACCTGGCGGCATCCGCAGTACTCACACACCTCAGCCCACCCGGTCCCAGCCACGGCGTGGGCGGTGGCTGCCGAGCTCCTGGTCGTCGCGGCTGCGGTAGACGATGTAGGGGCGGGTGAGGTAGCCGAGCGGCGCGCTGAAGACATGTACCAGTCGGGTAAACGGCCACAACGCGAACAACCCCATGGCGACGAGCCCGTGCAGCTGGAAGGACCAAGGCGCTGCGCCCATCAGGTCGGGGTGGGGCTGGAAGCGGAAGATGCCGCGGAACCAGATTGAGACGCCCTGTCGGTAGTCGTAGTGGCCGAAGACGTTGGCCGCCACGGTGTTGTAGAGACCCAGGAAGATGACAGTCGCGAGGAAGGCGTACATCACCTTGTCCATCGGCGTGGTCGCGGAGAAGACCGGCCCGACGGTGCGGCGCCGGTAGATCAGGATGACCAGCCCGACGACCGTCGCCAGCCCCGCCAGGGCACCGACAGACATGGCCATGAAGTGGTAGGACCCCTCGGAGATTCCCACCGCCTCGGTCCAACCCTCGGGGATCCCGAGCCCGACCACGTGTCCGAAGAACACGCCGATAATCCCGAAGTGGAACAGCGGGCTTCCGATCCTTAGTAGCCGATTCTCGTAGAGCTGCGACGATCGGGTGGTCCACCCGAACTTGTCGTAGCGGTAGCGCCACCAGTGGCCGACAACGAACGACGTCAGGCAGATGTAGGGGACGACGACATAGAGGAACTCGTTCATGTGCGGGCTCCGGGGAACGATGGCATGGGCAGGAGGATGGACTCGGGTGTGCCGCTGATCGTCCCGGGGCTGAACTGCGGGTTGGCGAACGGCGCGAGCCCCACCTCCTCCTCCGGCGGCCCCTCGGCAGCGAGGCGGCGTACTGCGTCCCGCTCGTCACCGCGCAACGGCGGGAGGGTGGCGACCACGGCATTGAGCAGGCTCACCCACGGTGAGCCCATGTCTCGTAGGGACAGCCGCAGCAGTTCCAGTCCCGCCCGGTGGTCGAGCATCAGGCCCCAGCCAAGGTGACGGTCCACGGTTCCGGCGAACTCCAGCACCACGCACAGGTGGTCCGGCAGCTCGGCATCATCGAGCTCCAACCCGGCCCGGAGGTATGTCTGTTTGAAACGCAGCAGTGCCATTCCCCGCTTGCGCGTGTCGCCGTGCGCGAAGTAGGTCAGGTACAGGGTGCAACGCCGGCGGGAGTCGAAGGTCTCGACGTAGTCGGCCTGGAGCTGCGGCAGCGGAGTCGACGCGAGATGGTCCAGGAAGTCCCGCAGGGAGTCCCTGATAGAAACCCGTAGCCCCTGGGCTGCCGATCGGATCAGGTTGGAGTGCGCCAGGACCCCTTCGTCGGGGTAGTCGAGCAGCAGGGAGACTGACTGCCACACGATGGTCAGCTGGTCTGGCGGCAGGGTCGGCTTCGGGCGACGGCCGCTCACTCGTTCTCCCCCCTTCGGGGGAACAGACCGGGTGGTGAGCCCTTGCCGTCCCAGTTCAGCAGGTTGACTCGGGCTCCCTTGTTCTCAGGACCCGCGAGCGAGTCGGCGGTCTGTCGGTCCTGGAGCATCTGGAAGTTCTCGACGGCGATCGGTGTCGGTGCACCGGACCCCTCTCCGAAGAGGCCTTGCTGCCCACCGCCGTACTCGGAGACCGAGCACTCGGTGGCGAGCTCCTCCAGGGAGTGCGCCTGCTCGGCGTGTGCGGGCGGGATCACGTAGCGCTCGTCGTACTTCGCGATCGCCAGGAGGCGGAACATGTCGTACATGTTCTCCTCGGTCATGCCCACGGCCGCCGGGATCGCAGCGTCTGGCTCGCGGCCCATGTTGATGTCGCGCATGTAGCAGCGCATCGCCGCGAGCTTCTTGAGCACGGCGTCTATCGGGGCGACGTCACCAGCGGTGAAGAGCTCGGCGAGGTACTCGATCGGGATCCGCAGCGCGTCGATCGCCGCGAACAGGTTGGCCTTGTCCTCGGCGTCCTCCCCGGTCTCCGCCACGACGTCGACGACGGGCGAGAGAGGTGGGATGTACCAGACCATCGGCATGGTGCGGTACTCGGGATGCAACGGAAGGGCGACTTGGTAGGTGTTGATGAGCGCGAAGATCGGGGAGCGTTGGGCGGCGTCGACCCAGTCCCGGGCGATGCCGGCCCGTCCCGCCTCACGGACGACCTCGGGGTCGAATGGGTCGAGGAAGACGTCGCGCTGCGCTTGGTAGAGCTGGTGGTCGTCGAGGGTCGAGGCGGCGTCGAGCACTTTGTCGGCGTCGTAAAGCATGAGGCCGATGTAGCGCAGTCGGCCGACGCAGGTCTCCGAGCACACGGTCGGCAGTCCGACCTCGATCCGCGGGAAGCAGAACGTGCACTTCTCGGCCTTGCCGGTGCGGTGGTTGAAGTAGATCTTCTTGTAGGGGCAACCCGAGACGCACATTCGCCAGCCGCGGCACTTGTCCTGGTCGACCAGGACGATGCCGTCCTCCTCGCGCTTGTAGATGGCGCCGCTGGGGCATGAGGCGGCGCACGACGGGTTCAGGCAGTGTTCACAGATCCGCGGCAGATAGAACATGAAGGTCTGCTCGAACTCGAACTTCACCTTGTCTGCGATCTTCTTCAGCATCGGGTCACGGTGCGCGTTCGCGGTGGAGCCGCCGAGGTCGTCGTCCCAGTTGGCCGACCACTCGATCTTCATGTTCCTGCCCGAGATCAGTGACTTCGGCCGAGCCACCGGGGTGTGCTCCTGGGCCGGTGCGTCGGTGAGCGTGGCGTAGTCATAAGTCCAAGGCTCGTAGTACTCGCCGATCGAGGGCAGCTTCGGGTTCGAGAAGATCGTGAACAGCTTCTTGAACCGGCCGCCAGCCTTGAGCTTCAACCGGCCGCGCTTGCTGAGCTCCCAGCCGCCCTGCCATTTCTGCTGGTCCTCGTAGGTGCGGGGGTAGCCAAGGCCGGGCCGGGTCTCGACGTTGTTGAACCAGATGTACTCGGTCCCCGAACGGTTGGTCCACGCCTGCTTGCAGGTGACCGAGCAGGTGTGGCATCCGATGCACTTGTCGAGGTTCATCACCATGGCCATCTGCGCCATGACCCTCATCAGTACGTCACGTCCTGGCTGCGCTTGCGGATGATGGTGACCTCGTCACGCTGGTTGCCGGTAGGCCCGAGATAGTTGAAAGCGAAGGTCAGCTGGGCGTAACCGCCGATGAGGTGAGAGGGCTTCACGAGCAGCCGGGTGAGGGAGTTGTGGATGCCGCCGCGCTTGCCTGACGTCTCGGCGAGCGGTACGTCGATCAGTCGGTCCTGGGCGTGGTACATGTACACCGTCCCCTCGGGCATCCGATGCGACACGATCGCCCGGGCAACGACCACACCATTGCGGTTGACCGCCTCGATCCAGTCGTTGTCCACGATGTCGACCTTGGCCGCGTCGCGGTCGCTCATCCAGATATTCTGGCCGCCGCGGGACAGTGACAACATGAAAAGGTTGTCCTGGTACTCCGAGTGGATCGACCACTTGTTGTGCGGGGTCAGATAGCGCACCGTCAAACCTTCCACCTGCCCGGCCGAGCCGTCCGAGACGCTGCCGAGCGCTGGTTCGGCAAACAGCGCCGCCATGTTCAACGGCGGTCGGTAGACCGGCAGACCCTCGCCGAGCTCGGTCATCCAGTCGTGGTCGAGGTAGAAGTGCATCCGTCCGGTCAAGGTGTGCCAGGGCTTCTTACGCTCGACGTTGATGGTGAACGGTGAGTATCTCCGGCCGCCAGTCTCCGAGCCCGACCACTCCGGCGAGGTGATCACCGGGACGGGCGGACCCTGGGTATCCGCGAACGTGATCTGCTTGCCCTCGTGCTCCTCGGCAAGATCGGCCAGTCGAACGCCGGTGCGCTTCTCGAGGGTCTTGAACCCCTGCGTGGCCAGGTGGCCGTTGGTTGTCCCCGACAGGGCCAGGATCGCCTCGCAGACGTCGACGTCCCGCTTCAAGGACGGTCGGCCATCGGCCACGCCACCCCGCGCGGCGCCGTTCTTGGCCCGGAGGTAGTCGACCTGCTTGCTCAGCTCGAAGGTGACACCCTTGGTGGACGCACCGAGAGAGTCGACCAACGGGCCCAGGGCGTTCATCTTCTCGGCGACGGCGCCATAGTCACGCTCCACTTCGACGAGCTTGGGCATGGTGATCCCCGGGATCGGCTCGCACTCGCCCTTCTTCCAGTCGCGGACGACGCCGTGCGGGTTGGCCATCGCGTCCGGGGTGTCGTGCGTCAGCGGCACCGCAACCACGTCCTGGCGGACGCCCAGGTGGACGGCGGCGAGCTCGCTGAACTTCTCCGCGATCGTCTGCCAGGCGTCCCAGTCGGTGCGGGTCTGCCACGGCGGGGCAATCGCTGGGTTGAAGGAGTGCACGAACGGGTGCATGTCGGTGGTATTGAGGTCGTGCTTCTCGTACCAGGTGGCCGCGGGCAGGACGACATCGGAGAAGATCGTCGTGCTGGTCTGCCGGAAGTCGATCGTCATCAGCAGGTCGAGCTTGCCCTCGGGGGCATCGTCGCGCCACCGCACGTCGACAGGCCGCTCGGCCTCCGGCGTTTCAGGGGCACGAAGCGAGGAGTCGGTGCCTAACAGGTGCTTCAAAAAGTACTCATTGCCCTTGCCGGAGGAGCCGAGCAGGTTGGCCCGCCAGATCGACAAGACACGCGGGTAGTTGCCTGGCGCGTCCGGATCCTCCCCGGCGAAGTCGAGGTTCCCGGACTTGAGCTGCTCGACGACGTACTCGCCCACCGGCTGGCCCGCGGCGGCGGCGTCGTCACTGAGGTCGAGCGGGTTGCGGTCGAAGGTGGGGTACGACGGCATCCAGCCCATCCGGGCGCTCTGGGCGATGACGTCGGCGGTGGACATGCCCGCGAGCTGCCCCTTGCCGGTGGTCGCGGAGAGGGTGTCTGCACCGAAGCGGTCGTAGCGGAACTGGTCGGTGTGTAGGTACCAGTAGGCCGTCTGGATCATGTTGCGCGGCGGCCGGTTCCAGTCCAAAGCATTGGCGATCTGGGTATAACCCGTCAGAGGCCGGACCTTCTCCTGCCCGACGTAGTGGGCCCAACCGCCGCCGTTCACGCCCTGGCAACCGGTCAGGTTCGTCAGGGTGAGAAACGCGCGGTAGATCGTGTCGGAGTGGAACCAGTGGTTGGTGCCGGCCCCCATCACAATCATGGAGCGACCCTTGGAGTCCTCCGCGTTCCGCGCGAACTCGCGCGCGATCCGCGCCGCCGCGGCGGCCGGGACTCCCGTGATCGCCTCCTGCCAGGCAGGCGTGTACGGCGACTCCGCGTCGTCGTAACCCTTGTTGCCACCGGTCGGCCAGACACCCGGCAGCGGTTGTCCGTGGTGCGAGCGGCCCACGCCGTACTGGGCTAGCAGGAGGTCGAAGACGGTAGTGACCAGGTGCCCGCCGACGCGGCGTACCGGGACTCCGCGTGGCAGCTCGGCGGCGGCGCCGTCGGGGGTGTCGAAGCGTGGCATCCGCACGACGACCGACTCCGTCGCGGTCTCGAGCAACGAGAGGACCGGGTGGACGCCGCCGAGCTCGAGGTTCCACTTGCCCGCGCCCGCATCGCCGAAACGGTGACCGAGCGAGCCATTCGGGACGAACGCCTCGCTGGTCACCGAGTCGATGAGCACAGGCTTGAACGCGGCGTTCTCGTCGCCGGACTGCTCGACCAAGTCGGCAGCGGTGAGGAACTTGCCCGCGGAGTATGCACCATCGCCCGCCTCGTTCAACAGGACAAGGTACGGCAGGTCGGTGTAGGTCTTCACGTACTCGGTGAAGTACGGCGTCTGTCGGTCGACAAAGAACTCCTTGAGCACGACATGGCCCATCGCCATCGCCAGCGCGGCGTCGGTTCCCGGCTTCGCCGGCAGCCACTCGTCGGCGAACTTCACGTTGTCGGCGTAGTCGGGAGCGATCGCGATCACCTTCTGCCCGCGGTAGCGCGCCTCAGTCATCCAGTGCGCGTCGGGAGTGCGCGTGACCGGGAGGTTGGAGCCCCACATGATGAGGTAGCCGGCGTTCCACCAGTCGCCCGACTCGGGGACGTCGGTCTGGTCGCCGAAGACCTGCGGTGAGGCGACCGGGAGGTCGGCGTACCAGTCGTAGAAGCTGAGCATCGAGCCGCCGATGAGGTTCACGAACCTCGCCCCGGAGGCGTGCGAGACCATCGACATTGCCGGGATCGGGGAGAACCCGGCCACCCGGTCGGGGCCGTACTTCTTGATGGTGTGGACGTGGGCGGCCGCCACGATCTCACTGGCCTCCTCCCACGTCGCCCGGACAAGCCCACCCCTGCCGCGCGCTGACTTGTACGCCGTGGCCCGCAGGGGGTTCTCGACGATGTGCTCCCATGCGCGGACCGGGTCGCCGTGGTACTGGGACTTCGCTTCGCGGAACATCTGCAACAGGACGCCGCGCACGTACGGATACCGCACGCGGGTCGGCGAGTAGGTGTACCAGGAGAACGCGGCGCCGCGCGGGCAGCCGCGGGGCTCGTACTCGGGGGAGTCCGGGCCGACCGACGGGTAGTCGGTCTGCTGCGTCTCCCAGGTGATGATGCCGTCCTTGACGTATACCTTCCACGAGCAGGAACCGGTGCAGTTCACGCCATGGGTGGAGCGCACGACCTTGTCGTGGCTCCACCGGTCCCGGTAGAAGTCGTCCGCCTCACGGCCACCCGCCATGGAGAGCGTTCGCAGGTCCGCGGACACGGTCCCGCGCGTGAAGAACCTCCTGCTGCGCACCAGGGCGTCCGCGAGGGCCCCGTCCATCCTGATGTCAGCCTTGTCATTGGGTGTTGAGGTCAAGGGGATTCCTGTCCTGGGCGGCGGTGCGTCGGACGACGGTCACGGTGAGCAGCAGGGCGAGGGCGGCGGTGACGGACAGCATCAACAGGCCGATCGCATAGGAGTCGGTCCGGCCGTAGACGTAGCCCATGACCAGCGGTGGGATGAAGCCACCCAGGCCGCCGGCAGCGCCCACGAGGCCGGTGACGCCGCCGACCCGGGAGGGCTCGGTGACCTTCGCGATGAGGGCGAATGTTGCCCCGCTTCCCGACCCGAGGGCGGCGGCCATCGCCAAGAAGGCTAGCGTCCCGATGCCATGCAGTGGCGGTGCCCCGGCCGAGATCACGGCACCGACGACCACGACTCCGAACCCGGTGGCGAGCACCGGCACTGCGCCTATGCGGTCGGCGAGCCAGCCGCCGATCGGACGCATGATCACGGCGACGACCACGAACCCCGCCATCCGGTTGGCCGCATCGGCCGGCGTGAGCCCGTGTGCAGTCTTGAGATAGGCCGGCAGGTAGACCGAGAACGCGACGTAACCGCCGAACGCGACCGCGTAGAGCAGGCAGGCCTGCCAGGTGATCGGCAGTCGGGCATTCGCCGAGATCCGGCTCACCAACGACGTAGTGGGGACTACCCGACCGGGAGCATCTCGCAGGATCAACCACGCCGCGAGGGCGTAGCAAGCCAAGACCGCGGCCGTGATCAAAAACGGTGCCTTCGCGCCGAGGTTGGTGGTGAGGTTCACGGTCGTCAGCGCACTGATCGCGGTGCCGCCCATGCCGGCACCGAAGATGCCGATCGCAAGACCACGGCGCTCCGGCGGGAACCACGCGTTGACGAACGGGACGCCGACGGCGAACGCCGTGCCGGCGATGCCGAGGAAGAAGCCCCCGACCAGCAGCAGCGTATAAGAGTCAAGAGCGACGAAAGCGATGAACAGGATCGGCAGGATCGTCACGCCCGACACGATCGGGAACATCAGCCGTCCCCCGTACCTATCGGTCAACCCCCCGACAACGATCCGACCCAGCGAGCCCACGATCACAGGGACCGCGACGAGCAGAGCAACGTCGGATTCGCTGAGTGCCCCCAGGGTGCCGGAGTCGCGGAAAAGGGGACCCAGCGGGCTGATCAGCGCCCAAGCCCAGAAGTTCACGGCGAAGCCGGCCGTGGCCATCGCCAACATCAGCCAGGGCGACCGCGTGTCCGCTCCGGGGACGTTCCTGACGCTCGCCCGAGGTGTTACTCCCGTGCCACTCACAAGCAACTCACGCTTCCAGCATGACCCTCGTCCGTATTCTTGCCAAGAATGCCGCGCATGTCTGGTTCCTCCTCGGTCCTCCCTGATGGAGGAGCCTTCGAAGAACGACACCGGAGACCGGTCAAACACCACAGGGCCAAACGTCCCAGATATCGAGGCACATCGGCCTCACGCGACGATCGAGGGCTCCAGCATCTGTGTGGCCTCTTGCATCGGAGTGAAGTCATTGGCGCACAGGAGGGCTTATCAACGGGTGAACCGCCCGCTACCCAGCCAGATCTGCTCCTCACCGCCTCAGAGACGGCATTGATCGCGTGGCCAGTGCGGCGACGTCTGGTTTTCGGACCGCCACTCCGACGCGGTCGTCCGGGCCGCTCGTGAGTTGCCCCCCACCGGGTCCGGTCGCGGCCCCGAGCTCCACAGATGGGTAGTCCCCACCTCATCGGACCATCAGCACGCGCTGCAGCCTTGATCGTCGAACTTATGTCACGGGTCTCCATCGTCCATGTTCCGCACCGGAGGCCCTCGGCGAGGACAGCCGGGCCTTTAGGTGGGTGATCATCGAGCCTCTGTTCGAACGACGTTGCGCATCCTGCGCTCGAGGCCCGCGGCCCGAGGCGATAGCACCAGAGCCTGCGGCCGGGGGTGTGTCGACCTCACGGACGCACGGGAGGCCCGCGACGACCCCTTGGCAGTCTCCCGAGGCGCTGCCGGTGGCATGGGAGCCGCTTTCATGACCCCTTTCGGAACGGTTCTGTCATCTGTCGCATAGTCCGGTCTAGATTATAGAGGTTCGCAATGTTTTAACTAGGTGAAACCCTTCGAAATTGCGAATTACAACCTCGGATAACGGGTCAAACACGGCACGTAATTCCACCATCGTAATTGCAGTCACCTGTGGTCCCCGCTTCCACCCTGACCTCATCGACAATTCGGACTGAGGGTGTGGATCGCTGGTCGCCGCCGAGTTGGTGGGAACCGCGGAGCAGCTCTGCCGCGTCGAGGCTCACGGGGATTGGGTCGGCCCCGCCTGGCGGGCGAAAGGTCGGACGGGGGCCTGTGTAGGACAACCCGATGGGCGTTGGAGTGCCTATGCACTCTCGGATACCCGCCGGCAGGCACGGTAAACCCGGCGTACCGCCCGCCGCTACCCCAACGCGGCGTTGAGCCGACTCGTTCCCCGTGCAGTCCGCGACGACCAAGGCTGGGTGGCGGTCGTAACCTCAGCATTCGGCCAGGAGACCCGACGTGCGATGGGGTGGACGCTTGCTTGAGACTGGGCGGCGAAATCTGACTATTCGGTCACTATTATGCCTCTATACGGCTGATGTCCTTGATATCCCCGCGGCGGTAGGGTGACCATGATGGTGGGAGCGTTCGCCACGGGGGAATGCTCTCACCGTCTCATGCGTCGGGCTGCCCGAGCGGTCTCGCTGGACTGACACAGCGAAAAGCCTCCATCCGCGGGGAGCGCTTGATGGAGGCTCTTCCAGGAGTCTTACCCCCCGAGAGGCGACGCGAAGCGCCTCTTCTGCGAACGTTACCCCCTTCGGCCCGTAACAGCGGTCCTTGTTGCAGAAGACCCGGCCAATCACTCTTTAAGATGGCATGGGGTAAGCTGCGGCTTATCGCGTAGACGCCCCAGATGGGCTGGAGAAGCTCACGCCCGGTGGCGCTCAACCGGACCGTGCGGACGAGAAGATGGCGCTCCGGGTGCGCAACAGAGCCTCCATCACCACGGGGATGAGGAGTGATGGAGGCTCTTGCAGGAGGCATTCCCTCCCAGGAGGCGCACTATTACTTGGCCCCTCTCCTTTGGACGCTACCCCTTCGGTCCGTGGCGCCGTGGCCTTGTTGCGGAAGGCCCGGTGATTCACTTCTAACCCAGCCTCGCCCCACGACGCGGCTTATCGTGTGCAGGCAGCCCCGGGTGCTGGTCTCTTCAACACCCGGGGCCTGGATCGGTGCCGTCCCATGGGTCGGCACCAACCGTTGCCTACCCCTTTACCCGTTCAGCACCGAAACAACCGCGCGGCGAGCTGCCGACGGGCGGCAGAGATTCACCGTTCACCCTCTCCCGCTGTTCTTACCTGGGTCTGATGGTCGCAGGTTTTGCTGTGCCCACTGTCGGGTACTCAAGAACCCATTGGCGCCCCCGCCTCCTAGCTGGGTGTGTCTTTGAGGCCCCGTCCGACGTGCGCCGTCAGACGGGGCCGACTCTCGGTATCATCCCGCCGCTATGCGCCGTCCGGTAGACGCTGTGGGGTTGCTTGAGGCAGCCGCCATTCTCGGCTGCTCCGTGTCGAGCGCACGCCTGACGAGCGCTGAGGGGGCTCAGGCATGCTGAACAGAAGCGGCCCCGCCAGGCGTCTCACACCACCTGGACCGGGGCCTTTGGAACCCCTACAACCGCGGTAGGGACCCCCTGGAAGCATCATCGCTCATGTCGGGACCTTCGACCCTTCAGGTCGCCTAGTCGAAAAGGTACGTTTGGGACTGCCGTACTTAGCGAGGCATGACCAAGTTTGGGTCCGGTTGATCGATGTGGGTATCGAGCACTCGTTTTGAGAAGCGATGCCAACGCGAATGGCAGGACTCTTCAGGGCGATAGGGAGGCCCCGGAGGGGTGAGCCCTGACAGAAGCCCCGCCCCAACGGTCGGGGCTTCATCGTCTTCCGCTTTGGCAAACGCCATTCCAAATGGTCCGGTGTGCTTCGCCGCCTGCAGACGAGCCCTCGGCGATGGAGCGACGTACGAGATGCGGAGCAGCCGAGGATCCGCGCAGCCGCCGCGAGCCTGGTGGGCCGGCTGGTCATCTCAAGGACACGTGGGGCGACCGGTCTTTGGTTGAGCGCCGCCGTACGCTCCGGGCAGCTGGTCACGGCTCCACCAGATGGCAGCCGCCGGCCCGGTACCATCCGTCATCGCGAGGGGACCCGGCTCCACCGGAGGGCTAGCCCATGGCCTAGGACTCGTGCGCGGCCCCCACCCGGCGGCCCCGCGGGCATGTCCCAGGCCAAGGCTCGCGCCCTCGCCGCCGGAGCGATGGCCACCCTCGGCTGAGGGGGTTATAGTCAGTGTTGTCGCATTAGGCGTGGGCGTGCCATGTCGGGGGTGTTGGCCGGTACTGATGTGACGCGGGGGGCTTGAGGATCCACCTTTTGTCCGGGGACTCTTGCCGGCGTTTGGGGGAGCCTGCGACATCGAACCCCTAAACTCCCAGCCCTTTCAGATCGATCAGCGTGTGGTTGCGGACCAGGTCCGGGCTTCTCGGCTGTGTCGGATGTACAACAGGTCCCGGCGGCGGTACAGCAGCGTCCCGTCGTCGTGGCGGGTGCAGGGTAGCCGTCCGGCGGCGGTGAGCCGTTCGAGGGTGTCCCGGTCCACGCCGAGCGTCTGGGCGGCTCGCTGACCGATGACCCAGTAGGCGTTCGGGTCGTTTCGATGGCAGAGCCAGGCGTACACGTGGATGGCCAGCTCCTCGACCTCGCCGCGGGACATGCCGCGCCGCCCACGCTGCTCGCCACCAGCGAACGTCCCGGCCGCCATGCAGGCTTGGACCGACAGCACCGAGCAGCCGAGGATTGCCGCCGCCTCCGTCGACGTGACTGGATCAATGGGCTGCTGGTCGCAGTGGTAGCCGGTGAGGACGTTCTCCCCACGCAGAACCACTTTCGACCTGCCTGTCGCAACACGGCTCGGCGGCGGTTCGGTCGGTGCGAGGGACACCTCGCGGGTGGATGGGTAGGCGACTTTGACGTGCATTGGAACCCCTGACTGGGCCGTCAAAACGGATTCCAAGCGGGGTCTGAGCCGAGCAACCGTGGTGTGAGTGGCGCCCGCCCAGCATGTCGATGGCTGTATCCGGGGTCGCCTTTCATGACAGGCTATCCCCAAAGATAACAAAGCGGAAGACCCCGCCGAAAGGGGTGCTCCAGCCGACCCACGACAGCCCTCGTGACCGCCAGCCCATGGCCTGACGAGTCAAGCAGGAAGACCCTGTCACGGCACGGGGCGATACATGACAGGGCTCCCCGAGAAACCCGGCGGCGGGTCTTACACCGGCCTCGAAACTTGCACCGTCGAGTACGGATACCCTTCCTGGCCACGGTCTCCCATATGCACTCGCCCTTCCGCGAGTTCACCCAACCTAAGCGCCGCTGACCCCGATCGGCAGGGCCGAACGTCCCGACCTGGACGGCCACAAACAACGGGAGAGACGTGACCCTCTGAAACTCCTCCCCGCTCCCCGACCACGCCGCTTGGCCCTGAACGACTAGCCGCAAACGAGTCGGCTGCAAGCGGCCAGGCACGGCCAGACCGGGTTATCCCGGAAGCAGCGCATGACGGAGGCGTACTGCTCGCGATATGGGAATAGCTACACGATCGCCCGAGACGACGAAAGCCCCGTCACCGTAGGTGGCCGGTGGCAGGGCTTCCTGGGAGACCGGGCCAGTCGGTTCTCCCGCGTGACGCCGACCTTCAGGCCGCTGAGGCCGACCGTCAGTCTCAGCGTCTCACGCCTCGCACCTCACGCGGGGTTTGTTGACTATTCCGTGTAGCTGCTGCAACTTGCGGACATCGACGGACGTGAGCCGGCCCTAAAGAAGAAGCGCCCGCAGCCGGCGCAGACCATCGACAGTCACGCCCTGTGCGGTGAGCAGAGGCATCCCCAGCGCGTGGGCGACAGATTGAGCGTCGTGGCCCTCGAAGAATGTCAGCAGTATTGCGGCCCGGTTGGGCTCTGGAAGGCGGTCGATTGCCTGCTGTAGCCGCAGTCGCTGAGTCTCCATCGCCTGCGCGAGATCGTCAGACCCGGGAGACTGGTGGATCACGGCGCCGCCACCACCGCTTTGGATGGTGGCGGGCCTGGGCTGGAAGGCGTCACTCGGAGGGGTGAGAGTTGGCCTTGCCACGCGCGCTGACGTTACTCCTCGAGACTGGACCGCCACACGGCACTAAAGAGCCACCGTCCGGGGCACATCGAGGGGGTGTAGGCCTTCCGCCTGGGCTACCTGGCGGCTCGGCACTCTCCGCTGCGCACGGCTGGCGCCGGCAAGTCGACGACTCAGAATCGTACTGGGCGCACCGGGCAACGGGCCGCCGATGTGTTCGGCATGAACCGGGCGAGGCTGAGCGAGCCCTTTAGGGCGGACCGGCTGCCCTACCTCGTCCACCGGGACGGGGTCAGGCTGTACCGGAGGCAGCAGCCCGAAGTCGTCGCGCAGGCAGGCCACGCGATGCAGCGGAGGCAGAGCCCGCAGACGTCCAGGTCCGTCAGGATTCGTGCCGCCCGAGCGGGTGCACATCGGATGCACAGGAAGCCCTGCTGCTGGGAAGGTCTACGCCTCGCCATGGTTCATCAGGTTGATCTCGTCCTCGATCGCGATGGTTGAGAGGAGAGCCTCGACGTCGTCAACTTCCGGGTCGGTCAGCACGATCGTGCGAGCCGTCCGCAGGCAGCACGATGCGAGCAGGAGGAGTGACCTAGGACCGGACTGAGCGGCGGTCCTGCCCCAGCGTTCAACTTCCGCCAGGCGTCTCGGCTCATCGCGCAGCGCATACACGAGGCTGAAGCAGGCCTCGATCAGGTTCGGGTGGACGTCGCCCTCCCGGACCAGCTTCGCGTGCAGGTCCTCGATGAGGTGTGGAGTGTCACCGCCGAGCTTGGCGTAGGTCATCCCTAGCCGCTGCGAAAGGTGGCAGTAATAGGCGGCCATCATCTGCAATGAGCGCTCAGGAACGGCCAACGCCTCGACGTCCGACAAGATCCGCTGCAACGCGGGCTCGGCGAGCGCCTCGTCGGGGGTGGTTGTTTCGCTGTGCAGTCGGATCGTGAGGAAGGCACGGCAAAGCCGGCTGACGTCGGCCACCTCCTCGCGCCCTTGGCCGCTGGTCGGCATGCTGAAACGGTAGTCCGTTTTTGGCATCAGCCACGACCTTTGGGGGAGCCTCGCGGCGCTGTCTGTGGTTAGCGTGCTCGTGGTCGGGTACGCGGCACGGATAGGCACCCCTGCCCCCCGTTCTGGGTGACCTAGGCCGACCCCATCGGTATCGTCCTGTCCATGCGTCGATGGGTTGGAGCAACCTTGGTGGTCTGCTGCGCCGCAGCGGCCGCATGCAGTGGCCCGTCCGACCTCAAAGCGGGAACGCCTCCCTCAACGGTGTTCGTCACGATCAGTCCTGTTCAGGCTCCTCCGCTTGGGGCCCAACCGGTCGTCTACAGCATCCCGCAGCAAATCGTCCGTCCGCTCCATCTGCCCCGGGTGCAAGCAGGACGGCGGTGCCCGACCGTGCCCGAAAGGATGGTCACCGTTCGCAATGGCACGGGCGGCGGGTTCGGTGGGTTCTCCCTGGGGACAGTCGGACCGGTTCATGCGATCGTCGGTGGACCGGGTGGGGTCGGTGTGGCATACAGGTCCGGTCGTTGGTATTCCGTGAAGACGCTGTGGTACGCCCGTCGCAGCTACCAGGGGCCGGTGCTGATCCGCGGAGCACGACTCGACGGGCCCGGTTCGGTCGTTTTCGGTGAGGGGCACACTCTCGGATTTCTCGCTGACACCGGGAGCCCGGGTCACGTCGTCGGGGTCCTGCGGTCGTGGCCCGGTGCCACGTGGGTGCGAGCACCGGGCTGCTATGGCTTCCAAGTCGACGGCACCAGTTTCAGCTATACGCTCGTGCTGGCGATCCGGGCACCCCTGTCAAACTGACCCACTACCCCTCCGCAGTCGTGACGCTTGACCAGAAATGTCCCGCAGACCCGTCGATCACACTCCGACCCCGTCCACAGCCGACCCGAGCACGCTTCGTAGCGGGCGGTTGCCACGTGCTCCCAGCGGCCCCTAACGTACGAGGTCAGCGGAGCCGTTGGGGCGTCGCGTCGCAGCAGGAGGATGTATGAAGCGCAAGTTCGTCGCGGCCGGAGCGGCCGTTGTTCTCGTCACCGGCGGAGGGGCCTGGCTCGGCCTCGGGTCGGCAACCGCCACCACCGCGAAGCCCAGCATCCACGGTTGGCCGACCAGCGTCGGTTCGGCATCGGCGGCGAAGACCATCGCCGCCGTCAAGGCCGCCGCTGCTCAGGATGGTTCGCAGGTGCTGATCCTGCGCGCACACCAGTTCGCGCATGCCAACATTGACGTCAACGGTGACGGGTTCGGCCCTGGCGACTACTTCATGTTCGAGGAGAACCTGCGGTACCAGGGCAGCTCTGACATCGTCGGCCAGGACTCGGTCAAGTGCACCGTTGCCCCGACCACCTTCATCTGCGACGGCACCATAGACCTGTTCGGCCAGGGCAAGATCGCCGTCTACTCCGCCCTCTTCGGACCGAAAGACAGCAGCATCGCCGTCACCGGCGGCACCGACTCCTTCAAGCGCGTCAGCGGCCAGCTCCAAACCGCTAACCTCCGCCACGGTGACAGCCTGCTCGCCTTCCAGCTCACCCGGTAACCAGCAGTACGTGAGACAGCGAAGGCCCCCCGGGCCCTTCGAGCTGGGGTGCCTTTGCTTACCGCCTATGCCGACGAGGAACTTGCCGTGCGCTCCTATCTCGCCCTGAGCACGGCCAGCTCTCGCAACGTACCTCTGCCGTCGGGGCGCAATTCCCGGGACTCTGTCACCCATGGCTCCGCCCGGACCGCGGCGACAGCTCTGGCTGTCCCACGGCTGTACTCGACGGCCCGCCTAGCGTTCCGGAGGGTCAACCCGTCCGGGGCCGCGCTCAGCGCCAGAGCCAGGAAATCCTCCGGCGGTACCCCCGAACGAGCCCTCGAGAGCAACTGAGCCAGCACGACCAACCGAAGGACACCGAGGATCTCGCGGTGCCCGTCGGCGTTGACGGTCGCGACCAGGGCATAAACCGGGACCACCCGGCCGCGTTCGGGGACCTTCATCACGAGCGCGTCGGCAGCTACGAACGTGAACGGCCCGGCCTCGACCAATGATCTGGTGCGGAACTGCTCGAGGCGGGCGTCGAGCTCCCTGGCCATGTCCTCGAGCAGACGGGCAGGGTCGATACTGGGGTGGACGGTCATTGCGGTGTCCTTCCTCGAGTCGGATTACGCAGATCACTCGAGGCATCATTCCTGATCTCTGAGCCTCCGCGATAACGCCGATGAACCCCTAATCGGCCTTCAATTGCCGGACATCGCTGATCATTACTGGCTGCTCAACTTTCTGCGCGGACGGCTCATCAAAACGCCCTTCCAACCTTCCAAACAGTCGGCACGCATGCTACGAATGACGTAGATGGGTCGCCCCTTTGGGGCGGCCCACGATCCGTTTCCGGGGCTGATTGTTGGTTGAGGTTGGAAATGCATGGTGGTGTAAAGGTCTATCGCGGAGCGGCTTCCGCGGCACGGGCCTATGTGGAGTCCGACCGCTGCCGAATCGATGACTACTACCTGGCCGAGGGCACCGGTTTCGCGGAACGGTTCTCCGCGACCCGGTCGGCGTCGAGCGGCTGGGTGCGCTGGACGGGGATGGGTACGAGCTATGGGTCTCCGGTCACGACCCGATGACCGGTGAGGCACGAGGCCGGCTCCGTCGGGATGGCAACGCGGTCCGGTTCGTGGAGATCACCGTCAACGGCCCCAAAACCTGGTCCCTTGCCGCTGCGCTGGATCCGGAGGTGGCGGAGGCGTACGACGCGGCGCAGGACCGGGCGGCCGGGCAGGTGATCGGCTGGGTCGGCGAGCACGCCACTACCCGGGTCGGGCCGCGGGGCCGGCAAGTACAGATCCTGGTGGAGCGAGTCGAGGCCGTCACCGTCCGCCATTACACCTCCCGGGCCGGCGACCCGCACCGCCATCTGCATCTCCAGGTCAACGCCCGGGTGTTCGCCGACGGGAAGTGGCGGGGGCTGCACACCGTCGGGTTCCGCGACTCCATCGAGGCACTCAACGCGATCGGGCACGCCGCCGTGATGTGCGATCCCGGCTTCCGGGCCGCGCTCGCATCTGCCGGGTTCACCCTGGACCCGGCCACCTGCGAAGTGGCTGAACTACTTCCGTATGCGGGCCGGTTCAGTGAGCGGGTGGCGCAGATCGGCCGCAACATCGACCGGTACGAAGCCGAGTGGCGGGCCGCCAATCCTGGCCAGGAACCGGGGCCGGCGATGCGGCGGTCGTGGGACCGGCGGGCCTGGAAGGACGCCCGCCCTGACAAGATCGTCCCGACCGACGGCGCCGCGATGGTCGCGGCTTGGCGGCAGCAGCTGCACGACCTGGGCTACCGCGACCCCACACAACCCGGCTTGCCCATCGTCGTCGGCGCCTCGAGTGTGGGCTCCCTCGACCGCGACAAGGCTGTCGAGACCGTCGTCTGCCGGTTGGGTGCGCGGCGGTCGGCGTGGAACGCCGCCGACATCCGGGGTGAGGTCGAGAAGTGGGTCGCGGCCACCGGCCTCGTAGCAGACGCCGCTGTCCGGAACGATCTGGCCGAGGACCTCACAGCCCGTGTCATCGAAGCGTGTGTCCCGCTGCTGGACCGGTCGGACGTGCCGGAGCACATCCGGTCCCTCACCTCGGCGCATGTGATCGCCGTCGAGGCCGACATCGTCGGCCGGCTCGCGGCCCGGGCCGAAGCATCGGCGCAGGCCGCGGTCCTGCCCGCGGTTGAGGGTCTGGACGACGCCCAGCACACGGCGGTCGCTGTCCTCGTCGGCGAAGCCCGGCTGATGGTCGTCGAAGGGGCCGCGGGGGCGGGCAAGACCACCACGCTGGCCGCAGCAAAGGCCGCGGTGGAGGCGCGAGGCCACCGGATGCTGGTGGTGACCCCGACGTTGAAGGCGGCCCAGGTCGCCGCCCGCGAGGTCGGCAAGGCGGGGTCGGTGGCGTGGCTGGTCCATGCGCACGGGTTCCGGTGGGATGACGATGGCCGCTGGACCCGGCAGGCCGCCACCCCCGCCCCCGAAGCCGTCCTTGCTTCGGGTGACCTGCTGCTGGTTGATGAGACTGGCATGCTCGACCAGGACACCGCCAGGGCGCTGCTCGCCGTCGCCGACGAGATGGGCGCCCGGGTCGCGCTGGTGGGTGACCGGCACCAGCTCCCGGCCGTCGGCCGCGGCGGAGTCCTCGACCTCGCCGCCACCTGGATCACATCACAGGCGCACGCCGACCTCGACGTCGTGCACCGGTTCGCCGATCCGGAGTACGCCACGATCAGCCTGGCACTGCGCACCGGCTCGAACACCTACTCCATCCCCGGTGAGGATCACGGTGAGGGGAATGGTGAGGGGAATGGGGAGGGGAATCGTGGTGAGGATCGTGGTGAGGGGAATGGTGAGCGAGTTGGTGAGGTGTGGGATGCGCTGTGGCGACGTGGTCAGGTCCGCATCTACCCGAGTGAGGCGGAAAGCACCCAGGCGCTGGCCGAGGTCGCCGCCGACGCCGTCCTCACCGGCCACCGGGACACCGCCGGGACCTTGATGATGGCCGACACCCGTGAGCAGGTCGCCGGGTTGAACGGGGCGGTCCGGGACCGCCTCGTCGCCGCCGGTCACGTCGACGACAGCCACGCGACGGTCACCGGGGCGGGTGAGAGGGTCGGGGTGGGTGACCGGGTCGCGACCCGGCGCAACGACCGAAACCTGGGGGTGACCAACCGTGCCCTCTGGACCGTGACCGCCGTCGGCGCTGACGGCGCCCTGACGCTTCGTGGCCGCAAGCCCACCGATGTCCACACCGTCCCGGCCGCGTATGCACGTGAGCATGTCGAGCTGGCGTATGCCACCACCGTCTACGGCGCCCAGGGCGAGACCACTGGCACCGGCCACCTGGTCCTCGGCGAGCACACCAGCGCCGCCTCGGCGTACGTGGCGATGACCCGCGGCCGCCACGACAACGTCGTCCACATCGTCGCCGCCGACCTCGACGACGCCCAGCGGCAGTGGGACGACGTGTTCAGCCGGGACCGGGCCGATCTCGGACCCGCCGTCGCCGCCCAACGCGCAGGCCAGGACATCGACCGGTACGGCACACAGCCGCCCATGCGTGCACTCGACGAGGTGCTCGCCGAGCTGCGGGCCGCCTGGACCCGGCAGGCCGACCTCACTGACCACCACCAGCGTCTGGTCGGCGAGCGGGACTCTCTGAAGCGCGTGGCTGCGATCCGGGGCCGCTACGCCCCGGACCAGAAACGGCTCCACGGTGAAGAGTCGTCCGCCAAACAACACTGGCTGGAGGCACGCGACCGGGTCGCCGAACTCGACACCAGGCTGACGTCGGAGACGGCCGACCTGCAGTCCCGGGTCTGGGCGGCCTGGCACACGGATCTGTCCAAGGCACAGCAGGCAGCCGGTGTCGTTGACCATGGTGTGGGCCGGTTCGGTCAGCACCGTCGCCTGGTCCACGCCGCCACCGACGAGCTGACGGAATTCGCGCAGCGGTGGCGCCCGGTCCACCCCGACCTGCCAACCGACCCCGCCGAGCTCGCCCGGCAGGTCAAGTGGCTGCACAGACACCGAATCGTAGAGCAGATCAATGGCTACGCCGCCCGCCACGTGGCGCAGGCCCACCCCGACGCCGACGCTGCCCGACAGGCCGAACACGCCGCCCGGGCGGCATACGAGTCTGCCCAGAACGCCCGCACCCGACTCGACACCACGATGCACGCCGAGCTACGTCCCTACGGCAGCGCCGCCAACATCACCGAACCCGGCCAGCGGCTCACCAGCCTGACGCACCAGCTGGGCGTCGTCGAACACGATTTGCACACCACCACGGCAATAGTTCACCGCATACGCGACGAGCCGGCCATCCGTACCCTCCCCGCAGGTGATCTCGACACCGAACACGGCCAGTGGGCCGCCGACCGTGCCGACCAACGGCAGGCCGCCGCCCGCGACGCCCAGGAGCGCTGGCTGCGCCAACAACAGACCCACCGGATCCGGCCGACCCAGCCGAGCCACCCCGCCCTCGACCACGGAGCGGGCATCGGGCGATGACCCGGGTAGAACCTGGCGCCCAACATCCCCCCGCACGGCCATGCACATAAACATACCGAGCGACAATCGAAATCTGTTGGGCATGAAGGACGAATGGTGGACCGCTCGGGGGTATTCCCACCAGCGACCAAGCAGACCAAGCAGAGCCCGACGTCGGTCGAGACTGCGAGGAACCTGCGCCGCGATGTCCATTCGCGCCCCCAAAGTGCGTCTTGAAGTTACAGCACTACCAACAAGGAGAAGCACATGACCACAACCCGCCAGGCCGAACAACCAGACGGCACCTACCCAAACGACGAACTGCTCACCATGAAGGAGGTCGCCGCCGTCGTACGCGTCCCCCTCGCCACCCTGCGCTACTGGCGCCACCTCGGCACCGGACCCCGCGGCTTCCGGATCGGCCGCAGTGTCCGCTACTGGCGAACCGAAGTCCATGCCTGGCTCCACCAAGAGAGCAACCGCCCACAGATACCACGCTGACACTCGCCCGGAGGGACCGACGCGATAGGAAGAGGATGGACGACGAGG
Organism: Nocardioidaceae bacterium; assembly: GCA_033850885.1. Taxonomy (GTDB): domain Bacteria; phylum Actinomycetota; class Actinomycetes; order Propionibacteriales; family Nocardioidaceae; genus JAWWPG01. The sequence continues at coordinate 49,813 of JAWWPG010000060.1, forward strand.
CAACGAGGGAGGACACGGGTCATGGCCAGCATTGAGAAGCGGCTACGCAACGGCAAGGTGCGGTGGTACGCCAGGTATCGCGACGCCGACGATCAGCAGCGGACCAAGACATTCGACCGGAAGGTCGACGCCGAACGCTTTATGACGACGGTCGCGGCCGACGTGTTGCGCGGCACCTACGTCGCACCCGACAACGCCAAGATCACCGTCGCGCAATGGTGCGCCACGTGGGCGGATGGCTACGGTACGCGGCGCAGGTCCACGGTGCGGCAGGCTCAGGTCCACCTTGACCGGATCAAGTCGGGGCTCGGGTCGTTGCCCATCGGTGCCGTGAAACCGTCGCACGTCCGATCGTGGACGGCAGGACTTCGGGATGAGGGTCTGTCGGACAGCTACATCTACGTCCTGCACTCGCGATTCGCCCAGGTAATGACCGACGCTGTACAGGATGGGATTATCGCCCGCTCGCCATGCTCCCGGCGAACGTCGCCCCGCGCCGGGAAGCAGCGGCCCTACGTCGCCACGACCGAGCAGATATGGGCGCTCCACGACGCAATGCCCGAACACCTGCGACCAGCTGTGTCGTTGGCAGCGTTCGCGGGCCTACGGCTCGCCGAGGTCTGCGGGCTGAGGACGTCGGACGTGGACTTCATGCGAGGTGTCGTGCACCCGGCCGTGCAGTACCCTGCCGAGCCGTTGAAGACCGAGGTCTCACGGACCCCCATCCCGATTTCCGAGTCGATGACGCTCACGTTGTCGGCCCACGTCGCCGGGTGGCGGGCCGAGACGATGCTGACGAACGAGTGGGGTGGCCAACTCACGCCGTGGACCTTGCAGCGGCATTTCAGGACTGCGCGGGCCACAGTGGCGGGCCTACCGGAGGGTTTTCGTTTCCACGATCTCCGGCACTTTTTCGCCAGCCTGCTCATCTCCAGCGGCGACGACGTCAAGATCGTGCAGGCGCGGCTCAGGCACGCCAGCGCCAAGACGACCTTGGACTGCTACGCCCACCTGTGGCCCGACACTGACCAGTCGACTCGAGAGGCCGTTGAGGCGTTGTTCGCCGCCAGACGGGCGCCGAAGCGAGCGGCCAACAGAGATTGAGCGCCTGCCCAAGACATCGCCCCCCGGTCGGGAAGTCCGGGGGGCGATGTCGTGTGCTGAGCCCACTCTCTCGTGTACCCGTTGTGTACCGGCTGCGCGAGCGGTCCACAAAAGGCCAGGTCAGAGCGCTGGTGCGCGTTAGATGTCGTAGTACAGCTCGAACTCGTGGGGGTGGGGACGCATCGCCATCGGCTGCACCTCGTTGACCCGCTTGTAGTCGATCCACGTCTCGATCAGGTCGGGGGTGAAGACACCTCCCTCGAGGAGGTAGTCGTGGTCGGCCTCGAGGGTGTCCAGCACCTCGGTCAGCGTCGCCGGGACGGTGGCCAGGCCCTCGTGCTCCTCCGGCGGCAGCTCGTAGAGGTCCTTGTCGATCGGCGCGGCCGGCTCGATCTTGTTCTTGATGCCGTCGATGCCCGCCAGCAGCATGGCTGAGAACGCGAGGTAGGGATTGGCCGACGGGTCGGGGCAGCGGAACTCGATCCGCTTGGCGGCCGGGTTGGACCCGGTGATGGGGATCCGGATGCACGCCGAGCGGTTGCGCTGGCTGTAGACGAGGTTCACCGGAGCCTCGAACCCAGGCACCAGACGGTGGTACGAGTTCACCGTCGGGTTCGTGAAGGCGAGCAGCGACGGCGCGTGCGACAGCAGCCCTCCGATGTAGTAGCGCCCCGTGTCGGAGAGACCGGCATAGCCGGACTCGTCGTAGAACAACGGTTCACCACCGGCGCGCAGCGACTGGTGACAGTGCATCCCCGACCCGTTGTCCCCGAAGATCGGCTTCGGCATGAAGGTGGCCGTCTTGCCGTTGCGCCAGGCGACGTTCTTCACGATGTACTTGAACTTCATGACGTTGTCGGCCGTGGCGAGCAGCTCGTCGTACCGGAAGTTGATCTCGGCCTGGCCGGCGGTACCGACCTCGTGGTGCTGCCGCTCGACCACCAAGCCTGCCGCCTCCAGCTCGGTCGAGATCTCCGCGCGGATGTCGGCGAAGTGGTCGACCGGCGGGACGGGGAAGTAGCCCCCCTTGTACTTGACCTTGTACCCGCGGTTGCCGCCTACCTCCTCGCGTCCGGTGTTCCAGGCTCCCGCGACGGAGTCGATCGAGTAGAAGCTCGTGTTCTGCTTGGTCTCGAAACGCACATCGTCGAAGATGTAGAACTCCGCCTCGGGCGCGAAGAACGCCTGGTCTCCGATGCCGGTGCTGGCGAGATACGCCTGCGCCTTCTTCGCGATGTTGCGCGGGTCCCGGCTGTATGCCTCCTTCGTCAACGGGTCGTGGATGAAGAAGTTGATGACGAGCGTCTTGTGCGCCCGGAAAGGGTCGAGGTACGCCGTCGTGGCGTCGGGCAGCAGCGCCATGTCCGACTCGTGGATCGCCTGGAAGCCGCGGATCGACGACCCGTCGAACATCAGCCCCTCGTCGAACACGTCGGGCCCGAACGAGGAGACCGGCACGGTGAAGTGCTGCATCACCCCTGGGAGGTCGCAGAATCGCACATCGACGAACTCGACGCCCTCATTCTCGACGTAGGCGAGCAACTCCTCGCGGTCCGCGAACATCTGTCCTCCTCGTGGCCGGCCGTTCTGACCGTCCGTCGTCAGTTGATCCGGCCACCCTAGGTTGCCTCGGTTTCCCCGCCGTGTCCTGGGTGTTTCCGCCGTGTTACGTTGCCGCCGTGACAGCCCCGTCCGGTCGCGAGGCCGTCGAGCAGAGCTGGCCAGGCCAGCGTCTCGGACTCCCATCGGCTGGCCCGGGTGCCGTCGCCGGCTGGGGCCGACGCATCGTGGCGATCGTCATCGACTGGATGCTGTCGACGCTCGCGGCCAGCGCTTTCACCGGCCGCAGTGTGCTGACCCCGGCCGAAGGGGTGGATCGTTGGCTGCCGCTCGCGATCTTCGCCGCGGAGGTCTACGTGCTGACCGTCACGCTCGGCGGCTCGGCCGGCCAGCTTGTGATGCGGATCCATGTTCAACGGCTCGGGGGAGGCCGCCTCGACCCGGTCCGGACGCTCCTCCGCACGCTGCTCACCCTTCTGGTGATCCCGGCGGTCGTCTACAACCGCGACCAACGTGGCCTGCATGACCTGGCGGCCGACTCGGTCGTCGTAAGGCGCTAGTCTGCCGGGCGGCGGACGACGGGCAGTCGGCGCAGCCACAGCCACACCCCCTGCGCTCTGATCAACCCGGCGACCCGCTGCGGCATCAGCGGCTGGCAAAGGGCGCTGACCAGCAGCCGAGCTGGAGTCAGTGGAACGGTGGTGCCGGTGAAGCTGGCCGTGAAGACGACCTGGGCGTGCTGGCAAAGGGTGACGAAGGCTCCGACTCGCTCCCCGTCGAGCGTGAACCTGAGCTGGTAGTCACCGAAGACGCCGAAGAAGGGCGAGACGTAGAAGGCCTTGTCGGCCTGACCCCGACCCCGGTCGTCGAGCTCGACGACATAGCCGTGCCGCCCGCCATACGTGTTGTGGACCTCCGCGACGACGCCTTCGAGCGCGCCGTCCAGCGCGAAGCACCAGAAGACGCTGAGCGGGTCGAAGACGTATCCGAGGGAGCGTGCGTTGGTGAGCATCAGGATGCGGTGCGCCGACCACGAGACGCCCTGGGCGGCAAGGAAGCTGCGGACGTTCGTGCCCAGGTCGTCGGTGTGCGGGTCGAGATGGTCGCGCGCCCGCACGGATCCCAGCCAGCGCAAGCCGCGGGGCGCGACATCCAGGTCGTCGACATCGACGAGCCACTGGTGGGCGCGATAGCGGAAGCGGTGCCGGACAGGTGACAGCCGGGCATGCTTCACCACGCCGCGCACCAGTGCCGGGACCCGGGGCGGAGCGGGCCGTGCCCGGGTCCCGGCGGTCGAGGAGCGGATCGACTCGGACTGGGTGCTCGACTCAGACGTGGTGGTGGTCACCACTCGACCCCGAAGTGCCTAGCCGCCGCCACCCCAGCTCGGCAGCCGTCCTCGTGGAAACCCCAGCCGTGGTAGGCGCCGGCGAACGCGACCTGGGCCGAGTTGAGCTTGGCCAGGCGCCGCTGGGCTCGGCGCGCCTGCGCCGTGTAGACCGGATGGGTGTACGACATCTCCGCGATCATCTGCTCCGGCGGTCGGTCCCGGTCGGGGTTGAGCGTGACGACCAGCGGTGAGCGCTCATCGAGATGCTGCAGGCGGTTCATCCAGTAGCTGGCCTGCACGCGCTCGTCGCGGGTCTCGCATGCGCCCATCCGGTAGTTCCAGGCGCCGCGGGCCGCCCGGCTGGCCGGCAGGACCGAGTCGTCCCGATGCAGCACGACGGTGTTGGAGGAGTAGCCGAACGCTCCCAGCACCTCCTTCTCGTCGGCCGTGGCATCAGCCAGCATCCCGAGGGCGATGTCCGCATGAGTCGCGACCACGACTGCGTCGAAGGTGCCGAGCTCGCCTGCCGGTCCGGAGAGCGTCACTCCCTCGTCGTGTCTCGTCACGGCGGTCACCGGCGTCCGGGTCGCGACATCGTCCAGCGTCGCGAGGATCCGGTCGACGTACGACGACGAGCCCCCCTCGACGACGTACCACTGTGGCGCGCCCTTCAGGCGCAGGAAGCCGTGGTTGCGCAGGAACGCGAACAGGTAGCCCGCCGGGTACCGCAGCGCGTCGTCATGGCCGCTCGACCAGACACACGAGACCACCGGCACTGCATAGTGGTTGACGAAGTCGGTCCCGAACCCATGCCGGGACAGGAACTCCCCATATGTCTCCGAGTCGTCGACGTCGTCGGCCAGGTGGCGGAGAGCCAGCCGCTGGAAGCGCCGCACGCCGTACAAGAGACGCCAGAACCGCGGGTCGACGAGCCGGCGATGCTGCGCGAACACGCCGCCGAGCCCGCGGCCCCCCACGAACTGCAGGCCGCATCCGTCGCAGCGGATCGCCATGCTCATCTCGGTCGGTCGAAGGGCTACGCCCAGCTCGTCGAAGAGTCTCAGCACGGTCGGGTAGGTCTGGTTGTTGCAGACGATGAAGCCCGAGTCGACGTCGGCCGAGGACCCGTCGTCGAGCGTGGTGTGGTGGGTGTGGACATGGCCGCCGATCCGGTCGGCCGACTCGAACAGCGTGACCTGCGCGGTCCTGGTGAGCAGGTACGCCGCCGTGAGCCCGGATACGCCGGACCCGATGACGGCCATCCGGCGACGTCCTGGGTCGTTGCCGTCACCCGCCGCTCTCATGTCTTCGATTCGGCGCCGGGGGAGCACCGGATTGAGCTTTGGCCGGGAACGGGTCAGCGTCCGCGCATCGACCCACGCATGGACGCGCGCGCCTGCTTCGAGCTCGTGGGCATCGGACCCTTGGGGATGGGGACCTGCGGCCGCATCGCGTCAAGCGCCCGCAGCCGCTGCATGACGTCGGTGATGTCGGCCGGCGCGATGTTGCGGGGAAGCTTCTGGATGTGCTTGGCGAGTGCCCTGACCTCGATCGTGCCGTCGTCACCGTCACCCACCGCGATGTCGTAGATCGGCACGTCACCGACGACGCGCGCGTGCTTCTTCTTCTCCACCGAGAGCAGGTTGCGGACACGGGCCACGTTGCCCTCGCCGACGAGGATCACCCCGGGACGGCCGACCACACGGTGCACCAGGTCCTGGTTCTTGGTGACGGCCACGGCCTGTTGGACCTGCCATCCCTTGCGCAGGATTCCGAGCGCAGCACCTGCGGCCCCGGGCCGGCCCTCCACCTCGGCGTACGCCGCGCGCTCGGCTCGCCGCCCGAACACGACCACCCAGGCCAGCGCTCCCGCGGGGATGCCCACGACCACGCCGGCGTAAGGGTTCCAGAGCGAGACCAGCCCACCGAGCACGATCGCGACTCCGAGGAACCAGGCGAGGCAGATGATACCGACCCGCTTGTCCCGTTCCCGGGTCATCTTGTAGGCAGCGATGAGGCGGCGAATGCCGCCCTGCTTCTTGGTGCTCTTGTCCGTGGCGCCCTTGGCGGCTGAGCCCTTGTCCTTGCGTGCCATCGTCGTACCGCTTTCTGCGTCGTCTGAGTCAGGAGGAGGTGGTGGCGTCTACGGGCACCCGCCGCGAGTCGAGCGCCTGCTGGTAGAGACGTCCTGCGCGGTACGACGACCGCACGAGCGGACCGCTCATGACGCCGGCGAAGCCGAGCCTGACCGCTTCTTCTTGCAGCTCGACGAACTCCTCAGGCTTGACCCAGCGGTCGATCGGGTGGTGGCGCGCCGACGGTCGGAGGTACTGGGTGATCGTGAGCAGCTCGGTGCCGACGGAGCGCAGGTCCTGCATCGCGCCTGAGACTTCCTCGCGGGTCTCGCCCATGCCCAGGATCAGGTTCGACTTCGTGACCAGCCCGACCTGTCGGGCCATGGCAATCACCTCGAGGGAGCGCTCGTAGCGGAACCCCGGCCGGATCCGGCGGAAGATCCGCGGGACCGTCTCGATGTTGTGCGCGAAGACCTCGGGGGCGGCCTCGAACAGCTGGCCGAGATGGTTGGCGTTGCCGCTGAAGTCCGGCGCCAGCATCTCGACACCGACGCCCGGGTTGAGCTCGTGGATCTTGCGGATCGTCTCGGCGTACAGCCAAGCGCCCTCGTCCGGCAGGTCGTCGCGGCAGACCCCGGTGACGGTCGCGTAGCGGAGCCGCATCTGGCTTACGCTCCTGGCGACCCGCATCGGCTCCTCGCGGTCGAGGTCGGCGGGCTTGCCGGTGTCGATCTGGCAGAAGTCGCAGCGCCGGGTGCATTGGTCACCCCCAATCAGGAAGGTCGCCTCACGGTCTTCCCAGCACTCGAAGATGTTGGGACAGCCCGCTTCCTGGCAGACCGTGTGCAGACCCTCGCGTCGGACGAGCGCCTGGAGCTGTTTGTACTCGGGTCCCATCTTGGCCCGGGTCTTGATCCAGGCGGGTTTGCGCTCGATGGGAGTCTCCGCGTTGCGCACCTCGAGGCGCAGCATTCTCCGTCCGTCCGCTGCAATCGTCACGCTGGCCAGCCTACGCTGACCGGCGGGTGTCGGAATCTGCATGTGTCCGAGCTCGGGCCCCCCGGTCCAAATTCACAATGGTCTCCAAATTCACAATGGTAAGGAACGCACCTGCGCACTTGAATCGATTCAAGAGAGTCGGTGCGTTCCTTACCATCTTGGTTTGGGATGGTCGGGCGCGGGCGATCGCCAGCTCGGGGTTCAGCTGGTCGGCCGCGGATGCTCGCCGGCTCGGGGAATGTCAGGGGAGCGGGTGTACGGCGACCAGTCGAGCAGGTCGCGCAGGTGGCGCTCCAGCAGCGGGTCCACCTCTCTCACAGTGACGGCACGGTCGAGCTCCAGGCTGAGGGTGGTGACACCGGCGTCGGCGATGCCACAGGGGACAATGGCGTCGAAGCCGGACAGGGTGTTGGTGCAGTTGAGCTCGACGCCGTGCATCGTGACACCGCGCGAGACGCGCACGCCGAGCGCTGCCACCTTCCGCTCGGGCCTGGTCTCGTCGGCGGCCAACCACACGCCGCTACGGCCCGGCACCCGCCCGGTCGCAAGCCCAAGGTCCGCACACACCCGGATCAGCGCCTCCTCGAGGCGGCGCACGAAGTCCACCACATAGACGTGGGCCGCCAGCTTGGTGATCGGGTAGGCGACGAGTTGGCCTGGACCGTGCCAGGTGATCTTGCCACCCCGGTCGACCTCGATGACCGGGGTCCCGGCGCTCGGCCGGTCCTGCGGCTCGGTCCGGCGGCCGGCGGTGAAGACGAAGGGATGCTCGAGGAACAGCACGGTGTCGCCGATCTGGTCGTCCACCCGCTGCGCGTGCAGGCGTCGCTGCATCTCCCACGCCAGCAGGTACTCGACCGGCCGGTCGCCGTACCCGAGCCGCAGGACTCGCAGGCCGCCGCGGGAGCCGGCCGCATCCAGGCTCGTCGTCTGCTCGACCGCCGTCACCCTGCCCACCCTAGCCGCGGTAGGGCGCCTGCCGGGCCGAGTGGCCCGGCACGCGCAGTCGGCCGGCTCAGGCGTTGTGGGGACGTGCCATCCGGATCTGGCTCACCCCGAGGTAGCGGGAGCGGAAGCCGGCCTCGCAGTAGGCGAGGTAGAACTCCCAGATCCGCCGGAAGTCCTCGTCGTAGCCGAGACGGGTGACGTCGTCCCAGTGCGCCATGAACCGCAGACGCCAGCGGCGCAGCGTCTCGGCGTAGTGGACGCCGAGCTCGCGCCGGTGCGTGATACGTAGCGAGGTCTGCATCCGGCACACCTCCTCGATGGCCGTGATGGAGGGGATCAGCCCGCCCGGGAAGATGTACTTCTGGATCCAGCCGTAGGAGTTGCGGGTGGCGAGCATCCGGTCATGGGCCATCGTGATGGCCTGGATCGCCACCCGCCCACCGGGCGCGAGGTGGTCGTCGATCGCCTTGAAGTAGCTCGGCCAGAACTCCTCGCCCACCGCCTCGATCATCTCCACACTGACGATCGCGTCGAACTGACCCTGGACGTCGCGGTAGTCCAGCAGACGTACGTCGACCAGCGGGTCGAGGCCCAGCTTCTTGACCCGTTGGTTGGCGAGGTGGGCCTGCTGCTCGGACAGCGTGATCGTCGTGACCTGGGCGCCGCGCTTTGCTGCGCGGATCGCGAGGGAGCCCCACCCGGAGCCGATCTCGAGGACACGGGTCCCGTCGCGCACCTGGGCGTAGTCGAGCATCGCGTCCAGCTTGCGCGCTTGCGCCTCCTCGAGACTCTCGCGCTCGGGGTCGACGAACCAGGCGGACGAGTAGGTCATCGTCTCGTCGAGGAACGTGGCGAAGAGCTCGTTTGACATGTCGTAGTGCGCCGAGATGTTGTTGCGTGCTCCGAAGCGGGTGTTCCTGGTGTCGTGCGGCAGCCGCCTGTCGATCACGCCGCGCATCCGTCGCAGCGGCGCGGGCACGAGATCCTGCAGCCGCGCGGCGAAGGGCGTGAGCAGGTCGGCGAGGTCGGTGCCCGCGGCCGGCGCCCAGTCACCTGCGACGTACGCCTCCCCGAAGGCCATCTTGGCGTCGCGGGCAAGTCGCCGGTAGAACGACTCAGGGTCTGCCAGGAACAGCGCCGGCGCGGTCGGGTCGCTCGACCCCCATGTGGTGCCGTCGGGAAGGATGAATCGGGCGTCGACCCGCCCCGAGGCGGCCTTGACGACCCGGCGCGCGATCGTGGTGCCAATTCTGGTCCGCAGGTTGTCGACAACTGTCGGAGTGCTCACGTGGTCCGGTCCTTCGTTCGTCAGTGTTCGGCGGGGCTCCGGCGGCACCCCCGCCGGCTGCCTCCGGTGGTTCTTGCCACCCCTGGGTGTCATCCAAGACGTCTCATGTGTTCTTCGGAGCCAGCCGGGGACCGGATGGGCTCGGGCAGCATATCCACGCCTGTGGATGACACGGACCCTCCTCGACGAGTTTCCGGCAGGCTTGGGACATGACCGGTTCGGGGTCTCGGCGGCGCCACCGTGCAGGCCGACGCCCGAGGGCGATGGTGACCCTGCGGGCATCGGTCGTTGCCGCCTGCTGTGTCCTCGCGGTGTTCGCGCCGACAGTGCTGGCCTGGGTTCGCGGCGGTGACTTCGGTACGCCGACCGGACCGCATGCGCTGTCGGAGCGGGCGGCTCCGGCGCAGGCGGGGCCGCGCGTTCCCACCCGCGACCAGGCGGCATGGGTGGGCGCGGGGCTGACGAGCCACGACGTCCGCTGGCTGCAGGTGCTCGACGAGATCAGTGCCCGACGGGAGAGGGCATGGCGTCGTGGGGATCCCAGCCTGTTGCGCGACGTCTATGCCCCGGGCTCACCAGAGCTGGCCGCAGACCAGGCGATGCTGCGCGCCTACCGGGGACGCGGGCTGCGGGTGAGCGGTTTGCGGATGCGGTTCTTCGTGGTCGAGGTCGAGCTCCAACGCCCGGGCTCGGCAGTGCTGCTCGTGGTGGACAGCCTCGGACGATCGGTGGCTCACGGCCGGGCTGGTGGGGCCAGCGGGCTGCCCGCCGACCTGCCGACACGGCACCGGGTCGAGCTGCGTGAGGTGGGCGGCCAGTGGCGGATCGCGCGAATCGCCCTCGCGTGACGTGGGTCAGCCCAGGGTGGCGCGCAGCTGGCTCGCCAGATCCGGGTGGGAGAACTCGAAGCCGGCCTCCAGCAACCGGTTCGGCCTGACCTTGAGGCTTCCGAGGAGCTCACCCGACAGCTCTCCCAGCACGAGCCTGAGTGCGGCTGCGGGCACCCGGAGAAGCGTGGGACGGTGCAGGAGCGAGCCGAGGAGTCTGGTCAAGTCCGCGTTCGTGGCGGGCTCCGGGGCCACCAGGTTGTAAGGTCCCGCCATGCCCGCGTCGGCCACGGCCCGGGTGACGGCTGTGACGTAGTCGTCAAGGCTGACCGTGGGGAACCACTGGCGTCCGTCGCCGAGTCGGCCCCCCAGGCCGAGCTGGAACGGCAGCCGCATCGTCTTCAGGGCGCCACCGGCCTTGTCGAGGACGACGGCGGTGCGCACGAGGACCACCCGACCGCCCGCCTGGGCCGCTGGACGGGTGGCCGCTTCCCACTGCTCGACCACGTCGGCAAGGAAACCGAGGCCCTTCGCCGATTCCTCGGTCAGCTCCTCGTCGCCGCGGTCGCGCCCGTAGTAGCCGACCGCGCTCGCGTTCACGAGCGCGGGGAGCGGGCCGTCGAGGCGGGTGAGCGCCGTAGCCACCGTCTGCGTCGTGGCCACTCGGCTCGTGAGGAGGGTCTGCCGGTACGACGATGTCCAGGGCCAGTGCGCGATCGGAGCGCCGGCGAGGTTGACGATCGCGTCGACGCCGTGCAGCGCCTCCGCCGGAACGCTGCCCCGATACGGGTCCCAGCGAAAGTCGTCAGGGCCGGCCGGGTCCGTCCTCACCAGCCGACGGGTGCGGTGCCCGTCTTGTGTGAGGCGCTGCCGCACCGCCGTACCGAGAAACCCGGACGCTCCCGCGAGCAGGATTCGCACGGCGGTCAGACACCGAGCTCGGACTCGAAGTTCGCCTCCTCGAGGCGCTGCTTGATCGCCATCAGGAAGCGGGCCGCATCCGCGCCGTCGACCAGCCGGTGGTCGTAGGTGAGCGCCAGATAGACCATCTGGCGAACCGCGATCGTCTCTCCGAGGTTCGGGTCGTCGATGACCACGGGTCGTTTCACGACGGTGCCGGTCCCGAGGATCGCGACCTGAGGCTGGTTGATGATCGGGGTGTCGAAAAGAGCACCTCGGCTTCCCGTGTTCGTAAGGGTGAACGTGCCGCCGGAGAGCTCGTCCGGGCTCACCTGACCCTCCCGGGTCCGCGCCGCCAGGTCCTGGATCTTCCTCGCGATACCCGCGATCGAGAGGTCGCCGGCGTTCTTGATCACCGGAACCAGCAGGCCGCGCTCGGTGTCGACGGCAACCCCGAGGTGCTCGCCGTCGTGGTAGGTGACGGTGCCTTCGTCCGTGTTGATCGAGGCGTTCACCTGCGGGTAGGTCTTGAGCGCGTCGATCGCCGCCTTCGCGAAGAACGGCAGGAACGACAGCTTGACTCCCTCTCGCTGCTCGAAACCCGCCTTCACCCGGTTGCGCAGCCGGGAGATCGCGGTGACGTCGACCTCGACGACGGTCGTCAGCTGCGCCGACGTCTGCAGCGACTCGAGCATCCGGGACGCGATGACCTTGCGCAGTCGGCTGAGCTTCTCGGTCTTTCCGCGCAGCGGGCTGGGCGCGGGCGGAGCCTGGGTCGCGCCCGAGTCCGCGGTGCTGGCTGCCGGCGCGGTTTCGGGCTCGGGCTTCTTCTCCTGTTCCGCGGCTGCCCGCTCGGCCTCATCCGCGGCCGCCAGGACATCCTGCTTGCGGACCCGGCCGCCGACCCCGGTGCCGGCGAGGGAGCCCAGGTCGACTCCGTGCTTGGCGGCAAGCTTGCGCACGAGCGGGGTGACGTAGCTGCGCCCCTCGGCCGAGGAGGTGTCGTCGGTGGAGGATGTCGGCTTTGTCGCCTGCTCCCGTTGCGTTGGCTCGGCCTGCTTCTCCTGCTCCGGCTCGGCCGGCTCCTCCTGCTCCGGCTCGGCCTTCTCCTCGTCGGCCTCGGCGGCCTTTGGTTCGGGTTCGGGTTCGGCCTCGGCCTTCTCCTGCTGCTCGCCCGCACCGGTCTGCTTCCCGTCAGACGACGACTCCTGAGAACCGGCGGCCCCCTCGGACCCCACTCGGGCCAGCACCGCGCCGACCTCGACGGTCTCGTCCTCGCCGACGACGATCTCGAGCAGAGTGCCCGCGACCGGGGAGGGGATCTCGGTGTCGACCTTGTCCGTGGACACCTCGAGCAACGCCTCGTCGACAGCGACGTCGTCGCCGACCGACTTCAGCCACTGGGTGACGGTGCCCTCGGTGACGCTCTCCCCGAGCGCCGGAAGCGTCACGTCCGTGGAGTCGCCACCCCCGGACTGCGTCGAGCCGGTGTTGTCCTGTCCCGAGTCGTCAGCCTCGGCCGCAGGCGCCTGCGACGTGTCCTCTGATTCATCCTCGTCGGTCTCGTCATCGGTCTCGCTGGCGGACTCACTGGCGTCCGACGCATCGTCACCGGGCTCGGCGTCGTCGGTGTCCTGACCGGCGTCGTCGGTGTCCTGACCGCCGTCGTCGCTCTCCGCGGACCCCTGCTGCGTCTCGGGGGGGCCGTCCGAGCTGGCCTGGTCGGAGCCGGCGTCCACCTCGGGTGTCGCGGCCTCATCCGCCGACTCGCCCTCTTCACCGATGACCGCGAGGACCGCGCCGACCTCGACGGTCTCGTCCTCGTCGGCACGGATCTCGAGGAGCGTGCCGGCGACTGGGGAGGGGATCTCGGTGTCGACCTTGTCGGTGGACACCTCGAGCAACGCCTCGTCGACAGCGACGTCGTCGCCGACGGACTTCAGCCACTGGGTGACGGTGCCTTCGGTGACGCTCTCACCGAGCGCCGGGAGCTTGACTTCGGTCGCCATGCGGTTCGTCGTCCTCTGTCTGGGTCTGGTGGTCGGTTGGGAGTCGCGGCTCAGCCTATCGGGGCAGCCTCAGCTGTGCGCGTGCAGCGGTTTGCCGGCGAGCGCCAGATGCGCCTCCCCGAGCGCCTCGGTCTGCGTCGGGTGCATGTGGATCAGGGCGGCGACGTCGGCGGGGAAGGCCTCCCAGTTGTAGATGAGCTGGGCCTCGCCGACCAGCTCACTCACCCGGGAACCGACCATATGGACTCCGACAACCGGGCCGTCCTTCTCGCGGACCAGCTTGACGAAGCCTTGTGTTCTGAGGATCTGGCTCTTCCCGTTGCCGGCGAGGTCGTAGGTGAGGGTCTCCACCCGTTCGTCGCCGTAGCGCTCTCGGGCTCTGACCTCAGTCAGGCCCACTGAGGAGATCTCGGGCTCGCAGTAGGTGACGCGCGGTATGCCGTCCTCGTTGATCACCGTCGGGTGAAGACCCGCGATGTCTTCCGCGACGAAGATGCCGTGCTGGAAGCCACGATGGGCCAGCTGCATGCCCGGCACGATGTCACCGACGGCATAGACACCCTCGACCTTGGTACGCAGCCGCTCGTCCGTCAGCACGAAGCCACGGTCCATCGAGATGCCCTGCGCCTCGTACCCGAGGCCGGCGGTCGTGGGCCCGCGGCCGACGGCCACCAGCAGCAGGTCGGCGTCGAACGTGTCACCCGACTCGACCGTCACGGTGACGCCGGAGTCCGTGGAAGACACGGACGTGAAAGGCGCGCCCGTCTTGAACGCGATGCCCCGCTTGCGGAAGGCTCGCTCGAGCGCCTTGGAGCACGCCTCGTCCTCGGCGGCGATCAGCCGCGGCAGCGCCTCGAGGATCGTCACATCGACACCGAACGACCGCCAGGCAGACGCGAACTCCACGCCGATGACGCCGCCCCCCAGCACGACCGCCTTCCGTGGGAGCCGCTCGAGCTCGAGCGCGTGCTCGCTGGCCAACACCCGGACCCCGTCGACCTCGAGGCCAGGCAGGGACTTCGAGTACGAGCCGGAGGCCAGGACGACGTACCTGCCCTCATAGCGGATGCCGTCCACCTCGACGCTCTTCGGGCCGACGAGGACCCCGTGTCCGTCGATGATGGTGATCTTGCGGCTGCCCACCAGCCCCTGCAGTCCCTTGTAGAGCCGCGCCACCACCGCGTCCTTGTATGCCTTGACACCCACCAGGTCGACCCCCTCGAGACTCGCGGTGACGCCGAACTCGGCGGACCCTCGCACCGCGTCGGCCACCTCGCCGGCGTGCAGCAGAGCCTTGGTGGGAATGCAGCCCTTGTGCAGACAGGTCCCGCCCACCTTGTCCTCCTCGACGAGGGCAACGGTGAAGCCGAGCTCCGCGGCCCTCAGCGCACACGCGTAGCCGCCGCTGCCTCCGCCGAGGATCAGCACGTCAAAGCTCGTAGGTTCGTCCGCCAAGATTCCTCCGACCGACTCCCGGGGGGTGGCCCTGCTCTCGAGGCGTTGGCTCGCCACGGCAGAGGTGCCTCGCCATCCTCGCACCCACCGAGATCCGCGGCGAGATTGGCCCGGTGCGGGATACTTGGCTCGACACGACCTAACGACTGGGAGGGCGGATGGCCCTATGGACCCGCCGGCGCAACAAGCCCGGTGTGCTGCGAAGCGCCGAGTCCGATGACGCTCGCTACCTCAAAGAATGGGTCAAAAGCCGTTCCGGGATCGAAGGATTCGTCGAACCCCGGACAGCAGTCACGGACACCACACTATTGCTCGTCGCGGTCGATGGCGAGTGGACCCGGCGCCGGGTGCCGTCGGCCAAGTGGGCCCACGACTTCGCGAACGGGGAAGGCATCCCCAGCTACGACGCGGGCGTCGTCGGCTATCCGGAGCGGATGCGGGAGTGGAACCGCCGGCACGGCGGGAGCAAGGCCTGAGCGAGGTTACCGGGCCCGCTCAACCGCTAGCTGGATCAGGGTGCGCACCGCCGTACCCGTGCCACCCTTGGGGGTGTAGCCGGCGGGAGAGCCTTCGTTGAACGCCGGCCCAGCGATGTCGAGGTGTGCCCACGGGATTCCGTCCGCGACGAACTCCCGGAGGAACGCCGCCGCGAAGAGTGCGCCGCCCCAAGGCTCGGGGTTGTGCTGGCTGAGGTCGGCGATCTTCGTCGACCGGACCTTCTCGTGCATCTCCTCGGGGATGGGGAGTGCCCAGGCGCGTTCGCCGGCGCGGTCGGCGACGCGGGTCAGCTCCTGCTGGAGATCCTCGTCGTTGCTGAACACGCCGTACGTGTTGCGACCGAGCGCGATCATGCAGGCACCTGTCAGGGTCGCCACGTCGATGATCACGTCGGGCTTGTCGCCGTTGGCGGTGGATATCCCGTCCGCGAGCACCAGCCGGCCCTCGGCGTCGGTGTTGAGGACCTCGACCGTCTTGCCCCCGAACATCTTGAGAACGTCGCCGGGGCGGGTCGCTGCACCCGACGGCATGTTCTCCGCGAGGCAGGCGTAGCCGGTGACCCGGACCGGAAGCCCGAGCTCCGCGATCGCGAATACGGCCGACGACACGGCAGCCGCGCCAGCCATGTCGCATTTCATCGTCATCATCCCGGACCCTGTCTTGATGGAAAGACCGCCCGAGTCGAAGGTGATCCCCTTGCCCACCAAGGCGATGTGAGCCTTGGCCCTCGGCGGCTTGTAGGACAGTCTGGCCAGCCGTGGCTGTCGCTCCGAGCCCTGGCCGACGCCCATGATGCCGCCATATCCCTTCGACGCCAGCGTTCTCTCGTCGAGGACGGTCACCGTCACCTTCGCCTTCAGCTGCCGGCTGCGATCCTTGAGAGCGTCGGCGAACGACTGCGGGTAGAGGTCGTTCGGGGGGGTGTTGACCAGGTCGCGGCTGAAGTTGACGGCCTCGGCGACGACCTGAGCGGCAGCCGCCGCATGGCCGGCGGTCTTGGCCCGGGCCCGGTTGGTGAGGACCAGGATCTCCTCGACCTTGTCCGGTTTCTTGTCGAGGTACCTGTCGAAGGTATACCCGCCGAGCAGGGCGCCCTCCACGACGGCGCGGATCTGTTCGTCCGTGGTGGCTGGCAGCGCGATCGCGACAGTCTTCGCGTCTCCCCGGTTGCGGATGGCGGCGCCGGCGGCCCGGCGCAACGACTCCAGGTCCACCTCAGCGTCATCGCCGAGACCTGCCAGCAGGATCACCGGCGCCTTGGTCGACGTACCTCCGGCCAGCTTGGTCACGTCACCCGGCTTGCCCGAGACACCCAGCCGCTTGAGCGTGCCGGCGGCGCCAGTCTCGAGGGACTCGGCGACGCCATCGCCCTCGGGCGCGGTCAGCAGGTCATCCCCGACGGACCGTACGCCGATGACGACCGCGTCTGCCTTGACGCTGGCAGGGGAGGCGTTGCGGAGGGTGACGGTCGTCATAGGGGTGTCCTCAGGTCTTTGGGGAACGGGTGGGTCGCTGATCCGAGGCGACTCTACCGGGTGCGGTAGGTTCGCGAGCCATGGTCGATGACACGGCAGAGCTACTGACATCGCCCCTGCATGAGCGCCACGTATCGCTCGGTGCCAAGTTCGCCGAGTTCGGCGGATGGTCCATGCCGGTGGAGTACACGGGTGCCGTGAAGGAGCACAACGCGGTGCGCGAGTCGGTGGGCGTCTTCGACGTCAGCCATCTCGGAAAGGCTGTGGTCAGCGGGGCGGCGGCAGCGGCCTTCGTGAACGCATGTCTCACCAACGACCTCGGCCGGATCACCGTTGGGAAGGCCCAGTACACCCTGTGCTGTCAGGCCGACGGCGGCGTCGTCGACGACCTGATCGCGTACCTGCGCGGGGACGACGAGGTCTTCCTGATCCCCAACGCCGCCAACACCACCGAGGTGGTTCGCCGGCTGACGGCGGCGGCCCCCGACGGCGTCACGGTGTCGAACCTGCACCGCGACTATTCGGTTCTCGCCGTGCAGGGCCGCCGCAGCGACGAGCTGCTGAGCTCGATCGGATTCCCGGTTGGTCACGAGTACATGTCGTTCGTCGAGGTCGATCATGAAGGGGCCCCGGTCGTGGTCTGCCGGACGGGTTATACGGGAGAGCGTGGTTACGAGCTGGTGGTGCCCAACGCTGCCGCGGTGTCCGTCTGGGACGCCGTGATGGCCGCGGGCTCGGACCTGGGCGTCCTTCCGGCGGGGTTGGCGGCGCGCGACACCCTGCGCACCGAGATGGGGTACCCGCTGCACGGCCAGGACATCTCGCGGGAGATCACCCCGGTCCAGGCCCGGCTCGGGTGGGCCGTGGGCTGGAAGAAGCAGGCGTTCTGGGGGGACCGGGCCCTGCGGGCCGAGCGGGAGGCGAAGCCGCGCCGCCTGCTGCGTGGCCTCGTCGCCGCCGGGCGGGGTATCCCGCGACCGCACATGCAGGTGACCACCGGATCCGGGGCGGCGGCGAACGAGGTGGGTGAGGTGACGTCCGGGACGTTCTCGCCGACCCTTCGCAAGGGCGTCGGCCTGGCGCTGCTCAGGTCCGACGTGTCCGACGGTGACGAGGTGTACGTCGACGTACGCGGGCGTCTGGAGACGTTCACGGTGACGAAGCCGCCTTTCGTGAAGCCGGACGTCGGTCCGGCCTGACCGTCGGGGTGAGCCGCGCCGGCTCGGGCGTTAGGCTCCAACCAGCCGCCAGTGCCTGACCACCCGACGCCGGACCCCCGCTGGCGGCAGACGCTTGAAGGAGAGTACGTGTCCTGGACGTGGCGGATCGACAAGACCGATGGGTCCGAGGTTCCACTCGGCTTCGAGGTGCCGGACTTCGCGGCCCAAGGCGATGCGGAGTCGTGGCTCGGGGAAGTGTGGCGCGAGCTCGCAGAGGCGGGCGCCGAGCAGGCCACCCTGGTCGAGGAGGGGCGGGTCGTCTACGGCCCGATGTCGCTTCTCGCCGAGTAGCCGGCGCGAGTAGTCGGTGCAGTCCGAGGTCAGATCGACGACCCGGGTCGGACGGTTGCCTTCGGCAGCCGGAGGCGCCGCATCTGCCAGGATCGCATGATCGTGTACATGGCGATGCCGTGCGTCTCCGCCGCCCCGAAGCGCTCGGTGATCGCCTTCTTCACCCCTCGCAACACCCGCACGGCGTCGGCCGCGACGACGACGAGCAGGACGATCCAGGCGAACGAGCTCGCAGCTTGGACGTTCTTGGGCGCGACCACGACGAGGACGAACATCACGATGAACACCGGCAGGAAGAACTCTCCGATCGTCCGGTGCGAGTCAACGTAGTCGCGGATGAACTTCTTCACCGGTCCCTGGTCGCGCGGCGGCAGGTACCGGTCGTCGCCTCCGGCCAGCGCCGCACGCTGCTTGACCCGATGCTCCTTCATCCGCTCTTTGCGAAGCGCGCTGGCCTCCTTGCGGTTGCGAGGCGGTGCCATCCGCTTCTTGCGCAGTGCCTCGGCCTCCTTGCGCTTCGGAGTCGCCCGGCCCTTGCCCTGGGCAGCCTCCAGCTCGGCTGCTTGCGCCTCAGCCTGTGCCTCGGCATCCTCGGAGGCGGAACGACGACCAAACACAGATCCTGCCTTCACTCGGGTGCTACCTGCTCGATCCCTGCAGTTGGTCGCCGTGCGTCGTACGACGCACATGGTGGTCGCCCACCCGTCGGCCAGGGCAAGCCTACCGCGGCGAGGCGGCGTCCTTGTCTTCCGCGCGCCAGCGTCGTAGCCACCCTCGCGGCGGCGACGTAGGGTTACCGGGGTACGGCGGGACGGAGCGTAACTCCGCATTTCCAAGAAGGGGTAGGGCCACTCGATGAGCAGCATCATGCAGCGAGTCACGCTGATCTTCCGGTCCAAGGCGAACAAGGCACTGGACAAGGCAGAGGATCCGCGCGAGACGCTCGACTACAGCTACACGAAGCAGCAGGAGCTCCTGCAGAAGGTACGCCGCGGGGTGGCCGACGTGGCAACCAGCCGCAAGCGGATCGAGCTTCAGATCCAGCAGCTCGACCAGCAGGCGCAGAAGCTGCAGGGCCAGGCCCAGCAGGCTCTCGCAGGCGGTCGCGAGGACCTGGCCCGCGAGGCCCTGACGCGTCGGGCTGGCCTCCAGCAGCAGATCGCAGACCTCCAGACGCAGCACACACAGCTGCAGGGCGAGGAGGAGAAGCTGACGAACGCGTCGCAGCGGCTGCAGGCGAAGGTCGAGTCGTTCCGGACGAGGAAGGAGACCCTCAAGGCCAGCTACACCGCGGCTGAGGCGCAGAACAAGATCAACGAGGCCTTCTCCGGCATCTCCGAGGAGATGGGCGACGTGGGGATGGCGATCGAGCGCGCCGAGGACAAGACGGCCCAGATGCAGGCGCGTGCCGGAGCCGTGGACGAGCTGATCGAGTCGGGTGTCCTGAACGACCCGGTGGGTGGCTCCAAGGACGACATCACGGCCGAGCTCGAGAAGATGGGCGCCGGCAGCTCGGTCGACGCCGAGCTCGCCAAGATGAAGGCACAGCTCGGCGGCGGCACTGCCCCTGCCCAGATCGAGGGTCAGCCAGGAGCAGCGGCAGAGCCTGCGACCGCCGCTCAGGAGGAGACGGCATGATCATCAGGATCCTGACCGAGGGGCAGTACAGCGTCCCTGAATCGGAGCTTGAAGAGCTCAACGTGCTGGACGAGAAGCTCGAAGCCGCCATCGAGTCCGGCGACGAGGAAGCGTTCGCCGCGGCGCTGCGGGAGCTCCTGGACCGGGTTCGGTCCGTCGGTAGCGAGCTTCCGGCCGACGAGCTCGTCGAGTCCGAGCTGCTGCTGCCCTTCTCCGACGCGACGCTCTCCGAGGTCCGCGGACTGCTCAGCGGCGACGGGCTCATCCCCGGCCGCAGCCAGGGTACGGCGCCGGCGGACGCCTGACCGCCCCCGCACCGTCGCCTTTCTCAGGTTTCTCCTTGGGGGGTGCTGCACACTTGAGGAACAAAGTCGGCGCCTCAGGCGTCGTACCAAACCGGAACCTCTGAACAGAAGGCGAGGCGTTGAGCCGCGATGGCAAGATCCCGATTTCGCAGTGACGCGGGACTGACGATCCGCATGACGGTGGTCATGCTGCTGCTCGGTGTGCTCTACCTGGCCGTGATGGCGGGTCTGATCGTCGCCGGGGTGGGAACGGTCGCCGTGCTGGTGATCGCTGCGCTGTTCGGCGTCGGGCAGTGGTACTTCTCCGACAAGCTCGCGATGGCGGCCATGCGAGCCCGCATCGTGACTCCTGAGCAGGCGCCTGAGCTGCACGGCATGATCGACCGGCTGTGTGCCCTTGCCGACATGCCGAAGCCCAGGGTGGCGATAGCCGAGAGCCACATGCCGAACGCCTTCGCCACCGGACGCAGTCCCGAGCACTCGGTCGTGTGCGTGACCACCGACATCCTGCGCCGGCTGGACCGTGAGGAGCTCGAAGGCGTGCTGTCGCATGAGCTCTCCCACGTCGCGCACCGCGACGTCGCGGTGATGACCATCGCCGGTTTCCTGGGCGTCGTGGCTGGTCTCGTCATGCGCTGGGGGCTCTTCTTCGGCGGCGGGCGCCGAGACAACAACGGGGTGCCGGTGTGGTTGTTCATCTGGCTCGGCAGCATCGTCGTCTACGGCATCTCGTTCCTGCTGACCCGGGTGCTGAGCCGCTACCGCGAGCTGTGCGCCGACCGCTCCGGCGCCTACCTCACCGGCAAGCCGTCGGCGCTCGCGTCCGCGTTGACGAAGGTCACCGGCACGATCGCGCAGATCCCGACCAAGGACCTCCGCGAGGATCAGCCGTTCAACGCCTTCATGTTCGCGCCGGCTCTTAACGGCAAGTCGATCACCGGCCTCTTCGCGACCCACCCGTCGCTGGACAAGCGTCTCGAGCAGCTCGCCAGGATCTCGGCCGACCTCTCCCGCCCCACGGCGTGAGGGTGGGACTCCTCAAGAACCTGTTCGGGCGCAGCGACCCCCCGAAGGCGAACCTCGACAACCTGTTCGCGGTGCCGTCGGCTGCCATCACGCTGGAGGCGAGCTCCGGGTTCAAACCGACCGGCGTCGCCGCGGTGTGCTACCGCCAGGCCGAGGGCGGGGCTTTCGCTGCCGCGCAGACCGACGTACAGGACCTCCTCGACCAGGACGTCGGACCCAAGGTCGAGCGGTCCACGGACAGCTTCGGCTTCACCTGGCTGGTGGTCAGGGCCGACCCGAGCGAGATCTCGGCTCTCGTCACGGATGTGCACGCGATCAACAGCTCCCTCGAGAACGCGGGGTTCGGGCCGTCCCTGCTGTGCACGCTGGTGGCGTTCGCGGGACCCGACGACCGGAAGTTCGCGCTGGTCTACCTCTACAAGCAGGGCACGTTCTACCCGTTCGCCCCCCGCCCGAACGACAAGCGCGACAACGCGCTTGAGCTCGAGGTGCGCGGGCTGCTCGGCGACGACCTCACGATCGAGCCTCAGCTCGGTCGCTGGATGGCCCTGTGGGGCGCCCCGGGGCTCTGACCCGTCAGCGCCGCTAGAGGAAGTGTCCGCAGGGAAGGTACGGCGTCGGGACCGCCATCTCCCGGACGGCCAGGTACCCGTAGTTGTGCAGTTCCAGGCCCGCGCTCAGGCCAAGGTCGACAGCCCAGGTCTGGTGCGACGTGACCTCCGAGAAGTCGATCGGCACGTCGGGGGTCGAGAAGGCGAGCGCACCCCACAGGACGACCTGCGCGGCCGCGTGGTCCGTCGCCGCGACCAGGTACGGCGACCCACCTGGCATCACGTAGGCGTATCCGCGCGAGCTGCCGTCCTCCGTGACCAGGAGCGGCAGCTGCCGTACCAGGATCTCGTGGTCGATACCGTGGGCGAATCCGCGGGCCGACCTGTCGATGTCGTCGAGCAGGTCGATGTCCGCGACCGTGCCGTCGCGCAGGCCCGGCAGGGCCGGGATGGCCTCGCGGCGGACCCGGCCCCACATCAGCATCGTCGGGTGGATCTCGAATCCGGCCAGCCGGTAGCGTCTGATCGCCTTCGGGTCGCTGGACGAGCAGATCAACCCGGCGGACCAAGGGCCGTGCGTGAGGGCCGCCTCGAGGAGCTGGCGTCCGAGGCCGCGCCCCTGCGTGTCCGGATGCACCGCGAGCGACGACAGACCCCACATGCCCTCCCGGAGCAATGCCACGGAGCAACCGACGACTGCACCCTCCTGCTCGACCACCCAGCAGCCGGGAGCGTCATGGTCCAGCAGGTGGCGAAGCCGCTCCGCCCAGCGACTCGCGCGGTCGCCCGACCGCAGCTGCGGGGGCGGCCAGTTCGCCGGGTTGGTGGTGAGGGAGAGCTGGTAGAAGGCCGTCGCCGTGAGGCGCTCCACCGCCGGTGCGTCGTCGTACGTCATCGGGCGGACGGGCACAGGGGAACCCTAGCGACCCGGTCGGCGTCACGGTGGATGTGCTAACGGTCGGGGCCGGGGATGTGACACGATGGGGAGTGCGCCCGGGGACCACGTTGTTGAGCCCTGGACCATGCGAACGAGTGCCGAACGAGCAAGGAGCCAAACCAGATGACGGTTCAGGACCAGTCCCAAACCATCACCGACGCGCCCGTCGGGGCTGTCACCCTCACCGACGGCGCTGCCGGCAAGGTGAAGACGCTGCTGGAGCAGGAGGGTCGCGACGACCTTCGCCTGCGCGTGTCGGTGCAACCGGGCGGCTGCTCGGGGCTTCGCTACCAGCTCTTCTTCGACGAGCGCAGCCTCGACGGGGACGTCGTCCGTGACTTCAACGGTGTCGAGGTGGTCGTGGACAGGATGAGCGTGCCGTACCTGCAGGGTGCCACCATCGACTTCGTCGACACGATCGAGAAGCAGGGCTTCACGATCGACAACCCGACCGCGACCGGCTCCTGCGCCTGTGGAGACTCCTTCCACTAGCGTGCGCCGCACCCGACCGCCAGCCCGGCTCTGACGCCGGCTGGCGGTCTCTGCTGTCACCGCAGGTCGGAGCGGTCACGGGGGACCCGACGCGGGTAGTCTGTGCCGGTGCCAATCGCCGTGACCGGATCCGTCGCAACCGACCACCTGATGTCCTTCCCGGGCCGGTTCGCCGACTCGATGGTGGTCGACCAGCTCGACAAGATCGCGCTCTCGTTCCTGGTCGAGGATCTCGAGGTACGGCGTGGGGGCTGCGCCGCCAACATCGCTTTCGGGCTGGGCGCCCTGGGCGCCAACCCCGTGCTGGTGGCGGCTGTCGGCGAGGACTTCGAGGAGTACCGCTCCTGGCTGGAGCGCCACCACGTCGACTGCCGCTCGCTGCTCTACTCCCTGACCCGGCACACGGCCCGCTTCATCTGCACGACGGACTCGTCGCACGCTCAGATCGCCTCCTTCTACGCGGGTGCGATGTCGCAGGCCCGCGAGATCGAGCTGGGGCCGATCGCGGACCGGGTCGGGGGGTTCGACCTCGTCGTCATCGCGCCCAACGACCCCGAGGCGATGCTGCGGCACACCGCGGAGTGTCGAGACCGCGGGTTTCCGTTCGTCGCGGACCCGTCGCAGCAGCTCGCCTGGGCGGACGGACCCACCATTCGCCGCCTCATCGACGGCGCGTCCGTGCTGTTGTCCAACGAGTACGAGGCCGCCCTGATCGAGCAGAAGACCGGGTGGACGGCAGCCGACATCCTCGAGCGGGTCGGCATCAGGGTGGTCACGCTGGGGGAGGCAGGAGCCCGGATCGAGCGCCGCGACGAGGACCCGATCCTCGTGGACGCCGTCCCAGACGTACCGGCCGTCGAACCGACCGGCGTGGGCGACGCGTTCCGTGCCGGGTTCGTCGGGGCGCTGGTGGCGGGACTGCCGCTCGAGAGGGCCGCACAGATCGGGTGCGTGCTCGCGGCGTACGTCGTGGAGGGGGTCGGCACCCAGGAGTACTCGTTCACCCCCGGCGAGTTCCTGGCGCGGATGGCGGGAGCGTACGGCGACGCCGCGGCTGCCGAAGCGGCGACCTGGTTCACCCCTCAGGCGCAGCCCATCTGAGCGGCTCTGCGGAGACGCGCTGAGCCGTCGGAAAGGGCACCCCTGGCGGGACACGTCGGCAACGACCCACCTGTCCCAGCAGGGCAATGGACGCTGGAGTATGGTGCTACTGCATTGCCGGCTGTGCAGGAATTCGACGAGAAAGGCGCCCCGTGAGCACGACTCTCACCGAGCGCGCCGCCTTGCGAAGTTGGGGTCGCAGGGTGGCTGCATCGGCAGTTGGGGTGGGGTTGCTGCTGGTCCTAACCGGCTGCTCGAAGAGCACGACCGACCAGATCAAACGGCTGGGGCTGCCGCCGGCTGAAAGCGACAGGTCGACGTACATGTCGACCCTGTGGGTCGGCAGCTGGATCGCCACCCTCGCCGTCGGAGTCCTGGTCTGGGGCCTGATCGCTTACGCGGTGGTCCGCTTCCGCCGCAAGAGTGACGACGAGGTCCCGAAGCAGGTGCGATACCACCTGCCGATCGAGATGCTGTACACCGTTGCTCCGCTGATCGTCGTCGCCGTCTTCTTCTTCTTCACCGTCGAGAAGCAGGACAAGATCGACGCCGCCGTCGCGCATCCCGACCACAGGGTGCTGGTGACCGCGCAACAGTGGTCCTGGACGTTCAGCTACCTGGGTGAGAAGGCCACCGGCGGTACCGATGTCTATGACGCCGGGACGCCGGCCGAGGAGCCCGTGCTGTGGCTCGTCAGGGACCAGTCGGTGACGTTCTACCTGCACTCGGCCGACGTCATCCACTCGTTCTGGGTGCCGTCGTTCTACTTCAAGATGGACGTGATCCCCGGCCGCGAGAACAGGTTCTCGATGACGCCCACGAATCTCGGCACGTTCGACGGCAGGTGTGCCGAGCTGTGCGGCTACCTGCATTCGGAGATGCTGTTCAACGTGCACGTGGCCACGCAGGCGCAGTTCAACGCCCACCTGCGTGCCCTGAAGGCCGCAGGAGCAATCGGGGCGCCGAAGGGACCGAAGAGCACAGACCACGTCGCCGGGGTCGTCTCGGGGACCGAGGGGAGTGGCGGATGACAGCACTCGACGCGGGCACGGTCACCGCCCATCAGCAGCGCAGGCCAACCAAGGGTCAGCAGCTCGTCAGGATCATCACGACGACCGACCACAAGATGATCGGCAAGCTCTACCTCGCCACGTCGTTCGGGTTCTTCCTGGTCGGTGGCCTGATGGCGATGGTGATGCGGTCGGAGCTGGCTCGCCCGGGCCTGCAGTTCGTCGACACCGAGACCTACAACCAGCTCTTCACGATGCACGGCACGATCATGCTGCTGATGTTCGCGACGCCGCTGTTCGTCGGTTTCGCGAACTGCATCATGCCGCTGCAGATCGGGGCTCCCGATGTCGCGTTCCCACGGCTCAACATGTTCAGCTACTGGCTCTTCCTGTTCGGCGGGCTGATCGTCATATCCGGGTTCTTCACGCCCCATGGGGCCGCCGACTTCGGCTGGACCGGCTATGCGCCGCTGTCCAACTCGGTCCGCTCGCCCGGTGTCGGCGGGGACATGTGGGTGATGGGCCTGTGGATGGTCGGCCTCGGCACCATCCTTGGCGGGGTCAACTTCGTCACCACGATCTTCTGCATGCGGGCGCCCGGGATGACGATGTTCCGGATGCCGATCTTCACCTGGAACATCCTGGTGACGTCTCTGCTCGTGCTCATCGCCTTCCCGATCTTCGCCGGCGCATTGCTGTGTCTCGAGGCCGACCGGAGGATCGGGGCGCACATCTTCGACGCAGCCAACGGTGGACCGATCCTCTGGCAGCACCTGTTCTGGTTCTTCGGCCATCCCGAGGTCTACATCATCGCCTTACCCTTCTTCGGCATCATTACCGAGATCCTGCCGATCTTCAGCCGCAAGCCGATCTTCGGGTACGTCGGCCTGGTCGGTGCCACCCTCTCGATCGCGGCCCTGTCGGTGGCCGTCTGGGCCCACCACATGTTCGTCACCGGCGCGGTCAACCTGCCGTTCTTCTCGTTCATGACGTTCCTCATCGCCGTACCCACCGGGGTGAAGTTCTTCAACTGGATCGGGACGATGTGGGGGGGATCTCTGTCCTTCGACACCCCCATGCTGTGGGCGATCGGCTTCTTGACGACGTTCCTGTTCGGGGGCCTGACCGGCGTGATCCTGGCGTCCCCGCCACTCGACTTCCACCTGTCCGACTCCTACTTCGTCGTCGCCCATTTCCACTACGTGGTGTTCGGCACCGTGGTGTTCGCGATGTTCGGCGGCTTCTACATGTGGTGGCCGAAGATCACCGGGCGGATGCTCGACGAGAAGCTCGGAAAGATCCACTTCTGGCTGCTGTTCATCGGGTTCCACACGACGTTCCTCGTCCAGCATTGGCTGGGGGTGGAGGGCATGCCGCGCCGGTACGCCGACTACAAGCCGACCGACGGGTTCACCACCTTGAACGAGATCTCGACGGTGGGCGCCTTCATCCTGGGCGCCTCGACGTTGCCGTTCCTCTACAACGTGTGGATTTCCCGGAACAGCCCGAAGGTCGAGGTGGACGACCCATGGGGCTGGGGGCGCAGCCTGGAATGGGCCACCTCGTGCCCGCCGCCTCGGCACAACTTCCACAGCCTCCCGCAGATCCGGTCCGAGAGCCCGGCGTTCGACCTGCACCACCCGGAGATCGCCCTGCGGGAGCTCGAGCTCGAGCCCGCCCTCGTCAGCGTCGGCTCGGACGCGTCCCAGATGGACGGCCGGGCAGAAATGCTGAGGGAGACCCGGGACTCGTCGGGCGACGGACCTGACGAGGACGGCCGCCGATGAGGATCGAGGCCTGGATCTTCGGGGGCAACGCCATCTTCGTCGCGATCGTGGCCCCGAGCTACTGGTTCATCA
This sequence comes from Nocardioidaceae bacterium, assembly GCA_033850885.1. GTDB lineage: Bacteria > Actinomycetota > Actinomycetes > Propionibacteriales > Nocardioidaceae > JAWWPG01. The sequence goes on from JAWWPG010000060.1 coordinate 76,711, forward strand.
CCGGCGACCCGACCGGGACCGCAGCACTCACGATGACGTTCGGACTCTGTGCTCTCGTCACGTTCTACCTGGGGTTCCACGCCAACAAGATGGACCTGCGGCCTGAGGACAACAAGGTGGCCGACGTCGTCGAGGGTGCCGGGGAGCTCGGCTTCTTCCCGCCGTACTCGTGGTGGCCGCTGTGGTGCAGTCTGGCTCTCACGGTCTGCGTGCTCGGCGTCATCTTCGGATGGTGGCTGCTCTTCATCGGGGTCGGTGCGGGGGTCGGCGCGCTGACCGGCTGGGTCTTCGAGTACTACCGGGGGGAGTACGCCCACTGACCGGCTGCATCTTCGTGGTCGAATCTGTGGGTCGAACCGACGGGAGCCCGGTAGTGCTGGGCCGCGGTGACGACGGGCGCGCCGCGGCGCGCGTCATTTCGCGGCGTGATCCTCGGTTGATATCCTGGTCAGAAGGTCTGGCGGGTTCTGAGTTGAGGAGTTCTGGATGTCGGTTTGGGCGAAGCACAGCCCGCGGCTGATGCTGGTCGCGAGCTCGGTCGCGCTGGTAACCGCGCTGGCCGGTTGCTCCGGATCCACCGGCATGACGGCCAAGGCGCCCGCTGGTCACGCTGCCGGGGGTCAGGGAGACCAGCGGGGCACGCCACCCACCACGTCGCCGGCCTCGCCGCTGGCGCAGCCCGCGACCCTGACCGCAACTGTCAAGCCGGCAGCCGGCGATGTCCCTGTCGACACCCCCGTCACCGTCCGCGCCTCCGGAGGCACTCTCAAGTCCGTCGTCTTCGAGGCCGCCGGCGGGACGGCACTTGCTGGGACGTTCAACTCCTCCCGAACCACCTGGACCGCATCCGAGTTCCTCGACCCCGGCGTGCACTACACGCTGCGTTCGCAGGCGGTGAACGCCGCCGGTAAGGTCACCCGGTCGACGAGGTCGTTCACCTCGCAGCACCTCACGCTCGACCAGCAGACCTATCCGAACGTGTCACCGCTGCAGGGACAGGTCGTGGGTATCGGGATGCCCGTCGTCGTGACATTCGACGTTCCGGTGACCGACCGCGCCGAGGTGCAGAAGTACATGAGCGTCACGTCGACGCCGGCCCAGGTGGGCAGCTGGCACTGGGTGAGCAGCACGGAGGTGCACTGGCGCCCGAAGACCTACTGGAAGCCAGGAACCAAGGTCGACGTCAAGCTGAACCTGAACGGCGTCAACGCCGGCAACGGCATCTACGGGCAGCTCTCACGCGACATCCACTTCACGATAGGCAAATCCCTCCTCATCAGGGCCAGTGTCGCGACCGACAAGCTTCGCGTCGTCGAGGCCGGCAGGGTGGTCCGCACCATCCCGATCACCGGCGGCAAGCCCGGTGGGTTCCAGACCCGCAGCGGCATCAAGCTGGTCAGCCAGAAGTACCCGTCGATCGACATGAACTCCGCAACGGTCGGCATCGACCCCAACGGGCCCGAGGGCTACAACATCGCCAACGTCCAGTACGCGATGCGGGTCACGAACTCGGGCGAGTTCTTGCACGCCGCACCTTGGTCGGTCTACGCGCAGGGTCACTACAACGTCTCACACGGCTGTATCGGGATGAGCACCGCGAACGCCCAGTGGCTCTACAACCTCACCCCGGTCGGTACCCCGGTCGTGGTGACCGGCAGCAGCCGGCCGATCGAGCCCAACAACGGGTGGACGGACTGGGACGAGAGCTGGGCCCAGTACACCGCCACCTCCGCCATCCGGTAGCCGCCCGCCCACCCTTCCGGTCGGCGCCTCCCTTCTGGCCAGCGCCGCACCGGTCAGTTCCGGGCCGGCAGTCAGTTCTGGGCCGGCGTCTCCTCCAGGTCGAAGTCGTCGCCGCCGACCTGCCCACCCGTCTCGATGCCCACGTGGTGGCCGTCCTCGATCATCGGGCCATCGTCGTCGTGATGGTGGTGCGCCGCCTCCAGCTCATCCGCGGTCGGCTTCTGGACATCGTCGGCATACCAGAACTGCGAGAGCCTGATCCGCAGGCGCTCCTTGCGGTGCAGCGGCGCCGGGATGCCGTTGCTGTCCTCACCCGGCGGCAGCTGCAGCGGAACGCTGCGCGGCTGCGTCGACAGCAGGTAGGCATGCTCCGGGCTGAGCGGTGCGTGCAGCTCGCTGTAGCCGCCATCGGGTGACCGCACGATCACGCCCGTCTCATACCCGTGCAACAGGAGCTCGCGATCGTGGTGCTGGAGCGAGATCGCCCATCGTCGAGCCACGGTGAACGCAATGACCGGCCCGATGAAGATGGCGAACCGCATGAACCAGGTGATCGAGTTCAAGGACAGGTCGAAGTGAGTCGCGATGACATCGTTTCCGCCGGCTATCCACAGCAGGCCGTAGGCGGTGATGCCGGCGACGCCGAGCCCGGTCCGAGTCGGCTGGTTGCGGGGCCGGTCGAGCAGATGATGCTCGGCGTTGTCCCCGGTGATCCACCGCTCGATGAACGGGTAGGCTCCCAGGGCCGTGAACAGGATGCCCATCAGAGCAAGACCGGGGATCATCACGTTCCACGAGATCGTGAACCCCCACAGGTGCGACTCCCAGTTCGGCATGATGCGCAGTCCGCCCTCAAGCCACCCCATGTACCAGTCCGGCTGTGACCCTGCGGTCACCTCGCCTGGGTCGTACGGGCCGTACATCCAGATCGGGTTGATCTGCATCAGCGCACCCATCAAGGCGGTGACGCCGAAGACGATGAAGAAGAAGCCGCCCGCCTTCGCCATGTAGACCGGCAGCAACGGGAAACCGACGACGTTGTCGTTGGTGCGTCCAGGCCCGGGCCACTGGGTGTGCTTCTGGTAGACGAGCAGCAGCATGTGGGCGGAGATCAGCCCCAGCAGGAGGCCCGGGATCAACAGCACATGCACCGTGTAGAGCCGCGGGATGAAGATGTCACCGGGGAACTGGCCGCCGAAGATGAAGAACTCGGCGTAGGTGCCGACGACCGGGATCGAGCGGATGATGCCGTCGGCGATCCGCAGGCCGGTCCCCGAAAGGAGGTCGTCAGGCAGCGAGTAGCCGGCGAAGCCCTCGAGGATGCCCAACATGAGCAGCGAGAGGCCGATCAGCCAGTTGATCTCCCGGGGCTTGCGGAACGCGCCGGTGAAGAAGATCCGAAGCATGTGGATGGACATGGCCGCCAGGAACAGGTTGGCCGCCCAGTGGTGCATCTGCCGCATGAGCAGACCGCCGCGTACGTCGAACGAGATGTTGAGGGTGGAGGCATAGGCCTCCGACATCTTGATGCCCCGCAGGTTCGAGTATGAGCCCACGTACTGCACCTCGGTCATGCTCGGCTTGAACCACAGCGACAGGAACACCCCGGTGAGGAGCAGGATCACGAAGCTCCACAATGCGATCTCACCGAGCAGGAAGGACCAGTGGTCGGGGAAGACCTTGCGTAGCTGCTTCTTGGCCAGGCCGGCCAGTCCGACGCGCTCGTCGAGCCACTTGACAGCGCCGTCGCCCTTAGAGTTCGCAGCGGTGCTCATGGCGTATCACCCTCGTTCCCAGAAGCTCGGTCCGACAGGCACATAGAAGTCGTGGAGGGCGATGAGGTAGCCCTCGGAGTCGAGGCCGATGTTGAGCTGTGGCAGGGACCGCGCCGCAGGCCCGAAGATGACCCGGCCGCTGTGGGCGAGGTCGAACGTCGACTGGTGGCACGGGCACAGCAGATGGTGCGTCTGTTGCTCCCACAGGCTGATCGGGCAGCCGACATGGGTGCAGATCTTGGAGTAGCAGAGGATCCCGTCGTAGCCCCAGCTGGCCTGGCTCTTGATCGGGTGGATGTCCTCGGGGAGCATCCGGACCAGAATGACCGCTGCCTTGGCCTTCTCGTCGTTGAGCGCTGTGCCGTCGTACCTTGCGGGGATCACCTTGCCGTTCGGGCCCTGCTGCGGGAAGAAGAGCGCGGGCTCGGCGTTCACGAGCTGACCCAGCTCGATGTCGGCCGGCCGCAGTGGCGTCCCGGCGACGTCGTTCACGATCCGCACGCCCTTGCGCCAGACCGTGTGGTCGAGCGAGTCACCGGGCAGCGGGCCCAGGTCGCGCAGCAGCACGACGGCAGGCAGCCCGAGCACGCCGAGCGCTCCCAGCAAGGTGTTCCGGACGAGGGTACGGCGACCGAACCCGGACTCGGCGGCGCCGGTCTTGAAGGCGGTGATCGCCGCCTCCCGGTCCTCCGGGCTGGAGGCCGCTGAGTGGCGGTACTCGATGATCTCGTGGTCGGCCATCAGCTTCCTGGCCCAGTGGTTGGCACCCAGCCCGATCAGCAGCAGGGCCAGCCCCAGGGTCGTCCCGAGGGCGAGGTTCATCGCCCCGTAGCCGAAGACGGTCGCCTGCGGGTCGATCGTGAAGTAGCAGACACAGAAGGCCAGAGCCAGCACCGTCGCGGCCACGAACATCCCCGCAACCTGGCGCTCTGCCCGGCGCTCCATCGCGGGATCGACGTCTGACGGGCGCGGCTGGTGCTCGGGCAAGCCCGGGTTGGGGATCGGCTCCCCCAGCTCCTGGGTGCTCCGCGAGTCGTGGTGGGGGTCGGTCGGCGGGTGGCCGTTACTCGACGTGATCTCGCTCATTGGCTCTTCTTCTTCGTCACACGCGCGCCGTTGTTGCTGATCCAGACCGTGGCCAGGACGAGGACCCCGATCCCCAGCACCCAACCCCACAGACCCTCGGTCACCGGTCCCAGACTGCCGAGCTTCGACCCGCCGTACCCGGGCTGGCTCTTCAGCTGCTGCAGGTACGCAATGATCTCGCGCTTCTCCTGCGGCTTGATCACGCCGTTGGAGAACTTCGGCATCTGCTGCGGTCCGGTGATCATCGCCTCGATGACGTACTTGGGGTTGACCCCGATCAGGGTCGGGGCGTACTTGCCGTTCGGCAGCGCACCGCCTTTGCCCGCGAAGTTGTGGCAGGCCGTGCAGTTGGTCCGGAAGAACTCCCCGCCCTGCGCGATCTGCTCGGCGGTGAGTCCGGACGTGCTGTACTGGGCATCGGTGGGGATCGCCGGGCCTGGGCCGAGCGAGGCGACGTACGCCGCCAGGGCTCTTACCTCGCCTGGGTCGAAGATGGGAGTCCGGGCCTGTGCCTGCGGGCCCGGCTGGGCCATCGGCATCCTGCCGGTGCCGACCTGGAAGTCGACTGCCGCAGCCCCCACGCCGACGAGGGGCGGGCCGAAGTTCGTGTTCTGCTTCGTGAGGATGCCTTCGCCATTGAGCCCGTGACACGTCGCGCACGACACGACGAAGAGCCTGCGGCCCTGCGAGATCAACGCGGTGTCGCTGCCCGACTGGTCTGCCGCGGCGGGGCGGAAGGCTGAGTAGAGACCTCCCATGACCACCAGAGCAAGCAGTAGGACGACCAAACCCGCAAGGGGATGACGTCTGCGCGCCGAGAGGAACTTCACGAAGGCTGTCCTCCTTCCAGGATGTCCGAGCCGCTACTGCAGGAGGTAGATGGTCGCGAAGAGGCCGATCCACACGATGTCGACGAAGTGCCAGTAGTACGAGACGACGATGGCGGTCACCGCCTGCTCATGGGTGAAGTGCTTGGCCATGAACGTTCGTCCAAGGACGAACAAGAACGCGATCAGGCCCCCCGTGACGTGCAGTCCGTGGAAGCCCGTTGCGAGATAGAAGATGGAGCCGTACGGCGAGGACGGGATAGTCACACCGTCGTGGATCAGGCTGGCGTACTCGGTCGCCTGGCCGGCGACGAAGAACGAGCCCATCAGGTAGGTGAGGACGAACCACTCGCGCAGGCCCCATTTGCCGACCTGGTAGATCCGCCCCGACCTGCCCACCTCGCCACGCTCGGCGGCGAAAACCCCGAGCTGGCAGGTGACCGAGCTGAGCACGAGCACCGTGGTGTTCACCGAGGCGAACGGGACGTTGAGCTTGGCGGTCTCCTGGGTCCACAGGTTCGTGGCCACGGCACGGATCGTGAAGTAGCTGGCGAACAGCGCCGCGAAGAACATCAGCTCACTGGACAACCACACGATCGTGCCGACGCTGACCATGCTCGGACGGCCGTGCTGACCGTGCAGTCGGGACGCCGGAATCGCCGTTGAGGTCGCCACCCCGCCATTATGTCGGGTGCTTGAGCGACCGGCACGGCGACCCCCCGCGTTTTTCAGACACCAGTGACCTGCGACTTTCTCCCGCGGGGCAACCGGCCGGAAGAGGCTCCCGAGCACCCAGCCGGTAGCATCGCCGTCAGACAGGAGCCGGCGCATGCGGGCAGGTCCCGGAACGAAGGTAGCCGAATGAAGGTGCTGGTCTACAGCGACGACGCGTCCACCCGTGCAGCCGTCCTGCTCGCGCTGGGCAAGCGCCCGCATCCGGATCTGCCGGCCCTCGAGTACGTCGAATGTGCCACCGAGCCGGCGGTCATCACGACGATGGACGCCGGCGGAGTCGATCTCGCCATCCTCGACGGGGAAGCCGTCCCGGCGGGGGGGATGGGCATCTGCCGGCAGCTCAAGGACGAGATCTACCGGTGCCCACCGATCCTGGTGCTCACCGGACGGGTCGACGACGGCTGGCTGGCAACCTGGTCGCGCGCCGAGGCCTCGCTGCCGCACCCTCTCGACCCGATCGCGCTGGCCCACACGGTGACCCGGCTGCTCGTCCCAAGGGCCGACATCGCAACGACCGGCTGATCGCAGCATGTCGGACTTCACCTGGCCGGAGGTGCTCTCACGTCTGATCGCCCGGCAGCACCTGCAGGCCGAACAAGCCGGCTGGGCGATGCGGCAGATCCTGGCCGGTGAGGCCTCACCTGCGCAGATCGCGGGGTTCGCGGTGGCGCTGCGGGCCAAGGGTGAGACCGTCTCGGAGGTCGAAGGACTGGTCGCGACCATGTACGAGTTCGCCGCCCCGTGCCCCCTCGAGGGCCGCGCAGTCGACATCGTCGGGACCGGTGGGGACCGGTCACGGACCGTCAACATCTCCACGATGGCCGCGATCGTGACCGCCGGCGCAGGTGTCCCAGTGGTCAAGCACGGTAACCGCGCGGCATCCTCCTCCTGTGGTTCGGCCGATGTGCTGGAGGCACTCGGAGTCCGGCTCGACCTCGACCCTGGCACCGTCGCGCGAATCGGCAGAGAGGTCGGGATCACCTTCTGCTTTGCTCCGGTCTTCCACTCGGCCCTGAGGCACTCCGCCAGCACCCGCCGCGATCTCGGCGTCGCGACCACGTTCAACTTCCTGGGGCCGCTGGCGAACCCGGCTCGGCCCGCGGCCCAGGCCGTGGGGGTGGCGGACGAGCGGATGGCGGGGATCATCGCAGGCGTCCTCGCCGGTCGCGCAATCGATGGGTTCGTGTTCCACGGCAATGACGGGCTCGACGAGCTGACCACCACGACCACCTCGCGGGTGTGGACCATCTCGGCCGGCTCGGTCTCGGACGACGTGTTCGATCCGCTCGACCTGGGAATCGAACGGTCCGACCCCGCGAGTCTGGTGGGAGGGGACGTCGCCTTCAACACAGCCGTCGTCCACCGGCTGCTCGATGGTGAGGCGGGTGCGGTTCGCGACGCCGTACTGCTGAACGCCGCTGCCGGGATCGCCGCCTTCGAGGGCACGTCAGGAACGCTGCCGGCGAGGCTCGGTGCCGGGTTCGAGCGGGCGCGGGCCGCCGTGGACTCGGGCGCCGCCCGAGACACACTCGCCCGCTGGCTCGCCGCGGTTTCGGCTGCCTGACCTGCGGCGCGGCTGACCTGCGCCGGCCTCTCGGTTTCGTATCATCTGGTCTTGGCACTAAACTTGTGTCGAGATGTCGGCGCGTGCACATCTGCCGCGTCGCCGGGGGAGCCAAGGGGACACAGCAGGGCTGCTGCACGGGCAGCCGTGGACCGGGATGAGACGAGGACTGGATGGGCCTGGCGCAGGCATGGGGCCGCAGCGGTGGCCAACATGCACCGGGCGACCGCTCGTTCGCGGCATCCCTCGGTCTGACGGTCCTCGGCGCCATCATCCCCGGCAGCGGCTTCTGGTTCGCCGGCAGGCGTCGCCTCGGCGCGGTGGTGTTCGTCGTCGCGCTGGCCGGCCTCGTGACAGCGCTGCTGCTCGGTCTGCTGAACCCGCGGCTCTACCTGCATTCGATCCTGCAGCCGAGCAGGCTCGTGGCCCTGATCGTCGCCTTCGTCGTGGTGGCCATCACTTGGATGGCGATCATCATGTTCAGCCACCTCGAGCTGCGCCCCCGGCGGATGACGACCTGGCAGCGCATCATCGGCGTGGGCGTTGCGATCATCTTGTGCTTCGCAGTGGCCACGCCGTTCGCGGTCGGCGCCCGCTACGCGTATGCGACGCGCGACTTCATCACGCACGTCTTCCCGAAGAGCCCGGTCAGCAAGACCACTCCGAAGAACGAGAGCGACTCGAACCCGTGGGCCGGCCAGCGGCGGGTCAACATCCTGCTCCTCGGCGGTGACGGCGGCGTCCTGCGGCAAGGCGTGCGTACCGACTCGATGATCGTGGCGAGCATCGACACCACGACCGGCAACACCGTGCTGTTCAGCCTGCCGCGAAATCTGCAGAGCGCCCCGTTCCCACCGGGGTCGGCGTTGGCGAGGCTCTATCCCAACGGCTTCAACGGAGCCGGGGACGAGGGCAACTGGTTGCTGAACGCCGTGTACCGGATGGTGCCGCTGCTGCACCCGGGCATCTTGGGTGCCACCGACAACGAGGGTGCCGATGCGCTGAAGATGTCGATCTCCCAAATACTCGGGCTGCACGTCGACTACTACGTGCTGATCAACCTGCAAGGGTTCGTGCAGATGGTCAACGCACTCGGAGGCATCACCGTCAACATCAACCAGATCGTGCCGATCGGGGGGAACCTGGACAGCGGCGTCCCGCCGACGGGATGGATCCAGCCCGGCCCCAACAAGCACCTCGACGGCTGGCACGCGTTATGGTTCGCGCGCGGGCGGTGGAACACCGACGACTACCACCGGATGCAGAACCAGCGGTGCGTGATCGATGCCGTGATCCACCAGATGAGCCCGACCAACGTGCTCCTCAGGTACCAGCAGATCGCCGCCGCCGGTACGAAGATCGCCCGCACCGACATCCCCCAGGAGCTCCTCCCTGCCCTCGTGGACCTTGGCCTCAAGGTCAAGGACGCCAAGCTGAGCAGTGTCGTCTTCCAGCCCAACGCGCATTTCAACCCCGTCGACCCGAACTTCACCTACATGCGTTCGGTGGTCCAGAACGCGCTCCACCCCTCGTCGTCAGGCGGGCATCGCCCGAAGATCATCCAACGCCCGCAGAGTGCCTGCGCCTACCACCCGGTTGGCTGACCGGAGCGCTCGCGTTCGAGGGCAGGTGGTCGACGTACGCCAGGGTCAGCCGTCGGCGCCGAGGGAGAACGCGGCCTCCAGGTCGTGGCTGGAGTAGCTCCGGAACGCGATGTGCGTCGCGGTCGACAAGACGCCGGGGACCTTGTTGAGCTGGTCGGGGATGAGCGCCGCCACGTCCTCGTGCTGACGAACCCGTACCAGGGCGATGAGGTCGATCTCGCCGGTCACCGAGTAGACCTCACTCACGCCGTCTATCGACGCGATCTGCTCCGCGATCTCAGGGATCCTGGCGACGTCTGCCTTGATGAACACGATTGCGGTGATCACGTGGGCGGCCTCCTGCGCATCGGGATAGAGGAAGCCTAGTCCCCGTTGACCCGTCGGAAAATTGGTGTTGACCCGTCGGAAAGTTGGGCTTGACCCGTCGGAAAGTTGGGCTTGAGCCGTCGGAAAGTTGGGGCTTGAGCGGCCGGAAGGTTTGGCTTGAGTCGGCAGCAGGGGCGGATATGCGCCAACTTTGCGACGGCTCAACCGCAGTGGAGGCCAGCCATCGGCAACTTTGCGACGGGTCAACAGCAGTCAGCGGGCCGGCCTAGCGAGCGTGTCGAGCAGTCTGGGCGTGTCGAACGGAACCATCGAGTCCCGGGAAGCGGATATCGACTCGAGAAGGTCACGGTGAGACTCTGCACCGGCGAGCGGGCAGCTCCACTCGCCGTCGACGGCGACGAGACGGACCCCTGGCAGCTCCAGCCACCTCAGCACCTTCTCGGACTCCTCCGGCGTCGCCGCCGGCGCCGGCCCCGGACCCGGCAGGACCGTCTCCGCGCACGACCTGAGACCGCCGGTCCAGGCGCGGGCATCGGCGCCGGCGGGGATCCTGCCGGCGGACGCGAGCCTGCCGTACCGGACGACGTGCACCTCCCACCCCCGATCTTCGTTCCGGCGCGCCGCGACGATCTCGGCGCACGAGGTCAGCGCGGTCAGCCGTTGGGTGCGAGCCGCTGCCCGGACGAAGCTGACCATCCGGTTGCGCTGCCGGGTCGCCTCCTCGAAGCGCTCGAAGTCCGACAGCTTCGCCATCCGCACCCGAAGCGCCCGTACGACGTCGACGGGGCTCTCCGCAATGGCGGTGCGCAGCCTGTCGACGACGACCGTGTAGGCGTCCAGGGACGACGTACCGTCACACGGGGAAAGGCACTTGCCCATCTCGGCGAGCGCGCAGGCACTGCGATGCGGCTGCCGGGGAAAGCGCCCGCCACACTGACGGATCGGGAAGCTCTCGTGCAGGGCGGCTATGGCGTCCTGTGCCGTGGCGCGTGAGTGGAAGGGTCCCAGATAGTCGGCGCCGTCGCCGAGGACCTGGGTGACGAGGGAAAGTCTCGGCCATGGCTCCGCCGTCACCTTGACCCAGGTCGACCGCTCGGGGAACTTCGAGCGGCGGTTGTACCGGGGCTTGTGCTCGGCGATCAGCCGCAGCTCGCGGATCTCGGCCTCGAGCGCAGTGGTGCACGTGATCGCCTCGACCGCATCGGCGAGGCCGACCATCTCGCCCATCCTGGACCGCGTCTCGCTCGCGGTGAAGTAGGTGCGGACCCGGCTGCGGAGGTCTTTGGACGTACCGACGTAGAGCACCTGGCCACGGGCATCCCGGAACAGGTAGACGCCGGGCTTGTGCGGAAGCTGTTCGGCGAGATGCCGCTTCTTGCGCTGGGCCGGGGAGACCCTCGACGAGAACGTCTGGAGCTCTTCGAGGGTATGCACCCCGAGGTTGCCCAGGCGCTCCATCAGGCCGTGCAGTACGTCGACGGTCGCCCGGGCATCCGACAGCGCCCGGTGGTTCGGGGTGGTCGACGCGTGAAAGAGGCGGGCCAGCGATGACAGCTTGCAGTTCGGCGCGTCGTCGCGGGTGATGATGCGACGCGCGAGCTTCGCGGTGTCGAGAACCTCGAAGTGTGGCCAGCTGAGCGCCAGGACGGCGGCGTTGTGCCGCAGGAAGCCGACGTCGAATGGTGCGTTGTGGGCGACGAGCACCGACCCGGCGGCGAACTCGAGGAATGCCGGCAGCGCGGCCGCGATCGTCGGCGCGTCGGCCACCATGTGGTTGGTGATCCCGGTGAGGACACTGATGAACGGCGGAATGGGCTCGCTGGGCCGGACCAACGTCTGGAACTCGCCCAGGACCTCGCCGCTGCGGACCTTCACCGCGCCGATCTCGGTGATCGAGGAGCCGCCGACCGCCGACCCACCCGTTGTCTCCAGGTCGACGACGACGAACGTCGCCTCTCGCAGCAGGGTGCCGAGCTCGTCGAACGTCTGCTGGACGGCGATCATCGACGCCGCGACGGCCACCCTGAGGGGGTCGGCTCGCGGCGTCAAGGTCGTCATGTCTCGACACGTTAGGGCCGACCACCGACGAAACCAGGTGGGACACACCCGCACCGGGAGACGCCAGCGCCTTAGGACCGCGCAGAAGTGGCTCGCGGTGGTTTGGTGCCTCTGAGACCATTGTGGTATGAGAGCCGCCGCGCAACGTCGCTCGCCCTCGCCTCGCGGGTGGGTGGGGTAGGCAGTGCCGTGACGCCGGAAGCGCTGTCTCCCACCGTTCGGACCGCGGTGGTCTCGCTTGCCTCGGAGGCGCTCGGGCGAATGCCCGCCGGACAGATCCCCGTGGCCTTGCGCAAGTCGGCGTCGTTCGCGCCGGCGCGCCGTGTCAAGCTCGTCGGCCGGCTGATCGCGGACACCGTCGCCGACGACGAGGAGTTCCGCCAGCATCTCGCGACCCAGGTCAAGGCGATGGCGCCGAAGGCGGTCGCCGCCCTGGCCTCCGACGACGAGGTTCCGGCCGACGATCTCGTTCAGGCGGCGGCGGTCGCCTACCTCATCGGCAGCGACCGATGGCCCGAGGTCGCCGCTGCCGCGGCGGCCGCGGAGCGCCAGCAGCTGGGTCGATCCCAGGAGGCCGCGGAAGCGGTCGAGCGGCTCGCCGGCCAGCTGTCCCAGGCGCGCGCCGAGGCCAAACGGCAACGCGACAAGCTGCGCGCCCAGGTCGACTCGCTCAAGGCGGACAACGTCGCGCTTCGGCGTAGCCTCGGCCAGTCCCGCACCGAGCTCAAGGAGGCCCGGGGCGTCACCGCGCGGTCCATCGACGCCGTCGACGAGGTACGGCGAGAGGCCGAGGTGGCGATTCGGGAGTCGGCCGCGGAGACCCGGCGGCTGCGTGCCAGGGTGGGCGAACTGGAGGCGGAGACGTCGGCGAGCCGCCGCGCCCTCCGCGACGACCGCGACGCCGAGGTGGTCAGGCTCAGGCTGCTCCTCGACACCATGGTCGAGGCCGCCCACGGCCTCCGCCGTGAGCTGGCCCTGCCGCCCTCGTCAGGCCTGCCCGCGGACGTCGTACCGACGGTGGAGCCCGGGTCCGCCTCGGCGACCTCCCAGATCGGTCGCGCCCTGCTGTCCGACGACCCGATCCTGTTGCGTCGCTTGCTCGAGCTGCCACGCGTACACCTCATCGTCGACGGCTACAACGTGTCGAAGGAGGCGTGGCCGTCCTCGCCGCTAGAGCAGCAACGGACCCGGCTGGTGGCCCGGCTGGCCGGGCTGGTCTCGGGAAAGGGCATCGAGACGACCGTCGTGTTCGACGGGGCAGACCTGCTGCACACGCCGGTGTTCGCGTCGCCGCGTGCCGTGCGCGTGCGGTTCAGCCCGCCGGGCGTCATCGCGGACGACGTCGTCAGGGATCTGGTCGGCGCGGAACCGGTGGGTCGCCCGGTCATCGTCGTCTCGACGGACCGTGAGGTGGCCGAGACCGTCACGAAGATGGGCGCCCGGTCAGTGGCGTCGAGCGCGCTCGTCGCCGTGATCGGGCGTTAGCCGCCGGTGGGCCGCAACGGCCGCAACGGCCGTACCTGCCCACGCGAGCCCGGTCGAGAGTCTCGCCGAAACTGTCGGAGCCTCCTCGTAGCGTCGTCGGCGTAGGTGGAGGTCCCGTCGACCGGAGGACGTCATGACGCACGAGGCAGCACCCATCCCCAGCCAACATGGCCGCCCGCAGCCGGCGGCGTTGACGACCAACGGGTTCAAGCCGGGTTCGTCAGCGGCGGAGAGCAGTTCGACCCTCATCGACTGTGACACCTGTACGGCGCGTGGCACCGCCTGCGGGGACTGTGTGGTGACCGTCCTGCTCGGCGGTCCGCCCCTCGGGGTGACGCTCAACGAGGAGGAGCGGCGGGCGCTGGAGGTGCTGGCGGACGCCGGCCTGATCCCCCCGCTTCGCCGCTCGGCCGGTGCGGAGGTCGAGGTCGTCGGCTCGGTTTGGCGGGAATACACCGATGATCCTGGTGCAGATGTGGCTGCAGTGACCAGAGGGAGCAGTGGGTAAGGCCCAAACGGCGCAGCGGAAGGTGAAGCTCGGGGGCGGTGACCAAAAGCAGACGAAAGGAGGCGACTGTCGGTAGGGTGAGCCCTGGGTCTCTGTAGCAGCTGGCCACGCCGGGCCGGCTCGGAGACTGCGCCCGTTATGGGGGGGACACCCACGGGCGTCATGATCGGGAGGGAGACCGTCGACCTTGTCGAACGGGCATGACAGTCGAGCGCCCCGAACCGCCAAGCGGCTCGCCATGATCGGCGCTGCCACGCTGCTGGGCAGCATGCTGCTCGCCCCGGCGCCCGGTAGCGCCAACCCAGCTGCGCCCCAGGGTCCGCAGGGCCAGCCCGCCAGGCCGACGATCAGCTCGGTGCAGGACCGGTTGCAGGTCCTCGACCGGCGGGGGGAGATCGCCTCCGAGGCGTACAACACCGTCAATGTGCGGATGCACCAGGCGCAGGCGCGGATGACGGAGCTCAAGACCGGCGTCGAGCGGCAGCGCACGCGGGTGGCCACCCTGCGTCGCGACCTCCTGGGAGCCGCGCTCTCCGACTACGCGAGCACCGGCGGCCTGTCCCCGACCATCTCCCTGTTGCTGTCGAGGCACCCGGGACAGTTCATCAACGCCCTGGCCACCACGGCGGTCGTCGAGCACGAGCAGGCGGGCATGCTCAGCCTGCTACAGCAGCAGCAGAAGCAGCTTGGCGTGCAGGAGCGGCAGGCCGAGCGCGAGCTGTCGACGATCACCGCGGACCGCAGCCGGCTCGCCGCGCACAAGGCCGCTCTCGCAAAGAGCGTGCAGGCGGCCCAGAAGCTGCTCGCTCAGCTCAAGGCGAAGCAGCGCCAGCGGGTCCTCGCGCTCCAGCGCCATGACACGACGAACCCGAGTAACTACACACCGCCGAGCCGTGGCACCGAGCGTCCCCCGTCGTCCCCTGGGAACCCGACCGGTCGCGCTGCGGTTGCGGTTGCCACCGCGCTCGCTCAGCTCGGCAAGCCGTACGTCTACGGTGCTGCCGGACCGGACGCATTCGACTGCTCCGGACTGACCATGTACTCCTGGGCGGCCGCCGGTGTCTCGCTGTCCCACTCGTCCGCCGTGCAGTCCGGGACCGGCGTTCCGGTCTCGATCTCCGAGCTGCAACCCGGGGACCTGGTGTTCTACTACTCGCCGGTCTCGCACGTGGCGATGTACATCGGAAACGGCCAGGTCGTGCATGCCCCGCACACCGGTTCCGTCGTCCAGATCGTGCCGTTGACCTCGATGCCGATCGCCTGGGCCCGCCGCGTCGGTTGACGTCCCCCTGGGCATGTGAGCGGCCGCCGCGCGGTACCCGGACCTAGGATTGTCCGGTGAGCTCCCGGGACACGCCGCAGCGGGCGTCCGGCTCAGGCACTGGACTGCCGCGAAGGGCCTGGCCCTTCCTCACCGTGGTGGCGGTGGTTGCCCTCGGCGCCGCAGCAGTCGGCTTCTCACACCTGGGCTCTCGTTCCTCGCCGCTCGATGTCTCACCGCCGGTCACCGGGACGAGCCAGCCTGCTTTCCGGCTGCGGCTCACCGAGGTTGTGCTCCAGCGGCAGGCCCAAGCCGTGTCCAACCGCGACGAGGCCGGCTACCTCGCCGGCTGGGACTCCAGCCCCGACGCTCGCCGGCAGGCTGCGCTCACGTACAGCAACCTCAGGAAGCTCGGGGTGGCGCGCCTCGAGACCGCCGTACCCGTCGACGCGGTGACCGGCAACGGCTCCTCCTGGACAGCCGCGGTCGCAGTGACCTGGGGGTTGACGGGCCTGGACCCGAACTCCTCCGACTCGACCCTGCGCTACAGCTTCTCCGAGAATGGCGGCGCGGCTGTCATCTCCCGGATCGCCGCGCCGCCCGGCGGCCGAACGCCCATCTGGCTCCTCCACGGGCTCCGGGTGCGCCGCGACTCCCGCACCCTGGTCGCGGCGACAGGCGCCGGCGAGGCCGACCGGGTCGAGAGACTCCTGCGCAGCGCTGTCGGAGCGGTCGGCAAGGTGCTGCCCGGCTGGCATGGCGATCTGGTCGCCTACGCACCGGGCGACCTGCGGCAGTTCAATGCCCTGATCGCCGCCCGGCCGGGCCAGTACCGCGGCATCGCGGCCGTCACCACGATCGTGGACGGCTCGTTGGATGCATCGGCACCCGCTGCCATCGTGATCAACCCTCGGGTGTTCGACCCTCTCGGTCCCATCGGCGCACACGTCGTGGTAACCCACGAGGCGACCCACGCCGCCACCCATGCCGCGGCCGTCTCCATGCCACTCTGGGTGGCGGAGGGGTTCGCCGACTACGTCGGCATCGGCTCGGTCGACGTACCGACAGCTGTCGCCGCCGGTGCGGCGCTGCGGGTCGTACGTCGATCGGGGTCGCCGGCCACCCTGCCCAGCGATGACGCCTTCGCGGTCGGTGGGAGTCGCCTCGAGGCCACCTACGAGGAGGCGTGGCTCGCCAACTCGCTCATCGCGAAGACGTACGGGCAGCGGCGCCTCGTCGACTTCTACCGCAAGGTCGAGGCACGGCCGCAGCGACTCGCGCATGTCTTCGTCACCGTCCTCGGGACATCGGAGTCAGCCTTCACCCGCAGCTGGCGCACATACCTGCAGGGACTCGCCGGTGCCGGCTGACCCCGGGCCGCGTGCCAAGAGCTGCGTGAGGGGGGCCGGCGGGACAGGAAGGATCCTCCTCGTCACGAACGACTACCCGCCACGGCGGGGCGGTATCGAGTCGTTCGTCTTCAGCCTCTGCGCCGGTCTCCCGCCGTCGGACCTCGTCGTCTACACGGCACGCATGCGCGGCTCCGCGTCGATCGACCGCCAGGTCGCCTACGAGGTGATCCGGGACGGCAGCCGGCTGCTGCTGCCCACACCGCGGGTGGCCCGGGCCGTGCGGGACCTCATGATCGAGCAGGGTTGCGACCGGGTGGCGTTCGGGGCAGCGGCTCCACTCGGCCTGCTGGCCGGCGGCTTGCGGGCGTCGGGAGCACGCCGGCTCGTCGGCCTCACCCACGGCCACGAGGTGTGGTGGGCGAAGGTGCCGGGAGCCCGGGCGCTGCTGCGGCGAATCGGGCGGGAGGTCGACGTACTCACCTATGTGAGCGACTTCTGTGGGGCGGAGATCGCGAAGGCACTGCGACCCGTGGATGCACGAGCCATGGTGCGAATGTCCCCCGGGGTCGACCTTGACGTCTTCAGGCCGGGGCTCGACGGGGGGCCGGTGCGGCGCAGCCTCGGCATCGGTGACGCACAGCAGGTGGTCGTCGCCGCGTCGCGACTCGTGGCCCGCAAGGGTCACGACGTGCTGCTGGAGGCCTGGCCGCGGGTCGTCGCGCGCCATCCTGACGCGGTGCTCCTGGTCGTGGGGAGCGGACCGGCTCGTCGACGACTCGCGCGGAAGGCGCGGGGGCTGACGGTCGCCGGCTCGGTTCGCTTCCTGGCCGGTGTCGCATGGAGCGATATGCCTGCCGTGTACGCCGCTGGTGACGTCTTCGCGATGCCGTGCCGGACCAGGCTGCGCGGGCTGGAGCCCGAGGCGCTCGGCATCGTGTTCCTCGAGGCGGCCGCCTGCGGGCTGCCGGTGGTCGTCGGTGCGTCCGGCGGGGCACCCGAGACGGCCATCGACGGGGAGACCGGGTACGTCGTCGATCCCCGCTCGACACGCGAGGTCGCCGCCCGCATCACATCGCTGTTGGCCGACCCCGAGCAGGCGAAGGCGATGGGCCTGCGGGGGCGGGAGTGGGTGCGCCGCGCGTACTCACCCGGGACCGCGGCCGCCACTCTGAGCCGGGTGCTGGCGACCGGCGGACCGTGAGCGACCCGCCCGGCTACAAACTGAAACTGAACCGAGCCGGCTTCAACCTGAGATGGTAAGGAACGCTCGGGTGGGTGCGCAGCTGATTTTGACGCCCACCCAGTTCCTTACCACTGCTGAGCCCCCGGCGTGCCGTTCGGACTAGTCTCGAGCAGGTTATCGCCGAACAGAGAAGACCGGGCGAGGGAGTCACCAGGGTGCCTGTCGTCGACATCATCGACGAGGTGTTCATCGTGGCCAGCCCGGAAGATGTCCGCGCGGTCGTCTGCGACCCGGACCGGTGGTGCGGGTGGCTGCCCGGCGTGATGCTGACGCCGTACGACGACAGGGGGCGCCTCGGTGTTCGCTGGACCGTTGCCGGCGAGCTCACCGGCACCGCCGAGGTGTGGCTCGAGGAGCACGGCGACGGCACCATCGTGCACGCCTACGTCCGCGCCGACCCCGCGGACCGCGACCCGCACCGGCTACGCCGGTCTCGGCGCCGGGTGGTGGCACGCTACGTCCTTCCGTTGAAGCGCAGGCTGCTCGAGACGAAGGACCTCCTCGAGGGAGATCGGCGCCCAGGGAGCACACGCGTGCCGCTGAGCGAGCGGGTAGTCTCAGCGTCGGAAGGCAGGCAGGGCCCCCGGCGAGGTCGCCAACACCGGCCCACCGGCACGGGCAGCGGCACGATGAGCGACACGAGCAGCGAAAGGGCTTGGCCTGATGGCAGACCAGACGACGTCGACGATCGTGATCGCCGCTGACCCTGCCAGCGTGATGGCCGTCATCGCCGACTTCGAGAGCTATCCGACGTGGGCCAAGGGAGTGAAGTCCACGCAGGTGCTCAGCGAGTACGACGACGGCCGCGCCGGTGAGGTGGCCTTCGTGCTGGACGCCGGCGCAATCCGGGACGAGTACACGCTCACCTACGAGTGGGACGACGACGCGCAGGTCACCTGGTCCCTGGTCAAGGCCAAGATGCTCAAGTCGATGGAGGGCGCGTACCTCCTCAGGTCCGAAGGTGGCGCCACCGAGGTGACCTACCAGCTGAGCGTCGACCTCACGATCCCGATGATCGGCATGCTCAAGCGCAAGGGCGAGAAGGTCGTCATCGACTCGGCCCTCAACGGCCTCAAGCGGCGCGTAGAGTCCTTGGCCTGAGCAGCCGCGTATGCGAGTTCTCCTGTTCACAGGCAAAGGCGGCGTCGGTAAGACGACGGCCGCGGCAGGTACGGCGACCCTCGGCGCCAGGAGCGGCCTGCGGACCCTGGTGCTCAGCACCGATGCTGCGCACTCCCTCGGTGACGCGTTCGACGTACCGGTGGGGGCGGACCCGACGCCGGTGGCCACCGGTCTGTTCGTGCAGCAGGTCGACACGCAGCGGCGCTTCCAGCAGTCCTGGGGGGAGGTCCAGACGTACCTGCTCTCTGTCCTGGACGCCGTCGGGGTCGACCCGATCGCCGCCGAGGAGCTGACGGTCCTGCCCGGCGCCGAGGAGGTGCTCGCGCTGCTCGAGGTACGCGACCAGGCGGGCTCCGGCAGGTGGGACCTGGTCGTGGTCGACTGCGCTCCGACTGCGGAGACGCTGCGGCTGCTGGCCCTCCCGGAGGCCCTCGGCTGGTACATGGACCGGGTGCTCCCGGTGGAGCGGCGGATGGTCAAGGCGCTGAGGCCGGTGCTCACCCGTGCCGCCGGGGTCCCGATGCCTCGGGACTGCGTTTTCGACGCCGTCCAGCGGCTGCACGTCGATCTCACCCAGGTGCGGGACCTCCTGACCGGAAGGCGCGCCTCCGTGCGTCTCGTCCTCACCCCGGAGACCGTCGTGGTCGCCGAAGCGCGCCGCTCGCTGACCACCTTGTCGTTGTACGGCTACCGCGTCGACGGGGTGATCGCGAACCGGATCTTCCCCTCGGCTGACGCGGACTCGTGGCGTCGCCAGTGGGTGGCGGCTCAGGCGAAGATCCTCGGTGAGGTCGAGGCGTCGTTCGCACCGATCGACGTGTGGAGGTCGCCGTACCGGTCCTGCGAACCCGTGGGGCTGAGCGAGCTGGCGGAGTTCGCGGCCGACCTGTACGGCGGCGACGACCCGTTCCGGCTGCCGACCGTGGTGGACCCGGTGCAGGTTCGGCGGGCGGCCGGGCGAGTCGAGCTGCGGGTGGTGCTGCCGTTCGCGGAGCGTGGTGACGTCGACCTGGCCCGTCACGGCGAGGATCTGGTGATGACGGTCGGGAGCTATCGGCGCCTGCTCGCGTTGCCGGCCGCCCTGCAGAGGGCCACCGTGACAGGCGCATCGCTGCAGCGGGGGTCGCTGGTGGTCACGTTCGACTCCGGCGGACACGCCGTCGGCACGTTGACGTCGCGGCGCCGCCGGGGTCCCGACACGTCATCCGCGCCACCGGGTGCTGCCGACCTGTGCGACAGGGCCGTGACCGACTCGGAAGAGGTGTCATGAGCGGCGCCGAGCCTGTCGGCACGTTGGCCGAGGAGGCGGCGAAGCTGTTCGCCGTCCTGCACGGCTGGCTCGGGGAAGAGGGCGGCGACCACGAGTCGCGGCCGAGCTCCCAGCAAGGATCGGACTCGAACCCGGGCGGCTGCCGACACGATCCCGCCGAGGAGCGCCTTCGCACCGAGCCCGCCGCGGCGGAGTGCCGTTGGTGTCCGTTGTGCCAGCTGGCCAGGATGGCACGGGCAACGAGCCCAGACGTTCGCGAACACCTCACTCAGGCGGCGACGTCGCTGGCCCTTGCCGTGAAGGGCCTGCTCGAGGATCCCGCGGAGACGGCACGGCGCAGTACCCCGCTCGAGAAGATCGACCTGACGGAGGAGTGACAGGTGAGCCTCACCATCGGTATCGACATCGGCGGCACGAAGATCGCCGCGGGAGTGGTCAAGCAAGACGGAACGATTCTCGAGACGCTCAAGCGGAAGACCCCGGCCCATGCGGCGCGGGAGACCGAGGACGCGATCATTGCTCTCGTCGCCGAGCTCAGGCAGCGGCACGACGTGGAGGCGGTCGGTATCGCGGCCGCCGGCTACATCGACGAGCGACGTGCGACGGTGCTGTTCGCGGCGAACCTGGCCTGGCGTGAGGAGCCCCTCAAGGCAGAGATCGAGCGGGGCGTGGGAATCCCGGTCGTGGTCGAGAACGACGCGAACGCAGCCGCCTGGGGTGAGTTCCGGTACGGCGCCGGAGTGGACGTCGACGACCTGCTGATGGTCGCGGTCGGTACCGGTATCGGCGGTGGGATCGTACTCGGTGGGCAGCTGTTCCGGGGCAGCTTCGGGATCGCCGGGGAGTTCGGGCACGTCCGGGTGGTCCCAGGAGGCATCCTGTGCGGCTGCGGGAACCGGGGCTGTTGGGAGCAGTACGCGAGCGGCAATGCGCTGGTCCGCGACATCCGTGAGCTCGCCGTCAAGGGCTCGCCGACCGCCGTCAACATCCTGGAGGCCGCCGGCGGCGACCCAGGCGCCATCACCGGACCGATGGTCACTGCGGCGGCGAAGGCGGGCGACCGACTCTGCATCGAGACGTTCGAGACGGTCGGAAGGTGGCTCGGCGAAGGGCTTGCAGATCTCGCGAGCGCGTTCGACCCGGCAGTCATCGTGATCGGCGGCGGGGTCTCCGAGGCCGGTGACCTCCTCCTCGACCCGGCCCGGGTTGCCTACCGGCGCCAGCTCGCCGGCCGCGGGCACCGCCCGGAGCTGGAGATCCGGCTGGCGCAGCTCGGCAACTCCGCCGGGATGTCCGGTGTCGGCGATCTCGCCCGGTGCCGCTGACCAGCGACTACCTGCCCGTCCCTTCCCGCCTCGACGTGCGTCCGGTCGTCAGCTTCGGCGGTACTCGGGGACCAGCTCCATCGCGAGCTGCTCGAGGAACAGGCCGACGTCCGTGACGATGCCTCGAGCCTGGCTGGAACCGCGGTCGGCGAGCTTGGTCACCGTCGCCGGGTTGATGTCGACGCAGACCAGGGGGACCGACGCCGGCAGGATGTTCCCCGTCGCGACCGAGTGGAGCATGGTCGCCACCATCAGGCAGAACCCAACGTCTTCCAGCTGCGCACGCATGGCGCGCTGCCCCTCGATGACGTCGGTGTAGACATCTGGGAGCGGACCGTCGTCGCGGACGGAGCCGACGAGGACGAACTTCTTCCCGTGCGTCACCATCGCATGCATGATTCCGCCCGTGAGCACGCCGGACTCGACGGCCTTGCTGATCGAGCCAGCCTTGCGGATCGTGTTCAGCGCGCGGATGTGATGCTCGTGACCGTGCTCGACGCCCTTGCCGAGAGCCAGGTCGACGCCGAGGGAGGTTCCGTACAGCGACGACTCGATGTCGTGGGTGGCAAGGGCGTTCCCCGCGAAGAGTACGTCGACGAAGCCGGCGTTGACGAGGGCCACCATGGCCGGCGCAGCTCCCGTATGGACGACGCCAGGCCCGCCGACCCACAGCAGCCGCTTGCCCGTGGCTCTGGTCTCGCGCATCTGGTCGGCGACCTGCCGGACGAGCAGTGCCTGCGGCTTCTCGCTGGAGACTTCGGACTCCATGAACCCGAAGACCCCGTTCTCGCCCGAGACCGGTGTCGGCGTCCGTACCCTGATCCCGGCGGCCCCCGTGACGACCATCATCCCGGTCTGGACGTCGGACATCGGCAGCGTGTAGACGCGGGGGCTGCCCGACGTGTCGACGATCAGGCCGCAGTCCATCTCCGGGTTCTCGACGGCGAGCCAGCGCCCGTCGAGCCGGACCTGGGTCTCGAGGTTGGTCGTCGAGTAGAAGCCGTCCGGGAACACGCCGTCCTGGGTTGCCGCCGCCACGGTGATCTCGCCGGGGTTCGTCATGTTGACGCCCCTGGTCTGAAGCCGCATCAACAGCCGTTGGAGCGACTCCTCGTCCGGTGACGTGACCACGAGGCGCGCGTACGAGGTGTCGTCCTTGTCGTGTCCGATGTCCACGTGCTCGATGGTGTAGTCGCTGTCGTACTCGCGGATGTCTTCGAGGACCCGGGACAAGATTCCGCTGTCCATCAGATGGCCACGGATCTCGACCGTCTCTGATGCCTGGTCGTTCATGGGCACAGGCTAGGCGCCCCCGCGAATTGCGGGATAGTTGCCCTCTCCCGGGCCCTCACGAGGTGCACTTTCCCGCAATTCGCGGGAGGGGGGGTCGGCTGGACCGGAAGGGGGGTCGGCTAGACCTGGGCGCCGTTGTCCGGGTCGTCGAGGCGGCCGTCCCCGTTGTCCATCCGGACCACCAGGCTGACGAACCCGCAGATGAACCCGAGCGCGGCGATCAGCGTCACCCAGGCCGGCGGTGAGAGCGAGAACACGGCGGCGGCCACCAGGACGGTGGGCCCGCCGATCAGCCCGAGCCAGCCGAGCTGGTCGGCTACGCCGAGGCGGGGCAGCGGCGGGGGAGGCGGTGGCACGAAGCGGCCATCTTCGTCGGCGTCCTCGAAGCGTGCCGAGCGACGCCTGGTCGTCGTACCCCACGAGTCGTCCGGGACGGCAGGCTCCGCGACTGCCTGGTACGACGACCCGGACGCCGACGAGTCCGAAGCGTCCGAGCTGCTCGGGTCGAGGTCCTCGTAGACCGGCCAGGGTACGACCTGGGTCGTGGTCGGTGCGTCGTAACCGGCGACGATCTGCGCCCACCTGAGGTCGTCGTTCGCCTGCACCAGGTCCGGGTCCAGCGCCCTGAGCATCTCGAGGACCGGTCCGGTGGCGGCGGCGTCGACGTAGAGCCGGACCAGCACCTCGACCAGGAACTCGGGGCGCTCGAAGCCGGAGACCGTGGAGGTCTCGATCGGTTGGCAGTAGGCGGCGATCTGCCGGCCCTTGAGCTCGTCCAGCAGGCCCTCGGCGACCGTCGGGTTGAGGTCGGCGATCGGGCTGTACGACGAGGCCGTCAGGCCGTTAGACCGCATCGCGGGGCCTTGCCACGACGCGGCTGCTGATGAACGCGGCAGACTCGATGAAGATGGCCTCCGCGTCGTTGTCGAGCGTGGCGACATGGAAGCTGTCGTCGAGGATGCGCTCCGTG
The DNA here is from genome assembly GCA_033850885.1 of Nocardioidaceae bacterium. Lineage (GTDB taxonomy): Bacteria > Actinomycetota > Actinomycetes > Propionibacteriales > Nocardioidaceae > JAWWPG01. The sequence goes on from JAWWPG010000060.1 coordinate 100,259, forward strand.
ACGTCGAGCGATGACACCCGCGCGATGATGAGCCGCGCGGACGAGGGGTCGACGACGTGGTCCTGCGCCGACCGGAAGAGCAGCACCGGCGACGTGACACGGGGCAGGTCCGCGGCCGTCACCTTCCACAGGGCGCGCAGTGAGTCGAGAGCCCGCAGGGGTACCCGGTCGTAGCCGTCCTCCCGCTTATCGGGCTTCTTGATGTCGCTCGCGATGCCGTTGACCGAGCGGACGAGGTGTTTGAGAAGCGGGGTCGCGACGAGCCTGCGGTCCGCGCTTGCGACCGAGGGGTTCACGAGGAGCAGCCCGGCGATCTCGGTGCCACGCTGCTCCGCGAGGCGCAGCGCCAGGCCGCCCCCCATCGACAGGCCGGCGACGAAGACCTCCTCGCAGCGGTCCGCGAGGTCGTCGAACGCGCGCACCGCCTCGCCGTACCAGTCCTGCCAGGACGTCGCAGCGAGCTCCTGCCACGTGGTGCCGTGACCCGGGAGCCGCGGCACGGAGACCGTGAGGCCGGTGGCGTGCAGATGCTCCGCCCAGGGGCGCATCGACGACGGCGACCCCGTGAACCCGTGCAGCAGCAGGACACCGGTGGGGCCACCGACAGCCTGGAACGGTTGTGCGTGGGGCAAAACCGGCACCGTGTCTCCTGTGCTCGTGCTTCTGTGGAGCGGACTCGCCTGCCTGCCTATGGTGTCACGTCCGCGGGGGCTTTTCGAGCGCTCGTCCCGACCACGGCACCGGTCCCGGCCGCGCGCCACGGCCGACACTAGGGTGTCAGGGTCAAGGAGGTCGTCGGTGTTCTACTGGATGCTCAAGTGGGTCTTCCTCGGCCCCTTGTTGAAGGGCATCTTCCGGCCGTACGCAGAGGGCACCGAGAACGTCCCGATGGAGGGCCCGGCGATCCTTGCGAGCAACCACCTCTCCTACTCCGACTGGCTCTTCATGCCGCTGACGATCCCGCGCCGGGTCACGTTCGTCGCCAAGGCCGAGTACTTCACGACGCCGGGACTGAAGGGCTGGCTGCAAAAGACGTTCTTCTCCGGCGCCGGGCAGGTCCCCATCGACCGATCCGGCGGCAACGCGTCGGCCGGGGCCATTCGCACCGGTCTCAAGATCCTCGGTGCGGGCGACCTCTTCGGGATCTACCCGGAGGGCACGCGGTCGTACGACGGCCGGCTGTACCGCGGGAAGACCGGGGTCGCACGCCTGGCGCTCGAGGCGAAGGTTCCGGTCGTCCCGGTCGCCGTGATCGGCACTGATATCGTCGCGCCGCCCGGCAAGGTCTTCGGTCGGTACTCGAGGCCGCATGTGCGTTTCGGCGAGGCGCTCGACTTCTCCCGCTACGAGGGCATGGAGGACGACAGGTTCGTGCTGCGCTCGATCACCGACGAGATCATGTACGAGATCATGGAGCTGTCGGGCCAGGAGTACGTCGACGTCTACGCAGCACGGGCGAAGGAGGACGCCCAGACGGAGGCCAAGGCCGCCGCCGCCGCCGCCCGGGCCGAAGCCAAGGCCGCCGCCGCCGCCCGGGCCGAGGCCAAGGCGGCTGCCGCGAAGGCCGAGGCTGAGACGAAGGCGAAGGCGAAGGCGAAGGCCTCCCGCCCGGACACCAAGAAGCAGGACGACTGAATTGCGACCGAACAAGGAGATCCACCATGCGGGTAGGGGTGCTGACCGGGGGAGGTGACTGTCCCGGGCTCAACGCTGTGATCAGGGCCGTCGTCCGCAAGGGCGTCACAGAGTACGGGTTCGACTTCGTCGGCTTCCGGGACGGCTGGCGTGGTCCGCTCGAGAACGTCACCACCGAGCTCGGCATCCCCCAGGTGCGAGGCATCCTGCCACGGGGTGGCACGATCCTCGGCTCGTCCCGCACGAACCCGTTCGCCATCGAGGACGGGGTCGGAAGAATCCAGCAGACGCTCCAGAACCATGGCGTCGACGCCTTGGTGGCGATCGGCGGCGAGGACACGCTCGGCGTCGCCACCAAGCTCGCGGAGATCGGCGTCCAGGTGGTCGGCGTACCGAAGACCATCGACAACGACCTCAACGCCACCGACTTCACGTTCGGCTTCGACACGGCCGTCAACATCGCGATGGAAGCGATCGACCGGCTGCACACGACGGCGGAGTCCCACCACCGGGTGCTTGTGGTGGAGGTGATGGGCCGTCACGCCGGGTGGATCGCGCTGCACTCGGGCATCGCCGGCGGCGCCAACATCATCCTGATCCCCGAGCAGCCCTTCGACATCGAGCGGGTCTGTGCCCTCGTCGAGCATCGCTTCCAGCTGCAGTACGCGCCGATCATCGTGGTCGCCGAGGGCGCCGTCCCGGTCGAAGGCACCATGGAGACGGTGACCGGTGACCTGGACGCCTTCGGGCATGCCCGGCTCGGCGGCATAGGGGAGCGGCTGGCGCAGGAGATCGAGGGACGCACCGGCAAGGAGGCCCGCACGGTCGTGATCGGCCACGTCCAGCGTGGCGGCACCCCGACGGCGTTCGACCGGTGGCTCGCCACCCGCTTCGGTCTGCATGCGATCACCGCCGTCCAGGAGCAGGACTTCGGCAAGATGGTGGCCCTTCGCGGCACCGACATCGTCCGGGTGCCACTCATCGAGGGCACCGGGAAGCTGAAGACCGTCGACCCCTCCCAGTACACCGAGGCGGAGGTGCTGTTCGGCTGAGGGCGTCTCCCGGCGCCCGTACGTCGGAGGGCGGGTCGCCGGCCGCAGGGCGCCAACTACGCTTGTCGGGTGACCGTCATCCCGACTCTGGAGGATCTCCGCGCCCGCGGGGCGCTCCAACAGCCTTCGTGGCCCGACCTACAAGCCGTCGAGGCTGCGGTGCGGGAGCTGAGGGTCAAGCCGCCACTTGTCTTCGCCGGGGAGTGCGACGAGCTGAAGGCCAGCCTCGGCAAGGTGGCCGCGGGGCAGGCCTTTCTCCTGCAGGGCGGCGACTGCGCTGAGACGTTCGACGGGGTGAGCGCCGAGAACGTCCGCGCCAAGCTGCAGGTGCTGCTGCAGATGGCGGTCGTGCTCACCTACGGGGCGTCCCTGCCGGTGGTGAAGGTGGGCCGGATCGCGGGTCAGTACGGCAAGCCGCGGAGCAGTGACTCCGAGGTCAGGGAAGGCGTCGAGCTGCCGGCGTATCGCGGCGACGCCGTGAACGGCTTCGCATTCTCCCCGACGAGCAGGCGCCCCGACCCTGCGCGGCTCGTGCAGGTCTACAACTCCTCGGCAGCCACCCTCAACCTGTGTCGGGCCTTCTTGCAGGGGGGCTTCGCAGACCTTCGGCAGATGCACGCGTGGAACACCGACTTCGTCCGGACCAGCCCGGTCGGAGCGGTCTACGAGCGGATGGCCAGCGACATCGAGCGCGCCCTCGACTTCATGAAGGCGATCGGGGCCGAGTCGGAAGAGCTGCACCGGGTGTCGTTCCACAGCAGCCACGAGGCGCTGATCCTCGAGTACGAGCACGCGCTCACTCGCATCGACTCGCGGACGCAGACGCCGTACGACGTCTCGGGCCACTTCCTGTGGATCGGGGAACGAACCCGGCAGATCAACGGCCCCCATGTGGAGCTGATGGCGGCGGTCCGCAACCCGATCGGCGTCAAGCTGGGCCCCACGGCGACAGCCGACGAGGCCGTCGCGCTGGCCGGCAAGCTCAACCCGGACAACGAACCGGGACGGCTGACGTTCATCACCAGGCTCGGCGCCGCCCGGGTGCGCGACCTGCTGCCGACCTTGGTCGAGAAGGTGACGGCCGCCGGCGTCGAGGTCGCGTGGGTCACCGATCCCATGCATGGCAACACGTTCGAGACTTCGACGGGCTACAAGACCCGCAACTTCGACGACGTGATCGACGAGGTTCGCGGGTTCTTCGAGGTGCACCACGGCCTCGGCACCTGGCCCGGGGGGCTGCACGTCGAGCTCACCGGCGGAGACGTCACCGAGTGCGTGGGAGGCGGCGAGGCGCTCGACGAGCACCAGCTCCGACACCGCTACGAGTCGGTGTGCGACCCTCGCCTCAACCGGACCCAGTCCCTCGAGCTCGCCTTCCTCGTCGCCGAGATGCTGCATCCGCGTCGTGGGCCGCAGCAGCCAGGGACAGGTCCGGACATCGACCGACCCACCTCCTAGCCTGCATCGCCCCGCGCACGACGGCGCCGCCCGTATTCGAGGCTGGACCGGGTGGATCTGCCCCGATCGGGCTATGTCGCAGCCAGACCCCGGCTGGCTAGCCTGACCGGCACCATTCCAGTACGAGGAGGACGGGTGCCATGAATCGATCGACAAGACAGGTACGGATCCTCGCGGCAACGACGGGCGTGCTTGCCCTCGTCGCCGCGGCCGCCGCCACATCTTCGCCTGTGGGTGCGTCCACGAACCCCAGGACGCCCATGGCGAAGCACGTGGTCATCGCCGGCGGGTTGGACAACCCCCGCCAGCTGACCCGGATGCGCAACGGTGACTTCCTGGTCGCGGAGGCCGGGCACGGGTCGACGAATCCCGCGAACTGCTCGGGCACCGGCCAGAACGCGATCTGCGTCGGCATCACGGGCAAGGTGACCCGGATCCACCACGGCCACGCCATCCATGTGATGACCGGTCTGCTCTCCGGGGCCGGCAAGGACGGCACCTTCGCCACCGGACCCGACGGGGCGAGCCACCTCCCGGGCGGTAACTACTACGCCATCATGACCGGTGGCTCGGCGAGCCAGGTCCCGGCGGGCCTGCCGGCCTGGCAGCTCGGACGGCTGATCGCGAAACGCCCCGGCGGCACCCTGCATTCGGTGGCGAACATCTCCGCCTTCGAGCAGAGGCGCGACCCGGACGGCGAGGGAGTCGACTCCAACCCGTACGCCGTGCTCGCGCTGCCCGGCCAGATCCTGGTTGCAGACGCCGCGGGTGACTACATCGCACGGGTCCAGGCGCATCGCCCGTCGCTGTGGGCGCTCCTGCCGGAGTACGGTCCCAAGCTCGACGCGGTGCCGACCAGCATCGCCAGGGGACCGCACAACAAGATCTACGTCGGCGAGCTGCACTCGGAGGTCCCGCACGCGGCCAAGGTCTGGCAGTACGACCGCCAGGGTCACCGGCTGCGCTCCTGGGGCGGGTTCACCACAGTTACCGGCGTCGCCCGCGGCGGCGACGGCAGCCTCTATGTCAGCGAGCTCTTCGGGGGGAACTGCAGCTTCGGCGACATCCCGAAGTGCTTCCCGGGACGCGTCACCAAGGTCGCGCCGGACGGTACCCGTACCCACGTCGCCGTGCCCTTCCCGGCTGGGATCGTCACCCACGCCGGTCGGGTGTACGTGAACGCCTTCTCGGTCTCCCCGGCCACCGGGTTCGGCGGGAACCCCGACTGGAGCGGACAGCTCTGGCAGATCTTCCCGTAGCCGTCACCAGGCCCAAGGGGTGTTAGCCGTCGTCCGGCCGCTGCGCGGCTGGCGATCGGCGGGCGAGATCGCCCATGGGTTGCGGCGCCGCGCTCATCGCGAGATGAGCGCGG
>JAWWPG010000062.1:0-2551 GCA_033850885.1 Nocardioidaceae bacterium
TCCCAGACGAGTCGGGCAGATGCAGCACCGAGAAGTTCTTCGCATGGGCGTCGGCGTTGCCAATTACGACGTTGAGGGTCACCCTTCGAAGAAGCTCGGGTAGATCGTCGACGGTGCCGAAATCTCGCAACACGTTGGCGAAGCTCGTCAGACTGGGGCGGCCCTCATATTCGTATTTCCACCGGCGGCCGAGCCTGTTGCCTGGCAGCCGTCCTCCTGGTGAATGCGTGCCAGTCCCTGTGTGCGGTCATAGCGGCGGACGGCAAGCGTTCGGCGCGCCGTCGATTGTTATTAGTTCCGCGTCCGGGACGTTCAGTCCCACAGTCCGGGCGAGTTGAAGACATGCGATCTCGTTGGAGGCCATCGGGGTGGCGCCATCGGGTTTGAGGATCCACGTAGGCGGGGAGTCGCCCACCGGCCGCGCCCAGCGCACATCCCACGAGCCGCCACACACGTGCCTGAACACGAGGCAGCTGTACTTGGGGTTGAACTCGCCCCTCCGTTCTCTTCAGCAAAATCAGTTATCCTTCGCAACTACTTTTGGTTGGACGCGAGGGGCGCGCCGATCGAGGCCAGGAGAGGGGCGAAACTGTGAAGAAGCCAGGCATTGCTATCGGTGCGTGGGTATTGGCTGTCTTGGTGCTGGTCCTTGGCTTGGTGTTGAAGAACCAGTCTGATTTTTCCCGCAACTACCTCCACGAGCAGCTCGCGGAGCATGGCATCACCTTTACGCCGGTGGCCAACCTCCTGCCGGCACAGCAGCAGGTGCCGTGTTTGGTCGCCAATGCCGGCAAGCCCTTGACCACGGGCAAGCAGGCAGAGTGTTATGCCAAGTACCAGATCGGCATCGACCTCACTCTGATCGATGGCGGCAAGACGTACTTCCAGAGCCATTACAACGGGTACCTCGCCCGCGCGAAGGCCGACGCCGCCGTCAAGGCGAACCCGAACGATGCGGCGACGCTCGCGCTTGTGAAAGACGCCAGCGACGCGACCCGCAAAGCCGACGACCTCTTGGCCGGAGAGGCGACCCGCGGCTTGCTGCTGACCGGCTACGGGTTCAGTGTGATCTCCGACCGACTCGCCCAGGCGGCCTTCGCGTGCTTCATCGGCGCCGGACTCCTGCTGCTGGCCGGCATCCTCATGCTCGTCACGTCGAAGCGGACCCGGCCCGCGTCTTCGTAGCCCCGGCCGGTCAACCGGCACTATGCGGAAGCGATCCGGTCACCGGCTTCTATCGGGACGGTGCTACAAGACGGGCCCGGAGGACCGGGGAGTCACCCATTCTGTGCCATGGTCACCGCCCTGACGGCGGCGGGGGAACACCGGCTCATCCGGTGCCTCGTCGCCCGCGGCGGCCCACACGGAGCGCCGGTGCTCCTGATGGATCAGGACCGAACGCGTTGGGACCAGCTGCTGATCCGTCGAGGACTCGCGGTCATCGATCGGATCGACCAGCGACACGGCCCGGCCGGACCGTACGCCCTGCAAGCCGAGATCGCGGCCTGCCACGTCCGAGCCAGGACCGCAGCCGACACCGACTGGCCACGCATTGCCGCCGTCTATGGCGGGCTGGCACGGATCAACCCCTCGCCCGTGGTGGAACGGTGCCGTCGCCGTCGGTCGAGCATTCGGGCCCGAGCGAGACTCGATGTGGTCCTCCCACTGTTCGACGTGCCCGCCATGCGCCAGTACCACCTTCTCCCCGCGGTCGCGGGGGATCTCACCTGCCGGGCCGGACATCACGAGAACGCACGCCACTACTTCCTGCGCGCGGTCGCCCTCACCCCAACGGCCAGGAACGAACCACGAGGCTCGACCGGGCGGCGCAATTCGCGGCTCGCCACACCGAACCCACGTAGCCGAGCCGATACCGAACGTCCGTTCGCTATCATTGGAGGTGTGGTAACGGCCGACGAATCGGTACCTTGTCCATCCGCCGTGTCCGACCCGTCGCTGATCTGGCAGCCATCGCTCTTTGATGGCCCCAACGCGGCCGAGATCGACGTCGGGTTGTCGTCGCTGGCTCGGCATCATCTCGACGCCGTCTCGTGGGTCGACTACGCCCCGGGCTGGGTGCGGGGCGCGGACGCGGTCTTTGCCAGGCTGGCCGAGCTGCGCCCGTGGGGTCAACGGACCCGACGAATGTTCGACCGTGAGGTGGTCGAACCCCGCCTGACCTCGTCCTGGTCAGCGGCTGGGGATCGGTTGCTCGAACCCGCGGTGGTCGAGCAGATGCGAGCTGTTCTGTCGGCCCACTACGGCGTGAGCTTCGACAGCGCCGGGTTCAACCTGTACCGCGATGGCCGGGACAGCGTGGCGTGGCATGGCGACCGGATCGCCCGAGAGATCGCCGAACCCGTGGTGGCCCTCGTATCGTTGGGAGACGCCCGGCCATTCCTGCTGCGCCCGAGGGGAGGGGGCCCGAGCCGGCGCTTCGTGCTCGGCGGCGGCGACCTGCTCGTGACCGGCGGGCGCACCCAGCGGGATTGGCAGCACAGCGTTCCCAAGGTGGCAGCCGCCGGTCCTCGCATCAGCATCGCTTTTCGCC
>JAWWPG010000068.1:0-12058 GCA_033850885.1 Nocardioidaceae bacterium
CCCCCACTGCGCGGGAAGGGAGGAGGGTCGCGGCGGCTCGGCTGCGGCATTGTGTCCTCCGACCTGCTCGCCGCCGCGCTGACGGCGGTCGTCGGCGCGGTCGCGGGTTTGCTCGCGCCGCGAGTGATCGGGTGGCTGCGCGAGCCGGAGCTGGAGGCGCCCGGGCCGCCGCGGCCGTCGCTGCAGGAGCTCGCCCGGACGCCGCACCTGATGCCCCGCCTCGCCCTGGTCGGCGCCGCCGCGGGCGCCCTGGTCGGCTGGCGGGTCGGCTGGACGCCCATCCTCGGCGCCTGGGCCTACCTGACCGCCGTCTGCCTGGTACTCGGCTACGTGGACGCGCGCACCAGGCTGCTCCCCACCCAGCTGATCGCGCCGTCGTACGCCGTCGTGGCGGCCCTCGTGGTGGCCGCGGCGCTAGCCGACGAGAGCGTCGACGGCCTGCGGGGCGCCGTGCTGGGGTGGCTCGTGATGGGCGGCTTCTACTTCGTGATGTGGCGGGTCGGACCCCCTGGTCTCGGGTATGGCGATGTGCGGCTCTCGGGGCTGCTGGCGCTGTGCCTGGGCTACCTGGGTTGGGGTCCGCTCCTCACCGGTCTGTACTCGGGCTTCCTGCTGGGCGGGGCCACCAGCGCGGCCCTGATCGTGGCCCGCCGGGTCACCTTGAAGACGTCGATCCCGTTCGGGCCGTTCATGATGCTCGGTGCGCTGGTGGGGCTGGTGTGGGGCGGGGCGCTCGGCAGCTGGTACACGTCTCGCTGACCTGGCCTGCCCGGCTGCGTGAAAGACTCTCCGCATGCTGAGGTGGCTGACGGCGGGCGAGTCCCACGGGCCCGCCCTCGTCGGGATCATCGAAGGCGTGCCCGCTGGCGTGGCCATCACCAGCCAGGACATCGCGGCGGTGCTCGCGCGCCGGCGGCTGGGGTACGGACGCGGCGCCCGGATGAGCTTCGAGGCCGACGAGGTCACCGTCCTCGGCGGGGTGCGGCACGGTACGACGATCGGCGGCCCGGTAGCGGTGATGATCGCGAACAGCGAGTGGCCGAAATGGGAGCAGGTGATGTCGGCCGACCCGGTCGACGCCGACACCCTCGAGGGCCTGGCCCGGAACGCGCCGCTGACCCGGCCCCGGCCGGGCCACGCCGACCTGGTCGGGATGCAGAAGTACGGTTTCGACGAGGCGCGACCGGTGCTCGAGCGGGCGAGCGCCCGCGAGACCGCTGCCCGGGTCGCGCTCGGGGCCGTCGCCGCCGCTTTCTGCGGGCAGGCGATGGACGTGCGGCTGGTCTCGCACGTCGTGGCGATCGGCAAAGCCGAGGCACCGGGTGAGCCGCTGCCCACGCCGGACGACGTGTCCGCCCTGGACGCCGACCCGGTGCGCTGCCTGGACCGTGACGCGAGCGCCGCGATGGTCGCCGCGATCGACGAGGCCCACCGGGCCGCGGACACCCTGGGCGGTGTCGTCGAGGTGGTGGCCTACGGGTTGCCCCCCGGCCTCGGCTCCTACACCCACTGGGACCGGCGACTCGACTCGCGGCTCGCGGGGGCGCTGATGGGGATCCAGGCCATCAAGGGCGTCGAGCTCGGGGACGGGTTCGCGGTGGCTCGCGGTCCGGGCTCGGCGGCACACGACGAGATCGAGGCCGGCCCCGCTGGGCTTCGACGTACCTCCGGGCACTCAGGGGGAACCGAGGGCGGTATGTCGACCGGTGAGCCGCTTCGGGTGCGCGCGGCGATGAAGCCGATCTCGACGGTGCCGCGCGCTCTGCGGACCGTCGACGTCTCCACGGGGGAGGCGGCGGTGGCCCACCACCAGCGCTCCGACGTGTGCGCGGTGCCGGCGGCCGCCGTCGTGGCCGAGGCGATGGTGGCTCTGGTCCTCGCGGAGGCGGCCCTGGAGAAGTTCGGCGGCGACTCGGTGACCGAGACCCGGCGCAACCGCGACGGCTACCTCGCCGCGCTGCGGATCCGATGACCGAGGGACCTCGGGTGGTCCTGGTCGGACCGCCCGGCGCGGGTAAGACGAGCGTCGGCCAGGAGCTGGCCCGGCGTTGGGACCTGCCGCTGCACGACACCGACCAGATGATCGAGGCCGAGCAGCAGACAACGGTCTCCGACATCTTCGTCGACCAGGGGGAGGCGGTCTTCCGCCGCCTCGAGGAGGCCGCGGTGGCGAAGGCTCTTGCCGCGCCGGCCGGCGTGGCGGCGCTCGGCGGCGGGGCGGTGCTCTCCGAAGCGACCCGCAAGCGGCTCGCGGGCCTGCCGGTCGCGTTCCTCGACGTCGGGCTCGCGGCGTCGGCGGGCCGGATCGGGCTCGGCGTCACCCGTCCGCTCCTGCTCGGCAACGTCCGGGCCCAGCTGAAGGCGCTGCTGGACGCCCGCCGCCCGTTCTACACCGAGGTTGCCGGCGTGGTGGTCGCTACCGACGACCGCAGCGTCGACGCCGTGGCGGACGAGATCGAGAGGTGGCTGTCGTGAACGACGCCGGCACGACCCGGATCCGGGTGGCGGGGGAGTCGCCGTACGACGTCGTCATCGGCAACGACGTCCTGGGCGAGGTGGCCTCGATGCTCGGGCCGGGGGTACGGCGGGTCGCGGTCGTCCATCCGCGGGCCCTGGCCGCGGCCGTGGAGACGATCGGCCGGAGCCTGGAGTCGGCAGGCTACGACGCCACCGCGATCGAGGTGCCGGATGGCGAGGCCGCCAAGACCTCCGACGTGGCAGCCGCCTGCTGGGCTGCCCTCGGCAAGGCCGGGTTCACCCGCTCGGACGCCGTGGTGGGTGTGGGTGGCGGTGCGACGACCGACCTCGCCGGCTTCGTCGCCGCCACGTTCCTGCGCGGGATCGGGGTGGTCCACGTGCCGACATCGCTGCTCGCCATGGTGGACGCGGCGGTCGGCGGCAAGACGGGCATCAACACCGTCGAGGGCAAGAACCTCGTCGGCAGCTTCCACGAGCCCGCGGGTGTGGTGTGCGACCTCGGCTGGCTCGCGTCGCTGCCGCGGGCCGACCTGGTGAGCGGGCTGGCCGAGGTCGTCAAGTGCGGGTTCATCGCCGACCCGGTGATCCTCGACCTGGTATCCGAGCACCCGCGTGAGGCGGCGAACCCGGCCTCGCCGGTGCTGCGTGAGCTCGTCGAGCGGGCCGTCTCGGTCAAGGCGAGGGTGGTGGAGAAGGATCTTCGCGAGGCGACGTCGGTGGGCTCGGCCGTCGGGCGGGAGGCGCTCAACTACGGCCACACGCTGGGGCACGCCATCGAGCGGGTCGAGGTATACAGGATCCGGCACGGGGAGGCGGTCTCGGTCGGCATGATGTTCGCCGCCGAGCTTGCCCGCTTGAGCGGTCATCTCGACGCCACGACCGCCGACCTGCATCGAGAGGTGTTGACCCTGGTCGGGCTGCCAACGTCGTACCAGCCGGAGCGCTGGGAGCAGCTGTACGACGCCATGCGGATCGACAAGAAGGCGCGCGGCGACCGGCTCCGGTTCGTCGTGCTGGAGGGCGTCGGCAGCCCCGCGATCCTGGAGGGTCCCGACGACGAGCTGCTGGTGGCGGCGTACCTCGCCATCTCCTAGCGGCAGTCGCGGCAGGCTATGGTTCTGGCGTGCGCGTATGGGTGTTGAACGGCCCCAACCTCGGTCGGCTGGGCGCCCGCGAGCCCGAGATCTACGGCTCGACGTCGTACGACGACCTGGTCGGGCTGTGCACCGAGTGGGGGGAGTCGCTCGGGCTGAGCGTCGAGGTCAGGCAGACCGACGACGAGGCTGAGCTCATCGGCTGGCTGCACACCGCCGCCGACGAACAGGTGCCCGTGGTGCTCAACCCCGCGGCGTTCACCCACTACTCGTACGCCGTGCGGGACGCGTGTACGCAGCTTCGGGCGCCGCTGGTCGAGGTGCATCTCACGAACCCGGCGAGCCGTGAGGAGTTCCGCCACACGAGTGTCGTGGCGGGTGTCGCCACCGGCACGATCGCCGGCTTCGGGCCGGACTCCTACCGGTTGGCGCTCAACGCGCTCGCCGGGATGGGTGACTCAACCGGATGAGTGGCTGACCGACGGCACGTCAGGCCGGGTCGTCGACGTACCCGCGCACGGTCTTGGTCGCCTCGAGGATCCCGACGTCCATCTTGTCGACGACGAGCTGGACCGCCTCCACCTCGCTGCCTCTGCCCATGAAGACCCTGACCTGCTCCTCGACGTCGGACGGCAGCGAGACGACGACGACCGACCCGAAGGCGGCGGACGTCTCCCGGCGCGGGCCGGTGTCGAAGAGCGAGCTTGACAGCGACGAGGAGAGCGACGACATCAGCGACGTCGGCTGGTACGGCATGACCAGGCTCGTGTTGAGCGACGTCGACGAGATCGCCGTGCTGCCCTGGTACGGCGCCTGCGTCGGCTCGGTCCGAGCCGTCTCGCGCGCGTCCCTGTCGATGACGGCCTGGTTGCGTCGAGCGGTCTGCTGCTCGGTTCTGGTGGCGTACGCCGGCTGGGTCGGCGTCCTCCCGGGGCGCCGGCCGCGGGAGGACGGGGGAGGGGCCATTGGCGGCGGTTCGGTCGTCGCGTTACCCGGCTGGTACGTCGGAGCGTTGCCCGGTCGGTAGGTAGCGGAGTCACCCGGCTTGTATGTCGGAGAGTCGCCAGGCTGGTACGTCGCGGAGTCGCCAGGCTGGTACGTCGGGGAGTCACCCGGCCTGAAGGTCGGAGAGTCGCCGGGCTTGTAGGTGGCCGAGTCGCCAGGCCGGTAGGTGGCCGAGTCGCCAGGCCGGTACGTGGCCGAGTCACCGGGCCGATAGACGGCAGCGTTTCCGGGGGCCGCAGGTACGCCGGTCGGGGAGGTCCTGACCCGTGCCCGTCTCACCTTCGGCTTGTTCCGGTTGAAGTTGCGGTTCGCCTTCGCGATCGTCTGCCCCACGATCACGATCAGGACGATGAAGAGCACCGCACCGAACACACGGCGATCCTACGCTGAGCGCGACTGGCTAGACTGGGACGTCGGCCCGGTGCCGGCTGATCGCTCGAGACCCCACTCCCGCAGGAAGCGAACACGTACCCGCATGGCAACGACCAACGACCTCAAGAACGGCATGGTGCTCAACCTCGACGGCCAGCTCTGGTCCGTCGTCTGGTTCCAGCACCACAAACCCGGCAAGGGCGGTGCCGTCGTACGCACGAAGCTCAAGAACGTGCTGTCCGGCAAGGTGGTCGACAAGACTTTCAACTCCGACGTGAAGGTCGACACGGCCAACGTGGACAAACGCGGGATGACGTACCTCTACAACGACGGCTCGGCGTACGTCTTCATGGACACCGAGAACTACGAGCAGCTCAGCGTCAACCCGGAGACGGTCGGGGACGCGGCGAGCTTCATGCTGGAGAACCAGGATGTGACGGTGGCCGTCCACGAGGGGCTGCCGCTGTACATCGAGCTGCCGGCCTCGGTCGAGCTGACCATCGAGTACACCGAGCCGGGCCTGCAGGGCGACCGGTCCACCGGCGGCACCAAGCCGGCCAAGCTCGAGACCGGCTACGAGATCTCCGTCCCGCTCTTCATCGTCACCGGCGAGAAGGTCAAGGTCGACACACGCGACGGCAGCTACCTGGGCCGTGTCTCGAGCTGACCGGGGCGCCTCGATGGGCGCCCGCACCAAGGCGCGCAAGCGGGCCCTCGACATCGTCTTCGAGTCCGAGCTGCGCGGGCTCGCGCCGGGGCAGACGCTCGGCGACCGGCAGGCCGCCGCCGACCCGCCGCTGAACCCCTACACGGTGACGCTCGTCGAAGGCGTGGTCGCCAACCGGGAGGCCATCGACGCGCTCATCTCGACGTACTCGACCGACTGGTCGCTGGAGCGGATGCCCGCAGTCGACCGCACGGTGCTTCGGCTCGGGGTGTTCGAGCTGCTGTACGTCGACGAGGTGCCGGCCGCCGTCGCGATCGACGAGGCGGTCTCACTCGTGAAGAACCTCTCGACGGACGAGTCGCCGGCGTTCGTCAACGGCGTGCTGGCCAGGATCGCCGAGACGACACTCAGCTGACGTGGTTCGCCTTGATCTCGGCGTGCAGCGCCTCAGGCGCCAGCCCGGCCAGGTCGTCGCCCAGCTCCACCTCGATGACGCGCTGTCCGGCCCGCTCGAGGATTCCGAAGCGGTCGGGGGCGCCATCACCGGATGCTGCTCCTTCCACCACGAGCGTGCCCAGGACGTCACCCTGCTCGCTCAGCACCACCTGCACCTTCGGCATCGCGTCTCTCCTTAGAATCCGCCGCCGCGCCACTGGAAGGCGACGTCGGTCGAGCTGTCGTTCTGGGCGCTCGCCCAGTATGTGAGGTGGCCGTTCTCGTCGAGGCTTTCGGCCAGCTCGGTGGTCCACAGGTCTCCCGAGGCGTTTAGCGGCTGGGCCTGGATGAACTGGGGTCCGACGTCGCCGTTCCCACCCCAGCTGAACCACGACGTCCAGCCGCCGCCCGCCGCCACCGTGCCGGCTCCCACTGTCCATGCCATCTGTCGCTCCTTAGCGTCCGCCGCCGCGCCACTGGAAGGCCACGTCGGTCGAGCCGTCGTTCTGGGCGCTCGCCCAGTATGTGAGGTGTCCGTTGCCGTCGAGGCTCTCGCCCAGTTGGGTCGTCCAGAGATAGCCCGACGTGTTGAGTGGCTCGGCCTGCACGAACTGGGGTCCGACGTCGCCGCTTCCGTCCCAGCTGAACCAGGACGTCCAGCCGGTGCCGGCCGCGACGGTTCCCGCACCGACGGTCCAGTACGGACCCGACCGGTACCACAGGTCGATCTCGCCGTGCCCGGCGGCGCCCTGGGCGAACACCAGGGTGTGCTGGCCGCAGTCGGTGACCGTGTCCACCGGTGTCCACACGACATCGGCCGCGGTCGCTCCGGTCTGAATGCTGATGCCGCTCATCTCGGTCTTCGGCGTGTCCGGATAGTCAGAACACTGGGTCATGTTGTAGCACTCGAGCGTCTGCACGGCCTGCCACAGCTCGGGGACGTTCTGGATCGCGTACCCCGAGTTGTTGATCCCGGTGAACTCGCAGTTGTAGCTGAACCCTTGCGGTGACTGGCCGGTGAGCGTCATGACGCCGGTGAGGACATCACCGCTGTTCACGTTGACCGGGTCGGAGTGGAACGCCGCCCCGCCCTGCCCGTCGGCGTACCAGCTGGCCACGCACCAGTTGTTGCCGCCGAACGACCCGTTGTTGCCCCACTGCAGGACGGGCTGGTAGATCATCG
This sequence comes from Nocardioidaceae bacterium, assembly GCA_033850885.1. Lineage (GTDB taxonomy): Bacteria > Actinomycetota > Actinomycetes > Propionibacteriales > Nocardioidaceae > JAWWPG01. The sequence continues at coordinate 7,235 of JAWWPG010000068.1, forward strand.
AGGAGCTCTGGATGCCGTTGAACAGGTAGATCAGCTGGCCCGACTGGGTGGCCGGGCCTGGCGGGACGACCCACGAGGTCGAGAAGGACGAGATGGCGTCGCTTGGCCGGTTCCAGTAGGCGTACGTGATCCACCCCGATCCGAGTGCCGGTGCCTCCAGCTCGGGACGGGCAACGTTGTACGGCATCAGCGGCCTGGTCCCGGCGCGTTCCTCGATCATGCCGAAGTCGGCCAGCGTCTCACCGGACGCGTGGAGCAGCCGGTGGTGGCCTGCGGTGCCGTCCAGGACGCTGCCCGGCTCGACGCGGTGCACGAGCGAGCGGTGCCGGGCCCCACCCGGGGTGATCACCATCTCTGATGCCATGGTCGGACCTTCCGTGTCAGTGGGTTGGCTCTCGGCCGCGGGTTCGACGACGAGGTCTCCCTCGTCGGTCTGCCTGACCTGCTCCCCAGGCCCCACCCGCCGGACGGATCCCCGAGGTCGGGGTCCACCCGGCGGGGTGACCTCGTCGTCGTCCACGCCTCGAGCCTGCGGTTCCGAGCTCGTCGTCGCTAGGCGTTCTCGCGCCGCCGGCCGGCCATCGCCGCCTGGGTCTTGGAGATGGCATCGGTGTCGCTGCGTAGCCAGTGCTGGCGGGGGATGCGGCGCCGTTCACGACGGCTCCCGACCGGCGCCCGGGAGGCGTAGTGCATGGCCTTCTCGCCGTACATCTGCGTCCAGCCCGCACCGGTCATGTCGAAGATGCTGATGTACCCCTCGGGGAGCAGCTGGAACGCCTTCTCGATCTTCGACATCTGGTCGAACTTGGTGCCGGCTCCGCGGAACGACTCGAACCATGCCGGGTACACGAAGTCGCTGACCTTGACCCCGTCGATCTCGTAGGCGTCCGTGTCGGACTCGCAGGCGTCACAGACCTCGTAGGCGTAGAGCCGCCCGGCCGTGTTGGACGTCTGCTCGAGGGCGGTCAGGTTGATGTCGGGGTCGCCCAGCATCTCCAGCAGCTCGTGGCTGGTGGTCACCGTCCACGACAAGCCGTACTGGGAGTCGGTGGCGGCGAACACCTTGCCCAGCGGTAGCCCGTCGGGTGTCATGTCGTGGTAGCCGAGGGCTCCGGCCTGGTCGGAGTTGTCGAGGATGCTGATCCACCAGGCCCCGTCCTTCGGCTTGCTGCCGGTCGGAACGAAGCTGAGGGTGGCGTCCATGCCCCAGGCGGGAGCAAAGTCTCGGCTCACCTGGGTCTGCAGAGCCGGTACGGCGGCGCTGACCTCGTCGTCCGTCAGCTGCGTGCTCGCATTGATGATGACAATATCGATCGTGGGCATAGTGACTCTCCTCCCGTAGCGCCCTGTTTTGACAGAGGATTTTAGACCTCAGACCGTTGCGACCGATATGGCTAGGTCCATCCTTCGTGATAGCCCCTTCGAGCTATCCGGGTGGCGAGAGCGCGGCCCACCCGTGATGGTCAGGGTTCGCAGCCGTAGCCGTCCCCGTCGCCGTCGAGGCGGTACGGGTCGGAGCCGGTGACGTGGATCGGCTTCAGCGAGTCGGCGATGTCGGCGCAGTCCAGGTCGTCGACGATCGGCAGGCACGGCGAGTAGCCGGGTTCGCAGCTGCCTCCGGGTGGTGGCGGCGAGCCGCTCGTCGGCGGATGGCTGGGTGACGGGGTGACCGGCGCGGGGGCCGCTCCGACGTACCGCCGGTAGGCGACCACCCAGTTGGCGGCCTCGATGTGCTGCGCGGCCGGAAGGGTCACGGCGCCGGAGCAGACCAGGTCGTGCAGCTTGTTCTCCAGGACGTCCTTGGTGCGGGCGCCCCAGCGGCCGGCGTACGGCTCCGGCCACAGGTTGGTGATGACGTTCGACCCGCCGAGCTCGAGGGAGACCAGGTGGTCCACCTCATGGGCGTACGGGACGTGCACCACGCCGTAGCGGGTGTACGCCTGCTCGGACTCGGCGGACGGTACGTCGCGCACGCTCGACGCATAACCCGACACACAGACGGCGGCCGCGCTGGTGGTGAGCAACCCGCCCGGTGTCAGGCGTGAGTTCGGCAGGTCTGCTAACGGGACGCCGGCCACATGCACTCTCGCCCGGTGCGGTGCTGCCGTCCGGTGGGTCGGCCTCGGGGTCGGGTGCGGCACTTTCCGGTGGTGGGTAGCCGGGGCTCGACGGGGCAAGCGTTGCGGGGTGGGCGCCGGGACCCACCGCGTGTGACGAGCCGGCTTGGGGTGGTGCGGCGTGCCGTGGGCGACCGGCGCGCCCGTCTGACCGGATGCGCAGGAGGCGACGGCGAGGCTCAGCGGCAGACAGGCGACAAGCAGTGCCCACCGTCGTCGACCGCTGAGCCGTGTGATCGTCATCGTCGCGTCCCCCGATGCCGCCGACCGACCGAACCTACGGTGTCGTGGTGGGTGTCGTCGGGGTCGTGCCGGTGGCCTTCGCGGGGTCGGTCAGCTTGGGGTCCAGTGCGATCGCCTTCAGGACGTCCTTGTCGCCGATCTGCGTCTGCCCGTTGGTCCGCAACAGCAGGCCGAGGTTCAGCCAGGCCGCGGCGTCGGTCTTGTCGGAGGAGACGGCACGCTGGTAGAGCGAGATGGCCTCCTTGGGGTCGCTGCTGGTCCGCAGGATGGCCAGGTTGAAGAGCGCCGGGTCGAACTTCGCGTCGCTGGCGAGCGCCGACCGGTAGTGGCCCTCGGCGAGCCCGTAGTTCGAGTTCGACGCGTCGATGAGCGCCAGGTTGTAGAACGCGTACTTGTTCGTGGCGTCGTACTTGAGCGTCTTGTTGTAGTCGGCCGCCGCACCCGTGAGGTCACCGGCGGCGTAGGCCTTCAGGCCGGCGCTGAGCGCCGCCGAGGCCAGCTTCGCGTTCGGCGCGACTTTCGTGGTGCCGGAAGCTTTCGGTGAGCCGCTCGAGCACGCGGTGGCGCCCAGGGCCAGCACAGCCGCGGTGACGGCCAGGGACTGGAAGAGTCGCCCGGTACGGCGATGGCTGCGTGGACCTTGGTTCATGTTGTTTGCTCTTTCGTAGGTTCGATCTGGGAGCCGGAGATCGGCTGCCCACGTTGGTACGGACCGGCCGCGCTCCGTAGAGAACGGCGCCTCAACACCCCCGCCGGCCCGAGCCAGATACTTCAGACTATCGGTAAGGTTCAGACTATCCCTAATCGACCGGGCACAACGGGCAAACAGCAAGATTGCCACGAAACGCAAAGCAGGCCCGCCAAGTATCTGGCGGGCCTGCAATGGTGGTGCAGGTCGTGCTCTAGCCGCAGACCACGTATGCGGTGACAGTGCCTCCGCCGGGGTTGCTGACGACGGTGATGGATGTTGCCGACCATCCCGTCGGGTTGGTGCCTGTCGTCGTCGGCTTCGACTCCGACAGTGCCGCCATTTCCTTGCCGGTACCCGAGGTGACAGCTACCGTGCCGCCACCGCTGATCGCCTTACCGGTGGTGCAGGTTGCGGTAGCGGTATGCGTCGTTCCGATGGTCTCATTGCCCGCGATGGTCACGGGAGTTCCAGTGACAACCGTGGTGGTTCCAACCACCCCGTTGGTGCCAGCCGGACCAGTCGCACCAGTGGGACCTGCGGGACCGGTCGGTCCTGCCGGACCTGTAGCACCAGCCGGGCCTGTCGGACCAGCGACAGTTGAGTCTGCGCCCTTGGCTCCCGTGGGACCAGCCGGCCCGGTTGCACCGGTGTCACCCTTAAGTCCTTGCAGACCCTGCGCGCCGGTGGCTCCGGTCTGACCCTGAGGTCCGATCGGACCAGTAGGTCCTGCAGCTCCGGTCGCACCTTGTGTACCTGCCGTACCTGTGGCTCCGGTGGCTCCGGTGGCTCCGGTGTCACCCTTCGGACCCTGAGGACCAACCGCACCGGCCACACCCTGGGGACCAGCCGGTCCGACAGCGCCGGTAGCTCCAGCCGCTCCGGTGTCACCCTTCACGCCCTGGATGCCTTGGGCACCGTTTGTGCCTGCAGCTCCGGTGGCTCCGGTGTCACCCTTGGCGCCTGTGGCGCCGGTGGCTCCATCAGTACCGTTGGCGCCGTTGGTTCCAGCCGCCCCGGTGGCTCCGGTGTCACCCTTGGCGCCAGTCGCGCCAGTGGCTCCGGCCGGACCAGCCGGACCCGCCGGTCCAACGTTGCCTTGAGGACCTTGCGCCCCTGTGGACCCTGTAGCTCCGGCGGCGCCGGCAGCTCCGGTGTCACCCTTGGCTCCGGTGGCTCCGTCGACACCGTTGGTGCCGGCAGCTCCGGTGTCACCCTTGACGCCCTGGGCGCCAGTAGCGCCCGTGGCTCCGGTGGCTCCGACGTCGCCCTTGGCGCCTGTGGCGCCGGTGGCTCCATCGGACCCGTTGGTGCCGTTGGACCCGGCAGCGCCGGTGTCACCCTTGGCTCCGGCTGCTCCGGTGGCTCCGGTGTCACCCTGATCACCCTGGACCCCCTGAGGTCCCTGGGCGCCTTGGACACCCTGTTCACCTTGAAGACCCTGGGGACCCTGGACACCAGCGGCACCCTGGTCACCCTGGATGCCCTGGTCACCCTGGTTGCCCTGATCGCCCTTGGGCCCGGTGGCCCCTGTGGCGCCGGTGTCACCCTGGATGCCCTGGTCGCCCTGGACACCCGGGTCACCCTGAACACCTTGCGGACCAATGGCACCCGTGGCTCCTACAGCGCCAGTAGCACCCTGAGCTCCGGTGGCTCCGGTGTCACCCTTGGCGCCGGTCGCACCGTCGGTGCCGTTGGTGCCGTTGGTGCCGTTGGTGCCGGCAGCTCCGGTTGACCCGGTGTCACCCTTCGCACCCTGGGGACCGACCGCGCCGT
>JAWWPG010000069.1:0-8773 GCA_033850885.1 Nocardioidaceae bacterium
CGAGCGCCCCTCGACAACTGCGGCGGTGATAATCAACCGCGACTTGGACATGATGGCCACCTCCACAAGAGATGCCAACTATGTCGCGAGACAGGTGCCAACTATGTCGTGAAACCAGACACCACCGCCACCGCCATTGACCTGTGCAAACGAGCGACCCGGACCACACTTCATCGCAACTCTCCGGCACCGCCTGGCTTGCCTCGCTGCGCCAGGTAAGCCGCAAGAGCTCGCTGATTCGCGATGCGAATGGGGATGATTCCCGGCAGGTCCGTGAGCGGGTAGGCTCTCGCTGGCCCGTCGGGACCGTCGGCGAGAAGTGAGCCTCCGGTGACTCGAGCGATGTACCCGTGTGCGCACATGGTTCCAGTGGGCGTGCCCTCCTGAATGAAGGTGACGAACTCGCGTTCGACGGCTACTTCGAGGCCGGCTGACTCCCGGACCACGCGAACGGCTGCTTCCAGCGGGGGCTCGCCCGGCTGAGCAGGGTTGCTGGGCAAGGAAGCCGGTGCGTCAACTGGACCGCCGGGTGGGTGAACCAGGATGATCGCGTCGCCCTCGGTCTCGACGATCACCAGGACGCCGTGGTAGTCGAAGGGGGCGGGTTCAAACGTCATACCCGTCATCATGAGCGCACCCGCACCGGGCCGCCGAGCAAGTCGGGGTGAATTGGCTCCGGTGTCTTGCCCGGGACGAGTAGGCTCCGGGAGCAGAGCATTGGGACAACGCGCCGTTTAGCCGACGGTGTGGCTCCTGCAAACAACAGGGCCTCCAGCACACTCCTTCCCGCGCTGAGGCCCTGTTGCCTGCCATGGCTGGACAGCGGGCGATATCTGACAGGCAGGTGCCTCCGTCAGGGAGCGGCAGTGAGCAGGACCTTGTTGGAAGCGGGTGATTTCCCGATCGCGTTCTGCGCCTTGACCTGGTACTTGTACAACGTGCCGGCAGTGACCGCGCTGTCGACGTAGCTCGTCGTGGTTGCGCTGACCGACTTGAGGAACGCACCGTTGCGGATGACGATGTATGCGGTGATCGGCGATCCACCGTCGTTGGGAACGGTCCAGCTCAGCGAGTTCTGCAGACCGCTGTTCGCAGTTCCCGATAGGACCGGGGCCGCCGGGACGGTCGTGGTCGAGCCGCCGACCGACTGTTCGGCCGACCGGGCGCCTTCCCCGATGGCGTTGACGGCGCTGACCTGGTAGAAGTACTGCTGCCCTGAAACCGCCGTGGTGTCGGAGTAGGTGGTCGACGTCCCACTCGGGCTGTCGAGCAGCGTCTCCCCGCCGGAGGTGGTCCCGCGGTAGATCTTGTAGCCGGTGATGGGTGAGCCGCCATCACTCGGTGCGGTCCAGTTCAGCGTGTTGGCTGAGGCGGAGCCGGTGACGGTGAACCCGCTGGGTGCGCCGGGTAGCGTCTGCGTCGAGCCGCCCGGCTTCAGGCCGAAGGCTGCGTCGTCGCGGATTGAGTTGACGCCGGCATCGCCAGCGTGGCCCAGCAGGGGTGTCGCGAACCCGACCATCTGCTGGATGCCCTTGAGGACCGAGTAGTGGTTGTACGCGACTGTCGAGACACCGCCGACCTGGGTGTACGGCGTGATCGCGATCAGGGGCACGAGCGGCTGGGTCGCGTTGCCCTCGTCCCAGGTGATGAGGATCGCGGTGTTCCCCGACTGGTAGTTGGCCGAGGCCAACAGCTGAGGAATCGCGCCCTTTGCCCAGTTGTCGCCATTCTGGATCAACTGGTTGGTGGTCTGCGTTCCGTTCTTGTGCATGATGTCTATCTTGTTTGGGGTAACGAGGTTGAACTTGGCCGATGCCATGGTTGAGAGATCGCTGGGGAAGGGCAGGTCGTACAGCGGGCAGATCGGGTCGGACGAGCCTGGTTGGGTGCGGGTGTAGTACGGATAAGGGCTGTGGTTGATCGCGAACGCAGCGCTCGTGTCGGTCACCGGGCAGTTGCTGGGCTCTGACTCAGACCACTCCCTGGCGTCGCTGCCCATGAGCTCGAAGATGCTCTTGGATGCCTGCGGCCAGGTGGCGGGGGGTGAGTTAGACGTGATCAGCTTCTCGGTCGTGCACACGCCCGCGGCGGTGGCTGCACTGCACCCGGTATACCCAGAGGTGAGTGCGACGTAGTTCGCCAGGCTGGTGTTCGACAGCGACTTGTCGTTCTTGCTGTAGGAGCAGGCGTTGATCAGCGAGTTCAGGTACGGAGCATCCGTGGTATCCCCCACGATCTTGGTCACCGGCTTGTTCTCAAAGATGATCAGCACGACGTGAGAGAACGTGGCCGGGGCGCTCGAGGCAGGCAGCGCACCACACGGCGCAGTCGTCGAAATCGCTCCCGGCGCGGAAGCGGCCGGAGCGGAGCTCGCAAAGAACAGAGCCGGCGCGCCGAGACTGAGCGCCGCTGCGGCCATAGCAAAGCGTCGAATTGACATGGTTCCTCCCCATAAGTCACACAGAAGCCAGCCCCCGATGCTCGTCGTGATGGCAGGCGAACAGTCCCCCAACCGCGCCAAGGCAATCTTGACGTTCGCAGCATACAACGTAAGAGGACCGCGATTACAAGGTTCGCGCGCCGAGCTGCGGTGTTGCGACGAAGCGGCCGGCGCCCGCATCGACCGCTGCTAGAAGTTTTGGGACCAGGGAGCATATAGTTTCCTAAGTGGCTAAATTGAGCAACAAACACTCATGGTGGGTTGACGTAGAGCCGCGGAAAATGAGGAAGCGCACATGGCGTCAAGTCGTAAGGCTCAGCGCGGGGGGCCGGTTCGGGTTGACGGGGAAAATGTGGTGTTGACGGTGACGGCCGAGCAGGCTCGGGTCGTCGCAACGTCGCTCGCGTACAGCGACGCGGTTCATGAAGAGTGGTTGGACAACATGGCTCACTTGCTGGCCATGACCGCTCAACAAGTGGAACCGATCCCGGTCGTCACCCGTGGCTCTTTCCTTCGGGGTCGCTGGGACAAGGGCTCAGGGAATGTCCCTGCCAGAGCTGCCGAGACCCAGCCGGACCAGGAAGCGCAGGTTCCTGCCAGATCGGCAGCAGAGCCGGTGCCCGGTGTCGTCACCGACGCCGGTGCCGTTGTCGCCGAGGCAATGGCGATCACGGTGGTTGCCCGCCACGACGTCGCAGCCGAGGTGCAGGCCGACATCGTCGCCCGCGCGGCGGCGACCCGTGAACAGTCGGTTTCTGTCGCCGCCGACAAGACTGCCTTTGCTGCTGAGGCCGCTCGAAGCGCGCGAGCGGTCGCCGTGGCGAGTGCGGCGGAGAATGTCGCCGGTACGGCCTCTCGAGCCGCCGACCAGATCCAGCTCCAGGCGGAGTCACAGGCGGTGAAGGTGGCAGCCGCGGCCTCGGATGCGGCGTCTGTGGTGGCTTCACATATCCCGCTGGGACATGACGAAGAGGCAGCTCTCACAGCGGTCGTCATTGCGGCGAGGGTGACGGCCGCGGCTGTGGTCACGGCCGAGGAGACCGCACTCGCAGCGGCGGGTGTCGCACGCGCCGTAGCGGCCGCAGCAGCTCAAGCCGCGCTGACGGCGTCTTCCGCGGCGGCTGCCTTCGAGCAGGAGGTTGCGAAGGCCGCGGCGGCGGTTCAAGCGGTTGCCGCTTCCACCGCGCGTAAGGTTGCTGCCGAGGCGGAGGCTAGGGCAGCTGGGGCAGCTCTGGCCGCCAGCACGGGGACAGCCGCCGAAGCCGTCGTCAGGTCCACGACCAGAGAGCAGATCGCCTCCGACTGAGCCAGGCCGAGATCGGTTGGACCGGGCGAGTACTGCGCGACGAAACGCGCTGAGCGGCGCGCTTGGCTCACCTCACTTGTGACTGTGCCGCCCCTAGGGTTGGCCAATGGACGCGGACGCTCTCGACGCCCTGTTGCTGGTCGGGTCCGTGGTGCTCCTGCTGGCCATCCTCGCGGTCAGGGTCACTCTCGCGGCGGGCTTGCCGAGCCTGCTCATCTACCTCGGCATGGGTCTCGCCCTGGGCGAGTCAGGATTCGGCATCCGGTTCGACGACGCCGCACTGGCCCAGGCGCTCGGCTTCGTCGCCCTTGTCGTCATCCTCATCGACGGCGGGATCAGCACCAAATGGTCCCACGTGAGACCGTCGATGACGATCGGGTTGCTCCTAGCGACGCTCGGCGTCGGTGTCAGCGTGACGGTCGTCGCGGTGTTCGCACACGTGTTGCTGGGCATGGCTTGGCCGCTCGCCTGGCTGGTGGGGGCTGTCACCTCGCCAACGGACGCCGCTGCCGTGTTCACGGTGTTGCGGCGCATCCAGCTGCGGCCGCACCTGTCGGGTGCTCTCGAGGCGGAGTCCGGCCTCAACGACGCCGCCACGGTACTTCTCGTCGTGCTGCTGACGGACAACGGTGGTGCGGCGTACGGCGCCTGGGGCTTCCTCGGCCTCGCGGTCTACGAGCTGGTGATGGGCCTCGTCCTCGGCTATCTCGTCGGTAGGGCGGGTGCTTGGCTGCTGCGTCGGGTCGCCTTGCCCGCCTCGGGCCTGTATCCCGTGTCGGTCATGACGATCGCGATCATGTCGTACGCCGGCACGGTCGCCTTGCACGCAAGCGGGTTCGCCGCCGTTTACGTGACGGCGCTGGTGCTCGGCAACTCCGATCTGCCGCACCGCACGTCGACCCGGTCCTTCGCGGAGGGTCTCGGCTGGTTGGCGCAGATCGGTCTTTTCATCATGCTCGGCCTGCTCGCTTCGCCGTCACACTTCCGGGTCCATCAGGTGATAGCCGGACTCGTCGTGGGAGTCGTGCTGACACTTCTCGCCAGGCCGCTCAGTGTGCTTGTCTGTGCAATACCGCTTCGGATGTCCCTTGCCGAGCAGGGCTTTCTGTCCGTTGCCGGACTCCGAGGCGCCGTGCCTATCGTGCTTGCGACGATCCCGCTGGAGGCGGGCGTTCCTCACGCTGCCGACCTGTTCGACCTCGTCTTCGTGCTGGTGATCGTCCTCACCCTGGTCCAGGCGCCCGCATTGCCCAGGATCGCCAGCCTGCTCGGGGTCATCGTCGAGAGGCCACGCGACGTGGAGGTGGAAGCCGCACCGCTCGAGCGGATCGCGGCGGATCTGCTTCAGATTCGCGTCACCGCGAAGTCGAGACTCCATGGGGTCGAGATCTCGGAGCTCAGGCTGCCGACCGGCACGAGCGTGTCCCTCATCGTGCGGGACGGACAGAGTTTCACTCCATCGCTGACGACGTCTATCAAGCGCGGCGACGATTTGCTGGTTGTTACGAGACGAGCTGACAGGGGTGCGACGGAGAGGCGCCTGCAGGCTGTCAGCCGTGGTGGCCGGCTGGCCGGTTGGGCGGCACGCCACGGCGGCTCCTGAACCGGCTGAGTCAGTGGTGACCCGCCGACTTGGTCGCGAACTCGGTGCACACGGTTGTCGCCTGCTTGAGTGTCAGGCTGGTCGGCGCCCGCGGCGATAGTCCGACGTACTTCGGACCGATCACGATGTCGACACCTATCGCCAGCTTGGGTCCCGGAACGAGTCTCACGGTGCCTCTGAACTGCTCCTTCACGAGTGAGACTCGAGGTGAAGAGGGCGTCGAGGTCAGGATGGTGACGTTGCTGGCGCTGACCGACGCGGGTGGGTTGGCCGCAACTCCAAGGCGGAACCCTTTGCTGTGCAACTCCGACAACACGTCTCCTGCTCGGCCACTGACCGGGCCCGCATTGAACACGTTGACCTTGAAGGACACCGCGCGGACGAGCGTCCCCCTCGGGTAGGTCTTCTTCTGGATGCACTTCTGGTCGGGGGTGGTGGGCACGTTCGTCGATGGCGTCGTCGTGGCTCCCGACTCGGTGACCGGGTCGACAACCGTCTGCCAGCCGTAGTACGCGGCGCCAAGCAGGATGACGAACAGCACGGCGAGCGTGATAGGCGTGCGCCACTGCACGAGTCTTCCCCATTTCTTCCGACCCACCCGGGGGTGTCCGCAAATCCTAGTGGGCGGATGGTCCTGCCTCATCCCGTTCATGCACGGGGGTGGGTTGCTGTTCGATCACGTGGATCCGCCCGTGGACCAGATGGCGCTGTTGAAGCGCTGCCCGCAAGGCTCGGTGCAGACCGTCCTCGAGGTAGAGCTCGCCTCGCCACTCGACCACGTGGGCGAAGAGGTCACCGAAGAACGTCGAGTCCTCGTCGAGGAGCGTCGCCAGGTCCAGTGTCCCCTTCGTCGTGATCAGCCGGTCGAGCCGGATCTGCTGTGGCGGCAGCTGCGCCCAGTCCCGACCCCGTAGCCCGTGCTCGGGGTATGGCCGGTGGTCGCTCACCCCTTTGAAGATCATGGCCGAATCATAGGTGCGCACCTTGTCGGCTTCACGGATCAGCGTTGGCGGCGTTGGCGGCGGACGGCGCTCGAGCATGAAGTCTTCCACGACGCCGCGGGGCGGCCCCCAGTACGGGTACTGTGGGCGATGAGCTCGGCCGCACCTACCGAGTCGAGCTCTTCCGCAGGGGATCCGCGACCGTCGGGAGGCGGTCATCGACAGCACGGCCTTTTCTTACTTCGTGGGTAGCGATTGAAACCGTCGTCCCCAACGATCGGCTCAGCTGAAAGGATCCTCGACTCGATGATGACCGTCCGGCATCGCTCGCGCGGCCGATCGATCGCCCCCGAAGACTCAAGCGACACCAACCAGGCGAACAGGCTCCTCATCGGCCGCATGAACTGGCCGCGCATCTTCTCTTGGTCACTGTCTGAGCACCCGGTCAGCGTTCCGCAGATCACCGCCTACTTCTGGATCTTAAAGTGGCTTTCAACGGCAATGGGCGAGTCGACATCTGACTTCCTCGTGCATGCCATGTCTCCGGTGATCGCTGTTGTGCTTGGTTTTCTGGCCTTCGTGGGGGCGTTGGCCCTTCAGTTCTCGAAACGGCGCTACCTGCCCTGGGTCTACTGGCTTGCGGTCGTCATGGTTGGCGTGTTCGGCACGATGGCCGCCGATGTGCTGCACGTCGGCTTCGGCGTGCCCTATGCCGTGTCCAGTGCGTTGTACGGTCTGACGCTAGCGGCCGTCTTCTTCACCTGGAAGAAGACGGAGAACACCCTCTCGATACACAGCATCAACACGCCGCGCCGTGAAGCGTTCTACTGGGCCGCGGTGGTTTCGACGTTTGCTCTCGGGACCGCAGCCGGCGACATGCTGGCGACCACGCTCCGGCTCGGCTACTTCTTCTCGGCCTTGTTCTTCGCGGCCGTGATCCTGGTACCCGCCATCGGATACTGGCGGTTCAGCTGGAATCCCGTCTTCGCCTTCTGGTTCGCGTACGTCGTCACCCGGCCGCTCGGCGCGACGGTTGCTGACTGGTTCGGCAAACCAACAAGCGCCGGCGGACTGGGTGTCGGAAACGGCAAGGTGAGCATCACCCTCAGCCTCGCGATCATCGCGCTCGTCGGATATCTCACGGTCATCCGCAGAAGGGAGCGGGCCGACGCCAGAGTGGCTCGGTGACGTCGGGTAACGGCGCGAGACCGTCACGGCCCACGCGGGGGACGGCATTCTCGTGGATCATGGGAGGGGAGCGCCGCACCGGGCGTTCCCGCTGCGCACCTGAAAGGAAGGATGAGCACACGGATGGCTGAAGTGTTGTTGTTCCACCATATTCAGGGACTCACGCAAGGGGTGTCAGCCTTCGCTGACGAGCTCCGTCGCGACGGGCACACCGTGCACACGCCCGATCTGTTCGATGGCCGTACCTTCGACTCCATCGAGGAGGGGGCGGGCTACGCGGGACAGATCGGGTTCGGTGAGATCACGAACCGGGCCATCCGGTACGCCAAGGAGCTCCCCGCCGAGCTGGTCTACGCCGGCTTCTCGATGGGGGTGGGGCCGGCGCAGGAACTGGCCCAGACCAGAGCAGGAGCCCGCGGCGCGCTGTTGTTCTACTCCTGCTTTCCCCTTGCGGAGTTCGGGGCGTGGCCGGCAGGTGTGCCAGTCCAGATCCACGGCATGGATGAAGACCCGTTCTTCGCGGGAGAGGGAGACATCGACGCCGCCCGCACGCTCGCCAGCGAGGTGGAGGGTGCGGAGCTGTTCGTGTATCCCGGAGACCAGCACCTCTTCGCCGACAGCTCACTGGCGTCGTACGACGCTGAGGCGGCGGCGCTGATGAAGCAGCGCGTGCGAGATTTCCTGAGCACTCTCTGAGTCTTGGCCGGTTCGGCATTTCCGACCACGACGGGTCGACATCCCCTCCGACGGCAGTGCTTTCCGGGCATCATCCGGGCGGTGAGCGAAGCCTTGGATACCCTCGGCCGGGCCATTGACACGGTCAGGCGGCGGAGAGAGAGTGTCTGCAGCCGAGCACCTTCTCAGGGCTGCGCACCAGTCCGGGGTGTCGGCGTGACCGATGGAGGATTCGGTGAATCGAGCAATTCATTTGAGACGCGGTGTGGGCGGTGCCCTGACCGCGGGAGCAGCCGGTCTGCTCGCTGTCGCGACGTTGACGGCGGCAGGAGCCTCGGCGGGTGCGGCCACCCACCACTCGTCGTCGGCACGGGCGGCGTGCCCGTCGCAGGTCCGCGCTCCGGCCCGCGTCGGCCACATCAGTGGCGTGCTGCCGCCGGCGGTATCCAAGGCCGGCTGTAAGGTCCACCACGCCAACGACCCGGCGAACGGTACTCCGCCGCTGCGTTTCCACGGCGGCAAGGTGATGGGCACGAAGCGGACCGGGCCGGTGGTGGTCACGCCGATCTTCTGGAACCCGGCTGGGCACCCGATGGCCGCGGCCTACAAGAAGATCATCA
>JAWWPG010000035.1:0-112149 GCA_033850885.1 Nocardioidaceae bacterium
TGGGGGCGGTAGCCCACCTCTGCCGTGTTGTGGTCGTGGGAGTCGAAGCCGAACTGGTTGTTGCCGGCGAGGTAGTCGTGGGTCGCGGGATCCGCGACCGCCCACTCCAACGCCTGACCCAACGACGGCGCGAGCCCTACGCCGAGGACGCGTCGCTGGAACGTCTCCCGGTCCCGGGCGAACGGAATCTCGTGCAGCCACCGATGCGTCTCCACATCGTGGACGGCCTCGAGATAGCGGGACTCGTCACCCGAGCGCAGGGGACGCAGGACCACCCGGTCGCCGCGCAGCACCGGATGCGCGAGCCAGCGGGTCTTCGGGTCACGGGCATCGGTCGAGAGCAGGGACGCGTTCCAGGAGTCGAGGAGGTTGCCTCGCTGCGGCTGTGCACAGCGAAGGGATCCCTCGAACGAGAAGCCGTTACGCCACACGACTCGCCATGACGCGAGGTTGCCGACGATGCTGCTCCAGGTCAGCCGCTGGATCAACATTTTCTCCAGCGCCCAGTCCGCGACGAGACGCACTGCTGCGGTCATCACGCCATGGCCGCGCGCCAGCGGATGCAGGCCGAAGCCAACCGCTCCGATGCCGGGCGACGCGACGTTGAGGGAAACACTCCCCGCGAACCGGGTCGGCCCGGTCCCTTGGGGTGCCTCGATCGCGAACGCGCACTGGGACTCGTCAGCCCAGCCGGCCGGCCGGCTCCTGACGTAGGCGACGGCATCCTCGCGCGAGTAGGGGGTCGGGACCAGCGTCCAGCGCTGCATCTCCTCGCTCTGGCACTGCTCGGTGATCGCGTCGACGTCGTCAAGCCGGTGCGCCCGCAGCAGCACCCGCCCGTCACCGAGCCGTGGTACCTCTTCGGGGAACCTCACGTTTGACGCGCCGCCCACTCATCACGGAGCAGGTCGAACACCACCATGTCGTCCACCGTCCCGTCACCGAGACGTTCCGACCCTCGTTCCCGGCCGGACTCCGTGAAGCCGTTGTTGCGGGCGACCTGCTGGGACGCCGGATTGCTCGCTGCGGCCTTGAGGAACACCCGGTCGAGCCCGAGGCCGCCGTCCTCGATGGCGATGAACGCGTGCCGTACGACGAGTCCGACCGCCTGCGTCACCACGCCTCGTCCGCGCCCCTCCGGATGTGCCCAGTAGCCGATCTCCGCGTCGCGCAGGCCTACCCGGGGCAACCCGACCACCGCCAGCAGCGCATCGGACGCGCGGTCCGCGACCACCCACGAGACGCCCCTGCCGAGCGAAGCCTGTTCGGCGTCTCGCACCATGAACGCGCGGGCGTCGCCGGGCTGGTACGGAGACGGCAGAAACGGCAGGAAGCGGCGGCTCCGGAGGTCGCTGCAGCCCTGCACGATCCGGTCGACATCGCGCTCAGCCAGCCCCCGCAGAGTCACCGTGCTGCCCTGCACGGCGGGGGTCTCCAACCAACGAGTCTTGGGCTCCCGTCCGTCGTCCCGGTGCAGGCTCGCAACCCAGGCGTCGGGGTACTCGCCGCGGTGGTCGAGCCAGCGCCGTACCGTCCCGCCGAACGTGAACCCGGTCTTCCACGCGACGCGGCGTGACGCGAGGTTGCCCACGTTGGCCCACCAGATCACCGTTTCGACGTCGCGGTCCTTGAACCCCCAGTCGAGCAGCAGGTTCACCGCAGCCGTGATGACCCCGCGGCCACGGACCGCGGGATGCGCCCCGAAAGCCAGCTCGAAGCGGCCCGCGCCCTCGTCCCGCAGCGCCACGGTGCCGCTGAACCGGCGCCCGCCACCGGGGTGCGTGGACTCCACGGCGAACGCCAGCCCAGAGCCGGACTCCCACCCTGTCGGCACGTGCGACGTCAGGAAGTCCCGCGCATCGGCCAGGGAGTAGCCGAGCGGAACTGTCGTCCAGCGGATCGAGGTCGGGTCGCTGCACTGCTCGACCACTGCATCCGCGTCCTCGATCCGGTGCGGCCGCAGGGTCACGTCGCCGTCGCTGAGAGTCGGTACGTCGTCGGGGAACGTCATCAGCCAACACTGTCGGGTCGCCTCGCTCCGCTCAAGCCGTTAAACGCAACCCCGTCCCGATACGCTGGGCCGCTATGGACCATCCGGTGTCGCGATGAAGGCGATCGGCCTCGACATCCTCCTGGTGCTGGCCTTCATCTTGATCAGCGGCTACTTCGTGATCGCCGAGATGTCGCTGGTCTCGGTCAGGGACAGCCAGGCCAGGGGACTCGCGAGTCGCGGGCGTCGTGGTCGTGCGGTCGCGAAGCTCAACTCGGACCCGAACCGCTTCCTCGCGAGCGTCCAGGTCGGCGTCACCCTGGCGGGGTTCTTCTCGGCCGCCTTCGGCGGTGCGACGCTCGCCAAGAAGCTGGCTCCGGTCCTCCAGCGCTGGGGGCTCTCGAGCGGCGCCGCCGATGCCGTCGCGCTGATCCTGATCACGCTGGCGATCTCGTACGTCTCCCTGGTCATCGGTGAGCTCACGCCGAAGCGGCTCGCGCTGCAACGGGCCGAGTCGATCGCCCTGAGCGTGGCCCCCACGGTCGACCGGATCGCCAAGCTTGCCCGGCCGGTGATCTGGCTGCTCTCGAACTCCACGAACATCGTCGTACGCCTGGTCGGCGGCGACCCGTACGCCAACCGGGAGCAGATCACCAACGCAGAGATCCGCGAGATGGTGTCCGGGTCCAAGACCCTGGGGGCCGAGGAGAGGCAGATCGTCGAGGACGTCTTCGAGGCGGGTGAGCGACAGATCCGGGAGGTGATGGTCCCTCGGACGGAGGTCGACTTCATCGACGGCGAGACGCCCGCTTACAAGGCGGCCAAGGAGGCGCTGGAAAGGCCGCACTCCCGCTATCCCGTGATCGGTGAGTCGTCCGACGACGTACTCGGCTTCGTTCACGTGCGTGACCTGCTCGACCCGAACGTCTCGGGGCGCTCCGTCAGGGTCAAGGACATCGTCCGGGACGTCCTGATGCTTCCGGACACGCGGCGGATCCTGTCGGCGCTGTCCGACATGCGGCGTGAGGGCGCACATATCGCAATCGTCGTCGACGAGTACGGCGGAACCGCGGGCATCATCACGATGGAGGACGTGGTCGAGGAGCTCGTCGGTGACATCCGCGACGAGTACGACGTGGACGAGCCCGAGACTACGAAGTCTCTGACCGGGGAGTTCGAGGTCGACGGGTTGCTCAACCTCGACGACTTCGAGGAGGACACCGGCCTGACGCTTCCGGACGGTCCGTACGAGACTGTCGCGGGATTCATCACGCAACAGCTCGGGCACCTGCCTCAGCTCGGCGAGACCGTGCCGGTCAACGACCACCTGCTGACGGTGGTCGAGCTGGACGGCCGCCGCATCGCGAGGGTCAAGGTGACCGCCGCCCCCGCCGCCCCCGCTGGCCAGCCGACCACCGCCACCCCTCCTCGTTGACCCGTCGCAAAGTTGCCGTCGACCCGTCGGAAAATTGCCGTCGACCCGTCGGAAAATTGCCGTCGCACTCCAACTTTGTGACGGCTCAACCCCAAGTTTGTGACGGCTCAACCGAGACAGGGGGGACCGGGCGCCGGCGCTTTGACACAATGGCGCCCATGTCGCCAGTCCCTCCACCGCCATACCCGACGGGCGGTGATGCGGTTGCCTCGAGCCACTCGGCTGCACCCGCGCCCGCGCCCGCCTCCGTTCGACCGCGGGTGCTGTCGGGCATCCAGCCCACCGCCGACTCCTTCCATCTCGGCAACTATCTCGGTGCGCTGCGGCAGTGGGTGTCGCTCCAGTTCGACCATGAGGCCTTCTACTGCATCGTCGACCTGCATGCGATCACCGTCGAGCAGGACCCCGATGTGCTGCGCAGCCGGTGTCTGGTCGCAGTGGCTCAGCTGATGGCGATGGGGCTCGATCCCAACCAGTGCACGCTCTTCATCCAGTCCCACGTGCCCGAGCACGCCCAGCTCGCCTGGGTGCTCGGATGCATCACGGGGTTCGGTGAGGCCGCGCGGATGACGCAGTTCAAGGACAAGTCGGCGAAGGGCGGACAGGAACGCGCGACCGTCGGTCTGTTCACCTATCCCGTCCTGCAGGCCGCCGACATCCTGCTCTACCAGGCCAACCAGGTTCCTGTCGGCGAGGACCAGCGCCAGCACCTCGAGCTGACCCGCGACCTCGCCGGTCGCTTCAACCACCGCTTCGGGGACACGTTCGTGCTGCCCTCGCCGTACATCCTCAAGGAGACGGCCAAGGTAGCCGACCTGCAAGACCCGACCGCGAAGATGAGCAAGAGCGCATCGTCCCCGGCCGGCATCGTGGAGCTCCTCGACGAGCCCGCCAGGTCGGGGAAGAAGATCCGCTCCGCCGTCACCGACTCCGGGCGTGAGGTCCGCTTCGACGAGGCCGAGAAGCCAGGAGTCTCCAACCTGCTGACGATCTTCGCTGCCCTCAGCGGGCGGTCGATCACCGACATCGCCACCGACTACGACGGCCGCGGCTACGGGGACCTCAAGAAGGATCTCGCCGAGCTCGTGGAGGATTTCGTGACGCCGTTGCGGGCCCGTACCCTCGAGCTGCTCGACGACCTCACCGAGCTCACTGCCATCCTCGCCGAAGGGGCTGCCCGGGCGCGGGAGATAGCCGGCACGACGCTCGCCCAGGTCTACGAAAGGGTGGGCTTCGTCCCGGCGCTCTGAACCCGCCGCCGAGACCACCTCTCCGCGAGGTCTACTCTCGGTCGGGTGACCACGATCGGCGTCGCGATTGCGGTGCCCGAGCCGTGGGCAGGAGAGCTGCAGCGCTACCGCGCGTCGTTCGGTGACCCGCTTGCCGATGCGATCCCTACCCACGTGACGCTGGTTCCGCCCGTCCGGGTCGCTGACGACATCGACAAGGTCGAACGACACCTTGCCGACGTGGCGGCCGCGACGCCACGCTTCCCGCTACGCCTTCGGGGTACGGCGACCTTCCGCCCCGTCTCTCCTGTCGTGTTCATCGCGTTGGCCGAAGGGATCTCCTCATGCGAGATGCTTGCCGGTGCGATCCGAAAGGGGCCGCTGGCCTACGACCCGGCGTTTCCCTACCACCCGCATGTGACCGTGGCCCACGACCTCGACGACGCCGCTCTCGACCTGGCGTTCGACAAGCTTGCCGACTACAGCTGCTCCTTCGACGTGACCGCGTTTCACCTGTACGTGCACGGGTCTGACGGCGTGTGGCGGCCGGCCCGCACGTTTGCGTTGGCGCCATCAACCTGAGCGTGCGCCGTTCCCGTGGCCAGGGTATGAAGTAGCCCATGGCAGACGAGAGGCCGGGGGTCGTCGGCAAGGCCAAGGCAGCGCTGGCCGCCGCGCGTCGCCGATCGCTGTTCCTCGACCATACGATGAACACGCTGAAGCACTACAGCAATGTGCAGGGCGGCATGCTCGCCGGAGCGATCACCTACTTCGGCTTCCTGTCCTTCTTCCCGATCCTCGCGCTGGCCTTCAGCGTGATCGGCTACGTGGCGAAGGCCTACCCGAGCGCCGAGAGCAACCTGGTCAGCGCCATCCAGCAGGTGTTCCCGGGGATCGTCACCCTCCACGGCGGGCACAACACGATCAGCATGGACCAGATCAAGAACGCCAAGGCGGTCACCGGGATCATCGGCTTCGTCGGTGTGCTCTACTCGGGGCTCGGCTGGATGTCGGGACTGCGCCAGGGCCTACAGGCCGTCTTCCAGGTCCCGCCCAGCAAGAAGTTCAGCTTCGTCGTCGGAAAGATCGTCGACCTGGTCGGACTCGCCCTCATCGGCTCCGTGCTGGTGATCTCGGTAGGAACTTCCGGCGCGCTCAAGGGGCTGACGAACAAGCTGATCTCCTGGCTCAACCTTTCCGGCTCCGTGGTCGGCACGCCCCTGGTATGGGCGGTCGGAATCCTGCTCGGACTCGCGTCGAGCACGGTCCTCTTCTTCGTGATGTACCGCCTGCTCGGCGCTCCCGACATCGATGCCAAGCCGCTCTGGCAGGGCGCGCTGCTGGGGGCGGTCGGGTTCGAGCTGCTGAAGCTCCTCGTCGTCAACGTCCTCGGGGCGGTCGGTGGATCGCCCTTCGCGCCGTTGGCGATCGCGATCACGCTGGTGGTGTGGATCAACTACTTCTCCCGCCTGGTCATCTACGGCGCGTCCTGGGCGATGACCTCGGGGCTGTCAGCGCAGGCGCTGGCCCTGCGAGCCGCGCGCATGCTGGAGGCTGAGCAGGCCGCCGAGGCCGGCGCGGCGTCGGCCACGCCGGTAGGCGCCAAGCCTGCGTCGGCTCTGACCGGTGGTGTCGGTGCGACACTGGCCCACCGCTTCGATCCCGGCAGCGCCATCGCCGGCGCAGCCGCGGGTGCCCTCGCCGCGCTGATGTTCTGGCGCCAGCAGTAGCCGGTCGAACGCCGTCGGCGACAATGGCCGACGTGACCCTTTCCGCCACGAATCGCAAACCCGGGCGCGCAGACGTCGAAGCCGCATACCCGCGGATCGAGGGCGCGGTTCGCCGTACCCCTGTCCTCGACCTCGGCGGGCTGCCCGGTGTGGATGCGCGCGTCGTGCTGAAGCTCGAGCTCACGCAGCACACCGGGTCGTTCAAGGCACGCGGCGCGCTCAACAACGTGTTGTCGCTGGACGGCTCCGCGACAGGCGTGTGCGCCGCCTCGGGAGGCAACCACGCCGCAGCAGTCGCCTGGGCGGCTCAGAAGGTGGGCGTCACCGCCGACGTGTTCGTACCGAGGACGGCGACGCCGGCCAAGATCGCGCGCATCCAGGAGTACGGCGGACGGGTGCACCCGGTCGACGGGTTCGTCAAGGAGGCGCTCGAGGAGTGCGCCGACTTCTCCACCGACGAGAACGTCCCGCAGATCCATCCCTATGACACGTTCGAGACGGTGTCAGGCGCGGGCACCGTCGGTCTGGAGGTCGCCGAGCAGGTGCCGGCCGCCTCGCTGGTCGTTCTGCCGTGCGGTGGCGGAGGCCTGTTCGCCGGTACGGCAACCGCGCTCACCGGACGCAACATGCGAGTGCAGCCGGTTGAGCCGGAGATGTGTCCCGCCCTTGCTGACGCGCTGGCGGCCGGAGGCCCGGTTGAGGTCGCCGTGGGTGGGGTGGCCAGTGATGCGCTGGGCGCAGCCCGGGTTGGCGAGATCGCGTACCAGGTGGCCGTCGACACGTCGGTGCTGCCGGTGCTCGTGAGCGAGTCGGAGATCCTCGAGGCGCGCCGTCTGCTGTGGAGCACCGCGCGGGTGCTTGCCGAGCCAGGCGCCTGCGTTGCGCTCGCGGCGGTCGCGACCGGCCGGGTCGCCGCGGAGGTACCGGCGGGGGAGACCGTGGTCGTGGTCGTCTCCGGAGGGAACAACGAGACGATTCCCTGACCTGGCACCCAGCGGGGGGTGCCGGCTGCGTCCGTCTCACGGTGCAGTTCCGGCTGCGCTCGCCGTACTCTTGCGCCCATGAGCCATGTCACCGAGTCCGGCCTGCCGTTCGAGCCCATCTACGGCCCGGACGCGCTGGCCGACCGGGATCTGGACACCGCGCTCGGTGCCCCCGGGGAGTTCCCCTACACCAGGGGCGTGTACCCGTCGATGTACACCGGCCGACCCTGGACGATGCGGCAGTACGCCGGGTTCGGGACGGCGGCCGAGTCCAACCAGCGGTACCACCAGCTGATCGAGGCCGGCACCACCGGGCTGTCGGTCGCCTTCGACCTGCCGACGCAGATGGGCTACGACTCGGACGCCCCGATCGCGCACGGCGAGGTCGGGAAGGTGGGGGTCGCCATCGACTCGGTCGAGGACATGAGCATCCTCTTCGGAGGCATCCCGCTCGACAAGGTCTCGACCTCGATGACGATCAACGCCCCGGCCGCTCTGTTGATGCTGCTCTACCAGATCGTCGGCGAGCAGCAGGGTGTGTCGGCTGACGCGCTGCGCGGGACGACCCAGAACGACGTCCTCAAGGAGTACATCGCGCGTGGCACCTACATCTATCCGCCTCAGCAGTCGCTGCGCCTGATCACCGACATCTTCCGGTACTGCCGCACCGCGATGCCGCGGTGGAACACGATCTCGATCTCCGGTTACCACATGGCGGAGGCGGGGGCGACGCCCGCCCAGGAGATTGCCTTCACCCTCGCCAACGGCGTCGAGTACGTGCGGGCCGCCATCGCGTCCGGTCAGGATGTCGACGAGTTCGCGCCCCGGCTGGCCTTCTTCTTCGTGTCGCGTACGACGCTCCTCGAGGAGGTGGCGAAGTTCCGCGCCGCCAGACGCATCTGGGCCCAGGTGATGCGGGACGAGTTCGGGGCCAAGAACCCGAAGTCCCACATGTTGAGGTTCCACACCCAGACGGCAGGTGTGCAGCTCACCGCCCAGCAGCCCGAGGTGAACATGGTGCGGGTCACCATCCAGGCGCTGGCGGCGGTGCTCGGCGGCACCCAGTCCCTGCACACGAACTCCTTTGACGAGGCGATCGGCCTGCCGACCGAGAAGGCGGCTCGTCTCGCGCTCCGCACCCAGCAGGTGATCGCCTACGAGTCGGACGTGACCAAGACGGTCGACCCGTTCGCGGGCTCGTACGCCGTCGAGTCGCTCACGGACGGTGTCGAGGAGGAGGCGCGAGACCTGATGAAGCAGGTGCAGGAGTACGGCGGCGCGGTGGCCGCCATCGAGGCTGGCTTCCAGAAGAACGAGATCGAGAAGTCGGCGTACCGGATCGCCAAGGAGATCGACAGCGCGGAGCGTACGGTGGTTGGGCTCAACAGGTTCGCCGTCTCGACGGAGGATCCCTACGAGCCGCTGCGGGTGAACCCGGAGATCGAGGCTCAGCAGGCCGAGCGACTCGCGAAGCTGCGCGCCGACCGGGACCAGCCTGAGCTGGACCGGCATCTCGACGACCTCCGCAAGGCCGCGACAGGTGCCGACAACGTGCTGGTGCCGATGCGGGCCGCGCTCGCGGCGAAGGGCACGGTCGGCGAGGTGTGTGACGCGCTACGCGAAGTCTGGGGGGTCTACCGGCCCCCGGACGCCTTCTGATCCTTCCGACTCCTCTTGATCCTCTGACTCGGTCGGGGGAGACGTCCTGCGCAGGTTGCCGACGAGGCGTTCGACGGTTGCGAACACGTCGTGCAGCACCGGCGGCTCGAGGTCGGCGAGATCGTGTCGACGCGGCCTCGCGACGCTCAACGGCTCCGGCCAGGGCGTCCCCCAGACGAAGTCGGCGAACATCTCATTGCTCTCGGCGAGCTCGAGCTCCACGCTGCGTCGCAGGGCCGTGTCCCATCCCCAGAACGTCTCGGAGTCCCATGCCTGCTCGGTCGCTCTCGCCGCCAGCCCCTCCGAAAGCGTGCGCAGCAGGGGCCGTCCCCGTTCGCTGACCCTCCCGAGCTTGCGTAACCGCTTGTGCAGAAGGCGGGTGGCGGCGATCAGCACCGGACCTGGCGTCGGCTCGACCTGGTCCGCGACCGGCGGGAGGCCGTCGATGACGTCGCCGCTCACACCCGCGGCTTCGAGGAATGCACGGCCGGCCTGTTTCGAGCGGAGCTCGGGGTAGGGGATCGCCACCAGGTCGACCCCGTCGGTGTCTGCGATGGCGCCGAACGTCGCGACATAGTCGAAGCGATGCGCCGGCGTCGGGTCGGTTGCGAAGGCTGCGAAGCTGCGCGCCGTCTCGAGGTTGCGGACGCGGTTGCAGTACAGACTGTTGATGTAGCCGATCTGCTCGCGTACGACGACCACCACCCGGACGTCGAGGTCCAGGCCTGCCGCCATCGCGACGAAGCCGGCCGTCTCCTCGGGGGAGATCAGCACATCAGCCAGGACATCCGAGCTGACCAGGATGGTCGAGGCTGACGTCTCGCGCGCCCGTGTGAGGAGAGCCTCGGCGGGCGTGGAATCCCTGCCAGGCACGAGACCCAGGGCAGCCTCTCGCCACTCGGTCTGGCTGTCACCGATGGGCAGGACGACATCAGCCGCCTGGAGTGGCTCCCGCCACGCGACAAGATGGCGCTGGACCGCTCCCGCGTCGGCGAACTCCGTGCCGGCGTGGACCACCAGGCGTGTCACGGTGTGACCTGGAGGTCGTGCGAGACCTTCTCGGCCATGGCGAGCACGAAGCGGTGCACCTGGTCGATGACCTTGACGTCCAGGTCGAGGAAGTCGACCTGGGTGCAAGCCCGTTCGAGGGGGTAGGGCAACGTCCAGTCGGTTCCCCAGACAGCTCTCGCGAACCTGTGGTTCGACACCTCGTAACGAGCCAGCACCTTCTCTGCTGCCCTTCTGGTGAACCCCCAGAACGTGTTCCCGCACCAGTCGAGGCGGTCCGCTCGAGTGAGCGCCACCCGCGAGGCGGCGGCGATCCCAGGGTCGTCCGGGCGGAAGTCGGCCACTTCGGCTCGCAGGTACGTCGACAACAGCCTGTTCGCCTCCACACCGATCGGTCCCAGCCGAAGGGGAGCCGCCGCCGTGGCAGGTGGGAGCCCGGCGGGGACATCGACCCCAGCAGCGTGGAGAACGGCAGCGACGGGGTTCTCCGCCATGAAGCCGCTCATGGGTACGGCGGCGTAGCGCGCCCGGTTGTCGGCGTACCAAGGTCGCAGCGACGTCTCGTGGTCGAGCAGCACGTTGGTGAGGAGACGCGACACGGCGCCCGCGAGCCGCTTCGACATCCGCCAGCTCGCCACCTGCTGGAGATAGAGGTCGTTGAGCAGGGTGAGCTGGTCGCCGACGACGCTCACCAGGGACACGTCGTCGGCCAGCGCAGACAGCTCGGCCAGCATCGCCAGCCGGTGGGTTGCCGCGCTGCCGATTCGCACCAGGCCCGGGATGACGAGGAGCGCGCTGTCGCCCGGCGCAGAATCGAGCTCGCTGCGCAACGCTGCCCATCCCACGATCGGGCCAGCCTCCAGGGGCTGGTGCGAGAAGCCGCCCCCGGGGCTGTCGACGCGACCGGACTCGGGGACGACGACGCCAACCTCGGCGAGCGTCTCGACGAGGCCTGGCAAGGTCCGTTGTACCGCGGCGGTGGCATCGCGTGGCCCGCCCATGAAGACGACTACCCGTCGCAACCTAGGCTCCGGCATTCTCTGCGGTCAGTGCGGCCTTCTCGGTCTTCTCGGCCTTCAGGTCCTTGATCAGCCCGTCGATGGTGAGAAGCACATCGACGACGAGAGCGGAGGAGCTGGCAGCCAGGTCCAGGTCGACGTACCGGCCGCTCTCCCAGCTTTCCCCCCATGATCGTCCCCACAGAGCTGAAGCCAGCACGTCGTTGCCCGGCTGGTAACGCGCGATGGCGACCTGCCTGAGCGGCTCACTCCAGCCCCAGAAGGGCGCATCGTCCCATGCCTGCTCGTCGCTGCGTCGGCGAAGGGTGGCGACGGCGTCCAGCAGCCTTCCTCGAGGAAGCCGGTTGAACATGCCCAACCGCCAGGCTCGCTTGAAGAGCAACCGGCAAGCGGCGACGAGAACCGGACCCGGAAGGGGTTCGCGCGTGCTGCCGGCGGGGAGGGACGCCGTCGCGGTTGACGGGACGCCCGCTGCCTCGAGGAGGGTCCTGCCCTGAGTGCCGTCCTGCATCTGGTCGTAAGGGACCGCGACGAAGCCGAGCTCGTCGCCACCCAGCACCACGTCGAATGCCTTGCCGTAGTCGAAGCGGCGGGCGGGATCTGGCGCCGCCGCGAACGAGGCGAAGCTCTTGGCCGTCTGCAGCCGTATGACGCGGTCGCAGTAGAGCTCGTTGAGATAGCCGAGCTGGTCCCGCAGAACGCACAGCACGGTGACTCCCATGCCCACCGCCCTCCCGAAAGCCCCGAGGCTCGCGATGTCGGCCGGCTCGCGCAGCGAGTCCTCGAGACCCTCTGAACTGAGCAGAAGCATCGTCTTACCGTCGCGGAGCGCGCGGTGCGCTGTTTCGACCAGAGCCGGTGGAGCCTCGTCGTCCGCGAGGGCTCGTATGTCGTCGGCCCAGGCCTCAGGGTCGTCGGGGTGGAGGCGTACCCCCAACGTGTCGAGTCGGCCACGCCACGACGCGAGCTGGCCGCAGATCGCCCGCGCGTCCGTCGCGTGGGTTCCCGCATGGATGACGAGGCGGGTCACGTGGCGCGTGCTTCGGCGCGCAGGTTGGAGAACCTGCCGGTGAGCGAGAACACGTAGCGGTGGATCTTCTCGATCGTGGGGGGATCGAGGTCCAGCAGCCGGACGGCCGAGGTCTCACGGTCGACAGGCATCGGGATGTCCCAGTCGGACCCCCAGACGGCGCGGGCGAAGCGGTTGTTCGACTCTGTAAAGTAGTCGGCTGTCGGCTGGGCGGTCTCGGCCGTCCAGCCCCAGAACGGCTCGTCGCACCAGCCGTTCTCCTGCGCGCGATGCGACGCCAACCGGTAGAGCTTCTTGGCGGCGGCCTCCTCGAAGTCGAAGTCGGCGAAGGTTCCCCGCAGGTAGGCCGCGAGCAGCCGGGCGGCCTCCACGCCGACAGGCCCGAGGGACGCGTTGACCTCGTCCTCGTCATGCTCGAACGTCGTGTCGGGCAGGTCGAGACCGGCGACGTGAAGCAGCGCCTGGAACGGGTCCACGTCGCGCTCTCCGGTGAAGGGGACGGCTACGAAGCCGATGGAGTCGTCGGTGAACCACGGCTGGAGCAGCGCCTCGTAGTTGAAGAGCAGCCGCGAGCGCCTCGTCTCGGTGTGGTCGTCGAAGGTCTCCGTCGTCCGGAGGGACTTGACCCGCTGCCCGTACAGGCTGTTGAAAAGTGAGAGCTGGTTCCGCACGAAGTAGACGACCGTCACCGAGTCCGAAAGTCTCCTGGCTGCTTCCGTCACGAGTGCGGCACCGTCCGCCTTCCCCGCAACGCGGCTGAACACCTCGGAGCTGAGGATGACGACGTCCGACTCCACCCCGGCCAGCTCGTCGGCGAGCGCCTCCCAGCCGTTGGGCGAGTCGCGGTAGCGCTCGGGGGTGATCAGGGCCCACGCCAGGTGGTGGTGGCACACGGCGTTGGGCTCCAGCTCCAGCCGGCCGGTCTCCGGGAGGTACACCCCGTTGTCGGCAAGCACGGAGCGGTTGGAGTGGAGACCACGCTGGATGAAAGTGGTCGCGGTCTTCGGCGCGCCGGCATGAATGAGGATTCGCCCGGCCATCGTCGCTCCCTTCCATCCGGCGCTCTGCTGACGCGTCAGCGCAGTCGGCTTCGCCCCAGCCTAGAGGGTGGAACCACGCCTCAAGAGCGCACGGCCGGCTCGCGCACTCCGTGGTCCGCGGCCCCACCGGTGCCGCCCGGCGCGGAGAAACCACAGTCGATGTCACACTGAGGACGTGCGAGACGAGGAATGTGCCGACGAGATCGACCGCCTGACGAAGGGACTCGACGCGGAGCTCGTCTCGTTCCGGCGTGACCTGCACGCTCATCCTGAGCTGGGGCGCCAGGAGCATCGGACGACCGCGAGGCTCGTCGAACGGCTGCGGGAGGCGGGCCTATCTCCTCGTGTGCTGCCGCGTGGGACGGGTCTGGTCTGCGACGTGATGGGCTCCGGCCGCGGCTCGCCGACCGTCGGGTTCCGGGGCGACATCGACGCGCTTCCGGTCGAGGACCTGACCGGCACGTCGTACCGGTCGCGAACCGGCGGCGTCTGCCATGCCTGTGGTCACGATGCACACACGACGATCGTGCTCGGTACGGCGCTGGTACTCGCCGAGCTGGCCGGCGCCGGGTTGCTCACCCGCTCGGCGAGGCTGATCTTCCAGCCGGCCGAGGAAGTCATCCCGGGCGGGGCGCTCGACGTCGTGGCGGCGGGTGAGATCCACGGCCTGGAGCACGTCTTCGCGTTCCACTGCGACCCCCAGCTCTGCGCGGGGCAGATCGGCCTGAGGGTCGGGCCCATCACGGCGGGTACCGACGCCATCAAGGTCACGCTCACCGGACCGGGTGGACATACCGCGCGCCCGCACCTGACGGCTGACCTGGTCTACGCGCTCGGCTCCCTCGTCACGGAGCTGCCCGGCGCCATGTCGCGCCTGACAGACCCGCGTTCGGGTCTCAGCATCGTGTGGGGCCAGATCCACGCCGGAACCGCGGCCAACACGATCCCCGCGTGGGGGCAGGTCGAGGGGACCATCCGTTGCCTGGACGCCAAGGTCTGGGATGCGGCCCACGTCGTCATACCCGACCTCATCCGGTCGTTGATGAGCCCGTACGGCGTTGATGTGCAGGTCGACGGTCACGCCAGTGTCCCGCCCTGCGTCAACGACGCCGGAGCCATCGAGATGGCGAGGGCGGCCTCGGTCGACGTCGTCGGCACCACTGGGGTAGTCGGCACCGACCAGAGCCTCGGTGGCGAGGACTTCGCGTGGATGATGAGCTCGGTGCCCGGCGCTCTGCTGAGGCTGGGCGTTCGCGGACCCGAGGTGGCGGACGGCGGTGACCTGCATCAGGGCACGTTCGACATCGACGAGTCGGCGATCTCGGTCGGCGTGCGGGTGTTCTCCCGGCTCGCGTCCAACGCCACCGAAGGGTCGGCTCCAGGACCGGTTCCGCCTCGCTCCTGAGAATGTCACGCCGCAACCTCGAGCCCGTGATCGAGCCGCTAGAGTGACCGGCGAGGGCGAGGGGTGGCTTCGTCCGGCGCGCGCAAAAGAAAGAGGAGGGGCCGTGAACAGGACGGCAAGGTCGTTGGCGGTGGTAGCCGTCGTTGCGCTGGCACTGACTGCTTGTGGCAGCAAACCCAAGACGTCAACGCAGTCCTCGCACACCCCGTCGCCCGGTGGCGGAGGGCACTCGAGCTCCCCTCCGGCGAGCAACACCTCCTTCAAGGCGTGCATGGTCTCCGACACGGGAGGCTTCAGCGACAAGTCGTTCAACCAGTCGTCGCTGCAGGGCGTCATCGACGCCACGCACCAGTACGGCATCTCGATGGCCAAGATCCAGTCCACGTCGCCCAGCCAGTACGACAGCAACATCAACGCGATGATCAGCGCGGGCTGCAACATCATCATCACCAACGGCTTCGACCTCGGCGACGCCACGTTGAAGGCTGCCAAGGCGAACCCCAAGCTGGACTTCGCCATCGTCGACTTCAGCTACTCCAAGCCGCCGAGCAACCTCAAGGGACTTGTCTTCAACACCGCCCAACCGGCGTTCATCGAGGGCTACCTCGCGGCCGGGATGAGCAAGAGCGGCATCGTCGGGACCTTCGGCGGCCAGAAGCTGTCGACGGTGACGATCTATATGGACGGCTTCTATGACGGGGTGCAGTACTACAACCAGCAGAACAGCAAGAACGTCCAGGTCATCGGGTGGAACGAGAAGACCCAGAACGGCACGTTCACGAACGACTTTTCCACGAAGGTCAAGGGGCAGACGACGGCGCAGAACATGATCCAGCAGGGCGCCGACGTCATCTTCCCGGTGGCCGGCGCCGACGGGCTCGGTGCGTTGCAGGCGGCCAAGGACTCGGGCGGGAAGGTCACCGCCATCTGGGTCGACACCGACGGCTGCGTGAGTGCCGCGGAGTACTGTTCGGTGCTCCTGAGCTCGGCCGAGAAGGGTCTTGCGGTTTCCGTGCAGGACGCCATCAAGTCGGCTCTGGACAAGAAGTTCTCGAACGCGCTGTTCATCGGGAACCTGCAGAACAACGGCGTCGGCATCGCGCCTTACCACGACTTCGACAACAAGATCCCGAGCGCGCTCAAGAGCCAACTGGCAAAGGTGAAGCAGGACCTCATAAGCGGAAAGATCAAGATCGCCTCGCCTTCCATTCCGCACTGACCGGCGTTCGGACCGCGACCCGCTGCCATGTGACGAGAGACGGCTCTCCATGCACCTCGAGCTTCGAGGACTCACGAAACGCTTCGGGTCGTTCGTCGCCAATGACAACATCGACCTGACGGTCGAGCCGGGTGAGATCCACTGCCTGCTCGGCGAGAACGGCGCCGGCAAGACGACGCTGATGAACATGCTGTACGGGCTGCTGAAGCCCGACGACGGGGAGATCCTCCTCGACGGCGAGCCGGTCCGCTTCGAGTCCCCCGGGGATGCGATCGACGCGGGTCTTGGCATGGTCCACCAGCACTTCATGCTGGTGCCGGTCTTCACCGTTGCCGAGAATGTCGTACTTGGGCGCGAGACGACGCGTGCCCTGAACGTGCTCAACCGGCGCAAGGCCGCGGACCTGGTCCGCGACCTGTCGAACCGTTACAAGCTCGCGGTCGACCCCGACGCTCTGGTCGAGAACCTGCCGGTCGGTGTCCAGCAGCGGGTGGAGATCATCAAGGCGCTGGCGAACGAGGCGAAGCTCCTGATCCTCGACGAGCCGACCGCAGTACTGACCCCGCAGGAGACCGATGAGCTGATGGAGATCATGCGCGCGCTGCGGGACGACGGTACGTCGATCGTGTTCATCACCCACAAGCTGCGCGAGGTCAGGGCCATCGGCGACAGGATCACCGTGATCCGGCGCGGGAAGGTCGCCGGGACCGCATCTCCTGCCGCGTCGGAGTCAGAGCTGGCCAAGATGATGGTGGGCCGCGAGATCAGCCTGGTCGTGGACAAGCCGGCCGCCGAGCCCGGCGACGTCGTCCTGTCGGTCGCCGGGCTGACCGTGATCGACCCCCGCGGTGTCACTGTCGTCGACGACGTCTCCTTCGACATCCGTGCCGGCGAGATCCTGGGCGTCGCGGGCGTGCAGGGCAACGGGCAGACGGAGCTGGTCAAGTCCATGCTCGGGCTCGTCCGGCCCGCCAACGGCACGATCACCCTGGACGGTCGCGACATCACCAGGCATGACACCCAGCAGAGCCTCGAGGACGGCATCGGCTACGTCCCCGAGGACAGGTCGCACGACGGGTTCGTGGGGGCCTTCTCGGTCCGCGAGAACCTGGTTCTCGACCTCTACACCCGGCCCGAGTTCTCGCAGTCCGGTCTGCTCAAGCTCGACTCCATCGCCGACAACGCCGCCAAGCGCATCGAGGAGTTCGACATCCGCACGGAGAGCATGGAGGCGCCGGTGTCGTCCCTGTCGGGCGGCAACCAGCAGAAGGTGGTGGTCGCCCGGGAGATGTCGCGGAACCTCAAGGCGCTGATCGCCTCCCAGCCCACCCGCGGTCTGGACGTCGGCTCGATCGAGTTCATCCACAAGCGGATCATCGCCGCGCGCACAGCGGGGGCCGCGGTGATGATCGTCTCGACGGAGCTCGACGAGATCTTCGGGCTCTGCGACCGGATCGCGGTGATGTTCGGTGGACGCATCGTCGGAGTCGTCGGGCCGGACATCCCGCGCGAGGAGATCGGGCTGATGATGGCGGGGGCCCGCAAGCCGACCGCAGACGCCGTCGGGACGGGAGGCAGCCATGGCTGACGATGCGAACGCGCCGGCCGAGCCGGCGCGTGACAGGTGGTCCATCGGCGACGTCGAGCAGTGGCTCCCGACGGTCAAGGTCACCATCGCCTCCATCGTCCTCGCGCTGGTGATCGGCGCCCTCCTCATCATCGTGAGCACACCGTCGGTGATCAGCTCGATGAGCTACTTCACCAGCTACCCGTGGGACGCCTTCCGCAACGCGGGCCACGCGGTGGGCAGCTCGTACTGGGCGCTGCTCACCGGCTCGGTCGGCTCCTGGACAGCCATCACCAACACGCTGTCGCAGGCTGCCCCCCTCATCTGCGCAGGGCTCGGCGTCACGCTGGCGTTCCGCGCCGGCCTCTTCAACATCGGCGCGCAGGGTCAGCTCATCATCGGTGCCGCGTTCGCCGGCTTCGTCGGCTTCCACACGCAGCTGCCGGGCGTGAGCCACCTGGTCGCGGCGATCCTCGCCGGGTTGCTCGGCGGAGCGCTGTGGGGCGGGATCGCGGGGTTCCTGAAGGCCCGGACGGGCGCGCACGAGGTCATTGTCACGATCATGCTCAACTACACAGCGATGCTTCTGCTGAGCTGGCTGCTGAGCCTCAAGCCCTTCGAGCAGAAGAACGTGGCAAACCGGATCAGCCCGCTGGTCGACAACAACGCGGCCTTCCCGCACGTCTTCGGCCTGCACTTCGGCGTGCTGCTGGCCTTCGTGGCGGCGTACGGCGTCTGGTGGCTGCTCAACCGCACCACGTTGGGCTTCTCCATGCGCGCGGTGGGGGCCAACGCCGACGCGGCGCGCACCGCGGGCATGAGCGTCTCGATGAGCTACACGATGGCGATGGTCATCGCCGGCCTGCTTGCGGGGCTCGCGGGGGTGGAACAGGTGCTCGGTGACCACGTGCAGCTGAGCACGGCGTTCGGCGGCACCGTCGGCTTCGACGCGATCACGGTGTCGCTCCTCGGCCGGGCTACCCCGCTGGGCACCGTGCTCGCCGGCCTGCTGTTCGGTGCTCTCTCGGCCGGCGGGACTCAGATGCAGGCGACCGCGGGGACCTCGGTCTCGCTGACCCAGATCCTCTCCGCGCTGATCGTGTTGTTCGTGGCCGCCCCCGTCCTCGTGAAGACCATCTTCAGAATGAAGGCGGTGGGCGACGAGGGCGCCGTACTGGCGAAAGGGTGGAACTCATGACCGCGACCCCTGCTGCGGACCAGGCCACGGTACCCACCCGCGCGCAGGTGCGGGACCCGGCCGAAGTCCGCCGTCGTACCAGACTAGGTGTCGTCCTCGGCCTGCTGGCGGTCCTGCTCGCCTACTTCGCGCTCGCGATCCATACCGCGCACGTGCACTACATCCTGGTGCAGGTCCCCAGTGCGAACACCCCTGTCCACACGATCGCGTCGAAGCCCACGCTGTGGGTCTGCGCAGCGTTGGTGCTGTGCATCGGGGTGGCAGGGGCGGCGGGCTGGCTGCCCAAAGGCTGGCGGTCGATGCTGGCGATGGGCGTCGCCGGCGTCGCCTTCGCACTGGGCTTCCTGATCTGGGCCTACTCCGATCAGCCTTCCGGCGCGTTCGAGGCCAAGATGGTGAACCCGCTGCCCGGCACGCTGGCGATCGCGACGCCGCTGATCCTGGGGGCTCTCGCGGGTTGCCTGTGCGAACGGGCGGCCGTCATCAACGTCGCGATCGAGGCCCAATTCATCATGGGTGCGTTCTTCGCCTCGATGGTCGGCAGCATGACCGCGAGCACCTCGGTCGGCCTCCTCGGTGGCGTGGCGGCCGGCGTGGGGGTGGCCGCCCTGCTGGCCGTCTTCGCGATCAAGTACCAGGTGAACCAGGTGGTCCTGGGGGTCGTGCTGGTGCTGCTGGCGACGGGGCTGACCGGGTTCCTGCTCGACCAGATCCCCAGCACCGAGCACGCCACCAACCTCCTCAACAACCCGCCGATCCTGTCTCCGATCGCGATCCCCGGGCTGTCGGACATCCCGCTGGTCGGGCAGAGCCTCTTCGACCAGACCGTGCTCGTCTACCTGATGTACGTCTCGGTCGCCTTCGTGTCGTTCCTGCTCTTCGAGACCCGGTGGGGCCTTCGGGTAAGGGCGGTCGGGGAGCACCCGACAGCCGCCGACACCGTCGGCATCAAGGTCAACCGGATGCGCTGGCAGTCCGTGCTGCTCGGCGGCGTCTTCGCGGGCCTCGGCGGCGCCTACTTCACCGTGGGATCCACCGGAGCCTTCGACCGCGGAGTCACCGGAGGGAACGGCTTCATCGCGCTGGCCGCCCTCATCATGGGGCGCTGGCATCCGGTGGGAGCCACCGTGGCATCGCTGTTCTTCGGCTTCATGTGGAACCTGCAGAACCAGCTGTCGTTCACCCAGAAGATTCCCAGCGACCTGCTCGGCATGACCCCGTACATCGCGACGATCATCGCGGTCGCCGGCTTCGTCGGGCGGGTCCGGCCGCCGGCCGCCGACGGCGAGCCGTACGTGAAGGGCTGACACATGACCGACGTGGACTGGGATGCGCTGACCGAGGCGGCGCGCGGCGCGATGAGGCGGGCCTATGCGCCCTACTCCCGCTTCCCCGTGGGGGCCGCGGGGCTCGTCGACGACGGACGCGTGGTCGTGGGCTGCAACGTCGAGAACGCCTCATACGGCCTGACGTTGTGCGCCGAGTGCGGGCTCGTCTCCTCGCTGGTCGCGACCGGCGGGGGTCGGCTGGTGGCCTTTGTCTGCGTGGACGGCGCGGGCCAGCCGCTGATGCCCTGCGGGCGGTGCCGGCAGCTGCTCCTCGAGCACGGCGGGCCAGACCTCGCGGTGCAGACATCGGACGGCGTCCGGTCCGTGGCCGAGATCCTGCCCGACGCGTTCGGGCGCGGCAACCTCGACCAACAGAGATCACCGTGAGCCGGCGCGCGTGAGCGAGGAGCACGACGTCGTCGATGTGATCGTTGCCAAGCGCGACCGAGGCGAGCTCAGCGACGACCAGATCGACTGGGTCGTCGACGCATACACGCGTGGCGTCGTGGCGGACGAGCAGATGGCGGCACTGGCGATGGCGATCTTTCTCAACAAGATGAGCCGCCGCGAGGTCAGCCGCTGGACGGCGGCCATGATCGCGTCCGGCGAGCGGATGGACTTCAGCGGACTGTCCAAGCCGACCGTCGACAAGCACTCGACCGGTGGCGTCGGGGACAAGATCACCCTGCCGCTCGCGCCGCTCGTCGCCGCCTGCGGATTGGCCGTGCCGCAGCTGTCGGGTCGGGGGCTCGGCCACACCGGCGGCACGCTCGACAAGCTCGAGTCGATCCCCGGGTGGCGCGCCGACCTGTCCTATGACGAGATCGTCTGCCGGCTCGAAGAGATCGGGGCCGTGATCTGCGCCGCAGGCTCGTCGCTCGCCCCCGCGGACAAGAAGCTCTACGCCCTGCGCGACGTCACGGGGACGGTCGAGTCGATACCACTCATCGCATCCTCGATCATGAGCAAGAAGATCGCCGAGGGCACGAGCGTGCTGGTCCTCGACGTCAAGGTCGGGTCCGGCGCGTTCATGAAGACCCTCGACAGCGCCCGTGAGCTTGCGCGCACCATGGTGGAGCTCGGTTCCGACGCAGGACTGAAGACGTTCGCGTTGATCACCGACATGGACACTCCTCTCGGCCGGACCGTCGGCAACGCGCTCGAGGTGCGTGAGTCGCTGGAGGTCCTCTGCGGAGAGGGCCCGGCCGATGTCGTCGAGCTCACGCTCGCCCTGGCCAAGGAGATGCTCGGGGCCGCCGGTCGCGATGACGTCGACCCCGCCGACAAGCTGGCCGACGGCTCCGCGATGGACGTCTGGCGACAGATGATCTCCGCCCAGGGTGGCGATCCCGATGCCGACCTGCCGACCGCGAAGGAGACCCATCCGGTGGCCGCCCCCGTCGACGGCGTGCTCACCCGGCTGGACGCGCTCGCCGTCGGTGTCGCAGCCTGGCGGCTCGGAGCGGGACGGGCCCGCAAGGAGGATCCGGTCCAGGCCGGCGCCGGGGTCGAGATACACGTGAAGCCGGGGGAGCGGGTCGTGGCCGGCGGAGCCCTGCTGACCCTCCACACCGACGACCCGGACCGAATCGCCCGCGCGGAGGCGGCCCTGGCCGACGCCTTCGACATCGCGGAGCAGGACGGCCCGGGATCGGCGGCCAGAGACGTCGTCCTCGACCGGATCGCCTAGTCGGATGCCAGCAACGTGACGACCTCGGCGACCAGGGCGGGTTTGCCGCCCTGGTGTCCCTCGGCGTCCTCTGCGTCTACGGTCACCCGGACGGTCACCCGGGTCCCCGCGGCTGCCTCGTCGACGGCGGCGATCCGGACAGCGGCGCGCACCCTGCTTCCGACGAGGACAGGGGCCGGGAACCTCACCTTGTTGCACCCGTAGTTGATCTTGACGCCCCATCCCGCATAGTCGACCAGCGACGCCACGAGCGATGGGACGAGGGAGAGCGTGAGGTAGCCGTGGGCGACGGTCGCCCCGAACGGCCCCCCCAGTGCACGGACCGGGTCGACATGGATCCACTGGTGGTCGCCTGTCGCGTCGGCGAACGTGTCGATGCGCTGCTGGTCGACGCGGATCCATTCGCCGGGTCCGAGCTGCTCACCAACGGCGGCAGTCAGCTCGTCGACGGTGAGGAACGTTCGCGTCACCGTCAGCCTCGCGGCCCGCCGGCGACGTACAAGACCTGCCCGGTGACGAACGACGCGCCCTCGCTGACGAAGTACGAGACGGCGTGGGCGATGTCGTCGGGTTGGCCGACGCGGGGAACCGGCGTCTCCTTGGCCCGAGCCGCCTGGAACTCCTCGAACGCCACGCCCAGCCGTTCGGCGGTCACCCGGGTCATGTCAGTGACGATGAAGCCGGGGGCTATCGCGTTCGCCGTGACCCCGAACTTCCCGAGCTCGATCGCCAGCGACTTCGTGAGACCCTGCATGCCGGCCTTGGCGGTCGCATAGTTGGCCTGCCCTCGGTTGCCCAGGGCGGACGTGCTCGACATGTTGACGATTCGACCCCACCCGGCCCTGGTCATGTGAGCCTGGGCGGCTCGGCTCATCAGGAACGCACCACGCAGGTGCACCCGGAGGACGGCGTCCCAGTCGTCCTCAGACATCCTGAACAGCAGGTTGTCCCGCGTGATGCCGGCGTTGTTGACGAGCACGAGGGGCGGTCCGAGCTCGGCCGCGATCCTCTCGACAGCTGCCGACACGTCCTCGGCACTGGAGACGTCGGCACCCACGGCGAGCGCCCGTCCACCGTCCGAGGTGATCGAGGCGACCGTGTCGGCGCAGGCTGCCTCGTCGAGGTCGAGCACCGCGACCCCGAAGCCGTCCCGGTGCAGCCGCCTGGCCACCGCGGCCCCGATACCCCTGGCGGCTCCGGTGACGATCGCGACGCGCTGCGTGGTGGCATCCATCCCTGGGAGGATAGCCGCATGCATCAGGCCGACGACCCGGGCTTCATCGACATTCCGAAGGCGGTTCTGCACGACCACCTGGACGGGGGGCTGCGCCCCGAGACGATCGTGCAGATCGCCGCCGAGGTCGGTCACCCGCTCCCGGCCGACTCGCCCGAGGCGCTCGACCGCTGGTTCGTCGACGCGGCCGGCTCGGGCAGCCTGGTCCGGTATCTCGCCACCTTCGAGCACACGGTCGCGGTCATGCAGCGCGCCGCCGACCTGTCCCGGGTGGCCGAGGAGTGCGTGGCCGACCTGGCCGCGGACGGCGTGGTCTACGCCGAGGTGCGCTACGCCCCGGAGCAGCACCTCGGGGCGGGGCTCAGCCTGGACGAGGTGGTCGAGGCGGTCCAGTCCGGGTTCGAGACAGCGGCAGCCGCGGTGCGCGCGCACGGCGGGCACATCGTCGTACGGCAGATCCTCACCGCCCTCCGGCATGCCGCGATGTCTCGCGAGATCGCCGAGCTGGCCGTGCGGCACCGGGACCGGGGCGTGTGTGGCTTCGACATCGCCGGCGCCGAGGCCGGCTACCCGCCAACCCGGCACCTCGACGCCTTCGAGTACCTCCAGCGCCAGAACGCGCACTTCACGATCCATGCCGGCGAGGCGTTCGGCCTGCCGTCCATCTGGCAGGCGTTGCAGTGGTGCGGAGCCGAGCGGCTCGGACACGGTGTTCGGATCGTCGACGACATCGACCTCCGTGGCGACCAGCCGGTTCTCGGTCGGCTGGCGAGCTATGTGCGTGACCGCCGCGTGCCGTTGGAGATGTGCCCCTCGTCGAACCTGCAGACGGGTGCCGCCTCCTCGGTAGCCGAGCATCCCATCGGAGTGCTCACGTACCTGCGGTTCCGCGTCACCGTCAACACCGACAACCGGTTGATGAGCGGTACGACGATGAGCCGCGAGATGGAGCTGGTGGCCCAGGCATTCGGATATCCGCTCGAGGTCGCGCGCTGGTTCACGATCAACGCCATCAAGAGCGCGTTTCTCCCGTTTGACGAGCGCCTCGACCTGATCGATCGAGTCGTCAAGCCGGGCTATGCGGCAGCGTCTGATCGGGCCATCCTGCGAGGAACTCGTACCGGCGAGTGAGATTGGAGCCTGATCCTGGTATGTCGCCCCGGTCTGTCCCGGGTTGGTCGTGGACGGCCCATCCGCGCCAAAAAGTCTGGATTCGTTGACGGCGACGCCGAAACTAGCGCATGATCGGGATGGCCGTCTCCGCGGCAACTTCGATGGAGTGTGAGGTGACACTCCCCTATGGAGGTTTGATGAAGACTCGTTTCATTGCCACGACCACTGCCTTGGCGGCGGCCACGCTTGGCCTGACCGGTGCCGGTGCACTCGCGTCAGCGCCGGCCGGCCACGGAAAGGTCCCGCAAGTCACGGTGCTGCGGCCCATGTATGACAAGGGGGTGAGCCCGAACCTGAGCGGGAGCACCAGAAGCGCGCTGGCCGCCCCCCA
The DNA here is from genome assembly GCA_033850885.1 of Nocardioidaceae bacterium. GTDB lineage: Bacteria > Actinomycetota > Actinomycetes > Propionibacteriales > Nocardioidaceae > JAWWPG01. Next base: position 24,269 of record JAWWPG010000035.1, read on the forward strand.
TGTCCCGATGTTCCATCGAACCGTCACCGACGGCAAGCGGTCCTTCCCCTACACCATGGTGGGCAAGGATCCGTTCAAGGCACACGCCAACGCCAAGAGCACCGTCAACACGGTCATCGTGCCGATCACCATCGTGCTGCCCAACGGTGACAGGTTCAACCCGACCGTTGCGGACTCCTGCGCCCCGTCCAGCTCCGTTGCGCGCACCCTGGCCTCCCCGCTCTTCACCGCCAAGAAGTACAGCTGGGGCGGCACCATCGTCGGGAAGGGACAGTATGTCAGCGTCTTCCAACGAGCAGAGTTCTACTCGCAGACCAAGCCGACCGGGCTCAACCCTGACCTGCAGGTCACGCTGGCACCGACCACGCTGAACCCGATCACCGTGCATGTGCCCACCGCCGACGCGGCCGAAGCGTCGATCAACTGCGGGCACGTGGCCCTGATGGAGATCAACTGGTGGGACAACTACGTCCAGAAAACGCTGATGCCCAAGCTGGCTGCGCAGGGGTTCGGCTCCGGCGACTTCCCGCTCTTCCTGCTGAGCAACGTCGCCGAGTACATCACCAACACCAACAACTGTTGCGTCCTCGGCTACCACAACGCGTTCACGAACCCGGCCGATGGGGGCACCACGACCTACGGGGTCGCCTTGTTCGACAACACCCACGGCGCCTTCGGCAGTAGCGCCGACATCACCGTGTTGACCCACGAGATCGCCGAGTGGATGAACGACCCGCTGGTCAACGGAGTCGACAACAACACCAAGCCATGGGGACATATCGGTCAGGTCTCCGGATGCCAGGCCAACCTCGAGGTCGGGGACCCGCTCAGCGGAACCGTGTTCCCCACGACGCTCGGCGGACAGGTGTGGCACCCACAGGAGCTGGCGTTCTTCTCCTGGTTCTATCACCAGAACCCCAGCCTGGGTGTCAATGGCTGGTTCTCGAGCAACGGGACGTTCACCCAGGACGCCAACCCGTGCAGCTGAGAGAGACCCCACACGACGGGGGCTCGCCCAGCTCCGTCTGAGATCAAGCTGCCGGGCCGACGCCACAGTCGGCCCGGCCGCTATTCTCCCGTCGGACCTCGTCCTACTTCGGAAGCACGAGCGTCCAGCTCTCGTCCACCTCGGTGAAGCCGAGCCGAGAGTAGAGCCGCCTGGCGCGCGCGTTGTCGTGGCTGACCACCAGCGACAGGCCGGTCAGGCCGGCCTCCCGGACAGCAGTGAGCGCCCGGCCGAGCAGTGCTGCGCCGACGCCTCGTGCCGGACAGGCCGGGTCGCGGAAGATGTCGATCACCCATGGTCCGCCGTACGGCGGGTCGCCGGTCCTCTCGACGACGAGGCACGCGCCGACGATGTCACCGTCGAACAGCGCCACCCGTGACTCGGTGAGCATCGGCCCCAGCAGCTCCCCCCGGGCGATCGCCCGCACCTGCGACACGGCGGCGGCCTCGCCGCCGTCGAGGGCGTCCGGATGTCCGGGCGGGTACGCCCGATGCATGATCGCGCCGAGGCGCAGCGCATGACGGTCCACCTGGGCGGGCGACAGCGGCTCGATCCTTACGTCGTGCACGGTCGGCAGGTCGCGCGGGCCTGGCTGGGCCGACATCGAGTGGGCGTGCCGACGCTCCGAGGCGCCGGCGTCGAGCAGGGCCGCGACGAGTGTCTCGTCGGACGTCGAGAAGAGCCAGCCAGGCAGCGCGTCCACCGCGAGGGCGGCGGCCCGCTCCCGGTCGACGGCGGACGGGACCCAGACGCCGTCGGCCCAGGGAACGGACCCCTGGACGCTCTGGGACCGCGAGAACACCAGGCTGGCTGCGCCGGCGCCCGACCCGTCGGACAGGGTCGTCCGGTCCGGCCAGTCCGCGTGCGGGTCGGGCTGCGCGGCGACGTCCGCGGGGACGGCGGAGGTCGAAGACTCCGTCACAGCCCCATCGGGTGCCATACGGTCTTGGTCTCAAGGAACCTGGTGATCCTCGATAGCCCCGGATCCAGCGTCCAGTCGGGCTCCACGTCGTCGGCCCTCAGCACCCGCTTGAGGTTGTCGACGGCGGCGACCTCCAGGAGCCGGGCATTCTCCGCATCCCCAGCCGCCCCGGCGAGGTCGATCGCGTTCACGTCCTGGTGGGACGCGAGAGTCGGGACGGTGTCGGCGAGCTGGCCGGTCAGCACGTTGACGACCCCTGCGGGCACGTCCGACGTGGCGAGGACCTCCGACATCGTGATGGCCGGCAGCGGCCGGCGGTACGACGCCGTGACCACGGCCGCGTTGCCGGAGACGATGACCGGCGCGAGCACCGACACCAGGCCGAGCAGCGAGGAGCCCTGCGGGGCCAGCACGGCGACGACACCGGTGGGCTCGGGAACGGAGAAGTCGAAGTAGGGACCGGCGACCGGGTTCGTGCTTCCCACCACCTGCGCGATCTTGTCGGCCCAGCCCGCATACCAGACCCACCGGTCGATGGCCAAGTCGACCGCCTTGGACGCGCTCGGCCGGGTCACGCCCTCACCGGCGGCGACATCCGCCACGAACTGGTCACGCCTGCTCTCCATCACCTCGGCGACCCGGTAGAGCACCTGTCCGCGGTTGTACGGCGTAGTCGTGGCCCACCCCGCGAAGGCCTTCCGCGCCGCGCTGACGGCGTCGCGGGCGTCCTTGCGGGACGCCTGCGCGGCGTTGGCCAGGAACCTGTCGCGAGCGTCGGTGACGACGTACGACCTGCCGGACTCGGACCGCGGGAACTTTCCGCCGATGAAGAGCTTGTAGGTCTTCTTCACGTCGAGCCTGGCCGACCCGCTCGCTGCCGCCTTAGCGGGCAAGGTAGGCCTCCAGCCCGTGTCGGCCGCCTTCGCGCCCGTAGCCCGACTCCTTGTAACCTCCGAACGGGCTGGTCGGGTCGAAGCGGTTGAACGTGTTCGCCCAGACGACGCCCGCCCGCAGCCGGTCCGCCATCCACAGGATCCGTGACCCCTTGTCGGTCCAGACCCCCGCCGAGAGGCCGTACGGCGTGTTGTTCGCCTTGGCGACCGCCTCGTCCGGGGTGCGGAACGTGAGCACCGACAGCACCGGGCCGAAGATCTCCTCCCGCGCGATCCGGTCGGACTGGCTGACGCCGGTGAAGATGGTCGGAGCGAACCAGAAGCCGCGGTCCGGCAGCTCACACGGGGGCGACCACCGCTGCGCGCCTTCGGCCTCGCCGATGTCGGACAGCTCGCGGATCTTGGCCAGCTGCTCGGCGGAGTTGATGGCGCCGATGTCGGTGTTCTTGTCCAGCGGGTCGCCCACCCGCAAGGTCGCCATCCGGCGCTTGAGCCTGGCCAGCAGGTCGTCGTACACGCTCTCCTGCACGAGCAGACGTGACCCGGCACAGCAGACGTGACCCTGGTTGAAGAAGATCCCGTTGACGATGCCCTCGACCGCCTGGTCGAGGGGGGCGTCGTCGAAGACGATGTTGGCGGCCTTCCCGCCGAGCTCCAGGGTGACCGACTTTCGGGTGCCGGCTACCGTGCGGGCGATCGTCTTGCCCACCTCGGTCGACCCGGTGAAGGCCACCTTGTCGACGTCGGGATGCGCGACGACCGCGCGGCCCACGTCGCCTGCTCCGGTCACGATGTTGACCACCCCTGGCGGCAGGTCGGCCTGCTGGCAGATCTCCGCGAACAGCAGGGCGGTCAGCGATGTCGTCTCCGCCGGCTTGAGGACCACTGTGTTGCCGCACGCCAGCGCCGGCGCGATCTTCCAGGCGAGCATCATCAGCGGGAAGTTCCACGGGATCACCTGCCCGGCGACGCCGAGCGGCCGCGGTGCCGGACCGCCGGCTCGGGCTCCGGGCAGCGCGTACGTGAGCTTGTCGGCCCACCCGGCGTAGTAGAAGAAGTAGGCCGCGACGAGGGGGATGTCGACGTCGCGTGCCTCGCGGATGGGCTTGCCGTTGTCCAGGCTCTCCAGCACCGCGAGCTCGCGTGAGCGCTCCTGGACGATCCTCGCGATCCGGAAGAGGTACTTGGCGCGTTCCCTGCCGGGCAGCTTGGACCAGGTCCGGGTGTACGCACGGCGCGCCGCCGCCACCGCCCGGTCGACGTCGGCGTCGCTCGCCTCCGCGATCTCGGCCAGCACCTCCTCGGTGGCCGGGCTGACCGCCTTGAACGGGCTGCCATGCCCGTCCACGAACTCGCCGCCGATGAAGAGCCCGTACGACGAACGCAGGTCGACGACCGCGCGCGACTCCGGAGCGGGAGCGTACTCGAAAGCCATCGGCCCTCCTCTAGTCCATCGTCACGTAGTCGGGCCCGCTGTAGCGCCCGGTCGCCTGCTTGCTGCGCTGCATCAGCAGGTCGTTGAGCAGCCGCGAGGCGCCGAAGCGGAACCATCCGGGGTCGAGCCAGTCGTCGCCCACGGTCTCGTTGACCATCACCAGGTAGCGGATCGCGTCCTTGGAGGCGCTGATCCCGCCGGCGGCCTTCACCCCGACCATCCGGCCGGTGGCGGCGCGGAAGTCGCGGACCGCCTCGAGCATCACGAGCGTCACCGGCAAGGTGGCGGCCGGCTGTACCTTCCCGGTGCTGGTCTTGATGAAGTCGGCCCCGGCGAGCATCGCGAGCCAGCTGGCCCGGCGGACGTTGTCGTACGTCGCGAGCTCGCCGGTCTCCAGGATCACCTTCAGGTGCGGCGGTCTTGGCGCATCAGCCAACGCCTCCTTGGTGCCCACGATCTCGTCATACACGCGGCGGTAGTCGCCAGTGAGGAACGCGCCCCGGTCGATCACCATGTCGACCTCGTCTGCACCCGCCGCGGCCGCGTCGGCGGCGTCGAGCAGCTTCACGGCCTGCGACGCCCGCCCGGATGGGAAAGCGGTGGCAACCGAGGCCACCTTGACCCCGCTCCCGGCGAGGCTCTGGACGGCGACCGGCACCAGATCTGGGTAGACGCAGACCGCGGCGACCCGCGGGCAGCTCGGGTCCGTGGGATCGGGCCGGCGGGCCTTCGCGCACAGCCCCCGGACCTTTCCGGGGGTGTCCTGCCCCTCGAGAGTCGTGAGGTCGATCATCGAGATCGCCAGGTCGATGGCCCAGCTCTTCGAGGTCGTCTTGATCGAGCGGGTGGCAAGGGCCGCCGCTCTCGCCTCGCACCCGACCTGGTCGACGGAGGGGAGCCCCTGCAGGAACCTGGTGAGCTCCGCCGTCGACCACGTCGTCCCGCCGGCATCCGTCGCCAGGCAAGTGCGCGCCGCGATGGCGGGCTCGCCGCGTGTCGTGGTCGTCATCGAGGTCAGTCTAGTGACCGTCCGGCCGCGCGGTGGGGGCGCGAGCCCCCGACCCGTCGAGGGCACGGATTGATAACCATCTGGTTGCAGCGCTCGTCGTACGGCGGTCGGTGCGAGACCGGCGGCTATGGTGACTCTGTGAGGAACGCAGCCGTAGAGGCGGCGGGGCCGCGTACCGAGACGTTCGTGGTTCCCATGGGACGTTACCTCGGCTATCTGGTCCTCGGGGCCGCTCTCGTGCTCATCGTCCTCGGTATCGAGGGCGAGGGAACCGGTTCGCTCGGCCTCATCGGGTTCTGCGTCGCTTTCGGCCTGGTCGCCTGGGTGGTGCTGATCAGGCCCCAGGTGACGGCCCACCGAAACGGGCTCCTGATGCGGAACATGCTGCGCGACACGTTCCTGCCCTGGGCCAGCATCAAGAGCTGCCGGGTCGCGCAGACGCTGCAGATCGGGACGCGGGACAAGGTCTACCACGGGCTTGGCGTCAGCAAGTCGGCACGGCAGGCGGCCCGCGAACGGCGGCGCGCGCGACGACAGGAGCCGATCGGGCCGAACACGGGGTTGAGCTCTCTGCAGTTCCCCATGAAGACGGACCTCGACGACAAGACCGAGGTCAACCTCGTCATGCAGGAGCATGTGATCAAGGACGACTTCGTCCACACCGAGCGCCGCATCGAGACCCTCGTTCGCGAGCGCACCGCGGCGACCCAGGGCCAGTCACCCAAAGTGGTGTGGGACCCCGTTCCCATCGTCGCCCTGGTGGTGGGCGTGGCGGGTGTCGTGTTCGGCTTCGTGCACTGACTCCCGGCGGTGCCCCCGCTCAGATGCCGGCCGTCGCGACCAGGTCCGACCTGATGGCGTCCAGCCGTCCCGCGGCAGCGATCCGGGCTGCTTCGACAGTTCGGTCCGAGCCGTCCACCGGCACCACGACCTCGAGATAGCACTTGAGCTTCGGCTCGGTGCCGGAGGGCCGTACGACGACGCGCCCGCCCGACGCCAGCCGGTAGCGCAAGGCCTCCGTCGGGGCCAGCGTCTCGCCGCCCTGCGCCAGGTCGTCGATGCTCTCGACGGCGAACCCGCCGAGGACCTCGGGGGGAGACGCCCGCAGGCGCTCCATGACCCGGCTGGTCTCCTGCACGTCGTCCACTCGAACCGAGACCTGGTCGGTGGCGTAGACGCCGTACTCGCGGGCGATGTCGTCCAGCCGGTCGAGCAGGGTGAGTCCCTGCGCTCGTAGCCCGGCCGCGAGCTCGCACACGAGCAGCAGGGCGGAGATGCCGTCCTTGTCCGTCACCAGGCCGGGCGATGCGCAGTAGCCGAGGGCCTCCTCGTACCCGTAGGCCAGGCCGGGGACCCGCCCGATCCACTTGAAGCCGGTGAGGGTCTCCGCGTAGGGGACGCCGTTCCTCTCCGCCATCGCCTCGAGCAAGGATGACGAGACGATGGTCGTCGCGAAGACACCGCGCAGTCCGCGTCGCAGCAGATGGTCGCCGAGCAGGACGCCCACCTCGTCGCCTCGCAGCATCCGCCAGCCGTGCATGGTCGCGACCGCGACCGCGCACCGGTCGGCGTCCGGGTCGTTCGCCACCGCGATGTCCGCGCCGCTGCGGGCCGCCAGGTCCATGACCAGGTCCATCGCCCCCGGCTCCTCGGGGTTCGGGAACGCCACGGTGGGAAACTCTGGATCCGGCTCCTGCTGCTGCCGTACGACGACGGGCGGCGCAAAGCCCGACTGGCGGAGGACCCTCTCGACAGTCCGGAACCCCACGCCGTGCAAGGGGGTGTACGCCACCGTGAGCTCGCGGGCGGTGCCCTCCGCCGGCAGCGCAGCCACGGCCTCGACGTAGGCGTTGGTGACCTCGTCCCCGAGCAGCTCCCAGTCGTCGCCGCGGGGGACATCTGCAGCCGGGGCGACTGCGTCGATCGACCGCGAGATGTCCCGGTCCGCGGGTGGGACGATCTGGGTGCCGTCACCGAGGTAGACCTTGTAGCCGTTGTCCCGCGGCGGGTTGTGGGACGCTGTCACCATCACCCCTGCGGCGGCGCCTAGATGACGGATGGCGAAGGCGAGCACCGGGGTGGGCAGCGGGTGTGGCAGCTCGAGTGCCCGGATCCCGGCGCCGGCCATCACCTCGGCCGTATCGCGGGCGAACTCGCGCGAACGGTGCCTGGCGTCGTACCCGATGACCACCGGCCCGGACGCGCCGCCTGAGCGGAGGTACGCTGCCAGGCCCGCGGCTGCCCGGGTCACCAGGGCCCGGTTCATCCGGTTCGGACCGGCGGCGAGCTCGCCGCGCAGACCGGCCGTGCCGAACTCGAGCCGGCCGGCGAACCTGTCACGCAGCTCGGCGAGGGCGGCCTCGTCGGTCTCGGCGGCCGCCAGCAGGTCGGTCAGCTCGGCGCGCGTCTGCGGGTCGGGGTCGGCCGCGACCCATTGCCCGACCGCGGCGCGCAACGGTGCCGCGACCGTCATCCAGGGACCTTCATCTCGGCGTCATCGCGACAGGGGTCACCATCCTGGGTAGTACCGCGGCCAGCAGCCGTCCCATCGTCGCGGCGGCGACCCGGCCGGCAGCAAGCACCTCCCGGTGGTCGAGGGGGTGACCCGCCATACCCGCCTCCGGGGCGGTGAACCCGGGGAGCTCGGTGAACGCCACCTCGACCTGGGTCGTGCCGAGAGCATCCGCAGCGGACAGCCAGCCGGAGCCCATGACGAGCGCCACGTCGTGCTGCGGCGCACCGGAGCGCGCGGCGAACTCCAGGGCCGCCCTGGTGGCCACCTCTGCCGGGCTCTCGTCGGCCACCGTCAGTCGCCGATCGAGCGGCAGGGGCGGTTACGCAGCTCGGCGACGTAGTCGTCGGGGGCGCCTGCGGCGGCGGCCGCCTCGGTGATCACACCGAGGTAGCTGGCGGACGGGAGGCCCCCCTCGTAGGCGTCGAGCACGTAGATCCACGCCAGCTGTTCGCCTTCGAGGGTCTGGACGCGCACGTGGAGCTTGCGGTAGACGTTGGTCTCCCAGTCGTCGAGCAGGTGCTCGTCCTGACGTGACACGTCGTACAGGGCCACGAACACCTGCGAGCCCGGGTCCTCGGCGAGGGTCGCCAGCGCCCCGTCCCACCCGTGGTCCTCACCGGCGAATGTGATCCGCCAGCCGACGAGCCATCCCGTGCCTCTGGCCGGCGAGTGCGGGCAGCGCTCGAGCATCCTCAACGGGTCGAGGTTCGAGGCGTAGGCGGCGTAGACCGGCACGTGATGCAGGTTATCGTGGCCGCGTGGCTTCTGTGGTGATCATCGGCGGAGGCCCCGGCGGCTACGAGGCGGCCCTGGTCGGTGCCCAGCTCGGGGCGGACGTCACGGTCGTGGACCGCGACGGTCTCGGCGGCTCAGCCGTCCTCACGGACTGCGTGCCCTCGAAGACGTTGATCGCGACGGCGGAGCTGATGACGGATGTCCGTGGCTCCGAGGAGCTCGGCGTCCGCTTCGGCCGGGACCTTGTCGTCGGGGAGGCCGCATCGGTCGACCTTGCCGTCGTCAACACCCGGGTGAAGGCGCTCGCGGCCTCGCAGTCCGCGGACATCGCACGTCAGCTCGAGAACGCGGGTGTTCGGGTGGTTCCCGGTACCGGCAGCCTCGACGGGCCCGAGACGGTCGTCGTGTCGTCGGCCGACGGCCACCAGGAGCGGCTGCCCGCGGACGCCGTGCTGCTTGCCACTGGAGCCCACCCGAGGGTGCTCTCGACGGCGGTCCCGGACGGCGAGCGCATCCTGACCTGGGACCAGGTGTACGAGCTCCAGGAGCTGCCCGAGCGCCTCATCGTGGTGGGGTCGGGGGTCACCGGCGCCGAGTTCGCGAGTGCGTACAACGCCTTGGGTGCTGACGTCGTCCTGGTCAGCAGCCGCACCCGGGTGCTCCCGGGCGAGGACTCGGACGCCGCCCAGGTGCTCGAGGACGTGCTGAAGCGGCGGGGGATGACCGTACTGTCGACGTCGCGTGCCGAGTCCGTCGTACGAGAGGACAGCTCGGTACGGGTACGCCTCGCCGGAGGCGAAGCGGACGTGTTGGGGTCGCACTGCCTCCTCGCGGTCGGCTCGGTTCCGAACACGGACGGCCTTGGGCTGGAGGAGTCCGGCGTGGCGCTCGCCGCTGGGGGCTTCGTCTCGGTCGACGGTGTCTCGCGGACCAGCGCGCGCGGCGTCTACGCTGCGGGCGACTGCACGGGGGTACTGATGCTCGCTTCGGTCGCCGCCATGCAGGGACGGACCGCGATGTGGCACTTCCTCGGCGACGCGGTCTCCCCCCTCGACCTGAAGGCCGTCTCCTCGAACGTCTTCACGGCCCCCGAGATCGCCACCGTCGGCTGGACCCAGGACGCCGTGGACAGTGGCGAGATCGCAGCGGTCGGCATCATGCTGCCGCTGGCGGGCAACGCGCGGGCCAAGATGCAGGGGGTCCGCGACGGCTTCGTGAAGCTCTTCTGCCGGCCGGGCACCGGCATCGTGGTCGGAGGAGTTGTGGTCGGTCCACGCGCCAGCGAGCTGATCTACCCGGTCTCGGTCGCGATCGAGGGGCGCTTGACCGTCGACCAGCTCGCCCACGCGTTCGCGGTCTACCCCTCGATCTCAGGCTCGATCGCGGAGGCTGCGCGCCGGTTGCACACGCGGGGCTGAGTCCGTCATGTGCGATATTCCATACCTTTCGCCAACGCCGTCCTTTCCCCTCATCGAGACCTCTGTAGATATTAGGCCACGCCGTCAAGATTTTTATTCCAGTTTTGACCTGACGTTTCATTTGGCATGTCATAAGGCCTTGTCAGCTACCCTTCCGATGTCTTTCCGGGCGAGAAAAGGCCTGCTGACACCGGAGTTCGGCTGACGGCTGGACCTCTGGCCGGCAGCGGTGCATACTTCGGGGAACTCTGCCCCACCGGGGCCTGAATTGCTGGAGGTTTTGGAATGGGCCGTCGCCCCTTACTATCTGTGCTGGCCGTTGTCGTGGCCGTGCCCCTCGCCCTTGTCACCGCGTCCGCCAACGGGAACGTCCCGGGAGGCGTCCCCGCCACCCATCGCAATGCCCATGTCTGTGGCGCGCCAGCCTCGGGGCGGGCCGGCTGCCTGGCCATCCGACACGACCGGCTGGACGCCAACGGCATGGTCGTCCCGAACGCGACGCCGGCCGGATACGGCCCCGCCGACATCCGGTCCGCCTACAACCTCACCGGCTCGAGCACAGCCACCGTGGCGATCGTCGACGCCTACAACGACCCGACAGCGGAGACCGACCTCACTACCTATCGCAACCAGTTCGGCCTCAGTCCTTGTACGACGGCAAACGGCTGCTTCAAGAAGATCAACCAGACCGGCGGCACGGCCTACCCGCGGACGAACGGCGGATGGGCTCAGGAGATCTCACTCGACCTCGACATGGTCTCGGCCGCCTGCCCTGGCTGCCACATCCTGCTCGTCGAGGCGACGTCCAACTCCTTCGCGAACCTGGCGGCCGGGGTGACCTACGCCGCCACCAAGGTCCCGGGAGTCGTCGCCATCAGCAACAGCTACGGCGGTAGTGACAGCGCTGAGACCAGCGCATACAACCACCCGGGGATCGCGATCACGGCATCCACCGGCGACGGCGGCTACGGCGTCGAGTCTCCGGCGTCGTACCCGCACGTCGTAGCAGTCGGCGGCACCTCCCTGAGGCGCGCGAGCACCTCCCGCGGCTGGACCGAGACTGCCTGGAGCGGCGCGGGATCGGGCTGCTCGACGATCAACGCCAAGCCCTCCTGGCAGACGACGGCGACCCAGTGCAACGGCAAGGCGAACGCTGACGTGTCGGCTGTGGCAGACCCCAACACCGGGGTCGCGGTCTACGACTCGACGTCCTACCGGGGCTCCGTCGGGTGGTTGGTCTTCGGCGGCACGAGTGCCTCCTCCCCGATCATCGCCAGTGTCTACGCCCAGTCCGGCAACACAGCCGGCTATCCCGCCTCGTACACGTGGGCGCACACCTCCAGCCTCAACGACGTGACGTCGGGCAGCAACGGGACGTGTAGCCCCTCCGTGTGGTGCCACGCGGGCACCGGCTGGGACGGGCCGACCGGACTCGGTACACCGAACGGCACTGCCGGCTTCTGACCCGACTCCTGGGCCGACCCAGACGTCCTCTCCTCGCCCTGGCGAGGAGAGGACGTTCGGCAGTTCAGCGCAGTCGTGCTGCTGTTTCAGTCCCTGATCTCGCACAGCACGGCGCCGCTCGAGACCGTGGCCCCCACCTCGGCGGTCAGGCCGTGGATGGTGCCTGCCTTGTGCGCGTTGAGCGGCTGCTCCATCTTCATGGCCTCAAGGACGACGACGAGGTCGCCTGCTGACACCTGATCGCCCTCAGCCACGGCGAGCTTCACGATGGTCCCCTGCATCGGGGAGGTGAGGGCATCGCCGCTCGCCCCCGCCCCCGTCTTCCCACCACGCTCCCGCTTGGCGGGGCGCTTCGCGGACATGCCGGCGGCCCGGCCGCTGGCGGACCCGAAGCCTGCCGGGAGCGTCACCCGCAGGCGCTTGCCGCCGACCTCTACGGTGACCGCCTCCCGCGGCTGCTCCTCGTCGACCCCCTGTTCGCCGGCGTACGGCTCGATGTCGTTGGCGAAGTTCGTCTCGATCCAGCTGGTGTAGACCGAGAACGTCTCGCCGTCACCGATGTAGGCGGGGTCATCAACAACCTTGCGGTGGAAGGCGATCACGGTGGGCATGCCGTCGACCTCGAACTCCGAGAGCGCCCGCCGCGACCGCTCGAAGGCCTGCGTGCGTGAGCTTCCGGTGACGATCAGCTTGGCGACCAGGGAGTCGAACGACCCGGGCACGGTCTCGCCCTGTTCATAGCCCTCATCCACCCGCACGCCCGGTCCGGCCGGCGGGTGCCAGCGGGTCAGCGTGCCGGGCGCGGGCATGAAGTTGCGGCCGCCGTCCTCGGCGTTGATGCGGAACTCGATCGCGTGACCGACCACCTGCGGGTCGTCGTACCCGAGCTCCTCCCCGGATGCGATGCGGAACATCTCGCGTACCAGGTCGAGACCGGTGACCTGCTCGCTGACCGGGTGCTCTACCTGCAGCCGGGTGTTGACCTCGAGGAAGGAGATCGTGCCGTCCTGGCCGACCAGGAACTCGCAGGTTCCTGCGCCGACGTAGCCGGCTTCTGCCAGGATCGCCTTCGAGGACGCGTAGAGCGTGTCGATCTGGTCCTTCGAGAGGAACGGCGCGGGGGCCTCTTCGACGAGCTTCTGGTGGCGCCGCTGCAGCGAGCAGTCCCGGGTCGAGACCACGACGACGTTCCCGTGGGTGTCGGCGAGACACTGGGTCTCGACGTGGCGCGGCTTGTCGAGGTAGCGCTCGACGAAGCACTCGCCCCGGCCGAAGGCCGTCACCGCCTCACGGACGGCCGACTCGTAGAGCTCGGGGATCTCGTCCTCCGTGCGAGCCACCTTGAGACCTCGGCCGCCTCCCCCGAACGCCGCCTTGATCGCGATCGGCAGCCCGTGCTCGCGGGCGAAGGCGACGACCTCGTCGGCGTCGCGGACCGGGTCAGGCGTACCGGCCACCAGTGGTGCCCCCACGCGTTGTGCGATGTGCCTCGCCCGCACCTTGTCACCGAGCGCGTCGATGGCCGCCGGCGGGGGACCGATCCAAGTCAGGCCGGCGTCGATGACCGCCTTCGCGAACCCTGAGTTCTCGGCCAGGAAGCCGTACCCGGGATGGACGGCATCGGCTCCGCTGCGGCGGGCGACGTCGATGATCTTCTCCACGCTGAGATACGTCTCGGCCGGCGTTGCCCCGCCCAGGGCATACGCCTCGTCGGCCAGCCTCACGAACAGCGCATCGCGGTCCGGGTCGGCGTACACGGCCACACTCGCGAGGCCGGAGTCCCTGCACGCGCGCGCGATGCGCACTGCGATCTCGCCGCGGTTGGCGATCAGCACCTTGGTGAGCTCGACCACGTGCGCTCCTGGGCGTCTTTCTCGGCTGGTTCTCGGCGTACGACGTACGACGCGAGTCTAGGGCTCTGGCTGCCCTCGCGGGGCGTTGGAACCTGGGGACGGCCGCCGCCAGGACGTCCAGGCGGCGCCAAAACCTCTTGCGACGGGGGGCAGGGGTCCCGAGGATGACGCCATGACCTCGCGCATCGGCAGCATCACGTTCGACTGTGTCGCCTGGGAGCCCCTCGTCGAGTTCTGGTCGGCGGCTCTCGGCTTCATCGAGGATCCGGACGATCCCAACCGCCCCGGCGACCCCGCCGGGCTCATCACGTCTCCCACCAGGGACGTGAACATGCTCTTCATCCCGGTGCCCGAGGCGAAGACCGTCAAGAACCGCGTGCATATCGACCTGGTCCCAGTCGATCGCACCCGCGAAGACGAGGTCGATCGCCTGCTGGCTCTGGGGGCCTCCTTCAGCGCCGACTTCCGGAAGCCGGACGGGACCGGGTTCGTCGTACTCACGGACCCCGAGGGCAATGAGCTCTGTATCGAGCAGAGCGAGGCTGAACGCAGCGCCTCACGGGAGACCGCCCGAACCGAATAAGGTGGCAGGACCGTCGTACGACGCAAAGGGCCGGGCGATCCCCGGACCACCGCGAGTAGGAGAAGGATCCAGCATGAGTTTCGAGCTGTCCAGCGAGCACGAGGACTTCCGCCACAGCGTCCGCGACTTCGCCGAGGCCGAGATCGCTCCCCATGCGGCGGAGTGGGACAAGGCGCACCACTTCCCGGTCGACGTCGTGCACAAGATGGGCAAGCTCGGGCTGTTCGGGCTCACTGCGCCCGAGGAGTTTGGGGGCGCCGGCGAGGACGGCGACTTCACCAGCCTCTGTGTGGCGATCGAGGAGATCGGCCGGGTGGACCAGTCCATGGCCATCACCCTCGAGGCCGCCGTCGGACTCGGCATCAACCCGATCCTGACCTTCGGCACCGACGAGCAGAGGCAGACCTGGCTGCCGGACCTCGTCTCCGGAAACACGCTGGCCGGTTTCGGGCTCACCGAGCCGGGCTCCGGGTCGGACGCCGGTGCGACGAAGACTCGGGCCGACCTCGTCGACGGCGAGTGGGTGGTCAACGGCAGCAAGCAGTTCATCACGAACTCCGGCTCGTCGATCACCTCGTGTGTGACGGTGACCGCCCGCACCGGAGACCGCGAGGACGGTCGCGCCGAGGTGTCAACGATCATCGTGCCGTCCGGTACTCCCGGCTTCGTCGCGGAGAAGTCCTACGACAAGCTGGGCTGGCACGCGAGTGACACCCACCCGCTGAGCTTCGACGGCGTCCGCGTGCCCGAGGACAACCTGCTGGGCGAGCGCGGGCGGGGGTTCGCGCAGTTCCTGGCCACTCTCGACGACGGCCGGGTCGCCATCGCCGCCGTTGCCATCGGATGCATTCAGGCCTGCCTCGAGATGTCGGTCCAGTACGCGGGCGAGCGGACCACGTTCGGCGTACCGATCGGCGCCAAGCAGGGCGTCGCCTTCCAGATCGCCGACCTGAAGGTGATGGCGGAGGCGGCGCGCGCCCTCACCTACCGGGCGGCCGCGATGAAGGACGCGAAGCGGCCGTTCGCCGAGTTCAAGGAGGCGGCCGCGATCGCCAAGCTCTACGCCACGGAGGCGGCGGTGACCGCGACCCGCATCGCCACCCAGGTGTTCGGCGGGTACGGCTTCATGGAGGAGTACCCCGTGGCCCGCTTCTACCGCGACGCCAAGGTCCTCGAGATCGGCGAGGGGACGTCGGAGGTGCAGCGCATGCTCATCGCACGCGGCCTCGGTCTCCCCGTCGAATAGCCTGATCAGCCTGAAAACTTGATCAGCATGAATATCGAATATGTTGAGCCGTCGCAAAATTGACGTTGAGCCGTCGCAAAATTGCCGTTGAGCCGTCGGAAAATTGGCGTCGAGCCGTCGGAAATTTGGCGTTGAGCCGTCGGAAAATTGACGTTGAGCTAATAGGCGGTACCTATGGCCCACCTTGGTGGCGGGTGAAACCCAACTTTGTGGCGGGTGAACCCCAACTTTGTGACGGGTCAACGGCAATTTTGTGACGGGTCAACCAAGTGGGTGGTGGCGAGCCTCATCAGCCCCGGTTCCACAGCTCCGGCCAGCCGATCCCGAGATCGCCCACCAGGCGGCGCAGCAGGGGCAGCGACACCCCGACAACATTGTGCGGGTCGCCCTCGATCCGTTCCACGAAGGCGCCACCGAGACCGTCGATGGTGAAGGCTCCCGCCACCTGGAGAGGCTCGCCGCTTGCGACATACGCCGTGATCTCCTCGTCGGTGAGAGCCGCGAAGACCACCGTGGTCGAAGCCACCGCCGACAGACGCTCGCCCGTCTCGAGGTCGACCAGGTGGTGTCCGGTGTGCAGGACGCCGGATCTCCCACGCATCCGCTCGAGCCGGAGTCGGGCCTTCGGAGCGGTGCCGGGCTTGCCGTGTGCCGCGCCGTCGAGCTCGAGGACCGAGTCGCACCCCAGCACCAACGTCCGCGGGCCGCCCGGGCCGCCGGCGGCGAGGCGGGACGCCACCTCCTCGCCCTTGAGCCGGGCCAGCACCGCGGCGAGCCGGGCGGGCTCGGTCTCGGTCACGCCCGACTCATCGACCCCGGACACCTCGACGGTGGGCTCGATGCCCGCGAGCCGCAGCGTCCTCAGCCGAGCCGGCGAGGCGGACGCGAGGACGAGCCTGACGGAACCCACCCCGGCCGACTCTCGCCTATAGCCGCGCCAGGGCCTCGCGCAACGGGTCGAGGCCGATCGACCCGAGGTCGAGCGCCGCCCGGTGGAACGCCTTCAGGTCGAAGTCGGCGCCCTTGCGCTGCTTGACCTCGTCGCGTGCCTGCAGCCAGATGCGTTCTCCGACCTTGTACGACGGTGCCTGGCCGGGCCACCCAAGGTAGCGGTTGACCTCGAACCGGATGACGGCGTCCTCCATCCGGCAGTGCTGCCGCATGAACTCCAGGCCGAGCTCCGGTGTCCACGTCTCGCCGGGGTGGAAGCCGAACGGGTTGTCGGCGGGGATCTCGAGCTCGAGGTGCATCCCGATGTCTACGACGACCCGCGCCGCTCGGAAACCCTGCGCATCGAGCATCCCGAGCTTGTCCCCGGGGTCGTCGAGGTAGCCGAGCTCGTCCATCAGCCGCTCCGCGTAGAGCGCCCAACCCTCGCCGTGACCAGAGACCCAGCACATCGTGCGCTGCCACCGGTTGAGCAGCTCCTTGCGGTAGGCGGTCTGGGCGACCTGGAGGTGATGCCCCGGGACGCCCTCGTGGTAGACCGTCGTGACCTCGCGCCAGGTTGAGAAGTCGTCGATTCCCTCGGGAACCGACCACCACATCCGCCCTGGGCGGCGGAAGTCCTCGCTCGGGCCTGTGTAGTAGATGCCCCCGTCGTGGGTTGGGGCCAGGCAGCACTCGATCCGGCGTACCGGCTCGGGGATGTCGAAGTGGGTGTCGGCCATCTCCGCGACGGTGCGGTCGGCGAGGTCCTGCATCCAGGCCTGGAAGCTCGCCGAGCCGTTGATGCGCCGCGCAGGGTCGGAGTCCAGCGCGGCGACCGCTGCCGCAACGGCCTCGGCGTTGGCTGCGGCCGTCTCCGCGGCGCCGACCCCGTTGCTGCTCGTGGCATCCGGTGCGATTGCTCGCGCGGTCTCTCCCATCGCGGTCTCGATGCGGTTCAGCTCCTCCCAGCCCCAGGCGTACGTCTCGTCGAGGTCGATCTCGGCGCCCAGGAAGTAGCGCGAGTCGCGCTCGTACTGCTCTCGCCCGACGCCTTCCCGGTCGCGGCCGAGGGGAAGCAGCTCGTCGTCGAGGAAACGCCCGAACTCCGAGTAGGCGGCACCCGCCTTGTCGGCGTTCGTCCGGAGGTCTGCGGCCAGGGAGTCGGGTACGTCGGCCGACTGCGCCAGGTTGGTGAAGAAGCTACCGCTTCCGCCGATCTCACCGGTCCAGGCCCGCACCTGCGCTGCCACCTCGGCGATCTGGCGCCTGGCGCTGACATAGCCGTCCTCGGCGCCGCGGAGCAGGGTCGCCCGGTAGTCGGACAGCGCTGCTGGGATGGCGGCCAGCCGGGACGAGATGTTCGACCAGTCGTCCGGGTTGGCCTTCGGCATCAGGTCGAACGACCCGCGGATGTTGTGCAGCTCGCTGGAGATCACGCTGATCCTGGTCTGCGGAGCGCGCGCCTCGGCCTGTTCGATCTCGACGGCGAGCCGTTCGAGGAAGGAGCTCCTGGCAGCCTTCTCACGGTCGTCGGAGGGTTCGACCTGCTGCATCTCGGCGAAGGCGCGCCGCGTGAGCTCGTCCCGCTGCTCATAACCCGCGGTCGAGAGGTCGGTGAGGGCGTGGTCGAACCCGGGGATCCCGAGGAACGTGGCCACCACCGGGTCGGCGGCCGCGTAGTCGGAGACGTAGTGCTCGGCGACATCGTCAACGGGACGTGCTTTGGTCTGAGGGTCGTCGTCGTATGGCGTCATCCTGAGACAGTAACCGAGTAGGCCTTGACCACAAACGGGGATCGAGTCACCGGGGCGAGGCCGACCGACGCCAGCCGCCGGGCCCCGGGTGCATCGGCTGACGCACCCCACGGATCGGGGCGGACCAGTGCGACGGTGGCGCCCCGACCGGCGCACCGGCGCCGGCGGCCGACCCTGCTGCCAGTCGCGCCGACACCACTGCTACCACGGCGGCGAGCTCCTCTTCGGTCGGCCTGCCGGCGCTGACCGAGACAACTGTGGCGGCGCTCGCGGACGGCTCCACGGGCTCTTCTTCCGGGACCTGCCCCGGTTTGAGCGGCGGTGTCACAGCGGGATGTTCCCGTGCTTCTTCGGCGGCAGGACCTCACGCTTGGTGCGTAGCAGCCGCAGTGACCGGACGACCTCGCCGCGCGTCTCGTGCGGGAAGATCACCGCGTCGACGTAACCGCGCTCGGCCGCCAGATAGGGGTTGGCGAGGGTGTCCTCGTACTCGGTGACCAGCTGCGCGCGGCGGGCCTCGGCGTCCTCCGCCGCGGCGAGCTCGGCGCGGTACAGGATGTTGACCGCCCCCTGCGCGCCCATGACGGCGATCTGCGCAGTCGGCCAGGCCACGTTCAGGTCGGCTCCGAGGTGCTTGGACCCCATGACGTCGTACGCACCGCCGTACGCCTTGCGGGTGATCACCGTGACGAGCGGGACGGTCGCCTCGGCGTAGGCGTAGATCAGCTTGGCGCCACGCCTGATGATCCCGTTCCACTCCTGGTCCGTGCCGGGCAGGAAGCCGGGCACGTCGACGAACGTGATCACCGGCACGTTGAAGGCGTCGCACGTCCTGACGAAACGGGCCGCCTTCTCCGAGGCGTTGATGTCGAGCGTCCCCGCCAGGTGCATCGGCTGGTTGGCGACGATGCCGACCGACTGGCCCTCCACCCGGCCGAAGCCGACCAGGATGTTCGGCGCGAACAGCGCATGCACCTCGAGGAACTCACGGTCGTCCAGGACCGCGGAGATGACCGTATGCATGTCGTAAGGCTGGTTCGGCGAGTCGGGGATCAGAGTGTCGAGCCCCCGGTCGTCGTCGTTGAGGTCGAGGTCGGCCTCACCCGGGTACGACGGCGCCTCCTCCAGGTTGTTCTGCGGCAGGTAGGAGATGAGCGCCTTGACATAGTCGAGGGCGTCGTGCTCGTCGGATGCCATGTAGTGGGCGTTGCCGCTCTTGGTGTTGTGGGTGCGGGCACCGCCGAGCTCCTCCATCGTGACGTCCTCGCCGGTCACGGTCTTGATCACGTCCGGTCCGGTGATGAACATCTGGGACGTCCCGTCGACCATCACGGTGAAGTCGGTGATGGCCGGCGAGTAGACGTGACCACCGGCGCAGGCGCCCATGATCAGCGAGACCTGCGGGATCACCCCTGATGCGTGCACGTTTCGGCGAAAGATCTCGGCGTACAGGCCGAGCGATACGACACCCTCCTGGATGCGCGCGCCGGCGCCCTCGTTGATGCCGATCAGCGGGCAGCCGGTCTTCATCGCGAGGTCCATCACCTTGACGATCTTCTCGCCGTAGACCTGGCCCAGGCTGCCGCCGAAGATCGTGAAGTCCTGCGAGAACACGCACACCTGGCGACCGTCGACCGTCCCGTAACCCGTGACGACACCGTCGCCGTACGGCCGGTTCTTCTCCATCCCGAAGTTCGTCGACCGGTGCCGGGCGAGCTCGTCGAGCTCCACGAACGAACCCTCGTCGAGCAGGTGGGCCACCCGCTCGCGGGCCGTCTGCTTCCCCCGCGCGTGCTGCTTCTCGATGGCACGCTGGGATCCCGCGTGGACCGCGGCTTCGAGCCGCTGCTCGAGGTCCGATACCTTCCCGGCCGTGGTGTGGATGTCGATGTCGCTCACGAGGGGCAGCGTAGCGTGAGCGCCGGTCGGGACGGCCCGTGCGACAACGGCCGCGAGCCACTCAGATACCGATGGCCCCACCTGCGAGATGGTTCGGCACGGGATGGCTGGTCCGAGCCGGGTGAACACCGCCAGACCGTTCCTTACCACTGCGGAAAGGCAGGCGCCGGGCGATCAGCGAAGGGCGACCAGTGCCCCGATCGCAAACCCGGTGGCGGCCAGCCACAGAAACGTCGGGAGTGCGTTGATCCATCGCATGGCCGACCTCCTTACTTCGTGTAGATGCCGCCGCCGTGCTCCGAGACGGCGACGGCCGGCAGCGGCCGCGGAGCGGGTCCGGAGACCACGTCGCCGGTCTGGGCGTCGAACCGGCTGCCGTGGCACGGGCAGTTGATCGTGCCGCCGGAGACGCTGTTGACCGGGCAACCCTGATGCGTGCAGATGGCAGAGAAGGCATGCAGCGCGCCGGCCGCGGTCCTCGTCAGGACGACCGGGGGGCCGCTCAGGATCAAGCCACCGCCGGCGGGCACCTGCGTGAGGCGGGCCAGCAGCCGGCCACCGCCACTGACCACCGCGCCGTAGCCGTTGGCCGCGGTGCCGATGCTCCTGGCGCCGGCGGCCCCGGTCTGCCGGGCTACGGCGTAGCCCCCGATCGCGGCGACGGCGGTGACCGCCAGGCCGCTGAGGGCCGAGCGGCGCGAGAGCGTGTTCACTGCCATGACCACTCCTGTCTCATACCAGCGGGAGCCCGCTGCGCGTGAAGAACCACAAAGCAGCCGTCAGCCAGATCAGCACGAGGGAACCGAGCACGGTGCCGCCGAGGACCGGCACGGCCCAACCCGGCAGCCGCTCGACGCGGAGGGCAAGCATCTTCGAGGCGTAGGCGCCGTAGAACAGACATCCCACCACACTGTGCGCCAGCACCCTGGGCCCGGTGTCGGCGAAGCCCAGCGCCCAGATGCAGTGGAAGGCCACCGGGAGAGTGACCACGAAGGCGACGCTCCCACTCCACCGGTGCACCGGTGAGACCCAGTCCGGAGCCGGCCCCGCTCCCGGCAGCCGTCCCCACATCCACAGGGCGGTCGACAACTGGACGAGCAGCAGTGCGCTCGCCACGGTCGTCAGCCACGCCTTCATCTGCAGCATCCCCGAGAAGCCGAGCAGGAACAGCGGCCGGCCGGCGGGCGTGTGCACCTTTGCGTACACCCCAAGGGCCACGGCGACCCCGGCGCCGACGGCCAGGACGGCGGCCATCATCAGGCGAGGCGACGGGGCGGTCCGCTCGAGTGCGCTCGACATCCGATCAGCATCCTCCGAGGCCGCATGCTCGACAAGGACTTTGGCCGAAGACGCTCCGGCGGTCCAGCGGTCCAGCGGTCCAGCGGTCGGGCCCGGGTGCGTAGCCTGAGCGTCGATGTACGACGACCTGGACCGCCCGCCGCTCAGCGAGTCGGAGCTCACGCGGGCGCTGACCCTGGCCGGGTCCAGGTGGACCCACGTTGAGGTCGTGAACGAGTCCCCCTCGACCAACGCGAGGCTCGCCGAGCGTGCAGCCAGCGACGAGCGCGACGGGCTGGTCCTGGTCGCCGAACACCAGACGGCCGGCCGAGGCCGCCTCGACCGGACCTGGACGACGCCGCCGCGAGCAGCGATCACGATGTCGGTCCTGGTCCGCCCGGTTGGCGTACCGATGTCCCGCTGGCCCTGGATCTCGCTTTTGGCCGGGCTGGCCGTCGCCGCGGCCGTGCGCCGGGTCGCGGGCGTGGAGGCCGGGCTGAAATGGCCGAACGACGTGGTCGTGGACGACCGGAAGCTGGCCGGCTTGCTGGTCGAGCGGGTCGAGGGCGGGTTCGGGCCCGCGGCGGTCATCGGGGTGGGCCTCAACGTGTCGACGACTCGAGCCGAGCTGCCGACGCCGTACGCGACGTCGCTGACCCTCGAGGGGGCGACCACGCCTGACCGGGCCACCCTGGTCAAGGCCATGCTGAGGCGCCTCGACGGGCTCCTCGCGCAGTGGGAACGCCGTGCCGGCACCCCCAGCGTGGAGCTCCGGGCTGCCTACCGGGGTGCCTGCGTGACCATCGGCCAGCTGGTGAGGCTCGAGGTCTTCGGCCGCGAGACGGTGGAGGGAGTCGCCGTCGGAATCGACGAGTCGGGCCGCCTTCTGGTGCACACTGAGTCCGGAGAGGTCGCGTTCGCCGCCGGCGATGTCGTGCACGTACGTCGACCGGCGTGACACGATCAAGGCTGGCATCGGCGGCCCATCGCCGTCGTAGGAGGACGAATGGGTATCTCGGCGAAACTGCTCTCGCCCGGTGAAACAGTCATCGTCAGCACGCGGACGCATTGGAAGGCGCTGATCGTGCCGGTCATCGTCCTGGTCGTCACCTGTGGCGTCGCCGGCTTCCTGATCGCCGTCCTGCCGTCGGGGTCGACGCACACCGTCCTGCTCATCGTCGTGCTCGCGGTCGCCGCCGCCATCGTCATCTTGTTCGTCATCCGGCCATTCCTGGTCTGGCTGACGGCGTCGTACACCGTCACCAACCGGCGGCTCATCAACCGCTCCGGCGTCTTCGTCAGGAAGGGCCGGGACATCCCGCTGCACCGGATCAACGACGTCAGCTACGAGCGTGGCGTGGTCGACAGGTTGCTCGGCTGCGGAACTCTTGTCATCTCCGACGCCAGCACGACCGGTCAGTCGGTGCTGCCCGACGTCCCGCACGTCGAGAAGCTGCAGCTCGTCATCACCGACCTGCTCTTCGGCAAGAAGGACGGGTCCGACGACGACGGCACTCCGGCGAGTGAGCTGCCGCCCTCGACGTGACATCCCACCCCGACGGGGCGACGCCAGTCTCCGTCCCGGCCCCGTCCCCGGAGGTTCCGACCCGCGACGACCTCGAGCGGGAGATCCTCGGCGAGTCCCCGAGCCTGACCTCGGCCGACGTCATGGGGTCCGGGAACGCCTCCGCGGCCGAGGCGCGCAGGCTGTGGCGCGCTCTCGGGTTCGCGGACGCGGGTGAGGCGGCGGCTTTCACCCAGGCCGATGCGCAGGCCATGGCGATGCTCGACGACCTGGTCTCGGCCGGCACGCTCGACTTCGACATGGCGGTCCGGTTGACCCGCGCGGTCGGGCACACGATGGCGCGCCTCGCCGACTGGCAGGTCTCGACGCTCACCGAGCGTGTCGAGGACCTGGAGCGCAGCGGCCGGGGCACCGGTTCGCGGCTCGCAACAGGGCTGGACTTCGTGCGCTCGATCGAGCCGTCCTTCGAGCACCTGATGGTGTACGCCTGGCGGCGTCACCTGGCCGCGGCGGTGAGTCGCGTCGAGGCGCTCGGGGCGAACGACGCCAACCTGCACACCCAGACCAGGACCGTGGGCTTCGCCGACCTGGTGAGCTTCACCCGGCTCTCGAGCGGCATCGACAACGACCATCTCGCCGACGTGGTCGAAGGCTTCGAGTCGGTGTGCTCGGATCTGGTGGCGGGGCGGGGCGGCAGGATCATCAAGACCCTCGGCGACTCGGTGCTGTTCATTGCGGAGAGACCACGGCTCGCCGTCGACATCGCTAGTGACATCGTCGAGGAGATCGGCGCGGACCCGGCGCTGCCCGACGTGCACGTGGGGCTCGCCACCGGACCGATCGTCATGCGGCTAGGCGACGTCTTCGGGTCACCGGTCAACCTGGCGAGCCGACTGACCGCCGTCGCCCGGCGTAACCGGGTGATCGGCGACACGACGACGGCCGAGGCGCTGCGAGGGACGCCGGGATTCTCGCTGCGTCCGCTCACCGAGCGCTCCCTGCGGGGGTTCGGCATGGTGCAACCGGTGGCGATCAAGCGACTCCGGGAACCGAGATGACCATGCTCGCGTCCAAGCCGACATGAGACGTACCCGAATGACAGCCGCCCTCGCAACGATTCCGCTCCTCGCAGCTGCCTGCGGCGCGGCGTCCTCTGCCACCCCCCCGGGCGGCCCGGGCGGCCCGCCGTCGGGGACGAGCAACGGGTCCGCCCCGACTGCACACTCCTATGCCGCAGCGCTCCTGTCGCGCGTGAACGTGCCGGCCGGCGCCGCCGTCTCCAGGCACGCTCCGAGCAAGGCGCTCGAGGGCCCCCCCGAGTCGCCGGTACTCATCCGCAAGCCCACGGTCGTCACGAGGTACTGGACCGTCGACCGGCCGGCGGCGTCGGTCTACGCCTGGCTCAAGGGACATGGTCCCGGCCCCGGGCTCTCGGGTGGGGGCACCGGTCGCACGTTCGGCGGGTCCCCAACGCTCTCCCGGTTCCTTGCCTACTCGCCCTCGTCCCGACCGGCCAGCATCGCGGCCGGCGACCTCTACCTTGTCGTCCTCGCGAACGGGCCGACCAGCTCGGCGATCGGGGCGTACGCGCTGACGCTGGCACAGCCCCCACGCCCCGCGGCGGAGACCGTCCCGACCGGCTCGCTCAGCAAGGCGGTGGTGGGCTGGAGCCTTGCACGCGGCGGGACGCCGGTCGTGAAGGTGCTGACCGGAGCCCGCGCGGTCAAGCTGGCCCGTGAGTTCAACGCACTCCGCGTCGACACCTCAGGCCCGCACGCATGCCCGCTGATGCCCACGGCGTACGGCGACGTCGTGGTCACGTTCACGGCCGGCGCCCATTCCTGGAAGGTCGACGTATCCGCCTGCGCCGGGATCGGGGTGACGCGTGACGGTCACCGGCTGCCGGCGCTCGCGTCCAGGAGCCCGTTCCTCGACGACCTGCGGACCTACGCCGGGCACCTTCCCATGTCCGGTCCGCCGCAGTCGACGCGCGGGGTCGTTCCGTTGGGGCAGCACGCCTCGGGCCACTGACTGCCGGCACGGTCATGGTCAGCCGCGGCTGCCGGCCCGCACCTTCTCACGTGGCGTTGGGGGTTCGGGCCGCGGCCGCGTGAAGACGAAGGTGCGGTAGCTCCAGAACCGGAACATCATGCCGAGGACCAGCCCGACGAGGTTCGCGGAGACGTTGTCGGCGAGCACTGAGTGCAGGCCCAGCACGTAGTGCGAGAAGCCGAGGCAGAGCAGGGCGATCGCCATCCCGACCCCGTTGAAGCAGAAGAAGAGGATCGCCTCGCGGTGGCGGGCGCTTCGCACCCGGTCGCTCCACGTCCAGTGCCGGTTGCCGAGATAGGTCACGACGGTGGCGACGGTCACGGAGATCGCCTTCGCGGTCAACGGCTTGTGCTCGAGAATGCCCGGGCTGCCGCCGTACCGCAGCAGGTTGAACAGCCCCACGTCGACGATGAACCCGAGGCCACCGACAACCCCGAACTTCATGGCTTCCCGCGCCAGGGCACGCAGGCGGTCAAGCACGTCGGGACTCCTCAGCTCGTACGTCGTTCAGGTGCGTCGGCGGCTCGCAGTGGCAACCGGAGGCTCCAAGGCTAGCCGCTACTCTTGCGGCCGTGGAAACACCCGTCGTTGGTGTCGTCGGGGCGGGGCAGCTCGCTCGGATGATGCAGCAGGCCGCGATCGGGCTCGGGATCCCGCTGCGGCTGCTTGCCGAGACCGCTGACGCTGCCGCCGCGCAGGTCGTGCCCGACACCACCGTCGGTGACTACCGGAACCTCGAGCTGCTGCACGACTGGGCGGTGGGCTGCAGCGTTGTGACGTTCGACCACGAGCATGTCCCGACCGGCCACCTCGAGTCCCTGGTCGAAGCGGGGGTGGTGTGCCGGCCCGGCCCGTCGGCGCTGGTGCATGCCCAGGACAAGATCGTGATGCGGCAGCGCCTGGCTGCGCTCGGGGTGCCGTGTCCGTCGTACACCGTGGCCACGAGTGCCGAGGACGTGCTTGCCTTCGCCGCAGCCGGCACGGGGCTGCCGGTCGTGGTCAAGGTCGCCAGGGGCGGATACGACGGCAAAGGGGTGTGGTTCGTCGAGGACGAGCAGCAGGCGGTCGAGATTTTCGCGCCTCTCCCCGAAGGGGCACGGGTTCTCGTGGAGGAACGCGTCGCGTTCCGCCGGGAGCTGTCGGCGATCGTCGCCCGTGCGCCCGGCGGCCAGCAAGCGACGTACCCGGTCGTCGAGAGCAGACAGCGGGACGGCGTCTGCGTCGAGGTGGTCGCGCCGGCGCCCGGGCTCGATCCCGTTCTCGCGGTCGAGGCCGAGGAGGTGGCCATGCGGGTGGCCGCCGAGCTCGATGTGACCGGGATCCTCGCCGTCGAGATGTTCGAGACTCCGGACGGTCGGATGCTCGTCAACGAGCTCGCGATGCGCCCCCACAACACCGGGCACTGGTCGATCGACGGCTCGGTCACCAGCCAGTTCGAGAACCACCTGCGCGCGGTTCTCGACCTGCCGCTCGGGTCGCCGCGTACCCGGGCTCCCTGGACGGTGATGGTGAACATTCTCGGCGGGGCGGCTCCCACGCTGTTCGACGGCTATCCTCACGTCCAGGCGCAGGACCCGGGGCTCAAGGTGCACCTTTACGGCAAGGCGGTACGGCCGGGACGCAAGGTGGGGCACGTCACGGCGTACGGCGACGACCTGGCCGACGTGCAAGAGCGCGCGCGACACGCGGCAGGGTGGTTCGAAGGGAGCGTCCCCGAAGGCGCCTGAACCAGCGTCGGCTCCGGGTGCACCCGACTCACTAGGGTGAGGGCTATGAGCACAGCAGGTGTTGCCCGGGTCGGCGTCGTCATGGGATCCGACTCGGACTGGCCGACGATGAGCGCTGCGGCGGCCGTACTCGAGGAGTTCGGCGTGCCCTTCGAGGCCGACGTCGTCTCCGCGCACCGGATGCCGACGGAGATGATCGAGTACGGCTCCGGCGCGCATCTGCGAGGGCTCCAGGTGATCATCGCCGGCGCGGGTGGCGCCGCCCACCTGCCCGGGATGCTCGCCGCGGTGACCCCGCTCCCTGTGATCGGGGTCCCGGTCGCGCTGAAGGTGCTCGACGGGCTGGACTCGCTGCTGTCGATCGTCCAGATGCCCGCCGGGGTTCCGGTGGCCACGGTGGCGATCGGCAGTGCCGCCAACGCGGGGCTGCTCGCCGTACGAATGCTCGCGACGTCGGACGAGCGGCTCATCGAAGCGATGCTCGAGTACCAGCGGCGTCTGGCCGAGACCGCTCGTCAGAAGGGGGCAGCCGTTCGGGATGCCGCCGAGTCGGCGCAGCCCCGTCAATGACGAAACCCGCGGGCCGGCCGCCCGACACGGTGTTTCTCCACATCGGCCTGCACAAGACAGGGACGACGTACCTGCAGAACGTGATGCGCGCCAACCGCGACGGCATGCGCGCCCAGGGTGTCGAGTTCACCTGCGGCGCGGGCGAGCCGGTGCAGGCGTTCGCAGTCTGGGACTTGCAGGGCCGCCGTCCGCGAGGCTCTGACGACAAGCGCATCCCCGGCTCGTGGCCGGCGCTGGTCGAGACGATCAACTCCAGCAGTCGCCCGACCGCGCTCATCTCGGAGGAACGGCTCAGCCTGTCCACGATCAAGCAGGTGCGCAAGGCCGTCCGATCGTTTCCCTCCTCGGAGGTTCGGGTGGTCGTGACGGTCCGCGACCTCGGCCGCGTCGCGGTGTCGGCCTGGCAGGAGGAGGTGAAGAACGACCGGACCTGGACCTGGCGGGAGTTCGCCGACGCCATCCGGGACCCTGGGCGGGTGTCGAGGAACCCGGCACGCGGGTTCTGGCTCCGCCAGGACATCGTCAAGATCTGCGAGACCTGGGAGGCCGGAGTGCCGGCCGGCAGCATCCACATCGTCACGGTGCCTCAGCCGCCGGCGCCTCCTGAGGACCTGCTGGTCCGTTTCGCGAGCGTGGTGGGGTTCGACCCGTCGGTGTTCTCGGAGTCACCGGCGTGGACGAACGAGACCGTGGGGGTGGCTGCCACCGAGGTGATCCGCCGCCTCAACGAGCGGCTGGACGGGCAGCTGAGCCAGCGTCAGCACGACCAGGTCATCAAGCTCACCGTGGCGCCGATGCTCGCCCGACGCACGGAGCCGGTGCGCTTCACGCTACCCAAGGACGAGCTCGGGTGGGTGAGCCAGCGCGCGGAGGAGATCGTCGGGCTGCTCGCCAGCCGCGGCTACCCGGTGGTGGGTGACCTGGCGGAGCTGCTGCCTCAACCGCGCGAGGGCAGGCGGCCCGACGACGCGACCGACTCCGAGCTCCTCGAGGCGAGCCTCGATGCGCTGGCGATGCTCTCAGAGAGGTTCGCGACCGCCTGGTGGCAGCGACGACGGCCAGACGACCCCGGCGAGCAGAGGGGCGACCTCGCGAGCCTGGCCCGCGGCGCCGTCTTCCGCGGCCAGCGGGCAGCCGCAGACCTCGCCGACAGGAACTCGGCGGCGGCGAAAGCGATGAGCGCCGTGCTCAGGGCGCGGGACCGGGCGCGCAGCCGGGCCAGGGGCAAGGGTCGCGGTCCGCGAGGGTACGACGCCTGAGCGGCCAGGGCATCTACCCCCCGCGAACCCCCCCGAACCCCCCGCGAATTGCGGGAAAGTGCACCTTGGAACGGGCGGCCTGAGGTTAAGTTTCCCGCAATTCGCGGGGGGGTTTCGGGCGGGGGGCTACTGGGCCCGGCAGTGGATGGCGGAGGTGTCGTCGCTCGAGATGTCGTGGAAGATCGCGTTCGCCTTGGGCTTGTTCCACTCGACGACGGAACCGACGCTGGTCGAGGTGCCGAGGCTGGAGAACGGGACGACGCAGCGCCGGGTTCCGGACCCCCCGCTGTGCGCCATCGCCCAGGCGAACCTGGCGAAGGCGAACGGCCCGACGTTGTCGCCGACCTGGACGGAGCTGGCGCCCGCCATGTTCACGCCCCAGTAGCGCCAGGGGAAGACGATCGTCTGCCATGAGGCGGCCTTCGAGCCGGTGGCCGCGATCACCTCGCGCTGGTGGGCCGCGCGGGTGATGTCACCCAGCGGGAAGGCCCGGGAGCGCGAGTAGTCGAGCGCCACATGCCCGTTGACGTCCTGGCACCCCGCCTTCATCACGAGGTGCCCCGCCTTGGGGTCGTTGATCGAGGTCTTCGGGCAGACCGTGATGCCACCGACGGCATCGACGACGTCGACCACTCCGGTGAACCCGATCTCAACGTAGTCGTCGACCCTGACGCCGGTGGCCTGCTCGACCGTCTGTACCAGCAGCTTGGGGCCGCCGAACGCATAGGCGGAGTTGATCTTGTTCATCCCGTGGCCCGGCACGTTGACGTACGAGTCGCGCGGGATCGACAGCATGATGTTGGGTCCGCTGCTGTCGCTCACGTGCAACAGGATGATCGTGTCGGTGCGTTGCCCCGCCGCCGATCCCGTCCCGAGGTCGGCTTTCTGCGCCGGCGTGAGGCCCTGCCGGCTGTCCGAGCCGACCAGCAGGTACGTCGTCCCTGGGCCGCCGGCCGGGCGGGCACCACTCGGCTCCGCATCGACCTTGCTCACCTTCGTCCATGCGTAGATCGGTACGACGACCAGGAACAGCAGCCAGGCTGCGACGAGCGCCAGCACGATACGACCCCAGCGAACGCGGCGCCTGCGACGAGGCGGCGACCCCGAGGGCCTCTTCGGCGTTGCCTGCGGGGGAGCCGCGTAGCCGCCGCCGGCCGGCCCCCCGGTCCCGGGTGGAGGCTGGCCCGCAGATCCACCTCGCGTCGTCGTGGGCTGCGCATAGTGGGGGGCCCCGGCTGCGGAAGTGGGTGGGCCCGCGGTTCCCGGTCCCCGGGCGGTCTGCCCCGCCGCGGCCGGGCCAGTCGGCGGCTGGCCGAAGGGAGCCCGTGCGCTCGCGGGTGTCCGGGTGGGGCTGGGGGGCGGCGTGCCCGGCTTCCGGGGGTAGACACCGCCGAACGACGCGGGAGTCCCGGGGGCGTCCGTTCGGCCGTCGCTCCGTCGGCCCGACTCGGGGAGCATCCGGGTCCGGTCGCCCGCCGGCTCGACGCCGCCGGCCCCTCCCGGTCGGGACGAGGTCGGCAGCTTGGTGGTGTGGTCGGGGCCGGCCTGGGCGGCCACCGGAGCGTCCAACGGACCAACCTGACCGCCTTCGCTGCCGTCGTCGGGGCGACCGGTGTAGAGCCAGTCGTAGCTCGGGTCGTCGGGCTCGCGCTCGTCAGCCATGGCTGCCACGCTACCCGGGCACTCCCAACGGACCAGGGATCCCAGGCCGCTCTCCGGGCGCCGAAGGACGAAGAGCAGCACCGTCGCTTCGCCGGTCGTCCGACGGAAAACCGGGAGGCTCGGCGGGTCGTGACCAGAGTTACCAGTGAGGCTGGTGATACTAAAGTCCATGCCCGAAGCCTCGCCGCCAGGTCCTGCCGCCACCGCAGCCGGCAAGGCGGCCGCCAGGATCCGCTTCCGTCGGGCGCTCACTCTGTTGCTGATGACCGTCGTCGTGCCGGGCTCGGCACAGCTCGCCGCCGGCAACCGGCGGGTGGGCCGTTATGCGTTGCGGGCCTTCGCGGCGGCCGTCGTGTTCACGATGTCCCTCGTGCTGACGGCCCTGATCTCACCGGACGAGGTCGTCCAGCTCTTCACGAACGTGTGGTTCCTCGCTCTGTTGCGCTTCGGCCTCATCGCGTACGCCGTCGGCTGGGCCTACCTCCTCATCGACGCTTGGCGCATCTCAGGCCCCCTCGGGCTTCGACAGAACCAACGCCTTGCCATGACGGCCCTCAACGGGCTGCTCTGCCTGTCGCTGACCGGGGTTCTGCTCTACGCCAGCCAGCTCGTCGCGGTCCAGCGGGACTTCATCCAGTCGGTCTTCACCCAGACCCAGGTGTCCTCGGCCCAGGACGGCCGGTACAACCTCCTGCTCATGGGTGGCGACGCGGGCGTCGGTCGCGTCGGGCTGCGACCCGACAGCATGACGTTGGCAAGCGTCGACGCGGAGACCGGGCGCACGGTCTTGTTCAGCCTGCCGCGGAACCTCGCGGACGTGCCATTCCCGCCCGGCTCGGTGATGGCCAAGCACTTCCCCAAGGGGTTCAACTGCTCGCAGGAGTGCTACCTCAACGCGGTCAACACCTGGGCGAACGACCACGCCTCGCTGTTCCCCGGGGTCGCCGACCCCGGGGTCTTCGCGACGACCCAGGCGATCGAGCAGGTCACCGGCCTGCACATCAACTACTACGTGCTCGTCGATCTACGGGGCTTCCAGAGCCTCGTCGACGCCTTGGGCGGGATCGTCGTCAACGTGCACCAGGAGGTCCCGATCGGCGGCGTCGGCGGGCCGATCACCGGGCACATCATGCCCGGCAAGCAGCGGCTCAACGGATACCAGGCCATGTGGTACTCACGCAGCAGGGCCTGGTCGAGCGACTACTCCCGGATGGCCCGCCAGAAGTGCGTGCTCAACGCGATGCTCCACCAGCTCAACCCCGAGACGGTGCTCACGAAGTTCGGGGCGATCGCTTCCGCCAGCAAGGACATCCTGTCCACCTCGATCCCCGCCAGCGAGATCCACACGTTCGTCGGTCTTGCCCTCAAGGCCCGGCAGCTGCCGGTAACGACGGTCTCCTTCGTGCCGCCGAAGATCGACGACGGGAACCCAAACTTCAAGCTGATTCGTCAGATGGTCAAGACGGCGATCGCCAGGTCCATCCGCGCGGGAACGAGCAAGAAGGGCCATGCGACGAAGCCTCCCGCCTCGTTGGGCAACAAAGACAGCTATCAGGAGAGCTACGCCGCCAACGACACCGCGAACCTGTCCGGGAGCTGCTGAAGATAGGCTGCCAGGTGTCGCAGCCCCGGGTCGTCGCCGTCATCGTGACCTGGAACCGGCGTGACCTGCTCGCCGAGTCGTTGTCCGCCGTAGCCGGCCAGACCCGTCCACCCGACCGCGTCGTCGTCGTCGACAACGCCTCGACGGACGACACCGCGGAGCTGCTCGCGGACCGGTTCCCGATGCTCGAGGTCGTCCGGTCGGCACAGAACCTCGGGGGAGCGGGCGGCTTCGCGCTCGGTATCCGGCGGGCCCTCGACGTCGAGCCGGTAGATGGAGATGCTGTGTGGTTGCTGGACGACGACACGGTCCCGCGGGCGACCGCGCTGGAAGGGCTCGTGTCCGCGCGCTCGGCCTACCCGGGCGCGACCCCGGCTGTCGTGGCCAGCAAGGTCGTGTGGACCGACGGCCGTGACCACCCGATGAACACCCCGCGGTCGAGGCCGGGCGTCAGCCGGGCGGAGAGGCGACGCGCGGAGGCGACCGGGTGCCTGCCCATCCGGTCGGCCTCCTTCGTCTCCGTGCTCGTGGATGCCGACGCCGTACGGGAGCGGGGGCTTCCGCTCGCCGACTACTTCCTGTGGAACGACGACTTCGAGTTCACGACGCGGATGATCCGGGGCCGGGTCGGACTGTGGTGCCCCGGCTCTGTGGCCGTTCACAAGACAGCGACGTTCGGCGCGGCCGACGCGGAGCCGGGCGCCAGGTTCTACTACGAGGTTCGCAACAAGGTCTGGGTGTTCACCCGCTCTCGCGGTCTCAGTCCGCTGGAGAAGGTCGGGTACGGCGGTGCCACCGTCCTTCGATGGGTGCGCACGCTGGCCGCGTCGCGCCAGCGCGGGCCGTTGCTGGGCGGCCTCCGGCGCGGACTGGCCGACGGGCTGCGATCCGGCCCACGCCCGACCGACGAGGTTCTCGACGTCGCCACCTCGCCACCGGGTGTCGAGCATGGGTGAACCGTTCAGCCTGCTGATGAGCGTGTACGGCGGCGACGACCCCGCCTTCCTCGAGACGGCCTACCGCTCCGTCGTGCACGACCAGACCCGCCCGCCCGACGACGTCGTACTGGTACAGGACGGTCCCGTGTCGGCCGAGCTGGCTGCCACCATCGAGTCACTCATCGACGGCTCGCCGATGAAGGCGCTGCTGCTGCCGCTCGATGTCAACGTCGGACTCGGACCCGCGCTCGACGCCGGGCTGGCCGCCTGCGCCCATGACATCGTGGCGAGGATGGACGCCGACGACATCGCCCTGCCGCATCGCTTCGAGGTACAGGTACCGGTTATCGAACAGGGTGCGGACCTCGTCGGGTCCTCGCTGCTCGAGTTCGGAAGCGGTCCCGACGACATCGTCGGTCGGCGGGTGCCGCCGGTGGACTCCGACGAGATCGTGCGCTACTCCCGGTTCCACCAGCCGTTCAACCACCCGACGATCGTGTACCGGAAGTCGACAGTGCAGGCTGCCGGC
The DNA here is from genome assembly GCA_033850885.1 of Nocardioidaceae bacterium. GTDB lineage: Bacteria > Actinomycetota > Actinomycetes > Propionibacteriales > Nocardioidaceae > JAWWPG01. Next base: position 57,074 of record JAWWPG010000035.1, read on the forward strand.
GGCTACAGCAGCCTGCCCCTCATGGAGGACTACCTGCTGTTCGCGAAGATGATCCAGCAGGGTGCTCGCGTCGCGAACATCGCCGAGCCTCTCGTCCTCTACCGGGTGGGGGCGGGCGCCTATGCGCGGCGCGGCGGTGTGACTTTGCTCAAGTCGGAGTGGAGGCTCCAGCGGCGGCTGCATGCTCTGGGCTTCACCTCGAAGACTCAGTTTGTACGCAATGTTGCGCTTCGCTGCGCGTATCGCCTGGTGCCGGAGTCGCTGCGAAAGCTTGCGTACCGGCGCTGGGTCGCTCGGCGGGGCGAGCGACCCGGCAGGACGCGGCCCTAGCGTCGATTAGACTCGTTAGGGACATTTGACCGGGAGACCTTGGTGAACGCAGATCTGGTAGTGGTGGGGTGCGGCCTTTTTGGGCTGACGATCGCCGAGCGCTGCGCAAACGACCTCGGGTTGAAGGTCCTGATGCTCGACCGGCGGGACCACGTCGGCGGCAACGCCTACAGCGCCCCCGAGCCAGAGACTGGCATCGAGGTCCACAAGTACGGCGCCCACCTGTTCCACACGTCGAACCGGCGGGTCTGGGAGTACGTCAACCGGTTCACAAGGTTCACCGACTACCAGCACCGGGTGTTCACGAAGTTCGAGGGTCAGGTCTACACGTTCCCGATGAACCTTGCCCTGATCAACCAGTTCTTCGGCAAGTCCTTCACGCCGAGCCAGGCGCGCCAGCTCGTCTCCGAGCAGGCGAGCGAGATCGCGACGGCAGACGCCAAGAACCTCGAGGAGAAGGCGATCTCGCTCATCGGGCGGCCGCTCTACGAGGCGTTCGTCAGGGGCTACACGGCCAAGCAGTGGCAGACCGATCCCAAGGAGCTGGCGCCGGAGATCATCACCCGGCTCCCGGTGCGCTACACGTTCGACAACAGGTACTTCAACGACAAGTACGAAGGGCTTCCCGTCGACGGCTACACCGCCTGGATGGAGCGGATGGTCGACCACCCCAACATCGAGGTACGGCTCAACACCGACTTCTTCGACGTACGCGACGAGTTCGTCGGGCAGGTTCCGATCGTCTACACCGGCCCGCTCGACGCGTACTTCGCCAACTCGGCCGGCGAGCTGTCCTGGCGGACGGTGGACCTCATCGTGTCCGTCGAGAACGTCGGTGACTTCCAGGGCACCCCGGTGATGAACTACGCCGACGAGGACGTCCCGTTCACGCGGATCCACGAGTTCCGGCACTTCCACCCCGAGCGCGACTGGTACCCGAAGGACAAGACGGTCATCGTGCATGAGTACTCCCGGTTCGCGGAGAGCGGGGACGAGCCGTACTACCCGGTCAACACGGCCGCGGACCGCAAGAAGCTGCTCACGTACCGCGAGCTCGCCAGAGCCGAGCCGGACGTGCTCTTCGGTGGGCGCCTGGGAACCTACAAGTATCTCGACATGCATATGGCGATCGGCTCGGCCCTGTCCATGTACGACAATAGGCTTCGACCGCACTTTGCAGACGGAGCGGCAATCGAGAGCGGCGGTATCGACGAGTGACAACCACCACGGAGCGGGAGATCCGCGCCATGGGCCCCCTGCAGAACCCGCGACAGAAGGGCGGCCTGGGCGACGTCTTCCGGCAGCGCTACCTGCTCTGGCTGCTGGTTCGCAAGGAAGTAAAGGTCCGCTACAAGGGCTCGCTGATCGGGCTCGGCTGGTCCTACGTCCATCCGATCGTTCGGTTCTGCGTCTACTACTACATCGTCAACCTGATCATCGACCACAAGACGCCCAACCGGGCCCTCCACATCTTCAGCGGCATGGTGATCCTGCAGTTCTTCTCGACCTGTCTGTCGGCGGGTTCGAAGGCGGTCATCAAGAACGCGTCGCTGGTGCGCAAGATCAACATGCCTCGCGAGATGTTTCCCGTTGCCTCGGTGGCGGTCTCGCTCTACAACATGTTTCCGATGTACATCGTCCTGCTGATCGGCGACTTCATCTGCCACTGGCACCCTGACAAGCTTGCCGCGGTCGCGGCCGTCCTCGGCTTCTTGATCGTGGTCGTGTACGGCCTCGGTTTCGCGCTGATCCTGAGCGCCGCGAACGTCTTCATCCGTGACACCCAGAACATCGTCGACGTGATCACGACCGTGCTGCGATGGACCGCGCCGGTGATCTACACCTACTCGACCATCGTGCCGAAGCTGGCTGGGCACCCATGGCTCAACGAGGTCTACATCTCGAACCCGTTCAACGCAGCCGTGATGCTCAACAACCGGGCGTTCTGGATCACGTCCTACCCGGCCACTCATAAGCATCCGCACCCCATTCCGCTGGCGGCGCACCAGGAGCTCCCTGCGCACCTGTTCGAGCGGAGCTTCATCATCCTCGCGGCCGGCGTCGTGTTCGTGCTTCTCGCCCAGCTGGTCTTCACGAGGTTCGAAGGCAGATTCGCGGACAAGCTCTCGTGACGACGGCCATCATCGTCGAAGGCGTGACGAAGCGCTTCAAGCTCTCCAACAGTGACGGGATCAAGAGCCTGACGGTCAACGCCGTCAAGGGCCGCCGCCGGGTCAAGACGTTCACCGCGGTCGACAACGTCTCCTTCACGCTCGACGTCGGTGGCTCCATCGGCTTGATGGGCCTCAACGGCTCGGGCAAGAGCACGCTGCTCAAGCTCGTCAGCGGGGTGATGGTCCCGGACTCGGGGAAGGTCCTCACCCGGGGCAGGATCGCCGGGCTCATCGAGATCGGCGCGGGGTTCCACCCCGATCTCACCGGTCGGGAGAACATCTACCTCAACGGCGCCATCCTCGGGATGACCGAGACGGAGATCGACCGGAAGTACGACGAGATCCTCGCGTTCTCGGAGATGGAGAACTTCGTCGAGTCCTCCGTGCGCAACTACTCCTCGGGCATGTTCATGCGGCTCGCGTTCGCGGTGGCCGTCCATACCCACTGCGACATCTTCCTGATGGACGAGATGCTCGCAGTCGGCGACCAGCCGTTCAAGCGCAAGTGCATGAGGAAGATCATCGACCTCAAGTCGGAGGGCAAGACGATGGTCTACGTCAGCCACAGCGCCAAACAGGTGGTCCGGCTGTGCGACCAGGGCATCGTCCTCTCGGCGGGGCAGGTCAAGTTTCAAGGCAGCGCGCGCGACGCCGTACAGAACCTCGGTTACGACTACGGGGAGGACGACGAGGAGTGACCTCCGACGGGAGAGCCTCCCGTTGCCGGTCACCTCATCGCGAGGCGGTGGCGACCTGCTGGGCCTCCCAGGCGGAGGCGACCATGTCGTCGAGCGTGTGCCGCATCTTCCAGTCCAGGTCGCGCGCCGCCAGCTGACCGGAGGCGACGATGCGGGCGGGATCGCCGCGCCGCCGGGGGGCGATGACCGGGTCGAAGTCGATGCCGGTGACCCGCGCCACCGCGTTCATGATCTCCCGAACGGACACCCCGTCACCGCTGCCGAGGTTGTAGACCGGTTCCAGGGCGCGGCCGTCCTCGAGGGCCTGCGCAGCGGTCACATGGGAGAGCGCCAAGTCCGCCACATGCAGGTAGTCGCGGACGCACGTACCGTCCGGGGTGGGGTAGTCGTCCCCGTTGATGTGCGGGGTGCCGCCCTGGGTCAGGACATCGAGCACCATCGGGAAGAGGTTGTGCGGGCTGCTGTCGTAAAGGTCCCGGATCGCTGACCCGACTACGTTGAAGTAGCGCAGCGAGGTGTGAGTCAGCGACGTGACCCGGGCCTGGTCGCGAATCAGCCATTCGCCGATCAGCTTCGACTCGCCGTAGGGGGACTCGGGCGCCACGGGGGTCTGCTCCGTCACCACGTCCACATCAGGTGTGCCGTACGTCGCCGCGCTGGACGAGAACACCATCTTGTCGACGCCCGCCTCGTTCATCTCGTCGAGCAGCACGACGGTTCCCGTGACGTTCTCCATGTACGTGAGAAGTGGCTTGTCCACGGACACTCCGGCGTACTTGAAGCCGGCGAGGTGGACGACACCCTCGATCTTCCGTTCGGTGAGCGCCTTCCGGACGCCCTCGCGGTCCATCACGTTGGCATGCACGAACGTGACGTCCTCAGGCACGAACTCGCGATGTCCGCTCGACAGCGAGTCCAGGACGACGACATCGGTGCCCGCCTGGCGAAACGCCCGGACGACATGGGAGCCGATGTAGCCCGCGCCGCCCGTCACTAGCCATGTCATCGTCGAGTGTTCCCTTCTTGCGGCTCGCGGAGCGCTGGCGTCACGGGTGAGCAGCGTACTCCAGACCGGCCGGTCGTTTGGCCAACGTCGTCAGGACCAACTCGTGCACGTCACCCGTTCCTGGGTTGCCACGACCTCACGTCTGTCGTCGGAGGCGTTGAGGAGAAGGACGACGGACGAGTTCGTCACGAGGGGCGCGAGCAGTGCAACGGCAATGTCGGACGACACGGCCGGGTTGAGGTTCGTGAGCAGGCGTCCGCCTCGGGTGAGCCCGATCGTCGTCGCAGAGGCCCGCCCTCGCCGTACCAGGTCTGCGTGGGTCAGCCGGGCAGTCGGCTCGACGAGCGCGTCGTCCGCCTCGTTGACCACGTGGGGGATGAGCAGTGCGTCCGGTTGCGGCGGCACCTCTGTCGCGAAGTCGAGCCAGCCCTCCGGCAGCGCCGCGGCGAAGCCCTGGCCCAACGGGCGCAGCGAGCAGGCGAGCACGTGGCCGGCCGGCTGCGGGCCGCCAGTGGCAGCCGGCCCGACAATGCTCACGGCCGCGTCGCTGCTCGGCACCAGCGACACGGTCAACCCGGAGGTCCAGGCGCCGACCATGGCGGCGACGGACTGCCAGTGTGGCGGCATGTCGACGTACACGAGCTCGCCCGGGGCAATAGCCCACTCCGCCGAGAAGAGGTTGGCGAGCTTGCACACCCAGTTGTCGAACGTGGCGAGGCTGAGCTCCACTCGCTCACCCGTCTCGTCGTCGTACATCGTGATGAGTGGCCGGCCCGGGTCGGTGCGCCGCGCGCCCGCGAGGGCCGCCAGGACGGTCATCGCCCGGCAGCGGGGATCGGCAGTCTGAGCCGCATCAGCCAGCCCAGCGAGGTGGCCTTGAGGCCCAGCAGGCAGAGCACCACGGCGGTTCCGACCCATGCGTTGCGCGTCACCACGAGCAGCACCGCGAACAAGGCGGAGTTGAGTGCCTTGGCGGGCTTGGACCAGTTCCAGCGCCAGATCCGCGCATCGACCACGTAGAAGTAGTTCGGGCTCGAGACCGGCCAGGCGAGGAAGGCGAGGGACAAGAACATGTCGAGCACCAGGAACTCGACGAGGTAGAGGCCGACCGGCACCACCAGCGTCGGGTCGTACCAGGCGACCCCCGTGTAGAAGCAGGCGGCGGACAGCCGGTCGCACATGATGTCGAGGACCGCCCCGATGCGCGTCTCCTCGTCCAGCACCCGGGCCAGCAGGCCGTCGGCCATGTCACCGACCCAGTAGACGCCGAGAGCCCACAGCAGCAGGGTGAGTGAGTCGGCGTGAGCGCCCCACAGTGCCAGTACGAGAGTCACGGCCGTGCGCGCGAACGTCACCAGGGTGGGCGCCGTTACCAGCCGTTCGACCTCCGGCCTGGCCAGCTCGCGATGCCCGCGCCGGTCGCCCCGCGCCGCGGTTCGGTTCACATCAGCGATCCTGCCAGCACCGGGCGGCCACCAGCCGCCAACCGGGCGGGGCCTCGCCCCGCGGATCTTCGTGCGTGGCGAGCCGTTGGGACGCACCGAGCGCCTCGGCCCGCTCGAGGAGGCGACCCGCCGCCACCAGGACCGCTGCCTCTGCGTCCCCGCGTACGGCGATCGACAGCGCCCAGCACGGATGGGCAGGGGTTTCGGCGCCGCGGGTCAACGACGGCCGGACCTGGTCCCGTTGCTCGGCTGACAGCGACCGCAGCCAGGCCTCGACCAGGCCGTCGAACGGGTCAGCATCCTGCGCGACGCGCCGCGGGAAATGGTCGAGTGCGGCTCGGTCCGTGCGGTGCACCGCCGCGACGACCGCCTCGCGGGCGGCCAGGCCGAAGAGGTCCTCGGCACGGTCGCGGACGAGAGCCACCGCGCCCGGTCCGTCCTCGCCGGGCGGAAGGACCAGGTCACCCAGCCCCCGGGCGACGGCAACCGGTCTCCCGGTCGCCTTCTGCTTCACGAGCTCGGAGGCAGCGGCGAGCTCGTCGGCGATCGCCGGAGCCGTGACCAGCAGCTGGTTGCCGTGGGTGTCGCGCGACCCCTGCAGGTCGACCAGAGGCTGCAGGCCCGCGCAACCGATGGCGATGTCCGTCTGCCCGAGCCGCCAGGCGCGGCCCGCCGTGTCACTGACCACCACCGCGATGTTGATGCCGTTCGCGTCGTGGACCCCGTGGCGCAGGCGTCGAGCCGTCGCGTCCGGATCAACCGGTAGGAGGAGCGCGGTCCCGGCTGGAGTGTTGGAGGCGTCGACGCCGGCGGCTGCCAGGACGAGCCCATGGTGGGTCTCCGCGATCACCGTGAGTCCGCGCCTGGCGACCACCCGGCGGGTCTCGGCCGCGATCGAGCCGGTCCGATCGCCCATGACACGCCTGCCCTCTGCCTTGCTGACCACCTTGCTCGTCACGATGACGATGTCGCCGTCGCGCAGGCCCTCGATCGCGCAGACCAGCCCGGTCAGGTCGTCCCCCGGCCCGATCTCTGGCCAGACCACTGCCCAGACCTCCAGCGGCCGGTGCCGGGACGCGCCCCGGGCGTCGGTCACGTCGACCCGACCGTGAGACCGGCGAGGTCAACGGTCGCCGAGACGATCGCCGCCGTACGCGGCAGGTCGGCCATCACGAGGGGCACCGCACGGGCGGTGATGCGGTCGGCCTCGAGGACCGCGACGGCGTCCTCGTCGGCGCTGTCCACGAGCCAACCGTCGATGAGGCCGCCGTTTGAGCGTGCGCCGTAGTGCAGCCCGACAGCAGCGGCGGTGACATCGACCCCGATCACCGGCAGCAGGCGGTCGGCCATCCCGCGCAGGGGAGCGCCGGAGATGATCGGGGAGACGCCCACGACGCGGGCCGATGTGCTCCGCAGAGCGTCGGCGATGCCGGGTACGGCGAGGATCGTGCCGATGGAGACGACGGGGTTCGACGGCGGCAGGATGACCAGGTCCGCCTCGGTGAGGGCGGCGAGGACGCCGGGCGCGGGGGTCGCGTCGGCTGCCCCGACCGGCAGTACGTCGTACGCCGTCGGCGCGTGCAGCCTCACCCAGTACTCCTGGAAGTGGACAGCGCGGCGACCGCCCTCCGCCGCGGGGTCGGCGATCACGACGTGCGTCTCGACCCGGTCGTCAGTCATCGGCAGCAGGTCGACGCCCGGCTGCCACCGCGCACATAGCGCCTTCGTCACCGCCGACAGCGGGTAGCCCGCGTTGAGCATCTGGGTCCGCACGAGGTGGGTCGCGAGATCACGGTCGCCGAGCCCGAACCAGGACGGCTCGACGCCGTAGGCGGCCAGCTCCTCCTTGACCAGCCAGGTCTCGTCACGGCGGCCCCAGCCTCGCTCGGTGTCGATGCCGTTGCCCAGCGTGTACATCACCGTGTCGAGGTCCGGGCAGACCCGGAGGCCGTACAACCAGATGTCGTCGGCCGTGTTGCCGATGACCGTGATGGTGTCGGCCGTGCGGTCGACGATATGGCGGAGCCCAAGCAGGAAACGGGCACCGCCGACACCCCCCGACAGGACGGTGATACGCATGGGTGCCAGTGTGCAAGCAGGGGCGTGCCGCCGCCGCCGCGGGGTGGCTGGATGAAGCACCACGCTGCCGGCTCGGCCGGATGTGCCGCCACCTGCTGGGTGTGACAGTCTTTTGGCAGCGACCGACATCTCGTCCAGGGGGTTCTGCCCGTGCCAACCGCCGCCACCAAGAACAGCCGCGACATCATCGCGTACGCGCTGCTTGCTGTTGCCGCCCTCTACTTCATCGGCGCGCTGAGCCTGCTGCTCAAGAGCAGCGGCGGGCAGTTCTCCGGCATCGGGTTCGCAGAGAAGTCGGCGATATTCGGGGCTGGTTTCACGGCAGCCGTCCCGCTCCTGTCACTTGTCGCGGCCGTGGTGCTCGTGACGCGGCTCGGTGAGCCGAGCGCGAACGCGCGGATGGTCGTGCTCGCCGCCCTCGGCATCGCGGGGTTGGACATGCTCTTCGGCGTCATCACGTTCTTCGCCCAGCTGGGGGCGAGCTCGCTGGTGGGGGAGTTCTCCGGAGTCCAAGGTGCCGGCAAGATCGTCGGCTTCGTCGTCGGCCTTGCCCACCTGCTCTTCGTGGCGGCCGCCCTGTTCTACATCCTCACCGAGCTCCAGCGGCTGCCGGCTCCGGCTCGGGCTCGGGCCGCCAGCCAGTGGGGCGCCGACCGTGGCTATGCGCAGTACGGAGGTCAGGGCGCCCAGCAGCCGTGGGGTCAGCCGGACCAGGGCTACCGACCGGGCGGCCAGCAGCCCTGGGGGCCGGCCGGGCCGACCGGGCAGCAGGCATGGGGCCAGGCCGACCAGGGCGGCGCGCAGGCATGGGGTCAGGCCGACCAGGGCGGTGGGCAGGCGTGGGGGCAGCAGGGGTCGTCGTACGGCTGGACCTCCCCGGACCAGGCTCAGGGGTCATGGGGCCAGCCGGCGGGACAGACCGGTGCCCAGGGCGGAAACCAGGCTCCGGCGTGGCCGCAGCAGGCCGCACCATCTGCGACTAGCTGGGAGCAGTCCGTCCAGGGCGGATGGAGTCCCCACCAGGGCTATCCGGGCGAGCAGGCGCGGCAGCCGGCTGCCGGCTGGGAGAGCCAGTCCGACCAACCGGCCGCGACGGAGGAGCCGACGACCGTGACGGAGGAGCCCGCCGCCGCGACGGAGCCGGACGAGACGCCGGACGACACGCCGCCGGCCGGAGAGGGCTGGTGGCAGCATCCTCAGCACTGACTTCCCGCCGCTGGCAGGCCAGGGTTTTTTTGCCGCATTAATCCCCTTAATGCGCCTTTGCCCAAGGTAAAGCGTCGGGAAAGACGGCGTGTCGGCTTCGAAGTAGCAGATCCGGCTTGACGTAGGCATGCTTACAGGCATGTAATTTCAGACAAGTCGTGCCGACGTCATGACTGCGAGGGTCGAGGAGGCGAGACACGTGCGAGACCTAGAGGTTCTCGACACAGCCGCCGCAGAGCTCATGTGGCAGGAGCGAGCGCTGTGCGCCCAGACGGATCCGGAGGCGTTCTTCCCCGAGAAGGGCGGCTCGACACGGGAGGCGAAGCGGGTGTGCCTCTCCTGCGATGTGCGCAGCGAGTGCCTCGACTACGCCCTTCACAACGACGAACGCTTCGGCATCTGGGGCGGGCTCTCCGAGCGGGAGCGGCGAAAGCTGAAGAAGCGCGTCAGCTGAGCATCTCGAGCCTGCGGGCGCCCGGTCAGCCGCTGTCGGTGGAGCGCAGCACGCGAAGGTGGCCCCGCCGAACCACCTCGACGCCCTGACCGTGTGGCTCGTCGGCAGGGCCCGGTGGCAGCGCCGCCTCCCGCACGGCATCCGCGAGCGCCAGCAGGTCGTCGGCGGTGGGTCCCTCCGGTGGCGCTTCCGACGCGAGCCGGATGACCTCCCACCCGCGCGGGGCGGTGAGCCGCTCGGCGTGATCTTCACAAAGGTCGTAGCAGTGTGGCTCCGAGTACGTCGCCAGCGGGCCGAGTACCGCGGTCTGGTCGGCGTACACGTAGGTAAGCGTTCCGACCGCGGGGCGGGAGCATGCGCTACGTGAACACATGCGGCCTCGACTCACGTGGTGACGCTACCGTGCCTCGGGGGATCCGCCGGGGATTGCGGGTGGCGGCCGGCCCGTGTCTCCCGGCGGGAACTCTCGACAGTGGCACCGACCGAGCACCGACCGGGTGCTCGCGCCGGTCGGGATCCCCGGTTCGGCATGCCGCAGTCGTGAGGGGCTCCCCTAGACTCTGCGGGTGAGCGAGCCGGGGCGTCCCGTGGTACCTGTACGACCGGGACCACCTCGCGACCGGCACGGGAGGGGACCTCGCGGTCCGTTGGCGCTGACCGGTCCCTTGACACCCGGCGCCCCGCATGTCGACTCTCGGCGCGACCAGTTCGACGAGATGGTGCTCGCCCTCGTCGACCGCCATCTCAAGCGGTGGGGGAACGATCTCGGCGAGGTGGAGTTCGGCACCGAGGACGTCCCGGAGATCCCGGCCGACTGGGGTGACGAGCCGGTGCCGTTCGGCGCCCTCACCCGTCCCCGGCCCGGCGTTCCCGGCCGTATCGTGGTCTTCCGCCGTCCGGTGGAGATGCGGGCTAAAACCCGGATGGAGCGGCTCGCCCTCGTCAACGAGATCCTTGTCGAGCACATCGCGGACCTCCTCGGGCGGGATCCCAGCGAGATCGACCCCTGACGCGCGAGCGGGGGTGAGACGGCGGCCTGCTCCGCCCACCGTGCGAGGATGAGCGCGAGCAGGCGACGCGCGAGACCCGGCGCCGCTGGCTGCCCCAGAGCTGACGAGGAGTAAGACGTGAAGCTGGACCCGGTTCTGCTGGAGATCCTCGTATGTCCCGACTGCAAGGGGTCGCTGACGGTCGACCAGGACCACGACGAGCTCATCTGCAACAGCTGCGGGCTCATCTACCCCGTCCGTGACGACATCCCGATCATGCTGGTCGAAGAGGCCCGCCGGCCGGAGCCGCCGGCAGCCAGCGGCGGACCGACGGATGTTCCGGCGGCCGACGTCCCGGCCGGCGACGCCCCCTCGTCGTCCGGACCCACTGAACCGTCCTGACACCGGCGGCCATGTCCGAGGTCTTCGACGACGGGCGGTTGGAGGACCCGCAGGTCCTCGAGGCGTTCGACGGGCCGCTGCGTCATCTCGCGGAGTCGGGCGCGCGGGTCAGGCTCGAGGTCGGAGGCAACGTGGAGTCACTGGCGGCCCTCGATGCCGAAACCACTCCCCGGGCGGTGGTTGCCGCCGGGGAGGACGCCCGACTGCTGCGTGCAGTGCTCGAGCCGTGGTGTCCGGTCCCGTTCGTCGCCTGGCCCGGACCGGGTCTCCCCGGCTGGGCCGGCGCCTTCGACCTCGCCGCCGTCCTGGGGCCCGGCGGTGGTGGGGACATGACGTTGTCAGCAGTGCGCGACGCGACGCACCGCGAGTGCTCGCTGATCACCGCGTGCCCGCCGCGGTCGCTGCTCGCCGAGCATGCGCAGGGCCGACACAGCACGATTCTTCCGACCCGGACCGGTGACTCCCTCGCAGCTGCGGTCGTGATGCTGCTCGCGCTGCACCAGCTCGGCGTCGGCCCGGACGTCGACGCCGAGGAGGTGGCCCGTCTGCTCGACGACGTCGCAGTCGCCTGCTCACCGCACCAGGACATCGCGGTGAACCCCGCCAAGGACCTCGCGATCGCCTTCGCAGACGTGCTGCCGCTCGTGTGGGGCGGCTCCGTCCTCGCCGCCCGTGCTGCCCGACGGGTCGCCGAGACCATCCGGCGTACGACGGGACGTCCAGCCCTCGCGGCCGACGAGAGCCACCTCCTCCCGGTGATCGAGGCCGCCAGGCCCCGTGACGTGTTCGCCGACCCCTTCGCGGACCCGGAGTCCGACCCGCTGCGTCCCGGGCTGCTGATCCTCGACGACGGCACGGAGGAGGCCGCGATCCGGGAGGAACGAGGCAGGCTGGCCGCGGCTGCCACCGCGCACGAGGTTCGGGTCCGCACCGTGCGTGCCGAGGAGGGCTCTGAGATGGCGCGCTACGCGACCCTGCTGAGTACGGGCAGCTATGCCGCGCGTTACCTCGGCATCGGCCTGGACCACGGCGGTGCGCGTAGCGACCCCCAACGGGGGCAGTGGTGAGCTCCGGCGAATCCCCGAAGGCTGTGGTGGCGGCGCTGCTCGCGAACCTCGGAGTCGCGCTCACCAAGCTGGTGGCGTTCGCGCTGACGGCATCCGCGTCGATGCTGGCGGAGGCCATCCACTCGTTCGCCGACTGCGGCAACCAGGGACTGTTGCTGCTAGGCGACCGGCGCTCACGACGGGCGCCGACCACCCAGCATCCCTTCGGCTTCTCGAGGGAGCGCTACATCTACGCGTTCCTCGTCTCGATCGTGCTGTTCAGTGTGGGCGGCCTGTTCGCCCTCTACGAGGCGTTCCACAAGTACCAGGAGGTCCACGGCGGTCACCCCAACGAGCTGCTCACCAGCCGCTGGTGGTGGGTGCCGATCCTCGTCCTGGTCGTGGCGGTCGGGATGGAGAGCCTCTCCTTGCGGACGGCGGTTACCGAGGCGAACCGGTCGCGAGCGGGGCTCGACTGGGTCCAGTTCGTCAGGCGGGCCAAGTCCCCCGAGCTGCCGGTGGTTCTTCTCGAGGACGTCGCCGCGCTGGTCGGTCTGGTGCTGGCCCTGCTCGGGGTCAGCCTGACGTTGCTGACCGACAGCGGCTACTGGGACGTCGCCGGAACGACCGGCATCGGCCTGCTCCTCGTCGTGGTCGCCGCCGTCCTCGGCGTGGAGATGAAGAGCCTGCTGTTGGGCGAGTCCGCGGCGCTCGAGGACCAGCGGGACATCGAGGCAGCCATCGTGGGTTCCGGCGACGGGCTGGACATCATCGACCTCAAGACCATGCAGCTGGGGCCGGGGAGCGTCCTGGTCGCCTGCAAGATCGCGGTCTCGCCAACCGATACCGCCCTCGCCATCGCGGACTCGATCAATGCGGCGGAGGTCCGGATCCGGCGGGCCGTGCCGGAGGCGACGTACGTCTTCATCGAGCCGGACATCAGGCAGCCCGCTCCCTGAGCGGGGACGAAACCCTCCCGTCCGGGCGGCAGATTGCCGGTCGGCTGCGTCCGGCAACTATCCTGGTCGTGCTCCGACCGGGGCACTCACGCCTTCCACTGCCAGAGGATACGCATGGATTTCAAAGTTGCCGACCTTTCGCTCGCCGCATTCGGACGGGCCGAGATCGCGCTCGCCGAGCACGAGATGCCGGGCCTGATGGCCATGCGCGAGCGGTTCGGCGAGTCCCAGCCGCTTGCCGGTGCACGCATCGCGGGCTCGCTGCACATGACGATCCAGACGGCGGTGCTGATCGAGACGCTCACCGCGCTCGGCGCCGAGGTGCGCTGGGCCAGCTGCAACATCTTCTCGACGCAGGACCACGCCGCCGCCGCCGTCGTCGTCGGCAAGGAAGGCACGCCGGACGCCCCGGCCGGCGTCCCTGTCTTCGCCTGGAAGGGCGAGTCGCTCCCCGAGTACTGGTGGTGCACCGAGCAGATCCTGACCTGGCCGACGGGCTCAGGCCCCAACATGATTCTCGACGACGGTGGCGACGCCACCCTGCTCGTCCACCTCGGCGTCGAATACGAGAAGGAAGGGGCCGTTCCCACTCCGGAGTCCGCCGGCAACGCGGAGCTCGCCGAGATCCTCCGGGTGCTGTCCCGAACCCTGCAGGAGGACTCGACCAAGTGGACGACGGTCGCAAACGGCATCGTGGGCGTCACCGAGGAGACCACGACCGGTGTCCACCGGCTCTACGAGAGGGAGCGCGACGGCGCGCTGCTGTTCCCTGCCATCAACGTCAACGACTCCGTCACCAAGTCGAAGTTCGACAACAAGTACGGCTGCCGGCATTCGCTCATCGACGGCATCAACCGGGCCACGGACGTGCTGATCGGCGGCAAGGTCGCGGTGGTATGCGGGTACGGCGACGTCGGCAAGGGGTGCGCGGAGTCGCTGCGCGGGCAGGGCGCACGCGTCGTCATCACCGAGATCGACCCCATCTGCGCCCTGCAGGCCGCGATGGACGGGTTCCAGGTGTCGACACTCGACGAGGTCGTCGAGCAGGCGGACATCGTCATCACGGCTACCGGCTGCTACCACGTGCTCACCGCCGACCACATGACGCGCATGAAGCACCAGGCGATCGTCGGCAACATCGGCCACTTCGACAACGAGATCGACATGGCAGGTCTCGCCGCGAGCCCCGGAATCAGCCGCTCCACGGTCAAGCCCCAGGTCGACGTGTGGAAGTTCCCCGACGGCCACTCGATCATCGTGCTGAGCGAGGGCCGGCTGCTCAACCTCGGCAACGCGACCGGGCACCCCTCGTTCGTGATGTCGAACTCGTTCACCAACCAGGTGCTCGCCCAGATCGAGCTGTTCGGGTCGCCCGAAAGGTACCCGACCGGCGTCTACACCCTTCCCAAGCAGCTCGACGAGGAGGTCGCGCGGCTGCACCTCGGCGCGCTCGGAGTCTCCCTCACGACTCTGACGGACCAGCAGGCCTCCTACCTCGGGATCGCCGTGGGAGGCCCGTACAAACCCGACCACTACCGCTACTGACCGCCCGCGCGTGACGAGAGACCAGGAGAGGCATGGTTGATGGACCCGATCAGGCCGCACCGAGGCAGGGTCCTCGTCGTCGACGACGACTCCTCGTTGTCGGAGATGCTGACGATCGTGCTGCGCAGCGAGGGTTTCGAACCTCGGGTGTGCTCCACGGGTGACAAGGCCATGACGATGGTGCGTGACTTCAAGCCCGACCTGGTGCTGCTGGACCTGATGCTGCCTGGCAAGGACGGCGTCGACGTGTGCCGTCAGATCCGAGGGGAGTCGGGCGTCCCGATCATCATGCTGACCGCGAAGAGCGACACGATCGACATCGTCGTGGGTCTCGAGTCGGGAGCCGACGACTATGTCGTGAAGCCGTTCAAGCCCAAGGAGCTGATCGCCCGGCTCCGGGCGAGGCTGCGGACGTACGACGACAACGTGCCGGAGACGCTCGAGATCGGCGACCTGACGATCGATGTCGCCGGGCACAGCGTCAAGCGCGGCAGCCAGGGGCTGTCCCTGACGCCGCTGGAGTTCGACCTCCTCGTCTGCCTGGCGCGCAAGCCCTGGCAGGTCTTCACGCGGGAGGTGCTGCTCGAGCAGGTGTGGGGGTACCGCCACGCCGCAGACACCCGGCTGGTGAACGTGCATGTGCAGCGGCTGCGCTCGAAGGTGGAGCGCGATCCCGAGAACCCGACGATCGTGCTGACCGTGCGAGGCGTTGGCTACAAGGCCGGCGGAGCAGACGACGGGTAACGCGTGGACAGAGCGGGCCGGATGACACCCGTCGGCCCGCGAGCCGAGCCGCTCGGACTCGCGGGCCGGCTGCGGCGCGGAGTCGTGCTCGTCTGGCGTGCCCTGACGGCGCCGGTGCGGGCCGTGGTGCTCTGGTGGCACCGCTCGATCCAGGCCCGGGTGGTGATCGGCGTGCTCAGCCTGTCGACGGTCCTCGCGTTCCTGGCCGGCTGGGTGCTGCTCAGCCAGGTGACCCACGGGCTGCTCGACAGCAAGCGCCAGTCTGCCCTCACCCAGGCCGCCGCCGGGTTCGGCGCCGCGCAGCTGAGGCTCGACGCCCAGGACGTCGGATCGTCCGAGCCCGACACCTACCTCAACCAGGTCATCGACTCCCTCGCTCCACGCGACCCCACGAACAACGACTACATGATCATCGTGATCGGACCCTTGCTGTCTGTGAACCCCGACCAGCCGGACACCTGGGCTGCCCGCAAGACCGGCCAGCTCGACGTCGGGGCGTCGATCCCCAGCTCGATGGTCGCCCAGGTCCAGACGGACACGGGAAGCTGGTGGGCCTACGGCGGTATCCATCGCACCACCGGCGACCACGCGCAGCCCGCCATCATCGTCGGGTCCAAGGTGAGCGTGACCAACGAGAACATCAGCTACGGCCTGCTCTACGTGTTCCCGCTGGCCGAGCAGCAGCAGACGCTGTCCGTGCTGGAGCGGGGGATGCTCGGCGCGGGGGCCGTCCTGGTCGTGCTGCTGAGTACGATCGCCTGGCTGGTGACACGTCAGGTGGTCACGCCCGTCCGGCTGGCGCGACGCATCGCGGAGCGACTGGCCTCGGGCCGCCTAGAGGAGCGGATGCATGTCCGCGGCGAGGACGACATCGCCCGGCTCGGTCAGTCGTTCAACCAGATGGCCAGCGGGTTGCAGCGCCAGATCCGTCAGCTCGAGGAGCTGTCCCGTGTCCAGCGGAGGTTCGTCGCCGACGTGAGCCACGAGCTTCGCACGCCGCTCACCACGGTCCGGATGGCGTCCGACCTGCTGTACGAGGCGAGGCAGGACTTCGACGCCCCGACGGCGCGGTCCGCGGAGCTGCTGCAGAACGAGCTGGACAGGTTCGAAGGCCTGCTCACCGACCTGCTCGAGATCAGCAGGTTCGACGCGGGTGCCGCCGCCCTGGAGCTCGGGGATGTCGACGTGTGCGAGGTCGTACGCCGTGTCGTCGACGCCCACTCGGCGATCGCCCAGCGGCGTGGCTCGGTCATGCTGACGACCCTGCCGGACAAGCCGGCCGTCGTGCAGGCGGACGTGCGCCGAGTTGAGCGCATCGTCCGGAACCTGGTGGCCAACGCCCTTCAGTACGGCGAGGGGAACGGAGTCGAGATCACGGTGACGGCGGAGCAGACCATGGTGTCCCTCGTCGTCCAGGACTACGGGGTCGGGCTCAAACCAGGGGAGGAGACGCTCGTGTTCAACAGGTTCTGGCGTGCCGACCCGGCACGCGCCAGGACTGTCGGCGGCACGGGGCTCGGGCTGTCCATCGCTGTCGAAGACACCCGGCTGCACGGTGGCGTGCTCGATGCCTGGGGACGACCGGGGTATGGGTCGGTGTTCCGCCTCGTGCTCCCGCGCCGCGTCGACGGGAAGATCTCGCCGCCACCGCTCCCGCTCACCGAGGACCTGTCGCCGGTTGCCGGCGCGCCGTACGCCCGTTTCGGGCCTGATTCCGGACCTCTGTCATGACCATGCACCTCCCTCGTGCCTCCGGTCGGGCTCTCGTCGCAGTCGTGCTCGGCCTCGGTCTGGTCGGCTGCGTCAGCCTGCCGGACAGCTCGTCGGTGCAGCGGGTCCGCGCCGTCGGTGTGCACACCCAACCGCCGCAGATCAGGTACTCGCCCCGCGGGCCGCAACCTGGGGCGACCCAGACGGACGTCGTCAAGGGCTACCTGCAAGCCATGGAGGCGTTCCCGCCCGCTCCGGCGGTGGTGCGCGAGTACCTCACGCCGTCGGCCGCCACCACCTGGGAGCCCTCCCAGCAGCTGAGGGTCTACGACACCCCGGTCGCAACGGAAGGGCCGCCCGGGTACGTGTCGCTCAAGGCCCAGGTGCTGGGCTCGCTCGACGTCCGGGGGTCGTGGGTCTCGGCCACCCCGTCCGACAACACGCTCGACGAGACGCTGAAGATGGCGAAGGTCGACGGAGAGTGGCGGATCGAGACGCCGCCGCTGGGCACGCTTCTCGACGAGGCCACCTTCAGCGACGACTACCACCAGTACTCGCTGTACTACTTCGACGCCACCCGCACCATCCTGACCCCCGACCCGGTGTTCGAGCTGCTCGGCCTGCACGCCAGCGCCACGGCTACCGCTCTCGTGCGGAACCTACTGCTCGGTCCTACCGTCTCGATGGGGGGCGTGGTCGGCAGCGCCGTGCCGACGACGACCCGGCTCACCGGAGTCGTCAGCGTGTCGGCGTCGGGGCTGGCCGACGTACCTCTGACGCGGGAGATCCAGTCCGTGTCCCCGACCTCGCTGAAGCTCTTCGCCGCCCAGCTGGCGTGGACCCTTCAGCAGGAGCGGCTCGGCATCAACCATGTGCGGCTCACAGCGGCCGGCCGGCCGGTTCCCGTCCAGGGCTTCGGCGACGTGTTCCCGGTGGACAGCTTCGACGGGTACGACCCCTCGATCTTCTCCGCCGGCAGGAGTCTGTATGCCTTGTCGGACGGCCACCTGGTGACGCCGACCTCGAACGGCATGGTTGCCGTCCCGGGGCCACTGGGTGCCCTCTCCCAGGGCGCGCAGTCGGCAGCCATCGCGCCAACCGGCCCGCTCGGCGCGCTGGTGACGAACAACCGCCGCACGGTCGTGGTGGGCGACTACGCGGGAGTTGCCAACGTGGTCGGCAACGCCGTCTGGTTCGAGGGCGGGACGGAGCTGCTCAAGCCCTCGTGGGATGGCCGCGATCTGTTGTGGGTCGTCGACAGGACCGCGCATGGAGCCGTGGTTCACGTGGTGACCAAATCCGGGTCGAGGGTCGTGGCCGCCCCCGGGATCGCCGGGCAGGACGTTCGCGCCTTCGCGGTGTCCCGGGACGGCTCGCGCTTCGCCGCCGTCATCGGCCGTGGCGACGCGTCGAGACTCGTGATCGCGATGGTCCGCCGTAGCCCCACCTCCGTGACGGAGGTGGGGCTCACCGACCCCTTGGTGGTGACGAACGCGGATTTCGCACTCGTCGGGCTCAGCCAGCTGGCCTGGTACAGCCCTACCGCGGTGATCGTGCTCGCGCGGACCTCCGGCAGCGAGCCACAGCCCTATGAGATCGCCATCGACGGGTCCCACGTCCAGCCGACGAACGGCGTCCTCCCGATCCGCCCGGTGAGCCTCGCCGCCGGTGCGGACCCGGCTGTCCCGCCGGTCATCGGTTCAGCGGACGGGAAGCTGTACTCGCGGACCTCCGACCAGCAGTGGGCGCTGCTCCCGATCCGGCAGTCCCTGTTCGCACCCGTCTACCCCGGCTGACGAGCCGGGAACCCACAGGGCATGGGTGTCCGTGTCCCCGTCCACAGCCCGGCGTAGGCCCGTCGCCTGCGCCTCCGGGGCGGGCGAGTCTGTCGTCATGGCAGGCCTGCGAGACCTCACCGGTGCCGCCGCAGACCTTCTCCTCGGGAGCTGCTGCGTCGCCTGCAACCGACCAGGCCCGTCGCTCTGTCTTCGGTGCCGGACAGCTCTGGAGCGGCTGCCGGGTATCGCCTGGCCGACTCCCCGGCCCGCCCGACTGCCTCCTCCCTTTGCCGTCACCGCGTACGACGGTGCGGCGAAGGCCGCCATCCTCGCGCACAAGGAGCACTCCGTGCTGTCGCTGGCCGGCCCGCTGGGAAGGGCGTTGTCGCTCAGCGTGATGGCAGGTGTGGCCACCCTGCCGGGTACGGTCCGGCCGGGCCAGCTCCTGCTGGTGGCGCCGCCGACGTCCTCGGCAACCGTGCGCGAGCGTGGGCACGACCCGTTGGCACGCGTCGTGAGGTCGGCCCTGCGCGCGCTTCGGTCGGCAGGTGTCGACGCGGTCACCGCGCCGGTGCTGGAGCGAGATCGCGTCGTGGCTGACCAGGCCGGGTTGTCGGCGCAGTACCGGGCCGCCAACCTGGCGGACGCGTTCGCGGTCCGGCCACGGTGGGTGCGACGCATCGCCGGCAGGCCGGTCGTGGTCGTCGATGACGTTCTCACCACCGGGACCACCGCGGGCGAGGTGGCTCGGGTCCTCCACTCGGCAGGTGCCGAGGTTCTCGCAGTGGCGGTCATTGCCGCGACCCGGAAGCGGAGCCGCGGCTGAGGCGGGCGGGTCGTCGGCTCGGGGACGGCCTCCGCCTCGCTGGCTTAGGCGCGGCCAGGTACCACCCATTAAGGTTTGGGGCATGGCACCCACCCGGGTCCGTGGTTGCGCCTTCAGGGTCTCGAGGGCTCGAGGCCCTGTCCGGCAAGCCGATGCCAGCCGCAGGCGAAACGGCCCACGTAAGGACGTCAGGCAGCTGATGCCTGTCGCCCGATCACGGAGCGGCTTAGGAGTAAGTCCTGCCCCACCGGCAGACACCATGTCTGCCGCCCCGGGAGAAGACGTGCGTGGCAGCAAGCTGCAAAGGTCTCAGCAGGCGAGTGTGGGGTCGAAGACCAGGTCGGCCGGGTGGGTGCCGCCTGCCAACAGAAGCGCCCTGGGTCGTCGAGGGCCTTCCTACCACCAGGAGGCACGTGTGGAGGTCGTGGTCAAGGGTCGTCACTACGAGGTCTCGGACCGGTTCCGTGCCCATGTCGAGGAGAAGCTGAGTCGGCTCGAGAAGTACGACCAGCGGATCATCCGGGTCGACGTCGAGGTGTGCAAGGAGCCGAACCCCAGGTTGGCAGACCAGTCGGTGCGGGTCGAGATCACGATTCGCAGCAGCGGCCCGCTGATCCGGGCCGAGGCAGCAGCCGAAGACAAGATGTCGGCCCTCGACAAGGCGTTCTCCCGGCTCACCGCCCAGGCCCGCAAGGCCTCTGACCGGCGGAGGATCCATCGAGGGTCACGCACACCCGTGTCCCTCGCGCAGGCGCTGGCTGCCCAGCCGGTCGACGACGGGTCCGGGTCCCAGGATGGCCAAGGCCCCGACCGCACCGAGGGTCCCGTCACGGTGGTGGGCGACGGTCCGCTCGTCGTACGCGAGAAGCGGCATTCGGCTGACCCGATGACCCTGGACCAGGCCCTCTATGAGATGGAGCTGGTAGGGCATGACTTCTTCCTCTTCATCGACAGCGATACCTCCTTGGCCGCCGTCGTCTACCGACGGAAGGGCTATGACTACGGAGTCATCAGGCTCGGGAGCTGACCCGCCGTTTACGGTGTACGCCAAGCGCAGCCGGAAGTCCCGCGACTATGGAAGAATGCCCGCGATGGGTGACGTGGTGGACTTTCCAGCCGAGCGCGAGGCAATCAGAGTCGCCGTAGTAGATGACCAGGAGCTATTCCGGCGTGGTCTCGTGATGCTGCTCGCTGCCGAGGACGACATCGACGTCGTCGGGGAGGCCTCGAGCGGCGACGGCGCCACCGAGATCGCGGAGCGCGCGGCGCCTGACGTGATGCTTCTCGACGTCCGGATGCCGAAGCTGTCGGGGATCGAGGCCTGTGCCCTCATCAAGGACCACGCGCCGGCCGTCCAGATCATCATGCTCACGGCGTCCGACGAGGAGACAGATCTTTATGACGCGATCAAGAACGGCGCGTCGGGCTACCTCCTCAAGGACTCGTCGATCGACGAGGTGGCCCAGGCCGTCCGGCTGGTGGCCGGCGGCCAGTCGCTGATCAGCCCGATGATGGCGGCAAAGCTGATCGCCGAGTTCAAGGCCATCTCGGGCTCGGAGGTCAAGCCCATCCGGCTGCCCAGGCTCACAGACCGTGAGCTCGAGGTCCTGAACCTGGTCGCCCGCGGTCTCAACAACCGGGAGATCGCCGACAAGCTCTTCATCAGCGAGAACACCGTCAAGAACCACGTGCGGAACATTCTGGAGAAGCTGCAGCTGCACTCGCGGATCGAGGCCGTGATGTACGCCGTACGGCAGCGCCTGCTCGACGTCCCGTGACGGTGTCCCTTTCGAAGGTGCAGGCCCGCAGGATCGCCGTCGCTGCCCAAGGCTTCCTCGACCCGCCGCACGCCACCTCGACGATGCGCACGCTGGAACGAACCGTCTCACGGGTCGGGGTGATCCAGGTCGACTCCGTCAACGTTCTCCAACGTGCCCACTACATGCCGTTCTACTCCCGGATGGGGCCATACGACGAGGACCTGCTTCGGCGGGCATCGCAACGCAGGCCGCGCCGGCTGATCGAGTACTGGGCTCACGTGCAGGCGCTCATGCCCGTCGACCTGTGGCCGGTGATGCGACACCGAATGGACTCCTACCGCGCGCGTGCCGGCAAGTGGTACTCCGTCCAGGCGAACCCCGGGCTCGAAGCCTCGCTGCTGGCCGAGCTGCGCGAACGCGGGGCGTCCACCGCCCGAGACCTCGACGACGGGCTGCCGCGCAAGAAGGAGAACTGGGGTTGGAACTGGTCCGAGACCCGCAAGGTGCTGGACTTCCTCTTCGTGGTCGGGGACGTGGCGATCGCCGGCCGCAACGGCCAGTTCGAGGTGGTGTACGACCTGCCCGAGCGGGTGCTGCCAAGGCAGGTGCTCGACCGCCCGATCCCCCCGCTCGGGCAGGCGCATCGTGAGCTGGTGCGCCGTGCCGCGGTCTCGCACGGCGTCGCCACCATCCAGTGCCTGCGCGACTACTACCGGATGGGTGTCGCCGAGGTGGGGCCGGCCGTCCGCGCCCTGGTCGAGTCGGGGGAGCTCGAGGAGGCGCGCATCGAGGGCTGGGACCGTCCCGCCTACCTGCACCGGGACGCGCGGCTGCCCCGCAAGGTCCAGGCACGGGCCCTGCTCAGCCCGTTCGACCCGCTCTGCTGGGAGCGTAACCGGACCGAGCACCTCTTCGACTTCCACTACCGGATCGAGATCTACGTGCCGCAACCCAAACGGGTCTACGGCTACTACGTGCTCCCGTTCCTGCTCGGGGACCGGATGGTCGCCAGGGTGGACCTCAAGGCGGACCGGTCGAACCGTCGGCTGCTGGTCAAGGGTGCCTACGCCGAGGACTCTGCGCCCCCCGACACCGCCGAGGAGCTGGCAGGTGAGCTGCTGAGGCTGGCCGGGTGGCTCGGTCTCGAGTCGGTGGTGGTGGAGCGGCGCGGAGACCTGGCCCCCCGGCTCGCGGCGGCGAACCACGGGTTCTGAGGCTGGGCCCGGCCGTCGACGACCGCGTACAGGACTGGCCGGGCCTCTCGCCGAGTCGCCTAGGATGGGCTCGGGGTCGGTGTCGACCGACCTGCGCCGAACGTCAACGAGTCATGCCAGGAGCAACCCCGTGCCTCAACTGCTCGACAAGGTCCTTCGCATCGGTGAGGGCAAGCAGCGTCGCAAGCTCGAAGCTGCGGCTGCCCAGGTGAACGCCATCGAGGACGAGTTCGTCGCGATGAGCGATGAGGAGCTCCAGAGCCAGACGGACTTCTTCAAGACGCGCCTCGCGGAGGGCGAGACTTTGGACGCGCTGCTGCCCGAGGCGTTCGCGACGGTGCGGGAGGCGGCCAAGCGGGTGCTCGGCCAGCGCCCCTTCGACGTCCAGCTGATGGGCGGAGCGGCGCTGCACTTCGGCAACATCGCCGAGATGAAGACCGGCGAGGGCAAGACGCTGGTGGCCACCCTCCCGACGTACCTGAACGCCCTGACCGGCGATGGCGTCCACGTCGTGACGGTCAACGACTATCTCGCGCGCTACCACGCGGAGTGGATGGGACGCATCTACCACTTCCTCGGGATGACGACCGGGATGGTGCTACCGGAGATGACCCCCGAGCAGCGCCGGGAGGCCTACAACGCGGACATCACCTACGGCACCAACAACGAGTTCGGCTTCGACTACCTGCGTGACAACATGGCCGGCGCCATCGAGGAGTGTGTCCAGCGCGGCCACCACTACGCGATCGTGGACGAGGTGGACTCGATCCTCATCGACGAGGCCCGGACCCCGCTCATCATCTCGGGACCTTCCGACGAGTCGGTGAAGTGGTACGACGAGTTCGCCAGCGTCGTGAAGCGGCTGCGCGCCGATGTCGACTACGAGTTCGACGAGAAGAAGCGGACGGTGGCGGTGCTCGAGGATGGCATCGACAAGGTGGAGGACCACCTCGGCATCGACAACCTCTACGACGCCGTGAACACCCCGCTGATCTCGTTCCTCAACAACGCGATCAAGGCGAAGGAGCTGTTCCGCCGAGACCGCGACTACGTCGTGATCGAGGGCGAGGTGCTGATCGTCGACGAGCACACCGGCCGCATGCTGCACGGCCGGCGCTACAACGAGGGCCTGCACCAGGCCATCGAGGCGAAGGAGGGGGTGGTGATCCGCGAGGAGTACCAGACGCTCGCCACCATCACGCTGCAGAACTACTTCCGGCTCTACGAGAAGCTCGGTGGCATGACCGGCACCGCGATGACCGAGGCGTCGGAGTTCGACAAGATCTACAAGCTCGGCGTGATCCCGATCCCCACCAACCGGCCGATGATCCGGGCCGACCAGCCCGACCTCGTCTACCGGACCGAGGACGCCAAGTACTCGGCAATCGTCGACGATATCGCCGAACGCCATGGCGAAGGACAGCCGATGCTCGTCGGCACGGTTTCCGTCGAGAAGTCCGAGCACCTGTCGGGACTGCTCAAGCGGCGCGGCATCCCGCACAGCGTGCTGAATGCCAAACACCATGCCGACGAGGCGCACATCGTGGCCCAGTCCGGCCGCAAGGGAGCCGTGACGGTCGCGACTAACATGGCAGGCAGGGGCACCGATATCATGCTCGGCGGGTCGGTCGACTTCCTGGCAGACGAGGAGCTTCGCCGCCAGGGCCTCGACCCGCTCGAGCACCCGGAGGAGTACGAAGCCGCCTGGCCGGCCATGCATGCGCGGATGGAGGAGCAGGTCCGCGAGGAGCATGACGAGGTCAACGACATCGGCGGGCTCTACGTCGTCGGCACCGAGCGCCACGAGTCCCGGCGCATCGACAACCAGCTGCGCGGCCGCTCCGGTCGTCAGGGCGACCCGGGCGAGTCACGCTTCTACCTGTCGCTCGAGGATGACCTGATGCGCCTCTTCAAGTCCGACTGGGTCGACTGGGTCCTGCAGACGATGAAGATCCCTGACGACGTACCGATCGAGAACAAGCGGGTGACCGGAGCAATCGCCTCCGCGCAGGCGCAGGTCGAGGGTCAGAACTTCGAGATGCGCAAGGACATCCTCAAGTATGACGATGTGATGAGCCGTCAGCGCGAGGTGGTCTACGGTGAGCGTCGCCGGGTGCTCGAGGGTGCCGACCTGCAGGAGCAGATCCGCGACATGATCGACGACACCGTCGAGGGGTACGTCGTGGGCGCGACCGAGGGGTTCCCCGAGGAGTGGGACCTGGCCGGACTGTGGACGGCGTTGAAGCAGCTGTACCCCGTCGCGGTCACGGAGAAGGCCCTCGAGGAGGAGGTCGGAGGCGTCGACCAGCTCAGCCGGGAGTTCATGATCGAGGCCATCCGGGCCGATGCCCAGGACGCGTACGACGCCCGCGAGGAGGCGCTGACCCCTGAGATCCTGCGCGAGCTCGAGCGACAGGTCCTGCTGAGTGTTCTCGACCGCAAGTGGCGGGAGCACCTGTACGAGATGGACTACCTCCGTGAGGGCATCGGGCTGCGTGCCTACTCGCAGCGTGACCCGCTCATCGAGTACCAACGGGAGGGCTTCGAGCTCTTCCAGGCCATGATGGAGTCCATCAAGGAGGAGGCCGTCGGCTTCCTCTTCCACGTCGAGGTGCAGATCCAGCAGGCTGCCGCCGACCCCGCGACCGCGGAGCTGGAGGCCGCCGCGGCCGCGATCGTCCAGGGCGGACCCGACCGCCCGGCTGCCCGGGTGTCCGCCCCGACGGAGGCAGCGGGCGTCACGGCGACTCCCGCTGCCGGCGAGTCGACGGTGCCTGCCCAGGCCGCCGCATCGGCCGAGACGGAGGAGGCCGCAGGCTCCGCCGACCATCGACCGCACCTCGTGACGCGTGGCCTCGCCGCCCCGAAGCAGCCGAAGCACCTCTCGTACTCGGCGCCCAGCGTCGACGGTGACGCGGGGACCCACGTGCAAGGCGGCCAGCAGGAAGAGGACGAGTACGCCGGAGTGGCCCGCAACGCCTTGTGCCCCTGCGGGTCGGGACGCAAGTTCAAGCGCTGCCACGGCGACCCGGCGCGCCGCAACACCTGACGCGCCCGTCGGCGCCGGGGTCTCGTCCCGATCAGCCGAAGCAGATCGCCGTGCAGAGCCAGCGGTCGTTCTCGTAGTCCAGGCGCGCGGCGATGGCCCGGGACCGACCGCTGAACGTGATCCGGGCGGCGACCTCGGCGGACCTGGAGGTCGGCTGGCACACCCGGACCGTGGCAACCTGCTGGCGGGACGCCCGCACTCCCGCGGTTGTCCGGTGGCGGGCGACAACTCGCCGTCGTCCTGCGATGTCGGCGTAGACCAGCCTGCTCGTCCAGCGGATGAGCTGGGTCAGCGGCCGGTCGCTCGCGATCACCTCGACGACCGCCTGGATGAACGTCACCGCCCACGCCTCCGCGGTCGGCTGGCCTGCGGAGCGGGTGGCGTGCGGTACGACGACCAAGGCCTTGGAGTACGGGTCCGTCTCGATCCCGGCCGCCAGCGGATAGCGCAACGCAAGCGCGCCTTGCGTGTAGGAAGCGGGATCGGCGAGGCCGTCGACGGGTTGCCAGCTGCGGTGTGCGGATAGCGGGAGGCGCTGGACGACCGGGTTGGGTCGGGCGAGTGGGGTCATGGTTTGCCTTCCGGAGCGATGAGGGTCATTCCGGGGAAGATGAGGTCGGGGTCACCCCCGATGGTCGCGCGGTTCAGCGCATAGAGCCGGCGGGTGAGCGTCTCGACGTCCAGATCGGACGCGCCGCCGGGCAGCCGGCTCTCCGCGATGCGCCACAAGGAGTCGCCCGGGCGTACGACGATGCGGACGTGCCGCTTCGCGTGGCCCCGCGGGCTGGTGGGGAGGTCGGGCAGGGGAAGCCCCCCCAGGCGGAGACTCAGACACGGCGAGTGGCAGTTCGGGGAATGCCCTTCACCCTCGCCCCAGACCGGCGCGCGACGCCCACCGGTGCAGCGATCCCGACGCCGCAGCAGACGGCCACCAGACGGCGGCAGGTTACGGGCGCGACCCGGCCGCAGATCCCGGCCAGCCGCGGGGCACGGACGCGCAGGACCGACGTCGCCGCCAGCCCGCACGCCGTCGTGAAACCGCAGACCGCGGCCAGGCACAAGCCGGCAGCCAGGTCCTGGACGAGGCGATCCACCGTCCACTCGTCCGTCGCCACGGTCCCCGACTGCACGGCGCGGACGAGCTCGAGCGTCTGGGCACCGGTGGCCCACCAGGCGAGCACGACGAGGGCTATCGCGATCGAGGCGATGCCGATCACGCCGAGCCCCCGGAGGCCAGTTCTCATCGTGGGATTCCTTTGTTTGCGTGTGTTTACCTGTAGTAACCTACGTTGACCCAAAGTGTCAAGTGTTTGGCCACCGCGGATCGCATAGGGTCGGAGCTTGTCGCGGGTGACGACGAGGAGGTGGCTCCCGTGCGGTGGAGCGAGCTGTTCGACGACCTCGAGGCTCGCGCGGACTCACTCGTGCGGGCCGAGCGCGAGACCGAGGTCGCCGATCGGACGCGCGCGGAGATCGGCCGGCTCGTGCTGCTCAACCGTTTGCGGTCCGGCGTCGGGCGGGAGCTCTCGTTGCGCGTGCTGGGCTGTGGCGCGGTCATCGGCACGCTCGAGCGGGTGGGCACCGACTGGCTGCTACTGACCTGTCCCCAGGAAATCGTCGTGCCGGTTGCGGCGGTGGCCACGGTCGTCGACCTGCCCTGGGAGTCGGTCAGCCCGGAGGGTGTCGGCGCGGTGACGAGCCGGCTCACCCTGGCCTCGGCGATGCGGGCACTGGCGGTCGACCGGGCCCGGGTCGTCGTAGTGCTCCGGGACGGTACGTCGTTCTCGGGCACTCCCGACCGCGTCGGAGGCGACTTCCTCGACATCGCCGTCCACCAGGGCGACTCTGCTCCGCGCGCGGCTGCCGTCACGATGCGGGCGACCGTCGCCTACGAGGCGATCAGCAAGGTGGTTCGCGAGGCCGCAGCCTGGGCGTGAGACCGGTCGGCCGGTCAATCCGTAGGTGCCGGCTCCTCGCCCACGAACGGATGGTCGGCGATGAACTGCCGGGTCGACCGGTAGGCCTCCGCGATGTAGGTCTCGAGCTCGCTCGACTCCACCCTCCACTGGCCACGGCCGCCGATCTTGATGGCGGGCAGGTCGCCTCGCCTTACCAGCGCGTAGACCTGCGAGACCGAGATACTGAGAACCTCGGCGACCTCCGTCAGCGGGAGGAACCGCGGGGGAGAGCCTGTCGCCATGGTGCGAGTGTGCCACGGGGGCGGCGACGTGCGGAGACGATGTTCGTCGGCTGTGGACGACCCGTGCGGCTCTCGGCGACAGTCGGCAGAATGAGCGGGTGCCCGCCCGTCCCGAGGTTCCACCGTGAGCTACGAACCCCAGCCCGACGAGACGGTCATCCCTGCCTCACCGTGGGCTTCTCGGCAACGAGGAGCGCGCTGGCGCGATCCCAGGCTCTGGCTCGGCATCCTCCTGGTGCTCGGTTCCGTTGTCGTGGGCGCGAAGGTGCTCGCCTCCGCCGACGACACGGTCGCGGTGTGGCAGGTGGCCCACGACATCCCGGCCGGGACGAAGGTCGAAGCCGCCGACCTGCGGGTCACCAGGGTCCACTTCGCGGAGTCGTCGACGGCCGCCCACTATCTGCTCGCAGCCGGGTCTGTCGAGGCCGGTGCCCATGCCACCCGTGACCTGCACGCCGGGGAGATGCTGACGGCTGACGACATCAGCACCGCCCGGTCGGCTCCGACCCGCGAGCTGCCACTCGGAGTAAGCGCCGCACATCAGCCCGTCGACCTGCGTGCGGGGGACCACGTCGACGTGTGGGCGGTGCCGTCCCCGGATACCGCCGTGGCCGGGAGCCAGCAGGCGCCAGCCCTGGTGCTCCGGAACGTCACCGTGCTGTCGGTGGGGAGCAGCCTGTCAGGTGTGTCGGGCGAGCGGCAGGTGCTGGTGGCGATCGGCGACGACGTCGATGTCAGCTCGGTGTTGAGTGGGGCTGCCGGCGCCCAGATCGTCCTCGTGAGACTGGCGGGCTGACGTGTCGACGGGGGTCCTGGTCGCGGTCGGTGCCGTCCGCTTCGAGTCCGACGTGTTGACCGCGGCGGCACAGAGCGGTCTGCACGTCGTACGACGGTGCGTTGACGTCGCCGACCTGATGGCGACCGCCGCGACCCGCCAAGCCGGAGTCGCCCTGGTCTCCACCTCTCTCGGTGGTATCGATACGGAGGTGGTCGCCAGGCTGAGGGACGAGCACATCGAGGTCGTCGGGGTCGCGTCGAGCGAGCCGTCGCCCGACGCCACCGTCCTGCACGGGCTCGGAGTGGACGTCGTTGTCGGAGTGGCCGAGCTCGCGGGTCTTGCGAAGGCCGTCACGGAGGCACTGGAGTCCGGTCGCCCGGTTGTGAAGGCGGATCCGGGCGCCGAGCGCCATGGGTCGCCCGGGGAGGACGGCGCGACTCGGGGCATCGAATCGACCAGGACCGGGAGGGTCGTGGCCGTATGGGGACCGACCGGAGCCCCCGGGCGCTCGATCGTAAGCCTCGGGCTGGCGGCGGGCCTTGGGCAGACGGGGCTGTCCACGATGGTCGTTGATGCCGACGTCTACGGTGGCTCGCAGGCGCAGCTGCTCGGTCTGCTCGACGAGTCGTCGGGGCTGCTCGCCGCCGCCCGATCGGCCAACAAGGGAAGTCTCGACGCAGAGGGGCTGGCCTCGCACGCCCGCGCCGTCTCCGCGTCGACCCGCATCCTGACCGGGCTCCCGCGCTCGGACCGCTGGGTCGAGCTGAGCCCGGTGCTGCTGCGCCGGGTTGTCGAGGCCGCTCGATCCCTTTCCCAGGTCACCGTTGTCGACTGTGCGTTCTGCCTGGAGCTCGACGAGGAGATCTCGTACGACATCGCCGCGCCGCGGAGGAACGGAGCCACGCTCACGGCCCTCGGCCTTGCCGACCTGGTCGTCGTCGTCGGTGCCGCCGACCCGGTGGGGCTCGGCAGGTTGCTGCGTGCGCTGGCCGACCTCGCGGTGCATGTGCCCTCGTCGAGGACGCGCGTCGTCGTCAACCGGATGCGACCGTCCCTGGGCTGGTCGAGCGACGACGTGGCGGCAATCGTGCGCCGCACCTCACAGCTCGAGGTGGCCGCTTTCCTGCCGGACGACCCGGCCGCCTGCGACAAGGCGGTGGTCCATGGCCGTACGCTGACCGAGTGTGCGGCCGGCTCCAAGCTGGCGAAGGCTCTCGGTCGGCTGGCCGGCTCGTTGGCCGAGGAGCTGGGCCACCCCAGGGGGGAACCGGAAGTTCCCCTCAGGAGGAGAAGAGCAGCGCGAGCCCGGTGAGCACCTTCGCCGGCTCACTCGCCGAACTGGCGCGCCTTCCGGATCACTCGTGGCTGTGCTCGTGTGCGTCCTCGTTGCCCTCTTCGTGAACGTGCTCGTGGCTGTGGGTCTGTCCCTCGTGGCTGTGTTCGTGCTGGTGCTCGGTGTGGCTGTGTTCGTGACTCGCGTGGGGATGCTCGTGTGAGCCGTCCGCATGCTCGTGCTCGTGCTCGTGGATGCCCTCGTGGCTGTGCTGTTCGCTCATGGTCTCTCCTGACGATCGCCCATCTCGATCGTGGCACGATGATGGTCTGCACGCCAGGCCGGCGCGAAAGTGGCGCGCCCCAGATGTCAGAGCGGTTACGCCGGTCGGACATGAGGTTCCCTGCCGCGGAGTCCGCCAGCAGGCGTTGGTGGCCGGCTGTCTGTAGCGGTCGGAGCCAGGTCGTACGACGGCAAGGTCTGCTACGCGATATCGCCCGCTCACGACGCCGCGTTTGCCTGGCAAGCCAGGGAAGGGCACCGTTTGCCATGCAGGCCTGCCTGGCAAACGATGTATCCGCCTGGCTTGCCAGGCAAACGCCCCGGAAGCGAGCCGCTCGGCGGCGGCCGACGACCCGGGCCGGGCCGGGCGTGCCGGCCTGTCCCGCCGCGTTTGCCTGGCAAGCCAGGGAGGGGCACGCCCCGACGTAGATGTGCTGGCCCGGTGCCTGGCTCGAGAGCCTGGACGAGCTCGTGGAGACGTTCCCCCCGCCCGAGCCCTGCCCCCCGTGGGCGGTCCCGAAGACGTGCCTTTGCCCAGCACCTCCGCGGGCGGTCGCGTAGGCTGGCGAGACCGTTGAGAGGAGGCAGCCGTGCAGGCGATCTGGAAGGGCTCGATCTCCTTCGGTCTGGTGTCGATTCCGGTCAAGGTGTACTCCGCCACCGAGGAGCGCAACATCTCGTTCCGGCAGGTGCACGAGGCCGATGGCGGCCGCATTCGCTACAAGCGGTTCTGCGAGGTGGATGGGAACGAGGTCCCCTACTCCGACATCGGCAAGGGCTACGAGCTGCCCGACGGACGAATGGTGGTGCTGACCAACGACGACTTCGCGGAGCTGCCGCTGCCGACCGCCAAGTCCATCGACGTTCTGGAGTTCGTTCCGGCCGAGCAGGTCGACCCGATCTACTTCTCGAAGGCCTACTACCTCGCGCCGGACAACATGGGCGCGAAACCGTACGTGCTGCTCCGTGACGCACTCACCAACACCGGCCAGTGCGCGTTGGTCAAGGTCGCGATCAGGACCCGGGAGACGCTCGCGCTGCTGCGGGAGCGAGATGGCGCCATGGTGCTGCAGACGATGCTGTGGCCAGACGAGGTCCGCGAGGCCGACTTCGCCGCCCCGGGCGACGACGTCGACGTACGCAAGCAGGAGATCGCGATGGCAGAGTCCTACATCGCAACGCTCGAGGCGGAGTTCGACCCCGACCGCTACCACAGCGACTACCGCGAGGCCCTCGAGCTGCTCGTCGAGGCGAAGGCGGCCGGCCTGCCGATGCCGGAGCCGGCTGAGGAAGAAGGCGAGACCGCACAGGTTCTCGACCTCGTCGCCGCGCTGCGGGCCAGCGTCGATGCAGCGAAGAAGCGCCGAGAGGGTACGTCGTCGGATGCGGCGCCAGATAGTCAGGAGCGAGGCTCGGGCAAGGGGAAGGCGGCCAAGAAGCCGGCGGCCAAGAAGTCGACGACGAAGGCCACCAAAAAGAAGGCGGCGGCAAAGAAGACCGCCTGACCACGACATGAGGCACGCTCCATCTCGTGGCAAGATTGCCTTTCATGGATGTGTTCTCGACGGTTCCCTTCCCGGTCAACGAGCCCAACCTCGACTACACGGTGGGCAGTGCTGAGCGCGCGGGGCTCGAACAGCGGCTGGCCGAGCTGCAGAAGGAGCAGTTCGACCTCAAGGCGACGATCGGCGGCGAGCAGCGTTGGGGACGGGGAGCCGAGTACCCAGTCGTCCAGCCGCACCGGCACCAGCACGTGCTTGGCGTCGTCAGGGGCGCCTCGACCGCCGACGCGAAACAGGCGATCGCGGCGGCCGCCGAAGCTGCGCCCGGCTGGCGGGCGATGTCCTTCGACGACCGGGCCGCCGTCTTTCTGAAGGCGGCGGAGCTGCTCTCGGGGCCATGGCGCCAGAAGATCAACGCCGCAACGATGCTGGGACAGTCCAAGACGGCCTGGCAGGCCGAGATCGACTCCGCCTGTGAGCTGATCGACTTCCTTCGCTTCAACGTCTACTACGCACAGCAGATCCTCAGTGAGCAGCCGATGGCGAACTCCAAGGGCATCTGGAACCGCTCGGACCATCGCCCCCTCGAGGGTTTCGTCTATGCGATAACGCCGTTCAACTTCACGGCCATCGCCGGGAACCTGCCGACCGCTCCCGCGCTGATGGGAAACACGGTGCTGTGGAAGCCGTCGATCACCCAGCAGTTCTCGGCGCACTTCCTGATGCGGCTGCTGGAGGAGGCGGGCCTGCCGCCTGGCGTCATCAACATGCTGCCCGGCCACGGGGCCGCTGTCTCCGAGGCCGCGCTGGTCCACCCCGACCTCGCGGGCATCCACTTCACCGGATCGACGGCGACGTTCCACCACCTGTGGTCGACCGTGGGCAGCAACATCGCGCGCTACCGCTCCTACCCGCGGATCGTCGGCGAGACCGGCGGCAAGGACTTCGTGATCGCGCATCCCTCCGCCGACCCCGACGTGCTGCGAACGGCGCTCATTCGTGGTGCTTTCGAGTACCAGGGCCAGAAGTGCTCGGCCGCCTCACGTGCCTACATCGCCAGGTCCGTCTGGCGCGCGATGCGCAAGGACTTCCTGGCCGAGGTGGACTCGATCAAGGTGGGTGACGTCACCGACTTCTCGAACTTCATGGGCGCGGTGATCGACGAGCGGGCGTTCGACAAGCATCGCAAGGCGATCAACCGAGCGAAGCGGTCGGCGAAGCTCGACGTGCTCGCCGGCGGCACCTATGACGACTCCGTCGGCTATTTCGTCCGGCCCACGGTGATCGAGTCGAGCGATCCGACCGATGCGATCTTCGACACGGAGTACTTCGGGCCCATCTTGTCGGTGCACGTGTACGACGACGCCAGGTTCGAGTCCGCCGTCACCCAGATGGAGTCGTTCTCGAGGTATGCGCTCACCGGCTCGATCATCGCCCAGGACCGCGCTGCGATCGCATGGGCGATGGAGACGCTGCGCTTCGCCGCCGGCAACTTCTACGTCAACGACAAGCCGACCGGCGCGGTCGTCGGCCAGCAGCCTTTCGGCGGGGCGCGGGCCTCGGGTACCAACGACAAGGCCGGCTCGGCGCAGAACCTGATGCGCTGGACGTCGACGCGATCGATCAAGGAGACGTTCGTGCCGGCGACCGACTACCGCTATCCCCACATGGGCTGAAGCCTGGTCGCGGGCCGGGTAGGGCCGCGACCAGGAAGGTCGCGGGACCGGGCAGGAGCGGCAGACGGGGCGGGCGGACTGGGCAGTCCGCGGGCGGCAGGGGTCGCCGCTCAGGCCACGTGCATGGCCGGGGGCGCGCCGGATGCCAGTGTCGGGTCGATCAGCAAGGCGGCGCCGCACCAGGTGCAGCAGTACTCGCCCTGGTCGGTTCGCTCGAGGTCGGCCGGGACGAAGAGACGCTCCTCGCCACAGTCGGGACAGGGGCGGGCAACGCCCTTGAGCAGCAGCATGTCGACCTTGTCGTCCATGTAGCCACGATGCCAGACGGCTCCCGGCGACCGCGCGAAACACGCCGGGCCCGAGGCGAAACACGCCGGGCCTAGGTCGGGTCGTTGGCCGCCAGCCAGGCCCGCCCGGTCTCCTCCTCCTTGCGCGCAGCCGCGAGGATTCCCTTGGCGATCTCCGCCTCGATCCGCTGACCGATGAACGGCAGCGAGACCGACAGGTCGCCGGACACCAGCTCCCGGACGCCTCCCGGCTCCTCCGCCAGCAAGAGCGAGCCCGTCATCCTGGCCGGCTGGCCGACCACCTCGAGCGACAGGGCAGCTCGTCGCCGGCTGCTCCCGTCGTCGGGCTGCCAGGTCTCCACCTGGTGCAGGGTGACGGTGTCGCCGACGAGCCTCCGGGCGAAGTCGGGAACGGCAGCCGGCATGGTCCTGGTCACCGTTACCACTGCCGACCCGTCGGCACCGCGGCGTACGTCGACATGGTGCTCGAGCGCCATCGTCGCCTCGCAGACGGCTGCCCGGAAGTCTGGGTCGAGGACGAGCGCGAACACGCCGGCGACGTTGGCGCCGGGGTAGCTGATCTCAGTCCGCACGTCCATCCGGGAATCATGCCCGGCGGCGGTCAGCGGTGGGCGCATCGGGTGGTGCGCAGGCGGTAGCGTGGCCCGCGTGACCGACACGGAGGCGGGCGATCCCCCGATCGACGAGCCGACCGGCCCCGACATCAGCTTCGGTGAGGCGGGCGCCAAGCTGAGCTACGGCAGCTACCTGCAGCTTCCACGCCTGTTGACCTCCCAGCTGCTCGAGTCCGACCCGCCCGCCCACGACGAGCTCCTCTTCATCACGGTCCACCAGGTGTACGAGCTGTGGTTCCAGCTGTTGCTCCACGAGGTGGCGACGGCGCGGGATGCGATGGCGCAGGGCCACACGTGGTGGGCCAGGCACCTGCTCACCAGGGTGCATGTCATCGAGCGGGTGCTGGTGGAGCAGATCGCCGTCCTGGAGACCATGACGCCGCAGGACTTCCTCGTGTTCCGGCAGCTGCTGGCTCCGGCCAGCGGCTTCCAGTCCGTCCAGTACCGCGAGCTCGAGTTCCTGTCTGGGGCGAAGGACCCGACTTTTGTAGGCCGCTTCAAGGACATCACGAACGAGGAGCGGACAAGGCTGGAACGCCGGCTCGCCGAGCCGACCCTGTGGGACGCGTTCCTCGAGCTGCTGGGGGCCAGAGGCCTCGCTGCCTCGTCCGATGAGGAGGTCGCCGACTCCCTGCGCACGGTGGCGCACGACCGGGCGGGCCACTCGGACGTGTGGGAGCTCGCCGAGGCGCTGATCGAGCACGACGAGCTGGCGGCCGCCTGGCGGGCGAGGCACGTCACCATGGTGGAGCGGATGATCGGGAGCAAGACCGGCACCGGCGGGTCGTCCGGCAGCAGCTACCTGCGTACCAGGCTCCCGCTGCGCTACTATCCGCTCCTGTGGGAGCTCCGGTCGGCTCTCTGAGCGACCGCTCGCAGCCGACCCCCACGCCCATCCCCTTGGCGTTGCGGGACGCCGTACCGGACTAGTGTCTAAATCATGCACAGCAGGCTGGAAAAGGAAAAGCAGGAGCTGCTTGTCGAGGCATCTGCGATGGCCGGACAGCGCTCCGGGAGCACCGCTCTCAGCCAGGAGGAGGCACTGTCCCTCCTGGAGAAGTACTACGCACATGTCGCACCCGAGGACCTGACCGAGCGCACGCCCCTCGACGTCTACGGAGCGGCGGTGAGCCAGTATCGGCTGGCTTCAATGCGACCGCAGGGTACGGCGACCGTGCGGGTGTTCACGCCGTCGATCGACGAGAACGAGTGGTCCGCCTCCGGCCACTCGGTCGTGGAGGTCGTGACCGACGACATGCCCTTCCTCGTCGACTCGCTGTCGATGGAGCTCAATGCGCGCAAAAGCGCGTTGCACTCGGTCATCCACCCGCAGCTCTTCGTGCGGCGCGATATCACCGGCCAGCTCCTCGAGGTGCTCGACAAGGAAAAGGCCGAGGGCGGCTCGGCCGGCGATGTGCTGCGCGAGTCGTGGATGCACATCGAGATCGACCGGGTCGGCGACGACGCCGAGCTCGAGTCCATCGAGCAGGCTCTGGTCCGGGTGCTCAGGGACGTGCGGGAGGTGGTCGAGGACTGGCAGAAGATGCAGTCCCAGGCGATGGCGATTGTCGACGACCTGTCCGAGAACCCGACACCCCTGCCCGCCAAGGAGGTCGAGGAGGGTCGGGCGCTGCTCAAGTGGCTTGCGGAAGACCACTTCACGTTCCTCGGCTATCGCGAGTACGAGCTCAGCGAGGTCGAGGGCGACGACGTGCTGCGTGCGGTGCCCGGGACCGGGCTGGGTATCCTGCGATCCGACCAGGACATGTCGCCGACCTTCGGCAAGCTCCCGCCCGCGGTCAGGGAGAAGGCCCGTGAGAAGCAGCTGCTGATCATCACGAAGGCAAACTCCCGCGCCACCGTCCATCGCCCCGTCTATCTCGACTATGTGGGCGTCAAGACGTTCGACGAGTCGGGGGAGGTGTCCGGCGAGCGCCGTTTCCTCGGGCTGTTCAGCTCGGCCGCCTACACCGAGAGCCTGCTGCGCATTCCGGTGCTCCGTGAGAAGGCGACCCAGCTGTTGGAGGGCGCGGGTTTCACCCCGATGAGCCACAGCGGCAAAGAGCTCCTCGACATCCTCGAGAACTACCCGCGCGACGAGCTGTTCCAGACCTCCGTCGAGGAGCTGCTGCCGGTCACCGAGGCCGTGCTGCACCTACGCGAACGCCGGCAGCTGCGTCTGTTCACCAGACGTGACATCTACCGCCGCTACCTGTCCTGCCTCGTCTTCCTGCCGCGCGACCGTTACACCACGCAGGTGCGGGAGCGGATGCAGGACATCCTGACCTCGACGATGGGCGCCGCCACCATCGACTACACCGCGAAGGTGAGCGAGTCGGTGCTCGCGCGCCTGCACTTCGTCGTACGCGCCGCCCCCGGCGAGACCTTGCAAGACTTCGACGAGGCGGAGCTCGAGCTTGAGCTCGCCGAGGCCACCCGCTCCTGGACCGACGACTTCGTCGA
Source organism: Nocardioidaceae bacterium (assembly GCA_033850885.1). GTDB lineage: Bacteria > Actinomycetota > Actinomycetes > Propionibacteriales > Nocardioidaceae > JAWWPG01. The sequence continues at coordinate 93,584 of JAWWPG010000035.1, forward strand.
GGCACTGCACGACCAGTTCGGTGAGGAGGCCGCGACCCGGCTCGCACGTACGTACGGCGCCGCGTTTCCCGAGGCCTACAAGGAGGACTTCGTGCCGGCTACGGGCGCGGCCGACGTACGTCGCATGGAGGGGGTGACCGAGGACGGCATCGTGCTGTCGCTTTACTCCCCCGTCGCGGCCGGACCCGGGGAAGCCCGGTTCAAGGTCTTCCGTCGGGGGACTGCGCTGAGCCTGTCCGCCGTGCTGCCGGTGCTGTCGTCCCTCGGCGTCGAGGTGGTGGACGAGCGGCCGTACCAGCTCGAGATCGGCGCGGAACATGCCTGGATCTACGACTTCGGGCTGCGTCACCGCAAACCCCTGCCGACGGGGTCGCGTGAGCTCTTCCAGGACGCGTTCATGGCGGTGTGGAGCGGGCGTGCGGAGAGCGACGGGTTCTCCGCCCTCGTGCTCGCCGCGAAGATGCCGTGGCGACAGGTTTCGATCCTGCGCGCCTACGCGAAGTACTTCCGTCAGGGCGGGTCGACCTTCAGCCAGGACTACATCGAGGCCGCGATGCTCGCGAACATCCCGATCGCGAGGCTTCTCGTTCAGCTCTTCGAAGCCCGCTTCGACCCAGAGCTCCCCGACGGGACCCGCGAGGAACGCGAGGACGAGCTCAAGACGCAGATCACCACGGCTCTCGACGAGGTCGCCAGCCTGGACCAGGACCGGATCCTGCGCAGCTACCTCGGGGTCATCTGTGCCACCCTGCGGACGAACTTCTACCAGCGGCGCGGCGACGGGAACCCGAAGGCATACCTGTCCCTGAAGCTCGACCCGCGCGAGATCCCGGAGCTTCCAGAGCCACGGCCGCGCTTCGAGATCTTCGTCTACTCACCTCGTGTCGAGGGGGTCCATCTGCGGTTCGGTCCGGTGGCTCGAGGCGGCCTGCGGTGGTCGGACCGCCGCGAGGACTTCCGGACCGAGGTCCTCGGGCTCGTCAAGGCCCAGATGGTGAAGAACGCCGTCATCGTGCCGGTGGGCTCCAAGGGCGGCTTCTACTGCAAGAACCTGCCGAACCCCGCGGTCGACCGGGAGGCCTGGCTCGGTGAGGGGATCGCCTGCTACCAGACGTTCATCTCCGGCCTGCTCGACATCACGGACAACCTGGTGGGCGAAGAGACCGTTGCGCCCGAAGGGGTCGTCCGACACGACGGCGACGACACCTACCTCGTGGTCGCTGCCGACAAGGGCACCGCGACCTTCTCCGACATCGCGAACGGGGTCGCCAAAGACTACGGCTACTGGCTGGGAGACGCGTTCGCGTCCGGGGGGTCCGCCGGCTACGACCACAAGGCGATGGGAATAACGGCCCGCGGTGCGTGGGAGTCGGTGAAACGGCACTTCCGGGAGCGCGGCATCGACTGCCAGTCCGAGGACTTCACCTGTGTCGGCATCGGCGACATGAGCGGCGACGTCTTCGGCAACGGAGTGCTGTTGAGCAAGCACACCCGGCTGGTGGCGGCGTTCGACCATCGGGACATCTTCATCGACCCCACGCCCGACGCGGCGACGTCGTACGACGAGCGGAGCAGGCTCTTCACGCTGCCGCGGTCGAGCTGGGCGGACTACGACGCCAGCCTGATCTCGCCCGGCGGTGGTGTGTTCTCCCGCAGCCTCAAGTCCATCCCCGTCTCGAACGAGATGGCCGCTTCCCTCGGCATCGACAAGGGCGTCGAGACGCTCACGCCGGCAGACCTGATGCGCGCGATCCTGCTCGCGCCTGTCGACCTGCTCTGGAACGGCGGCATCGGGACGTACGTGAAGGCCACGTCCGAGTCCAACGCCGAGGCGGGCGACAAGGCCAACGACGCGATTCGCGTCAACGGCGCGCAGCTGCGCGCCAAGTCGGTCGGCGAAGGGGGCAACCTGGGCCTGACCCAGCTCGGGCGCATCGAGTACGCCTCAGCCGGCGGACGGATCTGCACCGACTTCATCGACAACTCGGCGGGCGTCGACACGTCGGACCACGAGGTCAACATCAAGATCCTGCTCGCCAAGGTGATGGAGTCCGGCGACATGACCGAGAAGCAGCGCAACGAGCTCCTCGTCTCGATGACCGACGAGGTCGCCACCCTGGTTCTCGGGCACAACTACGAGCAGAACATCGCACTGGCCAGTGCAGAGCGGGTCGCGGTCGGGCTGAGCCACGTGCACGAGTCCTGGATCCGGCGGCTGGAGCGTCAGGGCCTGATCGACCGAGACATCGAGTTCCTGCCGACGGCGAAGGAGTTCGCCGACCGCCGGGCCGCCGGTCGGGGCCTGACGGCGCCGGAGCTCGCCGTTATGCTCGCCTACACGAAGATCGTGCTGTCGGCCGAGCTCCTCGAGGGCGAGCTGGCTGACGACCCGTTCCTGCGCGGCGACCTCTTCAGCTACTTCCCGTCGAAGATGCGGCAGGCCTACCGCAAGGAGATGCTGGCCCACCCGTTGCGCCGGGAGATCATCGTGACCCAGGTGGTGAACGGGCTGGTCAACTTCGCGGGCATCACGTTCTTCCACCGGCTGAGCCAGGAGACCAGCGCCAGCGGGGAGGAGCTGGCCCGCGCCCATTACGTCTGCCGCGAGATCTACGGCGTCAATGCCGTCATGCGCGCGATCAACGAGCTCGACAACGTGGTCGACGCCTCGATCCAGACCGACATGCGGCTCGCCGTACGCACCCTCATCGAGCGCGCCACCCGGTGGATGGTCAACAACCGGCGTGCCCCGCTCGACTCCGAGGCCACGGTCGACCACTTCGGTACGGCGATCCAGCAGGTGGTCAGCGCGCTGCCCGACGTACTGGTGGGGATCGAGCGGGAGCAGTTCATCGAACGCCGGGACCGGCTGACTGCCGCGGGAGTGCCGGAGGATGTCGCCGTTCACGTCGCCTCGTTGCCCCCGGCCTACGGTGCGCTGGAGATCGTCGAGATCGCGAAGAAGGAGGATCTCGACCCGGTCCTGGTGGCGCGAGTGCACGCGGTCCTCGGCGACCGGCTGGGCTTCAGCCGCCTGCTCGCGCGGATCGTCGCCCTGCCGCGTGATGACCGGTGGCAGACGATGGCCCGCGCCTCGCTTCGCGACGACACCCACGCGGCGCAGGCGGGACTGACCGCCCTGGTGCTCGAGACCACAGGTCCGGAGCTCTCACCCGCGGACCGGGTCGCCGCCTGGGAGCAGGCCGACGAGCGCGTCGTGAGCCGCGCCCACCAGACGCTGCGTGAGATCACGTCGGAGGACGAGGCCGACCTGGCCCGGCTGTCGGTGGGGCTGCGTGTGGTACGCACGATGCTGCCGACGCCCTGACCAACGACGACGCGACACTCGACACCGAACGGAGTGACAGATGGGGGAGATCATCGCTGTCTCCGAGCTGCGCAAGACATACGGTGACCTGAACGCCGTCGACGGCGTGACGTTCAGCGTGGCGACGGGAGAGTTCTTCGGAATCCTCGGCCCCAACGGCGCGGGCAAGACGACGACGCTGGAGATCGTCGAAGGGCTCAGGAAGGCCGACGGCGGGGAGGTCCGACTGCTCGACATGTCGCCGTGGCCCCGCAACTCGCGGCTGCTGCCGCGGATCGGCGTTCAGCTCCAGGCCTCGGCGTTCTTCGAACGACTGACGGCCCGCGAGCAGATCCGCACGTTCGGGTCGCTGTACGGCGTCAGCGGCGCCAAGGCGGACGAGTGGCTCGATCGGGTCGGGATGAGCGACAAGGCGGACACCCGGACCGAGAAGCTCTCAGGTGGTCAGCTGCAGCGACTGTCGATCGCATGCGCCCTCGTGCACGAGCCCGAGCTGGTGTTCCTGGACGAGCCGACCGCGGCTCTCGACCCGCAGGCGCGCCGCAACCTCTGGGACCTGCTGAGCGGCCTCAACGAGCACGGCCGGACCGTTGTCCTCACGACCCACTACATGGACGAGGCCGAGGTGCTGTGCGACCGGGTGGCGATCATGGACCACGGCAGGATCCTGCAGCTCGATACCCCCGCCGCCCTCATCCGTGAGCTGAACGCCGGGGTCAGGATCAGCCTGGAGAGGAGTGCGATCGACCCCGGTGACGCGGCGCGGCTGCCGGGCGTCGAACGGGTCGAGACGGACGAGTCGTCCGTCCTGCTGGCCACCCATGAGCCGGCCGGAGTGCTGGCCGAGCTGGCGTCTCGCGACGCCCTGGCCGGCCTGCAGGTGAAGAGCGCAACGCTGGAGGACGTGTTCCTGACCTTGACCGGACGGGAGTACCGGGCATGAGAACCGCGTTCATGAGCCTGGCTCGAGCCATGGTCAAGGGGTTCGTTCGCGACCGGCAGGCGGTCTTCTTCTCGGTCTTCTTCCCGCTCATGTTCCTCGTGCTCTTCGGCGGCGTCTTCTCGGGCCAGTCGACGAGCAGGATCAACCTGGTCGAGGTCGGCAACGTCACGATCTTCCATCAGCTGCCGAGGCCGGAGCAGGCGGCGTTCCGGGCGGCATTCGACGTGTCGAAGTCCAACGATCTCACCGCATCCCTGGAGCAGGTGCGCAAGGGCGACGCGGACGCCGCCCTGCAACAGGTCGGGCACCGGGTCGTCCTCCACTTCAGCCGTGCGGACCAGGTGAAGTCGTCGGTCGCCGAGGGCACGATCCAGGGCTTCGTGCAAGCCGCAAACCTCGCCGCGACCGGACGGCCGCCGACGTACACCTTCGCGACGGAACAGGTGGAGGACAAGTCGCTGAAGACGATCCAGTACGTCACGCCGGGTCTGTTGGGGTGGGCGATCGCGACCAGCGCCACCTTCGGCGCTGCCGCGACGCTGGTCGGCTGGCGTCGCAGCAAGCTGCTCCGGCGGCTCCGCCTTGCCCCCGTGTCCACGCGGGCGGTGGTCGGAGCCAGGATCGGAGTGACGCTGCTGATCGCTCTTGTGCAGATGGCGATCTTCATCGGCCTGGCGGTGGTGGCCTTCGGCCTCCAGCTGACCGGCTACTGGTGGATGGCGGTGCCGCTCGTGGTGTGCGGCACGCTGAGCTTCATGGCGCTCGGGCTGCTCGCCGGGGCGATCTCCAAGACCGTCGAGGGTGCGAGCGCGCTCGCCAACATCTTCGTGCTGCCGATGGCGTTCCTGTCCGGCTCGTTCTTCCCCCTCGACAACGCTCCGGGGTGGCTCGACGTGGTCAGCCACCTGCTGCCACTGCGCTACCTGAACGACGGCATGCTCGACGTGATGGTCCGCGGGGACGGCCCGGGGGCCGTCGTCACGCCGATCGCCATCCTGGTCGCGTTCGCCGTCGTCGTCATCGTGGTCGCCAGCCGGTTCTTCCGCTGGGACGCCGACTGAGGCAGCCGCGTACCCTGGCAGGCGTGGCCGGTCCCGACATCACAGAACGGATCAAACAGCTCGATGCGACCCTGACCAGCATCGAGCGGGTCCTCGACCTCGACGCGATGCGCGCCGAGGTCGGGGAGCTCGGCGTGGAGGTCGCCGCGCCGGACCTCTGGGACGACCAGGCGAACGCCCAGCGGGTGACGGGACGGCTCTCGGTCCTGCAGGCCGACATCGACCGCGTGACGGGGTTGCGGTCGAGGCTGGACGACGTCCAGGTGCTGCTTGACCTCGCCAACGAGGAGGGCGACAGCACCGTGCTTGCGGAGGCGGAGCAGGAGCTCGACCGGATCTCTACCGCGATCGAGGCGCTCGAGGTCCGCACGTTGCTCGCGGGGGAGTACGACGAGCGCGATGCGTTGGTCTCGATCCGGTCCGGAGCCGGAGGGGTCGACGCGGCGGACTGGGCCGAGATGCTGATGCGGATGTACCTTCGCTGGGCCGAGCGGCACGGGTACCCGACCGAGGTCTACGAGACGTCGTACGCCGAGGAGGCCGGGATCAAGTCCGCGACGTTCGCGGTGAAGGCCCCCTACGCGTACGGCACCTTGAGCGTCGAGCAGGGGACGCACCGGCTGGTGCGGATCTCGCCGTTCGACAACCAGGGCCGCCGACAGACGTCCTTCGCAGCGGTCGAGGTGGTGCCAGTCATCGAGCAGACCGACGAGATCGACATCCCCGAGGAGGACATCAAGGTCGACGTCTTTCGCTCGTCAGGTCCAGGCGGGCAGAGCGTCAACACGACGGACTCCGCCGTCCGGCTCACCCACCTCCCCACGGGGCTCGTGGTGGCCGTACAGAACGAGAAGAGCCAGCTGCAGAACAAGAACACCGCGATGGTGATCCTGAAGGCTCGCCTGCTGGCCCTCAAGCGGGCGGAGGAGAAGGCCACTCTCGACGAGATGCGCGGCGAGGTGCTGGCATCGTGGGGCGACCAGATGCGCAACTATGTGCTGAACCCCTACCAGATGGTCAAGGACCTGCGCACCGAATACGAGGAGGGCAATCCCTCGAGCGTGCTCGACGGGGACATCGACGCCTTCATCGAGGCAGGCATCCGCTGGCGTCGAGGCCAGGAGTAGCCGCCTGCCGGCGGCCCGGCGGGGACTCGCCACGGTTGAGCCGTCCCTCGGCGCGTCGGGCGCGTCGCCTAAACTCTGGCCAGTGATTCGCTTCGAACAGGTCAGCAAGGCGTACGACGGTCAGAGCCGTCCCGCGTTGGAGGCCGTCGACGTCGACATCGAGAAGGGTGAGTTCGTCTTCCTGGTCGGTCCTTCGGGTTCTGGCAAGTCGACGTTCCTGCGGCTCGTGCTGCGTGAGGCTCGGCCGACGGTAGGTCGCGTCTATGTCGCCGGGAAGGAGATCAACCGGTTGGCCGGCTGGAAGGTGCCGGGCCTGCGGCGCCAGATCGGGACGGTCTTCCAGGACTTCCGGCTGCTGCCGAACAAGACGGTGGCGCAGAACGTCGCGTTCGCGCTGCAGGTGATCGGGAAGCACAAGTCCGACATCAACCGGCTGGTGCCCGAGACGCTCAAGCTGGTCGGGCTCGACGGCAAGGAGAAGCGGCTGCCCGACGAGCTGTCGGGCGGCGAGCAGCAGCGGGTCGCGATCGCCCGGGCGTTCGTCAACCGGCCGATGATCCTGATCGCGGACGAGCCGACCGGGAACCTCGACCCCACGACGTCCGTCGGCATCATGAAGCTGCTGGACCGGATCAACCGGACCGGCACCACCGTGGTCATGGCGACCCATGACTCGGGGGTCGTCGACCAGATGCGCAAACGGGTCATCGAGCTGCAGGCCGGCAAGGTGATTCGTGACCAGGCCCGAGGGGTCTACGGCTACCAGAGCTGACGCCTGACGTCCGCGGCCCGCCCCCGTCGTACCCACAGAGGAACCCAGAGACCATGCAACTGAGATATGTCGCTTCCGAGCTCGGCACGGGGCTCAAACGCAACGTGTCGATGACGATCGCCGTCATCCTGACGATCTGGATGTCTTTGACCCTGGTCGGGCTTGGACTGCTGGTGCGTTCGCAGGTCACGAAGATCGAGCAGTACTTCGGCAGCCAGCTCGAGGTGCAGGTCGTCTTCTGCGGGCAGAACTCGCAGACCGACACCTGCGTCGGCGGTCAGGCGTCGCCCACCCAGGAGGTCGCCGTCAGGAAGGTCATCACCGCCAGCCCTGAGGTCGCGTCGTACCGCTTCCAGACCCGCCAGCAGGCGTACCGGACGTTCCAGGCCACGCACACCGACGACCAGGGCCACCCGAGCCCGATCGCGAAGATCCTCAAGGTCTCCGACATGTCGACCGGCTACTGGGTGAAGTTCAAGGACCCGAACCAGACCCAGGCCCTCATCAGCTCGGTCAACCACCAGCCGGGCGTGGAGCAGATCATCGACATCCGCAAGGAGCTCGACCCGGTCTACCGCACGCTCAACATGCTCAAGTGGATGGCTCTCGGCGCGGCAGGGCTGCTCGTGCTGGCGGCCGTGCTGCAGGTGTCGAACACAATCCGGCTCGCGGCGATGGCGCGGCGCCGCGAGATCGGCATCATGCGCCTGGTGGGCGCCTCGAGCGTCTACATCCAGCTGCCGTTCGTGCTGGAGGTGATCTTCTCCGCCCTCGTCGGCGCCGCGCTGGCGTGTGCGACGCTGGCGGTCGTCGTCAAGTGGTTCGTGCCGTGGCTGCATCGCGTCGTCCAGCTGTGGCAGTGGGTGAGCTGGTCGACAGCACTGTGGGCGATGGTGTGGATGGTCGCGATCGCTCTCGCCCTGGCGATCGTGCCCACGGTCGTGATGACCCGCAAGTACCTCCGAGTCTGAAATTCTGCATCCTCCCGTGCGTGTCGCATCTGGCTGCTCGCTGACATCTATGTCAGATTCGTGGTATTCATCTGCATATATGGCTGAACTATGATCGGCGGCCATATGGCAGCGCCAGCCGAGAGGTGTCCAGATGAGCGAACGCTCGGAGCTTGTCGCGATGCTGGTGCACCCCCGCACCGAGATGGTCGACCCGGGTGACGTGTCGACCTGGCTGGTAGCGGGCCAACCGCCGTCGCCGGAAGAGCTGGCCCTGTTGCGGTGTCTGACCGTTGACGTCCTCATCGATGTCACAACGCTGCTCTCCGTCGGAATCGAGCTGATCGCACTGGAGGCCCTGATCTGAGGCTTTCCGGGTGCGAGCTGCATTCTGAAACCACCGTCCTGGTGGTCCCCGCCTTTGTTGGCTTGTGATTTCCTGCCAAGGGTCAACAAGTGCCCTCTGGGTGCCTGGCGGTGAAATGGTCAGGTCTCGGGCCGTCTTGGCGGCACGGAACGGCTGAATTCTGGATCATAGGTGATGCGCGTCACAACAGGTGAGTTTGCCTTGCAGCCAGGTGGGGTACGTGCCTCAAGGCTGGGCAATGCATTCCCGGTGGTGACCAGGAAGGACGGAAATGCCGAAACGGCGATCGACGTTGGGACTGAGCTTGCTGACCCGAGGAGTCAAAGACCTCCCACGCAACACTTCTTGGCTGCTTTCGCAGGCGCTTGCTCCTGCGGAGGACGCCGCCAAGGAAGCGGGGCGTGCCACCAAGAACGTCGCAAGCAATGCCGGCAGCGCCACAAGCGGCGGCGTCCTCGAGACCATGAAGAGCGCAAGCACGTCGGTTCGGGATGTCCTCCCAGGAGCTAGCCAGTCTGTCGAAGCGCGCCTGCAGCGGGCGCGGAAAGCGACGGAGCGGGCACGAGAGGCCGAGGACCGGGCATTGCAGTCGGCAGAAGACGCGAAGGTACGTGCCGGCTTCGCGAAGGAGGTCGCCGAGCGTGACAAACAGCACCTTCGCGACGTCAGGCGTGAGCAGGACATGCGGGTGGAACAGCGCATAGCCGAGGCCCGCCGGGCGGCGGAGGCACAGGTCGACGAGGAGACCCGAAAGGCCAAGATCGAGGCGGACCGCGTCGTCGAGCGTGAGCAGGAGGAGGCGCAGTCACGACTCCAGAAGGCACGCGAGGAAGCAGAGGAGGCGCAGGAGAAGGCCAAGAATGAGATGGCCGAGGCGACAGCGAGACTTGCCGAGGCTCGCAGATTGGCCGACGAGGCTACGGCTGCTGCGAAGACGGCGGCCGAAGAGGCCCAGCAACAGGCGGCGCGACTGGCCGCCAACGCCGATCGTGAGGCTGGGAGCGCTGCTGCGCGCATCAGGGAGGCCGAGCAGGTGCAAGAGAGCGCCACGGCTACTGCAACAGTCGTTACCAGGAAGCTGCAGGCCCCAGATGTATCCCTGGACCTTGCGAGTCTGACGAAACAGGAGCTTCTCGACCTGGCGACAGCTGAGGGGATCGAAACCAGGTCCTCTATGACAAAGGCAGAGATCATCAGGGCACTGAAGAAGGCTGCCCGATGATCGCCAAGGCCCTGAGGACCGAAGGAAGGAAGAAATGAGTCTTTTCCATAGGAAGACCACGCTTGAGCGGTTGGTCGAGCCAGTGTCGAACCTGAACCCCAAGTCGGCCGCAAAGTCAGGATTGATGTCCGTTGGCGCACTCGTGGGGATGTCTCTTTTGAGTAGTGCTGTAACCGCGCTTCGTCAGCGCAACCAGAACACGTGAAGATCAGCCGCATCGCCATGTTCGGGGTTGGCTATGTGCTAGGCGCAAAGGCGGGCCGTGAGAGGTATCAGCAGATTGTTGCGGCGGCGCACAACGCGTCAAAGCGGTTGGAGAACTACAGCAACTCTCGCCAGCCGGCCGATGGGCGACGCACCTACGTCGATGCACGCAGTACCGTCGACGACCGAGCCCGCGACCATGAGTCGTCCGTCGATGATCTTGGAGCCCAGTAACGATCTCTCGAGCGGCCTGGTCGTCCAGGCAGCCGTCCTGGCCCGGCTCCTCGGAATCAAGCTGCTGACACTCGATGCAACCGTGCTTGTATGGCCTGCGAAAATGCGAGATCGCGAGGTCGAGCAGACCTCCGATACCGCCGTGAGTTCACAATCTGTCGCGGCGCCGAGCCACAGGTCGGGGTCGAGCAACGGCTCGAAACCCAGGATGGCCTCGCTGGAGCAGGAAGTCCTGGTTGGCGGCCGACTCGGACTTGCCGCCCGGTGGCTCGACGACAGCGCGGATACTCTGAGCCACCTGCCCCCGCACCAGCCTGCCGGGAGTTGACCACGGCACGCTGACAACATCTCCTGCTCGCTCCGTTTTACAGTGGAACATGACGTTTACTCGGCGAGGAGTGCTCGGCGCCGGCGCGTTGGCCGGCGCCTGGATCGGACTGCCGAAGGCCCTGCGGACCTGGCGCCAAAGCTCGGGGGGCGCGCCGCAGGTACTCGTGCTGTGGTCGGGCGACGCCACCCAGACTACGGTCGAGCTGACGGCGCTGACCCAGGGCGGCACGTCGGTCGGTCCGGCGATCGCCACCAACAGCGACATGGCCGGAGCGGTCTTCCTTCCCGCCGCGCCGCCGGACCAGCACAGCTGGAACAGGTGGCATGCCAGCGGCCTTCGGGCCGGCACCCAGTACTTCTGGCAGCTGGTGGACACCTCGACGGTCGGCCGGCCCCTCTTCTTCGGACCCATCGCACGGTTCAAGACGCTGCAGCCGATCGGGAAGCCCTGCACCATCAAACGAGCCTTCGGCACCTGCACCCAGAACGACACCCCGTCCCAGCACGTTGACCCGGCGGCCTTCGTGGACATCATCGAATGGGGCCCGGACCGGGTGGGGCACCACGGCGACCTGGGCTACCCCGCCGGACTCACCAGGCACCCGGGCACCCATGTCAAGGCGCTGACCAAGAACCTTCAGGTTCGCGGCATGTCCGGCACGGACCACGCGGCCGGGATCCTGCAGCTGTTCTGCATGGACTACATCCGCAGTGACCACGACACGAACTCTGGAAACAACCTGCCGAACTACCACGACCCGGTGACCGCCGCAAGCATCGTCGCCTGGCAGGAGATGGTGCCGTTCCGACAGGCCGACAGCGAGTACCCGACACACGGTCTGTGGCGGTCCGAGGTCGAGGGCCGGGTCCGGTTCATCAAGCTCGACTACCGCAGCATCGACCGCAGCAACTCGATCGGCGAGCACCCGGCCAGCCTGAGCAGCACGATGCTCGGTGCCACCCAGCTCACGTGGCTGAAGGACGAGCTGTTGGCCGCGGCGGTGGCGCGACAGCTGGTCGTGCTGCTCACGGACTCGTCCTGGAACGGCGTGTGCCCGAATCCGGTGCCGATGTCGCTCTCGGACAAGATGCCGGCGTACCAGCACGAACGAGACCACATCAGCGACTTCGCGGCAGCCATCGGGGTGGACATGATCATCGTCCACGGCGACACCCACCTGATGCTGCAGGACGAGACACACGAGAAGAACGGCTTCGTCGTCATCGGCTGCTCACCGTTCGACCAGTTGGCGCAGGGTCACTTCCAGGACTCCTACGACTGGGTCTACCCTCCCGGGCAGCCGGCGACCCGCGGGACCGTGAAGGCCCAGCAGTACCAGCGGCTGGTCTGGGCAGACGACGGGACCACCATCACCTTCACCGCAACGGCCCGCGACTGCTCGAAGGGGGCGGCGGCCAGGTCGATGCGGACCCTCACCCGGACCTACAGGCCAGGCTCCTAGCCGCTGGGGGCGGCTGCTCGCGTCACTTGGACGGCTGTGGGACGGTGCACTTGACCTTGGGGTTGACGCCGACGTAGTTGAGCGGTCCAGCCACGATCGTGATCGCCGTGTCGCTGAACTTCGCGCAGTCTGTGTTCCGGTTGCTGCCGAAGTACCCGCGCTGGGCCGCAGCGATCACGCCGATGACCAGCCAGACGACGACGATGACGGAGATGATCCTGGTCATGGCGCTCCCGGTTAGGTTCGGCCCCCCGTGTGCCTGTACCCGTTGCGCGAGGCCTCAACCATCCGGGCGGGCTGCCTTGTCGACGTACCCGCGGACACGTCACGAGGCGCAAATGCCGCAAACTCCAGCGGTGAGGCACTACCGTCGGAGGCCAAGGTTTGGCCCACCCACACGTAAGGCTGTACCAGTGCTCCGACACTTCCCCAGCGGACGCACGCCACGCATCCGGATCGCGGCGGTCACCGTGCTCAGCACCTCATTGCTCGCCGCCGCGCTCTCGGTCCCCGCCGCGAGTGCGGCATCCAGTGACGGCCGCGACGCGCTGACCCATCACAACGCCCAGCTCAACCACAACATCGCCCGGTCGCAGGTAGACGTCGACGAGATCTCCAAGCGGCTGCTGTCCGCCCAGGCTCGGTTGTCCGTAGGCCGCTCCGACCTGTTCGTGGCGCGCGCCCGGGTGTCCGAGCTGACGGCCGAGGTCCAACAGGCAACGCTGCGCGACGCGCGGATGCGGCGCGCCCTCACGGTGGCCGTGCACCGCCTCGACAACGCCAAGGCGGACCTGGCGCGCGGGCTGGCGACTTCGGCCACCGAGCGGTCCACCCTGGCCGGCTACGCGGTGTCGAACGCACAGGCGGGGCTGACGCAGCTCTCCACGCTCGGCCTCGTCTTCAACGCCCACTCGACCCAACAGGCCCTCAACCAGGTCCAGGTCCAGAACAGCGCGCTTGACAAGCAGCTCACCGACCTCGAGCGGTTGCGAGCCAACCAGGTGTTCTTGCGCTACACCGAGCAGCGGGTGCAACGGGCGACGGACCTGGTGGCGGCTCACCGCCGGGCCGCAGCGGCGAACCTCGCGACCATGGAGAACCTCGAGGCCGATGCCGCGTCGGCGCAGGCGGATGTCCAGCAGCGGGTCGCGGCGCTGAAGGGGCAGCGGAACGAGCTGGCGGCGGCGAAGACGGCCGAGCTGGGTCGTATCGAGGCGATGAAACGGGAGCAGGCCCGGGTCGACGCCCGACTGCGCAAGATCGCCGCCGCCGCACGGGCAGCGGCCGCCCGCAGTTCCGCCAGCTCGATGTCGACCGCTTCCTCGGACGGTGGCTTCCTCAGCTGGCCGGTGACCAACACGTACATCACGTCGCCGTTCGGCATGCGCTTGAACCCCGTCATCCACGTCTTCGAGCTGCACGACGGGACCGACTTCCACGCGCTGTGCGGCACACCCGTCTATGCCGCGGCACCCGGACGAGTCTCCGCCGAGTATTGGAACGACGCGTACGGCAACCGGCTCTTCATCGACCACGGCCTCGTCAAGGGCGTTAGCCTCTCCACGTCGTACAACCATCTGACGTCTTACGTCGCTCACGTCGGTCAGCAGGTCGCCAGGGGACAGCTGGTGGCGTACTCGGGGACCACCGGCTGGTCGACGGGCTGCCACCTGCACTTCAGCGTCTACGTCAACGGTGTCGCCGTCAACCCGGTGCTGTGGCTCTGAGCCTGACCACCCGGTGGGTCGGAGGCCGTAGGCCGGACCCGAAGAGTTCGCTCTGGCTTGGGCCATGCGCGAAGATAGGACCATGGTCAAGGAGCGCGGGCGCAAGGTGATCGCGCAGAACCGGCGAGCGCGCTACGAGTACCACATCGAGGACATCTACGAGGCCGGCCTGGTGCTCACCGGCACCGAGGTCAAGTCACTGCGGGCCGGCCGGGCCTCGCTTTCGGACTCGTTCGCTGAGATCACCGACGGGGAGGCGTGGCTGCACAACGCCCACATCCCCGAGTACTCCCAAGGCACCTGGAACAACCACTCGCCACGCCGGAAGCGCAAGCTGCTGCTGAACCGGCACGAGATCGACAAGATGGCGCAGCGCGTCAACGAGCGCGGCCTCACCATCGTGCCGCTGGCGCTCTACTTCAAGGATGGTCGCGCCAAGATCGAGATCGCACTGGCGAAGGGCAAGAAGTTCTACGACAAGCGCCAGGCCATCGCCAAGCGCGACGCCGAGCGCGACGCGACGCGAGAGCTCGGCCGTCGGGTGAAGGGCTTCTGAGCCCGCTGATGGACCCGCTAGAGCCGGGCGCTGACCGTGACGTGCCCGCCTTCTGGCAGGCGCTCGGCCTGCCGGGGCTGATCGACGTGCATGTGCACTTCCTGCCGCCGCCGATCATGTCCCGCGTCTGGGAGCACTTCGAGGCGCGGGGACCGCTGATCGGGTTCGAGTGGCCGATCCGCTACCGGGGCAGCGACGCCGAGCGCGTCGAGCACCTTCGCTCGATGGGGGTACGACGGTTCGGCGCGTTGCCTTACGCACACCGGGCGGGCGTCGCGTCGTACCTGAACGACTGGGCCCGCGACTTCGCGGCCCACCATCGCGACAACCTGCGCAGTGCGACCTTCTACCCCGAGCCGTCGGCCGCGGCGGAGGTGGCCGCTCTGCTCGGCGACGGCGTTGACGTCTTCAAGATCCACGTCCAGGTGGGTGACTTCGACGTCCTCGACCCCTTGCTCGACGAGGTGTGGGGTGGCGTCGCGGAAGCTGGCACGCCGGTGGTCGTGCATGCGGGCTCCGGGCCCGTGCCGAACTCGCATACCGGGCCGGGCCCGGTCGCGGAGCTGCTGCGCCGCCATCCGCAGCTCTGCGCGGTGATCGCCCACAGCGGTGCCCCCGAGTATGGGGACTTCCTCGAGCTCGCGGAGCGGCACGACCGGGTGTACCTGGACACCACCATGGTCTTCACCGACTTCTTCGAGGCCATCGCTCCCTTCCCGCGAGCCCTGTTGTCGCGGCTGGAGGTGTTGCGGGCCAAGGTGCTGCTGGGTAGCGACTTCCCGAACATCCCCTACGCCTATGCGCACCAGCTCACTTCACTGGCTCGCCTCGGCCTGGGGGAGCCGTGGTTGCGGGCGGTCTGCTGGGAGAACCCGGCACGGCTCTTCGGCGTGGAAGCGGACCCGGACCCGCCCGTCTAGAGTCGTTCCGGTGACCGCTGCCTTGGCCCACGTGCGCCAGTTCGATGTGACGTTGCCCGACGGACGAGACCTCCATGCCTACGAGGGAGGGGACGCGGCGGGTGCGCTGGTCGTGTACCACTCCGGCACGCCGATGTCCGGCCTGCTGGAGCGTGACTGGGCGGCTGACGCACGCCGACGTGGTATTCGACTCGTCGGCTACGACCGCGCGGGGTACGGCGGCTCCACCCGCCGCCAGGGCCGTACGGTGGCTGACGTGGCCGGGGACGTCGCGGCAGTGGCGGACTTCCTCGGCGTTGACCGCTTCTTCACCTGGGGTGTCTCCGGTGGTGGGCCGCACGCGCTGGCCTGCGCGGCCCTGCTCGGGGATCGGGTGATCGCCGCCGCTGCCGTCGCGTCGGTGGCGCCGTACGACGCCAACGGGCTGGACTTCCTCGGCGGCATGGGCCAGGACAACGTCGACGAGTTCGGCGCCGCGCTCGAGGGTGAACAGGCGCTGCGCCTCTACCTCACCGCGCAAACGGCAGAGCTCCTCGAAGTGTCGCCCGAGAACCTCAAAGACGCCATGGCGAGCCTGCTGCCGCCGGTGGACAAGGATGCGCTGACCGGGGACGCTGCCGACTTCCTGCACGGCGCCATGACGAGTGGGCTGCGCCACTCATGCGACGGCTGGCTCGACGATGACCTCGCCTTCGTGTCGCCGTGGGGTTTCGACGTCGGCTCCATCGCCGTACCGCTCCTCGTCGTGCAGGGGGAGCAGGACCTGATGGTCCCGTTCGCCCACGGCCGATGGCTGGCGGCCGCGATCCCGTCCGCGACCGTCCGGCTGATGGCCGACGAAGGGCACCTCAGCCTGTTCGCCAGGATCCCCGAGGTCCACGGCTGGCTCCTTGGACAGGCCTAGAGACCCCCCCGCGGACTGCGGGGGGACCTCCCGCCCTCCCGCGAATTGCGGGAAAGTCCACCTCCGGAGCACGCTTCGCGCATGCACTTTCCCGCAGTTCGTGGCCGGGAATGGACCGCTCGGCTCGACCCTGACCGGGCATCCGCAGTGTCTGTCTGGGAATCGGGATCGTGGCCAGCGTGTTGCACGGGGTAGCCTGTGAAGGCTGGACCACAACTCAACAGAGGGGCTGAACGGTTTCGACTTTGGTCGTTCGAGCCAAGAGAAGCGAGCCGAGGACCCAGGGTTATCTCGTAAACGACCCCTGGAAACCAATAGGTGCCAACTCAACGCGCACTGACTTCGCTCTTGCTGCCTAAGCAGTAACCGAAGGGTCGGTCTGGAGAAGCCTCCGATCCAGTAACCGGCCTCATCAAGGAGGCTTGCTGCAAGACCCCGGTCGCGGGGGGCTTGCAGGACTTTTACAGCGACTGAGCCCGTCGGCAATGTGTCCGCTCAAGTGCCGGGGCTGAGAAAAGCGTCATGTGGACTGCGCTCGGAGAATGCTTGGCTCAGCGTCAGAGGACCCGGGTTCGATTCCCGGCAGCTCCACCAACCAACCACCCACACCACCACGGGTGTTCACGGTTCGGCGGTGAGTGCTGACGTGATTGAGGCGGCCTTCGGGCCGCCTCAAGTCCGTGCTCGCGGTCCTGTCGGGTAGCGGACACCTCGAGATCACACAAGGCGCCGCCATTGGCTTTCTGCGTCGCTCCAGAGTTCTGCACTGGCCTCGGCGTGCCGTGCTGGCAGGGTCGGGATACTTACGCGGTGATGACGGCCACCAGTAGTAGTCCGACTGCAGTGGGTCACGCCTGGCGTGGCTTGCTCTTGGTTTCTTGTACGGGCGCGGTTTGGGGCACGATCGGACCGGCTGTTCAACTGGTCCACGAGGACTCGGATCTGGCCCCCTTGACTATCGGTGCCTACCGTGCGGTCGCCGGCGTCACTGCTCTGATCATCGCCTCGCTCCTGACTGGTCGCCTCCGTATGTGCCTGGTCCTCGCTCGCTGCCGCTGGCGGCGGGTGGTCGTGACGGGAGTGTCGACCGCGGTGTTCCAGCTGCTCTTCTTCTTGGCCGTCGTTGCGACTGGGGTGAGCGTCGCCACCGTGGTCAGCCTGGGCCTCGCCCCCGTCCTGCTGCTCGTTCTCGGTAGCGTCCAACGACGGCGCGCGCCTTCTCCCGGTCGTGTCATCACCGTCATCACCGCCCTGGTCGGGCTTGGCCTCGTCAGCTTCGCGGGTGCCGGAGCCGCGGCGCCGAACGCCGCCCTCGGCATCGTCGCGGCTCTTGGGTCAGGGACGGCGTACGCGGTGTCCACCGATGTGGGAGCACCGCTGCCCCAAGAGCACGACCCGCTCACCGTCACCACGGTTACCATGACCGTCGCTGCCGCAGTCCTTGTCCCCGGCGGTCTACTCGTGACGTACTTGCGCGGCGACGCGATGACGACGCTTGACGCTCGGTCGTGGCTCCTTCTGCTCTACCTCGGCGTCGTGACCATGGGATTCGCCTATGTGCTCTTGTTTGCCGGGCTGCGGAGTACAACCAGCGGGTCAGCCGTCGTCGTCACGCTCCTGGAACCCATCACGGCCATCCTCATCGCCGTCGCGTTGCTGCACGAGCGACTGACCGCAGCAGTGGTGGTGGGGTCGCTCCTGATCCTGGCTGCCATAGCAACCCTCGGACGCCAGTTGGAGGAAGTGCCCCAGCCGCAGTAGGCCGCGCGACGTTACCAATTTCCTGGCGGCTCACCGTCGTGAACCGTACGCCCTCGCCGCGTCCAGGCGCCATCCGCGCGCGACAACATCATCCTGGAGTTCGGGCTTGTTCGCCTCGGCCCTAGGCACCGGGACGCAGCAACCTGCTAGCCACCGGCGACCTCAACTGCCAGCTGACGTTCTCAGGTGACGCGGCTCCTCTACCGCCCGCGGTCGAACTGCAACCTTCGCGCAGCCGTCAGCGACGCCGTCCTCCAGGTCGAGAGCGGGTCCGAAGCCGGCCCCTGCCGCGACAGGGCGCCCCCGGCGGCCCGATCAGAGGGCGGATCCTCGATGCCGATGATGAGGGTGCGCTGTCTGGGTCGTGGGGTCAGCTGATGCCACCCTCAGCTGACGGAGTGTGAATTACAGGCGTAGAGGTCGGATGACCCGGTCAGCGTGCCGCCTGAGGCCACTCGTGGACAAACCGGCATGGCCATCGCGCACTGCCGCTCCCAAGCGGCCTAAAGGCAGCGCGGATCACGTCCGGGGTCAGGTGCCACGTGCCGCGTACCAGTCGCCAGCACATGCCGGGACTGCCCAGGGATCGGTTGACACCTGACCCGTGAGGATCCGTCCTCGCTGGAAGGATCAGTGTCATGCCGAAGCCCTACCCCAAGGAGTTCCGCAACGATGTCGTGGCTGTGGCCCGCAAGGG
>JAWWPG010000055.1:0-3520 GCA_033850885.1 Nocardioidaceae bacterium
CAACCGGTGAGCAGCACGGCCACAACCTTCGAAGCGGATCTCGAGGGCTCCGTCTTACGCTATGCCTATCGGCGCCTCGGCCAGCGCTCCGGGCCTACGCTCGGACGGGATCCCGCGCTGCTCGACCTGGTCAGTTTCGAGCGCGACACGATCGTGTTCGACAACCGCCGCACCGGCCGCTGCTCTCTGCCGCGTTGGCAAGTTCTTGGCACCTGCCCCCAGGAACTCGGCAGCAAATACCTTGATCGATTTCTACGACGAGGGGCCTGTTCAGGCTGAAACGGGCTCGTAACCACTCTCGGGCTTGTGACCCGTCAGTCCTGTCACGCCGGAGGTCGCGGGTTCGAGTCCCGTCGCTCCCGCTCAACCGATCTCCGGACGCACCGCACCACGCACGGGCAGGAGTTCATCGTCGCGACGAGTCATCGCCTTTGACCAAGTGACCCCTCTCTACAGAGAAGGGCTCAACGCTCGACGCGTACATGGCGGGACGCCCGAATCCCTTTGGCCATAGGCGATCCAGGGCCAAGGGGTGGATCACTTATGGAGCCCAGTAACCCGAAGGCCCGCAGGACTCACTTGTGACTTTATCAACGCCGGCCTCTCCCGTCGTCGCCTAGCCGCGGCGTGATCGCGCCGATGGTCTGAACGTGAGGAGGCCCTCGCCGTCAGCCGCTGAGACCGATCTGCTTCATGAACGTGACTAGGTCGTACATCAGGTTCTCTTCGACGATCTGGCCGTTGTCCCAGAGCGCGACGGTGCAGAAGTCGACCTCGAACGGCCTGCCTGTGGGCGGGATGATCGAGCCGTCTGTCATCGCCATTGGCCCGTTCATGTGTCCAGTGAAGTGCGCGATCGAGCAGGTCCAGTCGCCGGAGGCGAAGAAGACTTTGTAGGGCCTGTTGTCGAGGTGCTGGTCGGGAAAGGTTTCCCAGAACTCGATCGACTCCTGCAGGTGGTCGGCGATGCCGTGGGTCGGTGGTTTCCCGGGCCACCGGACGATGACGTCGGGTTTGTGGCGTTGAACGAAGACGTCGCGGTCTTCGCCGTTCCAGGCGTCGTCGAGTGTCTGCATCAGTTACATGTTGCGCTGTTCGGTTTCTGTGACCATCCGGTCCTCCTTCGTACCTCGCAGAACGCTCATCGCACGCGAACCTGGAACCGTCGCGACTCAAGCGCTGTTGTCGAGTTGTCGCTCTTGGTCAGCGCCAGTGAGACCGTCGTTGCGCCGGCGTGGCGGGCGCGGAAGACGATCACGACAGAAGCTCCGACGTTCGCCTCCGATACCTGGTGCAAAACGTTGTCGTTGATCGGGCGTGCCACACGCCAGACGCGGCCGCCGCTGCGCTGCGGCAACGCTACCGCGACGAGCTCGCCGCGTTGGGCTGCGATCGAGCTGACCGGGCCAGCGGGTAGTGGACCGATCGGCGACGAGTCGCCCAGTGCGACTGTGGCGCCGCCGCTGAGCGCAATGACCGACAGAATCGTGATTGCTCGTTTCAGTTGTTTTCGCCTCCTTCGAGTTGGTCTCTCGACATCCATGGTTGATCAAGATGCGCCGACCACCTCGGACGTGGGGTTCCCCGTGGCGATGGCATTTGGTCGCCGTTATACGAACCTCTGCACGAAGCCCAGCGTGCGCTCGGCCACCTCGCGCCAGCCGCTGTCGATAGTGAGTGCGTGGCCGCGGCCCTCGAACTCGAAAAACTCGGTCGCGTTTTCGTTGCGGCTCTGTTTCTTGTAGGCGGCTTTCGAGAGCACCGGGGGCACGGTGTGGTCGAGCTCTCCAGACACGATCAGCATCGGTCCGCGCTCCGGGTTCTTCGTGTCGACTTTGGCTTCGGTCCACGGGTTCAGGTTGGCTGTTGAGGCCTGGAAGAGAGGCACCCCGGACCCCGCCACAGAGAAGTCGTCATAGAGCTGCTTCGCCTCGTCCTCCGGCACCGCGTTCGCGAAGCCGAAACGGAACTGCTCGTAGGTGAGGGGTACGGCGCGGTGGTAGTTGCGCGGATTACCGACCACGACCTTTGCGACGCGAAGCGCCGAGAGCGGTAGCGGTAGGACGCCGCGGAACGGCGCGGCGTCGATTGCGACCGACGCCGCGGCAAGGCCGCGGCCAGCGAGGATCTGGGTCAGCAGGCCGCCGAACGAGTGACCGATGATCGCCGGCTTCCGATCGAGCCTGCTGATCACGGCCTCCAGGTGATCGGCGATCTGGCCGACGCTCTTGTTGGCGAACACCTCGGGGTTTGCCTTGGCGTCGGCGACGGTCTGCGGGTCGTCGGGCCAACCCGGCTTCACGGCGACATAGCCCGCTCCCTCGAAGAGCTCGCCCCAGCGGTCCCAGCTCGAGGGCAGGAGCCAGAGGCCGTGGACGAAGACGACCGGCGTCTTGCCCGAGCTGTTGGCCCGTTCGACCTCGGCTGTCTCCCAATCCTGCATCGTCATCTCCGAAACTTCGACTGCCATCGCTCCTCCTCGTCGTTGTTGTGTGTTGGTTCCACTGTCTGCGAGCGGTTCAGTGGGTGGTGTTGTTCGCTGCGGTTTCGATCACGCGAGTCACCGCATCGGGATGCGAAATCATCGAGACGTGTGAGGCGTGAATCTCCGTCGGCGTCGAGCCGGCACGACGCGCCATGAAGAGCTGCTGCGCGGGCGTGATCGTGTGGTCGTCGAGGCCGACGACTGCCCATGAGGGGATCGTCTTCCACGCCGTCGCCTCGGTCGGCGCGGCTCCGGCCGCGAGGGCGATCGGCCGTTGTTCGGCTGCCATTACGGCCGCTTGTTTGGGCGGCAGGTCATTGGCGAAGGTTTCGCGGTACATGCTCGGCTTGAGGTACGCCTCGGCGTCGTTTGGCCCGAACGGCGGATAGCCGCGCAGCTCGATCGACTGCTGAATCAGGCTGCCCTGGCCCGCAAGCTGCAGGATGTTCTCGCCGATGTCGGGGATGAACGCGTCGACGTAGACGAGGGCGCGGACGTTCTGGTTGTCTGCGGCAGCGTTCCTGATCACCGCGCCGCCGTATGAGTGCCCCACGAGGACGATCGGCCCCTGGATCTGCGCCAGCACCCCGGCGATGTAGGCAGCGTCCCCGCTCAAACTGCGAAGCGGGTTCGCCGGGGCGAGCACCGAGTAGCCATCCTTCTGGAGGCGGTCAATGACGCCACTCCAGCCTGAGGCGTCGGCCCACGCGCCGTGGACGAGAACGATTGTCGGCGTCTCCCCCTGCTTGTTTGCGGTGTCCTTCGACGGGGCGGCAGCACCGTTGGTCGCGAAGAGGGCGAGGAGCGCCACGGCCGCCGCGATCGTCGCGGCGATGAGGACCGTCTTGGAACGTTCGATTGCCGTTGTCGTAATGGACATGGTCATGCCTCCTTGCGCTCGTCGAGCGCCTAGGTCGGACGGAGCGTCAGCTGCTGGGTTCGACTCTTCGCGGCCCGCGGCAACGCTGACCCGGCGCTTCCGGGCCAGCGCGCCGAGGTGCGGTTAGTGGGATTCGAGCCCTTCGCTCAGGAATG
>JAWWPG010000056.1:0-86312 GCA_033850885.1 Nocardioidaceae bacterium
GCGAACTCACCCTCGACCCAACCCGCGACTACCAACCCCGGGGCGTCCCCCCAGGACCACCCCGAAAACCCCGCTGACATGCAACGATGTCCCGAGACACCTGTCAACGGTGTCCCGAGACATCACATTGTGGGCCCCGTGGGACTCGAACCCACAACCCGCGGATTAAAAGTCCGCTGCTCTGCCAATTGAGCTAGAGGCCCTCGCTGTGCAAACGCGCAGGTCAGGGACTCGCGCGCTCAGGCTAGCTGAACGACGGTCAGGCCCTGGTCCGCAGGTAGTCCGCAAGAGGCTTGGAGGAAACCGCTCGCGGACCTCACCGAGGCGTTCCGACACCTGGTCGAGATCATCATCGTAGGGCTGGGTGTACAAGTCCCACGTCGTGGTCGGCAAGACATGGCCCAAGATCGACGGCACGACCTTGATGTGGGCGCCTGCATCGCGCTCCGCGCTCGCGTTTGGCGGCTCAGCCTCGCTGCATCTCCCAGGCAAGGTCGATAGCCGCGCGCACCGCACGAGGTTGCGCCCGATCGAGATGGGCCTCGACCTTGTGATGTGCCTCCATGCGAGGCGGCACGCCGAAACTGCCCGGGTAGGTCTCGAGCAGGAGCTCTCGCTCGCTCAGAGGGACCCGAATGACTACCGTGTTCTGGTCATGCACGCGCACAACCAGGCGGTCATGGACGTACCACGCCGGACGCGACTCGGTTCCCTTGCGCTTGACCTGCGGCAGCGACTCGGCGTACTGACCAACCTCGTCGAGGGTCACCTGCGAAGCGTAGGCCCGGCCGCACCAATCGAGACATCGTGACCGACGCCATTCGGTCATGACCGCGCCGTCGGGGTTGAGCCGGTAGGCAGCGGAAAGACTCACGGCAGAGGAGTGAGGGCCACAACGTTGAGTCCAATCGGAGACCTGGCGCCAGCCCGGCACGGGCGATCCGGCGCTATCCGTCGGCCTGGTCGGACTTCTTGCGGACGCAGAATCTGAGGATGGTCGCGTCGCCCGACCGCGCGCTGCTGAGCGGTTCCAGATCTGTCCTCGCCAGGCCCGGGGACGAGAAGCGGATCTAGTCGCCGAGCAACACCGGCAGCACATACACCAGGATCTCGTCGACGAGCCGCCGCTGCAGGCACTGGCTGGCCACGTCGGCGCCGAGGATTTCGAGGTTCTTGCCGCCCGCAACCTCCAGTGCGGTGGCGACCGCTTCCCCGATGTCGCCGGACAGGAGCGTGACCTCCGGGTCCGGCGGCTCCAGCGGTCTATGGGTGAGGAGGAACATCGGGCCGGAGAAGGGGTAGTCGGTGCTGCCCGGCTCCTCGGCCTCCATCCGGTTGCCTACCTCCCAGATCCGCCGGCCGACGAGCATGGCGCCGGTGGCCGCGGCGACCTCCGCGAAATCGTCTGGTGCCACGAAGTCCGCGGGAGCGCGACCCCCACCCCAGTCCATCGAGTGGCCGGGACCCGCGATGAAGCCGTCAAGCGACATACACCTGGTCCCGACTACCTTGCCGCTCATTTCACCGCCGCCCTCCTTGGGTCGTCACCGCCCGTCTGGCCCCATCCTGAGCTGACACACGTCCTGCCGCTCGATGCCGTGACGAAGCAGGAAGCGCCGTGGTGGCTCGCACTCCTCCACCCGGCCGGACCCTTAGGCCCGGACTGGCCAACCGCGCACCGGGGCAGGTCCGGGCGGGCCGTGGCTCAGTGTTCCGTCCTTATCTGCGACCGCTACGCCTGGCGTATGGCCGCCCATGACTGTTCCTCACGACCGCGCTGGAAGCACGCAAAAGTCATTGCCGGACGGGTCTGCGTAGAGCCGCCAAGGCAGCTCGCCCCACTTCGGGTGGAGCTCGCGGCCGCCGCGCTCGGCGATACCTGCCGCGACGTCGTCGGGATCATCTCCAGTCTCAAGCCGGATGTCGAGATGCAGCCGGTTCTTGGTCGTCCCCTTGGGGGCTGGCTCAGGGCACAGCTCAAGGAGGGGACCAAGCAGCGATGGGTGGCGCAGGGACCGGGGTGCGACCCCGACCACGTCGGTCCAGCCAGTCAGCCAGGACCAGAACTCCGCATCCCTGTCCGGCTTGGCAGAGTCGAGGGGGAGCGCCGCGAGGGGTCCGGTGTCGGCGTACGCCGCTCGATCCTCCATGACGCAGCAGGGATTGCCCTCTGGGTCGGCGAGCACCACCCAGGGCACCTCGCGCTGACCGATGTCGAGGTGTCGTGCGCCCAACCCGAGCAGCCGCTCCACTTCCTGGGTCTGGCGGTCCCCGCCCAAGAGATCCAAGTGGAGTCTCGGCGGCTCGGATGGCGGCTCGGGGACGCGCTGGCAGCACACGTCGAGCACCGGCCCGCCCTCGATGGTCAGCCGTGTCTCGAAGGCATCAGGCTCGTCGGTCAGTCGCTCGCCGCCGAGCACCGCCTCCCAGAACCGGCCCAGTCGCTGCGGCTCGACGGCGTCAATGACGAGGTTCTCCAGATACATACACCCACCGTAGGTCCAGCAGCCAAAGCCCCAACCTGTTCCCGGTCACCGGCGGCACGGACGCCTTCAAGGGCGTCGGCGGCCAGCTCTCCATCGTCAAACTGCGTTATGGGAACACGCTGCTTGCCTTCGAGCTCACCCGGTAGCCAACACAGAGAGCGGCGCCTCCGCCAGGAGATCGGGCGGGGGCGCTGTTCTCGCGATCAGCCGATGGTGATGGAGACCTCGTCGGCGCGCCCGTTGAAGTAGTGGGTGTTGTTCGGCTTACCGCCGAGGGTGAGGTCAACCGTGTTGGCGATGTTGCCGACCGTCCGGGTCTTCGGGGTGCCGGATACCCCGTCGACGGTGACATACGCCTGGGTTGCGGTCAGGTGACATTCGACCAGATGCCACGTGTCGTCGTTGATCCGCTGCGGGCCGTACACCCGGTCCTTGGCGCCGGCCGAGTTGAAGGCGCAGTCCGGATAGCCGAACTTCGCACCCTTGTTACCGACGACCTCCAGCTTGTACGCGCCACCGATGGTGGTGGCGGGGCCCTTCTGGAGCACGTTGTAGTCGCCAGGTGTCAACGTAGACGGGATGTCCAGCCATGCGGAGATGGTCAGCGGACTCAGATACGGATTCAGGTCGTCGGAGCTGGGGACCCGCACGATGGGGTTGGATCCCGAAAACTCGTACGCCGTACCAGAGACGGCGGGCGTGACGCCCTCGATGACGCTGCCGGTGATCGTGCCGTTGTGCGTTCCGACGCTGTCGTACATCGTCGTCGATCCGGCCGGTTCGTCGAGATGCCACATGGCAACCACGACTGGACCCGTCGCGACGGCTGCTACGGCGGGCTGGCCGGCCGCGACCATGACGACGGCAGCACCAAATACCCCCCAGACCCATTTCCCCATGGCGCAAGGTACCACGCCAGGTCAGCAGCACGTCAATTCTGCGCGCGTTGAAGTTGAAGTAGTCCGCGGAACGGTCGGCGAAGATCCGAGACGGGTGGGAGCGCTCGCCAAGTCGAGCATGTGATCCCGCACTACGATCGAGGAATGGACCGCCGGCAACGGTACTTCGTGCTGATGGGGACCTGTCTCCTGCTCATCATCTCCGCCTGGTTCGTGGTCCGGCTCTTCTCGACGGGCGCAGCTATCGCGATGAGCGTGGTCGCCATGTTCATCCCGCCGGTCGCGGCCATCGTGGGCAACCGAAGCGACACGCCGCGCCGAGCCCGGCGGCCGAAGCACCGGTGGTGACGACGCACCGCCGTACCGGAAACCTCTCCCCAGCTCGGCGAGCCGAGATACGCTCGGATCACGACGGGTTGCTCCTGGTCGGTCGGTCCGCGGGATCCGACGTGTCCTGTCGGCGACCTGCAACCACCTTGTGAGAGAGGCGCTGACCGTGGACGACCAGTTCGACGTCGCCGTCCAGGACGAGGAGGAGCTCGCAGAGATCGAGATGCTCGCGAACCTGATCGTCGCGACGTCGGAGCACGAAGGTCGACTTCCGCAGCACCGGATCGACGAGATCCTCGGGATCGCCCCGCCGAAGAGCAAGTACGTCGAGTCCGAGTTCCGCGACTGACCCCCAGCGGCCGAGGGAGCCCCCCGACGCGGCCCGGACCGCCAGGGGGGAGGTTTATGACCTGCGCCCTTGCGCCTACCCGAGGCGCACCCCCTAGCATTACGGTGATCCTTACGCGCTCGACGGGAGACACTGTGCCGCTGCGTTTCCGACCCGTGGATCGCACCTTCTACGACCTCATCGCGTCCTCCGCGAGCCAGCTGGTGGGGGGGACGAAGCTGCTGGCTGAGATGTTCTCGGAGACCTGTGACATGGGCGACCTCTCCGCGAGAATGCGACAGGCCGAGCACGACTGCGATGACACAACTCACGAGATCATCCGTCGGGTCAATACGACCTTCATCACGCCATTCGACCGCGAGGACATCTATCGCCTGGCGGCTGGTCTCGACGACGTCATGGACTACATGGAGGAGGCCGTCGACCTGGTCAACCTTTACGGGATCAAGGAGTTGCCGACCGGCGCGGCAAGCCAGGTCGACGTCCTGCAACGGGCCGGCGAGCTCACCGCGGAGGCGATGCCGAAGCTCCGCACGATGCGCGACCTCGAGGAGTACTGGATCGAGATCAACCGGCTCGAGAACGAGGGCGACAAGTCGTACCGAGCGATTCTCGCCAGTCTGTTCAACGGCTCGTACGACGCCCTCACGGTCCTCAAGCTCAAGGATGTGGTCGACGCCCTCGAAGCGGCTGTCGACGCCTTCGAGTCCGTGGCCAACACGGTCGAGCAGATCGCCGTCAAGGAGTCCTGAGCCGTGAAGTGCCGAACCCTGGCCGGCCAGGGCAGCTCGCGAGCGGCCGTCAGCGGAGGGCCCTAGGAGTGGAGCTCGGGCTCGTGCTGGGGGTCATCTTCGTCGCCTTGGCCTTCGACTACACGAACGGATTCCATGACGCGGCGAATGCGATCGCGACCTCGATCTCGACGCGGGCGCTGACGCCCCGCCTCGCACTGTCCCTCGCCGCTGTCATGAACTTCGTGGGGGCTTTTCTCGGCCAGGAGGTCGCCACCACGGTCAGCTCCGTCATCAACCCGCCGGACGGCTCGCACGGCCTGGTCATCGTCATCGCAGGGTTGCTGGGGGCGATCACGTGGAACCTCGTCACGTGGTACTTCGGGCTGCCGTCGTCGTCGTCCCATGCCCTCATCGGCGGCCTCGTGGGGGCTGCAATTGCGTCTGGCAGCACGGTGCACTGGACGGCGATCCGCGACAAGGTGGTGATCCCGATGGTCGCGTCGCCGATCGCGGGTTTCTTCGCCGCCTTCTTGTTCATGCTCGCGATCATGTGGGTCTTCCGTCGCCGCAACCCGGGCCGCATCAACCGGGGCTTCAAGCTTGCGCAGGTCTTCTCGGCGTCCGCGATGGCGCTCGGGCACGGGTTACAGGATGCACAGAAGACGATGGGCGTGATCTTCCTCGCGCTCGTCACGTCCGGCCACGCGACCGCCGGTCAGGGGCTGCCGTGGTGGGTCATCGCCTCGGCGGCCACCGCAATCTCGCTCGGCACCTACTCGGGAGGCTGGCGCATCATGCGCACGATGGGCCGCGGGATCATGCACCTAGACCCGCCCAGAGCCTTCTCCGCCGAGGTGACGGCCGCCACGATCCTGTACATCACCGCGTACGTCTACCAGGCCCCCGTCTCGACCACGCATGTGATCACCTCGGGGGTGATGGGAGCCGGAGCCACCAAGCGGCTTTCCGCAGTCCGCTGGGGCGTCGCCCGCAACATCGTCACCGCCTGGGTGCTGACGTTCCCAGCGGCAGGCCTGGTGGCGGCGTTCTGCTACCTCGTGCTGAGCGTCTTCCTTCCGTAGCGGTGGCAGCCCCTACTCGGGCTGGTCGGCTCCTTCGGGCTTCTCCACCGACAGCACCTTGCCCGCAGCCCGGTGCAACACGAGCAGCCCGCCAGGGGCCAGTGGGGTGTCCGTGATCCCCAGCGCAGAGCACAGGCGGGGCAGCACCGGACGGTGGGTGCAGATCGCGATCCGCTTTCGGCTGTGCAGCGCCTTGTTCGCGAGCCTGGCAAGCACTTTGTCCGAGACCTTCTCCTCCGAGAGCCCCGGCATGAGCCGCACCTTCACTCCGAACGCGTTTGCGTAGGGCAGCATCGTGTCGACGCAGCGGGCGGAGCTGCTGGTGACCACCCGCGTGACGCCGTACGCAGCGAGCACGGGAACCAGGCGGGCAGCCGTCCGCATGCCCTCGGCAGCCAGGGGTCGTTCGGTGTCGTCGCCCCTCCAGGTGCGCCGCTTGCGTGCCTCTGCGTGCCGGACCACGAGCAGCACGGACGATTCGAAGGCGGTCACCGTGAGCTCGTCGAGGAGCTCCACGTCACGCGGGTAGCTCAGCTGCTCACGCGCCTGTGACACAGGCATCCACCTGACGTCGTCGATCTCCGAGTTCGGCTCGAAGCGCGCGAGGTTCGCGTCCGGCGGTGGCTTCGCTACCCAGTAGGAGACGACCTTCTGCTGCCCGGACGAGATCGTGTAGTGGTCGTCATGCAGCCGCGGGCCGAGCCTGACCCGCAGGCCGGTCTCCTCGGCGACCTCACGCGCTGCGGCCTCGATCGTCGTCTCGCCGGCGTCGAGCTTGCCCTTCGGGAAGGACCAGTCGTCCCATCGCGGGCGGTGTACGACGACCACCTCGGGCTCATCGCTGCCGTGGCGCCAGACGAGGCAGCCGGCCGCCTTGACCGTAGGCAGCGGGTTGGTCGACATCATGCCCGCCGACGGGCCGCGGTAGACACGTCCCGGCTGTGCCGATGCAACCCGATGAGGGTCATCTGGAGGTCCGGCAGGGTCTCCCCCTTCTGGTCCTTGTGGTGGCGTGTCCAGCTCCCGTCCTCGCCGAGCCACCATGACGCCGTACCGTCGTCAAGACCACGGTCCAACAGCTCGTTGAGCTCGCTCACGTGCTCCTCCGACGGGATCCGGACCAGGACCTCGACCCGGCGGTCGAGGTTTCGGTGCATCAGGTCGGCAGAGCCGATCAAGGCCTGCGGCTCACCGTTGTTCGCGAACCAGAAGACCCTGCTGTGTTCCAGGAAGCGGCCGAGGATGCTGTGGACCTTGATGGTCTCGGACAGACCGGGAACTCCCGGTCGGAGCGCGCAGATCCCGCGGATCCAGAGGCCGATCGGGACACCCGCCTGCGACGCCCGGTACAACGCGTCGATCATCGCCTCGTCGACGAGCGAGTTCAGCTTGAACATAATCTGCGCCGGCTGCCCGTCGCGATGGTGCCTGACCTCGCGTTCGATGAGCTCGAGCAGGCCCGTCCGCGCCGTCTGAGGCGCCACCAGGAGCCGGGGGTAGTCGCGCTTGAGCGCGAACCCGGACAGGTCGTTGAAGAGGTTGCTGATGTCAACCGTGATCCCCCGTTCCTTGGTCAGCAGCCCGAGATCCTCGTACTGCCGAGCGGTCTTGGGGTTGTAGTTCCCGGTCCCGATGTGGGCATAGCGGTGGATCCCGTCGGGTTCATCGCGCACCACCAGCGCCAGCTTGCAGTGCGTCTTGAGCCCCACCACGCCATAGACGACGTGGCAGCCGGCCTGCTCGAGCTTGCGTGCCCAGCGGATGTTGGCCTGCTCGTCGAACCGGGCCTTGATCTCGACCAGGACGAGCACCTGCTTGCCGGCCTCGGCGGCATCGACCAAGGCGTCGATGATCGGTGAGTCGCCCGAGGTCCGGTAGAGGGTCTGCTTGATCGCCAGCACCTGTGGGTCGAGCGCGGCCTGCTCGATGAACCGTTGCACGCTGGTCGCGAAGGAGTCGTACGGGTGGTGCAGGAGGACGTCGCGCCGGTTGAGAGCGGTGAAGATGTCGACCGGGCTCGACGACTCGACCTCGGCGAGGTGGGAGTGCGTGTGCGGTACGAAGGCGGGGAACTTCAGCTCCGGCCGGTCCAGGTCGGCGATGCCGTGCAGGCCGGTCAGGTCGAGCGGTCCCGGCAGGTGGAACACCTCGCGTGACGAGATGTCGAGCTCCGAGACGAGAAGCTCGAGCACGTGCGCGTCGATCGACTCCTCGACCTCGAGGCGTACCGCGGACCCGAATCGTCGCCGCTGAAGCTCCTTCTCGAGCGCCTTCAGGAGGTTCTCGGCGTCGTCCTCCTCTACCTCGAGGTCCTCGTTGCGGGTCACCCGGAACGTGTGGTGCTGGAGGACGTCCATGCCGGGGAAGAGGCGGTCAAGATGGGCCGCGATGACGTCCTCGAGCGGTACGAACCGCTGGTCGCCGAGCCGTACGAAGCGGGGGAAGATCGGCGGCACCTTGACCCGCGCGAAGTGCTCCTTACCGGTCTCAGGGTTGCACAGCAGCACCGCGAGGTTGAGCGAGAGCCCAGAGATATAAGGGAAAGGATGAGCCGGGTCGACAGCGAGCGGGGTCAGCACCGGCCACACGCGCTCGTTGTAGAGCTTGGTCATCTGCCGCTGCTCGTCCTCGTCGAGCTCCTTCCACCTCAGCAGGCAGATGCCTCGTTCGCTCAGCGCGCCGAGGAGCTCGTGGAACGCCTCGGCATGTCGCTGCATCAGCTCGCTCGACTGCTGCCAGATGGCCTCGAGAACCTCGCGCGGCATCATGCCGCTGGCAGCCTGTACGGCGACACCCGCCTCGATCCTGCGCTTGAGACCGGCCACCCGGACCATGAAGAACTCGTCGAGGTTGCTCGCGAAGATGGCCAGGAAACGGGTGCGTTCGAGGAGCGGGAGATCCGGGTCCTCGGCTAGCTCGAGGACCCGCTCGTTGAAGTGCAGCCACGAGACCTCGCGGTCGAGGAAGCGGTCTGAGGGTAGGTCGTCGAGCTCTGGCTGGTAGGGCGGCTCGACGTCGAACGACTCGTCGGGAGGAGCGACCCGCAGGACGGTGCTCGAGCCTGCAGCATTGAGGAGATCGGCGGCCCGGCTCTTGGCTTCCGCCGGACGGGCTGAAGACTCCGTTGACATGACGCCATGGTCTCACCATCACGTTAACGGCGGGTAACGTACCGTGGGCGCAGCCCTGGCCTCACGAGCGGTGATGCCCGGCTACGGGCTCGCGTACATCGCGTCGATCGTGGTCGTCGTGAAACCCAGCCGCTCGTAGAGTCCGATTCCCGTCGTGTTGTCGCCGTCGACGTACAGCATCACCTCGCCCAGACCCTTGTCCCGAAGGTGGTGCAGGCCCGTCAGCGTGAGCGCCTTGCCGAGGCCCAGCCCCTGCGCGGTCGGGTGGATTCCGATCGCGTAGACCTCTCCGACCGGTTCTCCCCCGGTCTCCTCCGCGGGGTGGATCTTCGTCCAGTGCGAGCCCACGAGCGCGCCGCCACGCTCCGCGAGGAAGAACCCGGCGGGGTCGAACCATGGCTGCTCGATTCGGTGCCGAAGGTCGTCGACCGTGAGCCGGCCCTGCTCCGGGTGGCTCGCGAAGGCGGCCGCGTTCAGGGCGACCCATGCCTCGTCGTCCCGGCCCGGCTCGAACGTCCGCACCGAGACGTCCTCGGGGTACGTCGGGTCCGGGAGCGCTCGCGCCAGCGCGCGATGCATCTGCCACAGGTCACGAATCCGGGCGAAACCGCGCGCGGCCGCAAGCGCTTTGGCGCCATCGGTGTCGCCATGGGCCCACAGGCGAAGCGTTCCCGACCTGGCGCCGCCCTCGTCTCTGAGCAGCCCCAGAAGATGGTCGACCATCGTCTCGCCGATGCCCCGCCTGCGGTGGTCCGGGTGGACCATGAGATGGCCGCTCGCGCCGCTCGCGTCCCTCACCACGTTGGCGTAGGCGATGATCGGCGGAACCCCGTCCAGCCGGCCGAGGACGTGCTGCCCGGCGGATCCGGCGCCGAACGTGACCTCGGTGCGCACCTGGTCGTCGAGCGGGTAGACCCCGTCCGCCGCCCGAGCCGCGGCGGCGGCTGCCCAGACCTCTGCTGCCTCCTGCGCCGTCAGGGTTTGCGACGCCGAGATGGTGACCGGTGCGCCCTTGTCGGCCGGCCCGTCCGTCATCGACGACGCGACCGGGCGCCGCCGCGGGTGGACTCGCCGACGGCGTACGTCCGGTCGCCGCGGCTCTCCTCGCGGGAGTCGGGTTCCAAGGCGGCTCTCCTCGATGTCGGCAGCACGAACCGGTAGCCCACGTTGCGCACGGTGCCGATCAGGCGCTCGTGCTCCGGTCCCAGCTTGGCCCGCAGTCGCCGTACATGGACATCGACGGTGCGGGTGCCGCCGAAGTAGTCCAGCCCCCACACCTCATCGACGAGCTGCTGGCGGGTGAACACGCGGCCCGGATGCTGGGCGAGGAACTTGACGAGCTCGAACTCCTTGAAGGTCAGCTCGAGGTCGCGGTCACCCACCCGCGCCCCGTAGGACGACTCGTCGACCGCGAGGCCGCCGCCACCGACCACGGTCTGGTCCGCGGCGGCCTTCATCGCCAGCGCCAGCTTGCCGCAGACCAGGCGCAGCCGAGCCTCCACCTCCGCCGGGCCGGCCGTGCAGAGCACGACGTCGTCCGCCCCCCAGTCGGCGGACACGGCGGCCAGGCCGCCCTCGGTGACGACCACGATCAGTGGCACCTCGATGCCGGTGTGCTGGATCAGCCGGCACAGGCTGCGGACCGAGGTGAGGTCACGACGCCCATCGACGAGCAGCGCGTCGCACTCGGGGGCGTCGAGCAGTGCGGTCGCCTCGGCGGGGAGGGTCCGAACCTGGTGGTGCAGCAGCTCGAGCGCCGGCAGCACGTGGGCGACCCCGCTCGGGGAGCTGGTCAGGAGCACCAGGCTGCGCACTTGGGATCACCCCACATGTCACATCACGACGAAATGCCACGAGAACCCGGTGGACGAACGCCAAAGGGGCGGCACCCCACCACTGGCATCGCTGGCTTGCGACAATACCCGAGTGCAGCCCGCGGACACATCCTCGACGGCGCCGGACGTCGGCTCGGCGAGCGTGGCAGCGTGACTCCGATGGTGAGGGTGCGCTACTGGGCGTCCGCTCGGGCGGCGGCCGGCCGAGCGGAGGACCTGGTGCACGGCGAGTCGGTCGCTGAGGTGGTCGCCGCCGCTCGCGCGCTGCACTCCGACAACCCGCGTTTCGCAGCAGTGCTCGGCGTGAGCTCGTTGCTGCTGGGTGACATGCCGCTCGGACTGCGCGACGTCGAGGGGGTGAGCGTGGCGGAGGGCGACGTTCTCGACGTGCTTCCCCCTTTCGCCGGTGGGTAGCCACCGACTTCCACTCGCGAAGCGACGCATCTCACGATGCGAACGTCTTACCCATGGCCGGGTGCGGAGCCTAACCTGAGGTTGGGGGGTATGCGACGTGTCCGGGGGCATGTCCGTGACCCGCTGACCTGGCCCGCCGCCGGCGAGCCACAAGACATTCGGAGGAACATCGCTATGAGTCGCGACGCGGTACTTGTCGACGCCGACTGGGTCGAGAGCCATCTCGACGACGACGGCATCGTCTTGGTGGAGGTCGACGAGGACACCAAAGCCTATGACAGCGGACACATCCAGTGCGCTGTGAAGATCCACTGGCAGGACGACCTGCAGGACCCCGTTCGCCGCGACTTCATCAACGGCCGGCAGTTCGGTGAGCTGCTCGGGCGCCTGGGCATCGGCAACGACGACACCGTCGTGCTGTATGGCGGCAACAACAACTGGTTCGCCGCGTACGCCTACTGGTACTTCAAGCTCTACGGGCACGACAAGGTCGTCCTCCTCGACGGGGGTCGCAAGAGGTGGGAGCTCGACTCCCGTGCCCTGACGGACGACGTCACGAAGCGGGACTCGACGACGTACCAGGCCAAGGACCCCGACCTGTCGATCCGCGCCTTCCGTGACGAGGTCGTGCAGGCGATCGGCTCCCGCAACCTCGTCGACGTGCGTTCTCCCGACGAGTACGCCGGCCGGCTGCTCGCCCCGGCCCACCTACCGCAGGAGTCGGCCCAGCGGGCGGGGCACATCCCCACCGCCGCCAACGTCCCGTGGAGCAAGGCAGCCAACGAGGACGGCACGTTCCGGTCGCAGGAGGAGCTGAAGGATCTGTACTCAGGAGCCGGGGTGGACTTCGACGTCGACACCATCGCCTACTGCCGCATCGGCGAGCGCAGCGCCCACACCTGGTTCGTCCTGCACGAGCTGCTGGAGCAGCCCAACGTCAAGAACTACGACGGCTCATGGACCGAGTACGGCTCCCTGGTCGGGGTGCCGGTGGCGGTGGGCGACGAGCCGGGCGAAGCGTGAGCTGCGGGGGTGCCGCCGGGGCAACGCGCGCCGCGGACGCCGACCTGACGGGACAGTCGGTCATCCAGGGCACCGTGGTCCGCGGCGACTTGCCCGTGAAGGGCGCCTACGTTCGGCTCCTCGACCGTGCCGGTGAGTTCACGGCCGAGGTGCCCACCGGCGACCACGGCGACTTCCGCTTCTTCGCCGCCCCCGGCGAGTGGACGGTACGCGTCCTCGCGCCGCATGCGTCGCCCGTGCAGTCCACGGTCAGCGCCTCGACGGGCGCGGTCACCGAGGTCGAGCTGACGATCTGACGCTCCGCAGACGCCGACCGACTGCCCTGCCCGTGACAGCTGTCATCTTCGACCTCGACGGCGTCCTCGTGGACTCCGAGCGGCACTGGCAGAGCGTCTTCGCCGACATCGCCAACGAGGTCACACGGGAGCGCGGCTGGGGGACCAGGACCTTCACCGCGCAGGACATGGCGAGGTACGCCGGCGGCCGGGTCAACGAGACGCTGCGTGACATCTTCACGGACATCGGACGCCCCGAGGTCGCGGCCGACGACCAGCTGGTCGACGCGCTGACCCGGCGCGCTGTTCGCCAGGCGTCCGAGGAGTTCCTCGCGGACCCGAAGCCCATCTCGTCGAGCGTCGACGTGGCGCGGAGTCTGGCCCGGGAGGGGATGAAGCTCGGGGTCGCCTCCTCGTCGTCCCTCGACTTCATCGACACCGTGCTGTCCTGCCTCGGCTTGGCCGAGTCGGTCGCCGCCAGGCAGTCCGCGCTGAACCTCGAGAAGGGCAAGCCCGACGGGGAGGTCTACCGGCGGACCCTGAGGGCGCTCGGCGAGAGGGCCGCCGACTGCGTCGCGGTTGAGGACTCGAAGGTGGGAATCCAGGCTGCGACCGACGCCGGGCTGCGATGCATCGGGCTGTACACCGGCGATCCCGATATGCGACCAGCCCACTTCGACAACTGCGTCGTAACCACATCAAGGCTTACGAGGAAGGACGTCGCCGCGGCGTTCGAGGCGGCTG
The DNA here is from genome assembly GCA_033850885.1 of Nocardioidaceae bacterium. Taxonomy (GTDB): domain Bacteria; phylum Actinomycetota; class Actinomycetes; order Propionibacteriales; family Nocardioidaceae; genus JAWWPG01. Next base: position 13,303 of record JAWWPG010000056.1, read on the forward strand.
CCCCCTCCTCACGTTCCTCACCGAGGTGACGGTCCGCCCACGTATGCTTTCCCCTGATGAGCCAGCCGCAGCCGCAGACGGATCCTCGTGACTCACATCGTTACGCGGTCGTGGTCGCCGGTGGCGCAGGCACGCGTCTGTGGCCGTTGTCGCGGGAGAGTCTGCCCAAGCAGATGCAGTCCCTCATGGGTGACCAGACCCTGATCGCCGAGACGGTCGAGCGGATGGGTGGCGTCGTACCACTGGAGAACGTCTACATCTCCACCACCGCGAACTACGCGGCCATGATCCAGGAACACGTCCCCCAGATACCGTCCGAGAACATCATCGTGGAGCCGGTCGCGCGCGGGACGGCGGCGGCGTTCGCACTGTTCTCCCTGGCGCTCTATGAGCGGGACGAGTCGGCGGTGATCTTCAGCCTCGCCTCCGACCACGCCATCACCGACCTCGAGCGCTTCCAGGAGACGCTGCGGCACTGCTACGAGTTCATCGAGGGCCACCCCGGACACCTCGCCATGGTGGGGATCACGCCCACCCGCCCGGACACCAGCCTCGGATACATCAAGGTACGGCGTGGGGTCGGCCTCGGTCATCCGCGGGCACTGTCTGCCGAGAAGTTCGTGGAGAAGCCCAGCCAGGCAGTCGCCAAGGCGTACGTAGCCTCCGGCGACTACTACTGGAATGCCGCCTACTACTGCTTCTCGGCCAAGACCCTGCTCGACGCCTACGACGACGCCGATCCGCGACTTGTCGAGGCGGCCAGGCGGTACGCCAAGAGCGGCGACGTCGACGACTACCTGGCGTCGCCGGAGAAGGTCCATGAGATCGAGGTGATCGACTCGGGCAAGTACCCGCTGGCCGTCATTCCGGCGGACTTCGCCTGGAGCGACATCGGCACCTGGCAGACGCTGCACCGGGTGCTCTCCGACCTGGCGGGGGGCAGCCTAGTGGCCTCCGACTCCACCCACCACTTCGACGTCGGAAGCTCCAACAGCCTGGTGGTCAACCCCGGCGAACGGGTGGTGGCTACGGTCGGCCTGGAGAACATCGTCGTCGTCTCGCTCGATGATGTGGTGCTCGTGCTCAACAAGGACGAGTCCGAGAAGCTCCCGGAGCTGCTCGAGATCCTCCCGACCAGGTACCGCTGACGCCCTACCGGTTGCCGCCCAGGCATCGACGAAGGAGGACCGATGACCGAGTCGCTCAGCCGTGCGCGCCTGAGTGCCCTGGTGGGCGGCCGTTCGCCGTACGTGCACATCATCACGATCGCGACCAAGCCCGACATCATCAAGCAGGCACCGGTCTACCGGGAGCTGCAGCGCCGCGGTGAGCAGGTGCTGCTGTGCCACACCGGCCAGCACCACGACCATGCCTACAGCGGCGCGATGCTGGAGGAGTTCGGGCTCACCACGGACATCCACCTCGGTATTACCGGAACCCTGCAGCAGAAGGTCGCTCAGATCATTGAGCAGTTCTCCGCTGTACTGACCGAGCTGGTCGACGCGGGACTCACCCCGGTGCCGTACATCCACGGAGACACCGTCACCTCGATGGCGATAGGAGTGAGCTCCTATCTGAACGGCGTCGCATGCGTTCACGTGGAGGCGGGTATCCGAACTCTGACTCCGCGCCGCGAGATCTACGAGCGCTTCCTGGCCGACCATCGAGGTGGGGTCTTCGAGTGGGACGCCTACCTGCAGGCGATGCAGACTCCGGAGAACTTCACCCGGGACAGCCGCGAGCCGTTCCCGGAGCAGTTCAACACCCGGGTGTCCGACGCGGCAACCGGGTTCCACGCGGCGCCCGTCGAGCTGGATCGTGAGTTCCTGCTGGACGAGGGCTTTCCCGCCGACACGATCGAAGTGGTCGGCAACACGGTCGTGGATGCCATGGCGACGGCGCAGGCAGACGCCGAACGGGCCACCATCTTCGACACCTACCCGCAGCTACGAGGCAACCGGTTCATTCGAATCTGCATCCATCGGCGAGAGAACACGAGCGACCGGCAACGGTTCCTGGTGCTGTTCGAGGCTATCGAGCAGCTCGTTCGTGAGGGCCAGAACGTCTTGTTCATCTCGCTGTTCGGCACCGAGCAGGCTCTCGAGGCGTTCGGGCTCCGGTCCCGCGTCGCGGCCCTCGAGGCCGAGTTCCCCACCTCGTTCATCTACTCGCCGGTGTGGCCCAACTACCGCGACGTGATCGCCGCGATGCTGGAGTGCGCGGTCGTCGCGACCGACTCCGGGGGCATGCAGGAGGAGATGAACGTCCTGGGCATCCCCTGCGTCACCCTGCGCTACGGCACCGATAGGGCCGAGTCGGTACTGGCGGGCGCCAACGTGCTCGCCCCTCCCGTGGACAGTGAGTTCGTGGTGGCGATCATCAAGGCGGCCATGAGCACCCCGCGGATGGGCGAGGTCGGCAACCTGTACGGCAGCGAGGCGTCCAAGGCGCTCGTCGACTGCGTGCTGGGTCGACTGGTCCCCGGCGCCGGGCTGTTCCGGTCCGAGCAGCGGCGGCTCCGGCTGGCGTGACGAGAATCCCAGGCGGTACGTCGGTACTGCGGCCGGCTCAGGACAATGGCGCGGTGAGCTCGAGGTGGATACCGTCAGGGTCGCTGAACGAGAGGATAGCGATGCCGAAGCCGTCGAGATCCGTCACCTCGCCGTGCGGGACGCCCTCCGCGTCGAGGGCCTCCTTGGCAGCCACCAGGGCGTCCCGGGACGGAGCGGCGAAGCTGATGTGGTCCAGCCCGGTGTGCTCGGAGTCGAACGGCTCACCGTCGGCGACGGGCCGCAGACCCAGCAGGGTGCCTGACGGTGTCTGGTAGACGGTGCCGCCGTAGATGTCCCCGGGAGACTCGCTGACACCCGGCTCCTTGACTCTGCTGGACATGTCGGCCGCGACGCTCCAACCGAAGACCTTGTCGTAGAAGGCCTTTGACCGCTCGATGTCGGTGACCGTCAGGCGCACGTGGGCGAAGCCGGAGCTTTCGATGAGAGCCATGCGCGGCACGGTATCAGGTCTTCGCGGGACGGCTGCTGACCCTCCAGACCACACGCTGGCCGGACCAGTCGTCGTCGATGGCGGCGATCTTGACGTCGACGACGCCGAGGGCCAGCGCGTGCTCTCGAACGACGTTGTCCGTGAGGTCGCTGACGTGCCCGGCGGCCCGGCGGGGCCAGGCGAGCCACAGCGCCCCTGCCGGGTAGATGCGATCGACGAGACCGGGTAGTCGCCGCGCCAGCTCCTGCCTGCTCGCGAAGAAGCTGACCACCACGTCCGCTGGCTCGGGAGCTTCGACGTACTCCAGGCCGTCCGGGGGGTCGGTCAGGTGCCAGCCCGGGGGCGCGTTGTCGAGGTAGACTCGTTGCCCCGGTTTCAGCCCGAGCTTTCGAGCCTGCGGTGTGCCGGAGTAGCCGGAAGCCATGGCGGGCGTGCCGGTGCTAGTTGACGGAGGTGTCGCTGGGCAACGCGCTGCCCGGGTTGTTCTTCAGGTAGTTGGTGAGGTTCCCGTGGTTGAAGGCGGTGAACAGCTGTTTGCACTTCGCCTGGTCGAGCCGCACGATGTCCTGGCCGGCGACGACGTCGAAGCTGCCGAAGGGCGCCGTGGTGAACTGGACGTTCGATGTGTGCAGGTTGCGCATCGCCAGTGCCAGGCTGCGGATGTCCCCCGTGGACCACGTGTTGTCGACCTGGATGAAGCTGGAGAACGTGCCGACGACGCGAGCAAGCTTGACCGGGTTGGTGAATGTGCTCGTCGACAGCAGGCTGCTCATGACGGTGCGCAGGAAGTTCTGCTGCCGCTCGATGCGCCCGAAGTCTCCGTTGGCCAGACCATGCCGGGTACGGACGTACTGCAGCGCCGTCGCGCCGTCCATGGTCTGCCAGCCCTTGTGCCAGGTCACGTGCTGGGCGTCGTCCGTGAAGGTCTGCGGGATGTAGACCCGCACCCCGCCGAGGGCGTCTGTGAGGCCCTTGAACCCGTTCCAGTCGATCGTCGCGACGTGGTCGATGTGAAGGCCGGTGAAGTTCTGGATCGTCCGCACGGCGAGCGCCGGGCCGCCCCATGAGAAGGCGGCGTTGATCTTCGCGTAGCCGTTGATGTCGCCGATGAAGGTCGGTACCTTGACCCAGCTGTCACGGGGGATCGAGACGATCTGCGCCGAGCTCCGGTCCGCCGGGATGTGGACCAGGATGATCGTGTCGCTGCGGTGGGCACCCTTGGTCCAGGTGCCGTCCTTGAGGTCTTCGGCGACGGTCTGGGTGTCGTTGCCGTTGTCCGAGCCGAGCACCAGGATGTTCAGCGGCTTACCGGCATCGGACGTGTCACCGGGGGCGGTTCCGGGCTTGGGCTTGATCCCGGCGTTGAAATGCTGGATGTTCCCCAGTTCGTGGTTGAGGTACCAGACGAAACCACCCGCGGCGCCCACGACCAGCAGCAGGATGACGACCAGGGAGGTCAGCGCCAGGTGGCGCCTCAGGAAGCTCCTGCGCCGCGGCTTGCGTGGGAAGACGGGCTGGCCCTTGTCGGTCCCGCCGTCGCTCGGCGGCTGCCCGGCCTCCGCGGACGCCGGTTCGCCGGCTGCCGTACCGGTCGAAGCCGGAGTCGCCGAAAGATGCCCGGAGCCGGGCTCGTCAGGAGTTTCGTTGTCGCTCATCAATCGTTCTCTGGGTCAAAGGCGGGCATCAGGTACGCCTCAGTGTGCCAACAAACGTTGGCGATCCGAAATCAAAGTGGCCCTGCACTGGCAACCCTTGGCCATTCTTCAGGATTCCACGATCAACGTGACCGGTCCGTCGTTGGTCAGTGTGACGTCCATCTGAGCGCCGAAGACCCCCGTCGAGACCTCGGCGCCGAGCGCTCGCAGGGCGGCACAGAACGCGTCGTACAGGGGCTCGGAGACCGCCCCGGGCGCCGCCGCCGACCAGGACGGTCGTCGGCCCTTGCTGAGGTCGGCGTACAGGGTGAACTGGCTGACCACGAGCAGGGGCGCGCCGAGGTCCGAGGCGGACCGCTCGCCCTCGAGGATGCGCAGGTCCCAGATCCTGCGAGCGAGACGGGCCGCCTGCTCGGAGGTGTCGTCGTGGGTGACACCGAGGAGGACCACCAGGCCCGGTCGCGAGAGGCTGCCGATGGACTCACCCGCAACGACGACCTCGGCGCTGCTCGCGCGCTGGACGACTGCTCGCATGGACGGGAGTCTGACACCATGTGTGCCATGACGTCAGCCGCGCACCCCGGAACCCTGATCACCGTCGCTCCGACCGGCGCCGAGACGGCGAAGGACGACTTCCCGGCGCTGCCGACGACGCTGGTCGAGCTGACGGAGACGGCGGTGCGCTGCGAGGCGGCCGGCGCGGCGATGATCCACCTCCACATCCGCGACGAGGCCCACCGGCCGACGCTCGAGACCGCACACCTGGCGGCTGCCGTCAACGCCGTCCGGGAACAGACGTCCCTGGTCGTGCAGCTGTCCACCGGAGGCTCCGTCCACGACCCGCTCGACACCCGGCTGACCGTACTCGACGCGGACCCCGACTCCTGCTCGCTGACGATGGGCACCGTCAACTTCGGCGACGACGTGTTCCTGAACCCCTGGCCGTTCATCTGCGACCTCTACCAGCTCTCCCAGGAGCGCCACGTGGTGCCGGAGTTCGAGCTCTTCGACCTCGGGCACGTGGCGGCGTTGCACCGGCTGCTCGACCGGTACGGACTGCCGTTCGGCGAACGTGTGCACTGCGACCTCGTGATGGGAGTTCCGGGCGGGATGCCCGGGACGGTGGAGGCGCTGGTAGCTGCGGTACAGGCGCTGCCGGAGAGTACGACGTCATGGTCCGCGACCGGCATCGGGCGTACGTCGCTGGCGGTCGCGTTCGCGTCACTTTCCGCTGGCGGGCATCTCCGGGTGGGTATGGAGGACACCTTGACGCTGGCCCGAGGGGTTCCCGTCCGCCACAACGCCGAGCTGGTGGAGCGCGCGGCCCGGCTCGCTGAGATGGCGCAGCGCCCCGCCATGTCGACAGCTGACGCGCGGGAGCTGCTCCAGGTCAAGCCCCGCTGAAGACCTCTCCTCCCGCCCTCCTCCGCCGCCCCTCCCCGCGAATTGCGGGAAAGTCGACCTTCCGGAGGCCCGGAGTAGGTGCACTTTCCCGCAATTCGCGGGAGTTGGGGGGCGGTACGAGCGAGGGACGGGCGGGCTAGCCGCGCTGCAGGCGGGCCCAGATGTGGGGTTGCAGCGGCTGGCCGACCGCGGCCATGTCCAGGGTCCACAGCAGGTCGCCCTCGACGAGCCCGTAGAGGCGCTGGCCGGCGGCGTACTCCTTGGCCGAGCTGATCCGGACCACGGCATCCGTGCTGAGCTCGATCCGGGCGCCCTCAACAGTTCCGTAGTAGATCTCGGCGATGCCCGTCGGATGGGAGAGCAGCAGTTCGATCTCGTTCCCGTTCTGAGGCCTAAGGAAGCCCGTCTCGAGGGCTGAGGGACGCCGCTCCGTGCCGTCCTCGTCGACGAACCAGGTTCGGCTGAAGTAGTGCAGGAACGGCCGCCCGTCGTGGGTGAACCCGACCTCCTGAGCGAACTCGAAAGGTTCGATGGTCGGGTAGGCGCCGTGGCCGTTGCCATGCCAGTGTCCGAGCAGGAACGCCACAGGCATCAGATCTGGGTGCAGGTCCGCCGGGATCTCGAACGGCATGTCGGCGCAGGCTCAGCCCGGGCGGCGGAAGAGGCGGACGACAGCGAGGCCGGCAAGCGAGGCGATGGCGAGTGCGACCAGCATCAACAGGCCGACGGAAAGGACCTCCACGAGCGCCGAGTCTAGCCGGTTGGACCGCTAGAGTGACGCGATGACGCCCTCGATCGAGCGGCGATCCCTCGTCGTGACGATCACTGCCGGCGAGGAGGCGCCCGAGCGCTGCAGCCAGGGGTTCACGGTCGCGGCGGCAGCCACGAGCGCCGGTGCCGACGTCTCGTTGTGGCTGGCGGGCGAGTCGGTATGGCTCGTGACCCCGGGTCGGGCGGCCGCCTTCGACCTGCCGCATACGGCTCCGCTGGACGGCCTGCTCGACCTGCTGCTCGGTGCCGCCACGGTCACGGTCAGCACGACCAGCGCCGCTCGTCGCGGCCTCGGAGACGGCGACTTCGTCCCCGGCGTCCGGATCGGGGGTGCCGCGGCGTACGTCGAGGAGGTCCTCAGGCCGGACACCAAGGCCGTGTCGTTCTAGGGGCGGTCGGCCGTCGAACGAGCCGAAGCGCAGCTGGCTGACCCAACTCGTCCATCGGGTCCGGACGGGGGCGGGCGATAGGCTGGCAGGGTGGAACTTGCCCAGAGCCTGCACTCGCGAGGGTACCGACTGACGCCGCAGCGCCAGTTCGTGCTGGCGGCTGTGACCGAGCTCGGTCACGCCACACCCGAGGACGTCCACGCTTGGGTCCGTGAGCGCGCCGAAGGGGTCAACATCTCGACCGTGTACCGCACTCTCGAGCTGCTCGAGGAGATCGGCCTCGTCACGCATGCCCACCTCAGCCACGGAGCTCCGACGTACCACGCCGCCGGCGGCGAGGAGCACGCGCACGTCGTGTGCCACAGCTGTGGTTCGGTGCTGGCTCTCGAGCCCGGCGACCTGGGCTCCCTTGTGCAGACGATCTACGACCGAACGGGTTTCGTCCCCGATGTCGGCCACCTGACGGTCTTCGGCGAGTGTCGGCGGTGCGCGCCGTGACCACGCCGAGCCCGTTTCTCGCGCTGCCGGGCGCCGTACCTGCCGACGCGGAGGACGCGGGAGTCGCCGCGCACTACGGAGACCCCTTCCGCGAGCAGCGAGTCCTGGTCGCCGGGGGTGGAGTCGTCGACCTCTCGCATCGCGGTGTGGTGCGGATCGGCGGCCCGGACCGGCTGAGCTGGCTGCATTCCCTGACGACGCAGCACCTCGAGTCGCTGTTGCCGCTCGAGCGAACCATGACGCTGGTCCTTTCACCGCAGGGACATGTGGAGCACGCGATGTCCGGCTATGACGACGGCGAGTCCTTCTGGGCGCACGTGGAGCCGGGTGAGGCTGCGGGCCTGGTCGCCTGGCTGGACTCGATGCGTTTCATGACGCGGGTCGAGGTCGCGGACGTCACCGACGAGTGGGCAGCCGTGGCCTCCGCGCCCGACACTGTCGACCTGGTACGGCGAGCGGACCTGGCGTCCGCGATGAGCGCGACACCATGCGGCGTGTGGGCCTTCGAGGCGCTTCGGATCGCCAGGGGGGAAGCCCGGCTGGGCCTGGACACCGACCACCGCACGATTCCCAACGAGACCGGGTGGCTCGGCAGCGCCGTACACCTCGACAAGGGCTGTTACCGGGGCCAGGAGACGGTTGCGCGCGTCCACACGCTGGGGCGACCGCCTCGGCGGCTGGTGCTGCTGCTGCTCGACGGCTCGGTCGACAAGCTGCCCGGCCATCGAAGCGCCGTGACACTCGACGGTCGAGAGGTGGGCTTCGTCGGATCCTCGGCGCGGCACTACGAGCTCGGCCCGGTTGGTCTCGCGCTCATCAAGCGCAATGTGCCGGTCGATGCGGAGCTGCTCGCCGACGGCGTCGCCGCCGCGCAGGAGGCGATCGTCGACCCCGAGGCGGGCCTCCACGTCCGCGCCCGGCTCTGACCTGAGCAACCGGCGCGCCGACCAGGAGCCGTGCGCGACGCCAGTGCCCAGGTCAGCTGCCGGGGTTGATCATCCCGCCGCCGACGGTCACACCGGTTGCCTCGTCGATGAGGATGAACGAGCCGGTCGTGCGGTTGGTCTCGTACGAGTCACAGAGAAGTGGAATCGTCGTACGCAGCTGAACCCGCCCGATCTCGTTGAGCCCGAGCTCCTTGGTCTCGAGGTCGCGGTGCAGCGAGTTGACGTCGAGGCGGTACTGGACGTCCTTGATCAGAGCACGTGCGGACCGTGTCGTGTGCTTGATCGCGAGCTTCTGGCGCGGCCGCAGCGGCGAGCTCGACATCCAGCACACCATGGCGTCGATGTCCTGGGTCGGCTTCGGCGCGTTCTGCGGGCGGCAGATCATGTCTCCACGGGAGGCGTCGATGTCGTCCTCGAGCCGCACCGTCACCGACATCGGAGGGTAGGCCTCCTCGAGCTCCTCGTCGAAGAAGTCGATCGCCGCGATCTTGGACGTGAAGCCGGAGGGGAGTACGAGGACCTCGTCGCCGGGCTTGAGGATGCCGCCGGACACCCGGCCCGCGTAGCCCCGGTAGTCGTGGTAGTCGTCGGACTTCGGCCGGATGACGTACTGCACCGGGAAACGGGTGTCGACCAGGTCACGGTCGGAAGCCACGTGCACGTTCTCCAGGTGGTGGAGCAGGGACGGCCCCTCGTACCACGCCATGCTCTCGGAACGCGTGACGACGTTGTCGCCCTTGAGGGCCGAGATCGGGATGATGGTCAGGTCCGAGATGGCGAGCTTGGTCGCGAACGACGTGAACTCCTCGTAGATCTCGTTGTAGCGCTTCTCGGAGAAGTCGACCAGGTCCATCTTGTTGATGCAGAGCACCAGGTGGGGGACTCGCAGCAGGCTGAGGATGACCGCGTGCCGGCGCGACTGCTCAGTGAGCCCCTGCCGGGCGTCGACGAGCACCAGGCCGAGGTCGGCGGTCGAAGCCCCAGTCACCATGTTGCGGGTGTACTGCACATGGCCCGGAGTGTCGGCGATGATGAACTTGCGGTTGGGGGTCGCGAAGTAGCGGTACGCGACGTCGATGGTGATGCCCTGCTCACGCTCCGACCGCAGCCCGTCGGTGAGCAGGGCCAGGTCGGTGTAGTCGTAACCGCGGGCGGCAGACGTGTGCTCGACGGCCTCGAGCTGGTCCTCGAAGATCGATTTCGAGTCGAGCAGCAGGCGGCCGATCAGGGTCGACTTGCCGTCGTCGACGGAACCCGCCGTGGCGAACCTGAGCAGATCCATCAGAAGTAACCCTCTCGCTTGCGGTCCTCCATGGCAGCCTCACTGAACCGGTCGTCGCCGCGAGTGGCGCCCCGTTCCGTGATGCGTGCGATGGCGACCTCGTCGACGATCTGGCCGATCGTCGACGCGTCAGACTCGACGCAGCCGGTCAGCGTCATGTCCCCGACCGTGCGGAAGCGCACCGTCCGCACCTCGGCGGTTTCGCCCGGCTTGAGCTCGTTGAACACCCCGGCAGACATCCACATGCCGTCGCGACGTACCACTTCCCGCTCGTGAGCGAAGTAGATCTGGGGAATCTCGATCTTCTCCTGGCCGATGTAGTGCCAGATGTCGAGCTCGGTCCAGTTGGACAGCGGGAAGATCCGCATGTGCTCACCGGCGTGGATGCGGCCGTTGTAGAGGGACCAGAGCTCCGGACGCTGGTTCTTCGGGTCCCATTGACCGAACTCGTCGCGGTGGGAGTAGACACGCTCCTTCGAGCGCGCTTTCTCCTCGTCTCGCCGCCCGCCTCCGAAGGCGGCGGTGAAGCCCTCCTCCTCGATGGCGTGCAGGAGGGTGCCGGTCTGCATCCGGTTGCGGCTGGTTTTGCCGTCGTCGATGATCACGCCGCTGTCGATCGCCTCCTGCACGGATGCGACGATGAGACGTACGCCGAGCCGGCTCACCCAGCTGTCGCGGCACTCGAGCACCTCAGGGAAGTCGAAACCGGTGTCGACCTGAAGGACGGGGAACGGAATCTTGGCCGGGAAGAACGCCTTCTCTGCGAGGCGCAACATGCAGATGGAGTCCTTGCCACCGGAGAACATCAGGACCGGCTTCTCGAACTCCGCCGCAACCTCGCGAAAGATGTGGATGGACTCCGCCTCCAGCTCGTCGAGCTGGCTGAGGCGGTAGTCGGCGTGGACCGTCATTCTGAGGCGACTCCTTGGGCCGGGGACTCGGGCCTCATCCTAACCTTGCCGGACCCATACAAATGACCGTGTGCCTGTTCACAGTGGCGCACCTAACACTCTCGAAACACTCTCGAACCGACCCCGAAGGCGTCACCGCGCACCTCGAGAGGTGGGTGAGATGTTGTCCTGACGTCACCGGCCGACCGGGCGAGGGTCGGTCGCCTCGGTGTCCTCCGGCGGCGGAGAGGTCTCGGGGGGCGGCTCCCACGGCTGGTTCTCGCCGGTCCCGCCGTCGACACGAGCGCCCGCTGCCTTCTTGGTGGGCCGGCCCGGGGCTGCCTTCTTTCCAGCCACCTTCCGCGCTGCTCGCGCGGCGCGCTTGGCGGCTGGCGATCCGGCCGGCGCCTCGATCTCGGAAACGGTCGGCTTGCCGAACATGGGGAGTCCCACCTGACGTCGGAGCACCCCCCAGATGAAGGGAAGCACGACGAGGATGACGATACCGATCGAGAGGATCGTGAGGGGATGGGTCGTTTCGCCGTCGGGGCCGTTGCCCAGCGGCCACCAGCCCGCCTTGTCGAGCAGCGCCAGGCCTGAGACGGTGAGGACGACGACGATGCCACGGCGGATTGTCGACGAGGGGACCCGCGGGGCGATCCTGGAGCCCATGATCGAGCCGGGGACGGATCCGATGATCAGCGGGATGACGATGCTCCAGCTGAGGCCGTTCGCGATGATGTTGGAGACTGCTGCCGCAAAGACCAGGGGCACAGCCTGAACCAGGTCGGTCCCGACCAGCCGCACTGCGGAGAGGCTGGGATACAGCATCAGCAGCGCGACCATGATGACCGAGCCGGATCCGACAGACGTGATGCCGACCAGCAGGCCGCCGACCGCGCCGACGATGACCGTGGGGACCGGACGGATCACCGGTTCGACGAACTTCTCATTGCTCGACCTGGCAACCCGCCGCAGCTGGATATAGAGCCGAACGGCGTACGTCGAAGCCGCGAGCAGCAGGGCCAGCCCGATCAGCCGCTTGAGGTTCGTGTCCAGCTGGTCACTGCCCCCCGGTGAGACCCAGTGCACCAGGAACGGGCCGAGGAAGGCGAACGGCACAGATCCCAGGATCAGCCAGCCGGCCAGCCGGAGGTTTGGGGACCCCTCACGCCAGTGCACGATGGCGCCGGCGGACTTGTAGACCGCAGCCGCCGTCAGATCTGCGGTGACCACGGTTGATGCGTCGCCTACACCGAGGAAGATCAGGGCCGGCGTCATCAGCGCACCACCACCCATGCCGGTGATACCGACGATGGTGCCGACGAAGAAGGCGGCGATGGCGGTCTTGAGCTCCGTCGTATGGCCCGTCAAGAGGTTGTCGGCGAGCAAGGTAGTCGCGGAGTTCAGCATGGGTCCTCCGAGGATGTTCAGTGACGGAGCCAGCCCTCGGTGGTGAGAACATCGAGGATCTCCGATAGACATTCTGCAATATCTCGATCGGTCGTGTCGATTTTAAGCCCATTCTGCGGTTCTTCGTACGGCGACGAGATGCCGGTGAAGTCGGGGATCAGACCGGCCCGAGCCTTGGCATACAGACCCTTGCGGTCCCGTCGCTCGCACTCCGCCAGTGGCGTCGCCACATGGATGAGGACGAACCCTCCGCCTGCGCGCTCCACCATCCGACGTACCTCGGCCCGGGTCGACTCGAACGGAGCTATCGGCGAACAGATGGCGAGTCCGCCGTGCCGCGAGATCTCGGCCGCCACATAGCCGATGCGCAGGATGTTGGTCTCGCGGTCCTCGCGACTGAAGCCCAGCCCCTTGGAGAGGTGGTGGCGCACCACGTCGCCGTCCAGCGAGGTGACGGTGCGCTCGCCGACCTCCAGGATGTGGTCCATCAACGCGCGGGCGAGCGTCGACTTGCCGGATCCCGAGAGCCCGGTGAAGAAGAAGACGGCGCCCTGCTCGTCGCGTGGCGGATGGTCTTTCGCGAAGATTGCTGCGACGTCCTCCGGGAGCGCTGACCCGGGCGGGGGAGTCTCGGGGAGGATGATCGAGTCGTCCGCGAAGGCGCGGCAGATGCTCGCGAGCAGCCAGTCGTTGGTTGCCTGGTCACCGTGGTCGGCGGCCCCGACGGCAACGACGAGCACAGGACTCTCGAGGTGGCGAGCCGCGGCCCCGGTGGCGCGGATCAGTGCCGGGCCGGACAGGTCCTGGGCCATCCCCTCCCCGACACAGGCGAGCAGGAGGAGCGTCTTGCGTTGTTCCTGTGCCGCTTTGTCGAGGACTTCGAGGTCCGCCGAGGTCAGAGACCGCCGAACCGGTACGGCAAGTAGTGACGCCGTCGGGTGGTCGGCGTGCACGTCGGCGGGGGACAGGTAGAGGCGGCGGAACGGCCCGTAGCTGATACTCGCGAGCGGCGAGACCGGACCGGCCAGGCCAACTCGCCCGTCATCCGCCGTCCAGGTGCCGGTGAGGAAGAGCCTGGCCAGCGGAGCGCCCTCAGGGTCGACGAGGTCGAGCTGTCCCGCCGCGATCGCCTGCTCGGCGGCGTCCTCGTCCACGACGAGCGTGATGGCGCCGGCCGCGCCGGACTGGCTGGGGTCGACGTACCCGGGAAGCGGCGGCGAGAAGCTCTCGTTGAGGAGCAGATCGAGGTCGTCGAGCTCGCGCTGGCTCGGAGTCCACTGGGGAGTTGACGCTCTCGGGGCCGGCGAGGACGGCGTGGCGGAGTCATCGGGCACCGGGCGATTCTGCCACGATCCCGTGGTGGAAGCGGTCCGAACTGGCGGGCCGAGGACCGCCATCCCCTCCCTCGAATTGCGGGAAAGTCGACCCTCCCCGGCCCTTCGCGAGGTGCACTTTCCCGCAATTCGCGGGGGGTGGGGAAGGTCAGCCGGCGAGGTCGGGGTGGGTGACCCGCAGCTCTCCGACAGGCTTGCCGCCGCCGAGCAGGGTGGCGATCCCGGTGGCATCGAGGGCTTCGCCGTCCACGCCTGGCTCCCGGTCGACGCCCAGACGTCGCAGTGCGGCAGCCATCACGGGCGCCCTCGCGCGGTATGCGCCGTCGTCGACCTTCATCGCGAGCGCGCGGCCATCGGGCAACGCCACCGCGTAGCAGCCCTCCGCCCCCGCCTTGCAGACGGCGCCCGGGACCGCCTTCAGCAGGGCAGCCTCGTCTCGCCTCGTCCCCGAGGCGTACGTCGGATGCGCGGCGAAGGCATCGGCAACCCGGCGCTCCACGCTGCCGGCCGACGAGACGACGAGCGTCCGGAACGCCCGCGCCACACCGACGAGCGAGGCCGCGAACAGCGGTGCGCCGCACCCGTCGACGCCCACGGACGCGATCGGCTCTCCGGTCAGCTCCGCGAACGTCTCGGCCAGCCCAACCTGAAGCGGATGGTCGGGTGACCGGTAGGTGTCGGTGGGCCACCCGTTCAGGGCGCACGTGGCGAGCATGCCGGCATGCTTGCCGGAACAGTTCATCGCGATCGAGGACGGTTGCAGACCCGCCCGGATGTACGTGACCCGTGCGACATCGTCGAGGGGGTAGTCGGGAGGGGTCTGCAAGGCGCCCTCGTCGAGTCCGGCGCCCGCCAGGATCCGACGTACGCCGTCGATATGGAAGTCCTCACCGGAGTGGCTGGCAGCACACAGCGCAAGGAGCTCGGCCTCGAGGGCGAGCCCCCGCCTGAGCATCCCGACGGCCTGGATCGGCTTGTTGCAGGAGCGCGGATAGATCGGCGCGCGAACCTCGCCGATGTTCCAGTCGACTGATCCGTCGGCGCGCAGCGCGACGACCGATCCGCGATGGTGGCCTTCGACGAACCCCGACCTGACGATGTCGACGAGGATCTCTGGCGCGGCCACGGCGTGAGCGTACCGGCGCCGCTGGTGCCCGGTACACGTTGGTACGGCGTCGGCTCGACCGGTTCAGGAACAATCGGGCCTCGGGAGCTTGCAAACGCTAACTCCTGCAAGCACCATGGAGAGGTGGAGGCACTCGATTCCCTGGGGGAGTTCCTCAGGGAGCAACGCCGGAACGCCCAGCTGACGCTGCGGCAGCTCGCCGACCGGACCGGGGTGTCCAACCCCTACCTGAGCCAGATCGAGCGCGGGCTTCGGAAACCGTCCGCCGAGGTGCTCCAGCAGCTGGCCAAAGGGCTGCGGATCTCCGCCGAGTCGCTGTATGTCCGCGCTGGAATCCTCGATCCCGACGAGCATGGCGCCCGGTCGGTCGAGCTCGCCGTCCTCGGTGACACCATGCTGACAGAACGACAAAAGCGCGTGCTGCTCGACATCTACGTGTCGTTCCGGCACGGGAACGCCTACCCCGTCGAAGCGTGACCATCGTCAGCCCGCGAAGGGGCAGACCAGAGAGGAAGCTATGAGCTCGAGGTTCATCGACAAGGCCCGCATCAAGGAGCTCGAGGAGACCCTGGCGAACTCCACCGCCCTGCTCGCGATGGTGGGAGCCGGCGATCTGGCGTTCGAGAAGATCCGCGCCGCACGTCTCGAGCTCGCCGCCCTGTCCGCGGCGTTCGACCCCAAGGACTTCCGCGAGCAGGCGCAGGCGACATTGGCCGGCAGCGTCGAGGCCTTCCAGGTCGAGGTGCAGAGCGCGCCACAGCTCCTTCGCGCACTGCCCGACAGGGCGCAGGACTGGCCGGCTGTGGCCCAGTCACTGTTCGCAGATGTCGTATCCACGGCGTTCGCCACGTACGGCGAGTTGGCGGGGCGAGGCAAGATGCTGGTGACCCAGGCCCGCGGCGCGCAGCCTGACGTCGACGTCGTGGTCCCCGTCTCGCGGCCCGAGCCCACCGCGACCCAGGCGGCCTCGAGCCGGGCTCCTGTCAAACGGCCCGCGGCCCGCAAGACCGCGACCAAGTCAACCGCGTCCAACAGGACCGCAAGCACCCGGAGGAAGACCACCGAGAAGGCGGCCGCCAAGAAGACCGCAACGACCAGGTCCACAAGTGCCAAGTCCGCGACTGCCAAGTCGGCGGCTGCCAAGTCCGCGACTGCCAAGTCGGCGGCCACGACCAAGAGGGCGGCGGCCACCAAGTCCGCGGCGACCAAGAGGGCGGCCACCAAGTCCACGGCGACCAAGTCCGCGGCGACCAAGAGGGCATCTACCACCAAAAGGGCGGCACCCAAACGGGCCGCGACCCCTCCTGCGGCCACCAAGAAGTCGGCAACCAGCAAGTCCGCTGCCCGGAGGACTACCGCCACCAAGAGCACCGCCACCAAGCGGTCGGCCACGAAGAAGAGCGCCGCAACCAAACGGCCGGCGGCACCGCCGGTATCCTGAGGCGATGATCGCGTTCAGAATCGAGGACTATGCGACATGGGTGCTGTTCTTCCCCATCGTCGCCATGAAGGTCTTCGCGCTGGCCGACGCCGTCTACCGCAAGGACGCGTTCTACGTTGCGGCTGACAAGCAGAACAAGGTGTTCTGGGTCATCCTGCTGGCCGTCTTCCTCGTGCTTCAGGTGCTGCTGCGGTCGCCCATCCAGATGTTCAACCTGATCGGAACGGTGGCAGCCGCGGTCTACCTGGTCGATGTGCGACCGACGCTGCGGTCGATGCGGCAGTACTGACCTCGGTGCCGCTGGTCGAGGGGCCGGAGGGACCACTCGAGGTCCTGGTCACCGGCCGGGGTGAGCCGGTGACGGCTTTCGCGCACGGCCTGGCGAGCTCGATCGAGGAGACCCGGCCGTTCGGTTCGGGGGTGCTGGGGACCCGGGTCTTCCTGCACTTCCGCGGTCACGGCGCCACTGCCGCTCCGCAGACCGCCTTCACGTACGGCGCCCTGACGTCCGAGCTGATGTCGGTGGTCTCGAGGTACGGCGCCAGCCGGGCACTCGGGGTTTCGCTCGGCGCCGGCGTCGTACTCCGTGCAGCCTGCGCGGAGCCAGCGGTCTTCGACCGTCTCGTCCTCGTGCTGCCGTCGACGGTCGACGAGCCTCGCCACGACGCGGCAGTCCGCAGGATGCAGCAGATGGCGGAGCTCGTCGAGGCGGGCGACGTGGATGCGCTCGCCGACGCCCTCGTCGCGGAGCAGCCGCCTGCCGTCCGCGGACGCCAGGACGTCGCCGCGTGGGCGGCGCGACAGGCTCATCGACTCACCGACACCGCCGTGGCGGGGGCGCTGCGGGAGCTGCCACCTCAACATCCGATCGACGAAGAAGCCGACCTGTCGAAGGTCACCTGCCCCGTTCTCGTCGTCGGCCAAGAGGACGACGTCGCCCATCCGGCCGCGCTGGCGAGGCGGCTCGCCGACCGGCTGCCGACGGCTAGCGTCCGCATCTTCGACGGACACGGGCTGGTTTGGGGCCATCGCGGTGAGCTGCGCGACCTGATCAGCTCGTTCCTCAACGGCGCCGCTTAGCGCCGCCTATTCCGGTGGTCCGCCCAGGGCGTCATCCTCCAAGGCACGTTGCAGGGCGTCGTACGCCGTCCTGCCGAACGCCACGAGCCGTACCCGCTCGACCTGTGTGGAGGCACTCTTCAGCGTGTCGACCGCGGCGCGGGCGGCGTCCTCGAGCGGCCAGCCGTAGGCGCCGGCGCTGATGAGGGGGAAGGCCATGCTCCGGGCACCAAGCTCGTCGGCAACAGTGAGGGCGTTGGCGTAGCAGGACGTGAGGAGGGAACGGTCGCGCTGGCCGCGGGAGTAGTTGGGCCCGACGACATGAACCACCCAGGTCGCCGGTAGGTCACCGGCCGTCGTCCAGCCGGCCTGCCCGGTGTCGAGACCCCGCGGGAAGCGCTTGCGACAGTCCTTAAGGATCGCGGGCCCGCCACGACGGTGGATCGCGCCGTCGACACCGCCGCCTCCGCGCATCCCACTGTTCGCCGCGTTGACGACCGCGTCGACGTGCTGCTCGGTGATGTCGCCCTCGACAAGCTCGATCTCCACGAACCAAAGTCTGAGCCAGGACCACGGACCGGGCAACGCAAGGCAGGGATCAGGGACGGGTCGGTCGGCGGGCTCGCGCCGCGGTCTTGGCGCGCTCCTGCTGGTCGAGCACCAGCTTGCGCAGGCGGACGGCGGTCGGAGTGACCTCGACGCACTCGTCCTCCCGGCAGAACTCGAGGGACTGCTCGAGCGACAGCCGGCGCGGTGGCACCAGCCGTTCGAGCTCGTCGGCCGTGGCGGACCGCACGTTGGTCAGCTTCTTCGGCTTGGTGATGTTGACATCCATGTCGTCCGACCGGCTGTTCTCGCCGACGAGCATGCCCTCGTAGACTTCGGTGCCCGGCTCGACGAAGAGGCTGCCCCGCTCCTGCAGGTTGAACATCGCGTACGACGTCGCCATCCCGGCCCGGTCGGAGACGAGCGAACCCGACGACCGCGTCCGCAGGTCGCCCACCCACGCCTCGTATCCCTCGAACACATGGTTGGCGATGCCGGTGCCGCGGGTATCGGTCATGAACTCGGTCCGGAATCCGATCAGCCCCCGTGCCGGCACCAGGAACTCGATCCGCACCCACCCGGTGCCATGGTTGACCATCTGCTCCATCCGGCCCTTGCGGATCGCCAACAGCTGGGTGACGATCCCCAGGTAGTCCTCGGGGCAGTCGATGGTAAGACGTTCGACCGGCTCGTGGAGCACGCCGTCGATCATCTTCGTGACCACTTGCGGCTTGCCGACCGTCAGCTCGTAGCCCTCACGACGCATCTGCTCGACCAGGATGGCCAGTGCGAGCTCGCCACGGCCCTGCACCTCCCAGGCGTCGGGGCGCTCGGTAGGCAGCACCCGGATAGATACGTTGCCGACCAGCTCGCGGTCGATACGGTCCTTGACGAGACGCGCCGTGACCTTGGTGCCCTTGACGCGGCCCGCCAGCGGCGACGTGTTGATGCCCAGCGTCATCGAGATCGCCGGTTCGTCGACGGTGATGAGCGGAAGCGGCACCGGGTTCTCAAGGTCGGCGAGCGTCTCGCCGATGTTGATCTCCGGGATGCCCGCGACGGCGACGATGTCGCCGGGGCCGGCCGACAGACCCGGCACGCGCTCCAAGGCCTTGGTGACGAGGAGCTCGGTGATCTTGACGTTCTGCTGGGACCCGTCGCGACGGAGCCAGGCAACGTTCTGGCCCTTGCGGAGAGTGCCCTGGTGGATGCGGCAGAGGGCGAGGCGACCGAGGAACGGGGACGCGTCCAAGTTCGTCACGTGCGCTTGGAGCGGCGCGCCTTCGACGTACTCGGGAGCCGGCACCGTCTCGATGATCGTCCGGAACAGGGGCTCCAGGTCCGAGGCGTCGGGCATCTCGCCGTCCTTGGGCTGCTCGAGCGATGCCCGGCCGGCCCGCGCCGATGCGTAGACGACCGGAAAGTTGAGCGAATCCTGGTCATGGGAGTCGTCGAGCAGGTCGAGGAACAGCTCGTACGTCTCCTCGACGACCTCGACGATCCGAGCGTCCGGGCGGTCGACCTTGTTGACCACGAGGACCACGGGCAGCTTCTGGGCAAGGGCCTTGCGTAGCACGAAGCGGGTCTGCGGGAGCGGCCCCTCCGAGGCATCGACGAGCAGCACGATGCCGTCCACCATGGACAGCCCACGTTCGACCTCGCCGCCGAAGTCAGCGTGACCCGGGGTGTCGATGATGTTGATCGTCAGTGGGGCGGTGGATGCCGGCCCCTGGTAGCGGACCGCCGTGTTCTTGGCGAGGATCGTGATGCCCTTCTCACGCTCGAGGTCGCCGGAGTCCATCGCGCGCTCCTCGACGTGCTGGTGTTCTCCGAACGCCCCGGATTGCCAGAGCATCGCGTCGACGAGCGTCGTCTTGCCATGGTCGACGTGGGCGACGATGGCGACGTTGCGGATGTCGGCGCGGCGAACTGCCGTGGCGGCTGGGGCAGGCATGCTGGAACAGGTTCCTGTCAACGGTGGGGGATCGCCACGCGATGGCGCGGGCGTCGTCCAGTCTATCGGCGCGGCCGGGACTGGACGAATCCGATGATTCCGGTCCGGTGTGGGAAAGCTCGAGCGAGCTGTCGATTCCGCGGTGTGCCATCCGTCGACCTGATGTCAGGATGTCAACGAACGAAGGAGTCACCATGACGCAGTACATGTTCATGCTCTTCGACGACGAGTCGTGGCACGACAACGTCAGCGACGAGTCGTGGCAGGAGGCTATGCAGGCGCACGGCGCGTTCGCAGAGGCCGTCGAGGCGGCAGGCGCCCGGATCCTCGACGGGAAGGCTCTCGAGCACTCGAGGTCGTCGACGACCGTGCGCAACGGCTCGGGCGGTGAAGAGCCGCTCACGACGGACGGCCCGTTCATCGAGACGAAGGAAGCCATCGGCGGCTACTACGTGATCGAGGCCGCGGACCTCGACCAGGCGCTGGCGCTCGCCGCCAAATGCCCCTCACCGATCGTCGAGGTGCGGCCGGTGATGGACACGTCCGCGGCGCCGGACGAGCGTGGCGCCTGACGCGCGGTCGGTTGCCGCCGTCGTCGAGGGGGCGCACCGTCGGCACTGGTCAGCCGTGCTGGCTTCGACGGTGCGCCTCACGCGCGACATCGACCTGGCCGAAGACTGCACTCAAGAGGCGTTCGTCAGGGCCTTGCGCACCTGGCCCGGTGCCGTTCCGGACAACCCCGCCGCCTGGCTCACCACGGTGGCGCGCCGGGAGGCACTCGACAGGCTTCGACGCGAGACGACGCTTCGCCGTAAGCTCCCCCTGCTCGCCGTCGAGGTCGAACGCAGCACGCCTGCCGTGCCGGGCGAGGAGGCGGCGGATGCACCGGCCGACCTACTTCGCCTCGTCTTCACCTGCTGCCACCCGGCGCTCGCGCCGGAGTCGCGGGTCGCCCTGACCCTCCGCCTGATGTGCGGGTTGACCACCGCCGAGGTGGCCGGCTGCTTGCTGATCAAGGAGAGCGCCGCAGCCGCTCGGGTCACCCGGGCGAAGAAGAAGATCGCGGCGGCCAAGATCCCGTTCCGGATCCCGGGACCTGACGAGCTGCCACAGCGGCTCGATGCCGTGCTCACCGTGGTCCATCTCGTCTATACGGCGGGACACACGGCCAGCGGGCAGGACCTTCGACGTACGGACCTCACGGGTCGGGCGATCGACCTGGCCCGGATGCTGGTCATGCTGATGCCGGAGGAGACTGAGGCCGCCGGCCTGCTCGCCCTGCTGCTGCTCACGGAGGCACGCGGTGACAGCCGCGTCGGGCAGGACGGCGAGCTGGTCCTGCTCGCCGACCAGGACCGCGACCGCTGGGATTCCCAGCTGATTGCGGAAGGCATCTCGCGGGCCACCGCCGCCCTGCAGAGCGGTGAGGGTCGGTTCACGCTGCAAGCCGCGATCGCGGGGTTGCACGCGATTGCACCCTCGTGGGACACGACCGACTGGCGTCAGGTCGCTCGGATGTACGACGCGTTGATGACTCGCTGGCCGTCGGCCGTGGTGGCCCTCAACCGGGTCGCCGCGCGCAGCCTCGAGCCGGGTGCCGACCTGCGCGCCATGCTCGACGAGCTGGAGCTCCTCGCGTTCGAGCCTGCGCTGCGCGCCTACTGCTACCTCCCCGCGACGCGTGCCGACGTGCTGGCCCGGCTCGGCCGCCCGGCTGAGGCATCGAAGGCGTACGACGAGGCGCTGCTGCTGTCCGTGAACGAGACCGAGCGGCGCTTTCTGCTGCGGCGGAAGGCCAACCTGCCCAGCTGACGCCAGCCGACCGGGTTGACCAGCCGGGCATCGAGGTGTCCGAGTGGGAGCAGGTTGGACGTGCCACGGCCTTCGACCGCGAGCCAGACCCGGAAGCGGGCCAGCGGAGCGTCGAGGGTCAGACCCGGTAGACCTTGTCCTGGGTGGCCTGGGCCCGAGGGCGGATCGTCAGATGGTCGATGTTGACATGGGCGGGACGGGTCGCGACCCAGGTGACGGCGTCGGCGACATCGTCGGCGGTCAGCGGGTTGGGCACGCCGGCGTACACCGCGTCCCGCCGGGCCTTGTCGCCGTCGAAACGGTGCAGCCCGAACTCCTCCGTCTTCACCATGCCGGGCGAGATCTCCGAGATCCGCACCGGCTGGCCGAGGAGCTCGAGCCGCAGGGTCTGGGTCATGGCGGCGACCCCGTGCTTTGCGGCCGTATAGCCGCCGCCGCGCTCGTACGCCGTGTGGCCCGCCGTCGACCCCATGTTGATCACGACCGCGTCGCCGCTGCCCAGCAGCGCTGGCAGCAGCGCCTTCGTGACGTTGAGCGTGCCGATGACGTTCAGCTCGTACATCGCGCGCCACTGCTCCGGATCCGCGTCTGCCACCGTGTCGAAGCCGAACGCCCCGCCGGCGTTGTTGACCAGGACGCTGAGGGACTCACCCACGGCCTCTGCCAGCCGCTTCACCTGGTCGACGTCGCGGACGTCGCAGGGGACAGCGCTTCCCTCGATCTCCTGGGCCAGCGCCTTGATCCGGTCCTCCCGTCTGGCCGCGCAGACGACGTGGAAACGGGCGGCGGCCAGGTGGCGGGCGCAGGCCGCTCCGATACCGCTACTGGCGCCGGTGACGACGGCGAGGGGGCGTGTCGAGTCCATGGCGACATCTTGGCACCCCGGCGTGCCGAGGCGTCCAGCGAGCACGACCTCGGGTATCGGTCCGGTATCAAAGGCATGGATTACGGAGTCTGAGGGAATTAGAAGAGACTGACCCGGCGTTGACCTGACTCGGAGGTGGCGGCCTGTGCAGCGCTGCGAAAGCGTAGCCGCGCGCGGCGACAATGTCGTGCGGGTAGGTCGGCGTACCCGAAAGCTAGGACGCGTCGCGATGTTCAGCGTCCACACCTCCCCGCTCGCCCAACCGGGCTTGGGCGACGCCGGCGGCATGAACGTGTACGTCGTCGAGCTTTCCCGCCGACTCGCCAGGCTCGGTATCAAGGTGGAGATCTTCACCCGGGCGACGTCCGGGGGGCAGCCGAACGTCGTCGAGATGGAGCCGGGGATCCTCGTCCGGCACGTGATCGCGGGACCCTTCGAGGGACTCGCAAAGTCCGACCTGCCCGGCCAGCTCTGCACGTTCGCGCGTGAGGTGCTGCGGACCGAGGCCGCCTACGAGCCTGGCTACTACGACCTGATCCACTCCCACTACTGGCTGTCGGGCCAGGTAGGCGCGCTCGCTCGCGACCGCTGGGGCGTGCCACTCGTCCACTCCATGCACACGATGGCCAAGGTGAAGAACCGGCTGCTCGCGGACGGCGACGACGCCGAGCCGCCGGTTCGGATCATCGGCGAACAGCAGGTCGTCGACGCCGCCGACCTCATCATCGCGAGCACTGCGGCGGAGGGCCAGGAGCTCGTTGAGCTCTACGGCGCTGCTCCCGAACGGTTGCGGATCATCAACCCTGGCGTGGATCTCAGCGTCTTCTCCCCAGGTGACACTGCCACGGCGCGGGACCGCGTGGGCATCCCGCGGGATGCCCACGTACTGATGTTCGCCGGCCGACTGCAGCCCCTCAAGGCTCCCGACGTCGTGATCAAGGCGACTGCCGCGCTGCTGGGGCGGCGTCCCGAGCTGCGCTCCAACCTTGTCGTCCCGATCATCGGGGGCCCCTCCGGAAGCGGTCTCGGCACCCCGGACGCGTTGCGAGCCCTCGCCGCCAGGCTGGGGGTTTCCGACGTGGTGCGTTTCGTCCCGCCCGTCGGCCGGGCCGAGCTCGTCGACCACCTGCGGGCCGCCTCGGTGGTGTGCGTCCCGTCGTACAACGAGTCGTTCGGTCTGGTCGCCCTGGAGGCTCAGGCCTGTGGTACGCCGGTGGTGGCCTCGAACGTCGGGGGTCTGCCCACCGCCGTACGTGATGGGGTCACCGGCATCCTCGTCGACGGACACTGTCCCGACGACTATGCGAGCGTCATCGAGCGGCTGTTCGACGAACCGCAGCTGCTGTCCGCGTTGGGTCGTGCCGGCGCTGAGCACGCGGCCTCCTTCGGCTGGACCCGGACCGCCGAGCGCACGATCGATGCCTACCTCGACGCGGAGGAGCTCGGCTGGCCCGAGGCGATGGCTGCCGCGCAATGACGGCCGGCGCCGGCGGCCCCTCGTCCGCGGAGGCCTCGGCGGTCTCGGTAGCCCGCACCGTGCGAACCGCGCTGGCCGCCGCCGGCCTCGAGGCGGCTGAGCCGAGTCCGGGCGTGTTCGTGCTGGACCTGCCCGGAGAGCGCAAGCTCTCCACACCCTGCCAGCTCGTCGTCGGCGACCACGCGCTCGCCGTGCACGCCTTCGTCTGCCGCAACCCCGACGAGAACCACGAGGGCGTCTACCGCTGGCTGTTGGGCCGCAATCTCAGGCTGTACGGCGTCGCGTTCGGTGTCGACCACAACGGCGACATCTACCTCGACGGGCGGATCTCCCTCGAGGCGGTCACCGCCACGGAGGTCGACCGGCTGCTCGGTGCGGTGCTCACGTACGCCGACGAGTCGTTCAACACGATCCTCGAGCTGGGGTTCGCCACCTCCATCCGCAAGGAGTGGGACTGGCGGCGCAAGCGCGGCGAGTCGACCCGAAACCTCGAGGCCTTCCGAGGGTGGCTCGACCCCTCCGCAGACTGACGCCCGTTCAGCCGTCGCAAAGTTGCCGTTCAGCCGTCGCAAAAGTGGCTGTACGTCGGGCAAGGCACGAGTGGTGGCCCAACTTTCCGACGGGTCAACCTCAGCGCATTGCCTCAGCGGCCCTGGTTGGCGACGGCCTCGATGGCGGCGGCCGCCGCCTCCGGGTCGAGGTACTCGCCACCAGGCCGCACCGGCTTCATCTCGTCATCGAGGTTGTACACCAGGGGGATCCCGGTCGGGATGTTGAGGCTTACCACCGCCTCTTCGGACATGTCGTCGAGGTGCTTGACGAGGGCGCGCAGCGAGTTGCCGTGAGCCGTGACCAGGACGGTCTCGCCCCGGCGCAGGTCTGGCACCACCACGTCGTACCAGTAGGGCAGCACCCGGACCAGGACGTCGGCGAGGCACTCGGTGTGCGGCATCAGCTCGGGCGGCAGGTCGGCGTACCGGGGGTCGCCGCTCTGGCTGAACTCGCTGTCCGGATCGAGCGGCGGCGGGGGCGTGTCGTAGCTGCGCCGCCACAGCATGAACTGCTCCTCGCCGAACTCCGCCAGCGTCTCCTTCTTGTCCTTGCCCTGCAAAGCGCCGTAGTGCCGCTCGTTGAGCCGCCACGACCGGCGAACCGGGATCCATTGCCGGTCGACAACGTCGAGGCAGACCTCGGCGGTGGAGATGGCGCGCCGCAGCACTGATGTGTGGAGTACGTCGGGAAGGATCTCGCGCTCCGCGAGCAGGGAACCGCCACGGGCCGCCTCGTCGCGGCCCTTGTCCGACAGGGCGACGTCGACCCACCCGGTGAAGAGGTTCTTGGCGTTCCAGTCGCTTTCGCCGTGGCGCAGCAGCACCAGGCGGTAGGGCGCATCCGTCATGCTGGCACCTTACCGAGGGCGTCGGGTCGCCGTATCCGCAGAGGTCAGACGGCCAGCGGGTGCTCGCCCGTCACGATGAAGACGAGGCGTCGCGCCATCGACACGGCGTGGTCGCCGACCCGCTCGTAGTAGCGACCCAGGAGGGCGATGTCCACCGCTGCCTCGACACCTTCGACCATCTCGGACCACTCCTCGCTGAGCAGCGCCTGGAACATCGACCGGCGCAGGGTATCCATCTGGTCATCGGTGTTCTCGAGGACGAGGGCCGCATCGACGTCCCGGTTGGCGATGATCTGCGCCGCCTGGGAGATCATGTGGTCAGCGGTGGCCGCCATCGCCTTGATCGTCGGGATCAGCAGCGTCGGAACCGCCTTTCCCGGATAGCGCCGCCGGGCGACCTTGGCGACGTGCACTGCGAGGTCACCCATCCGCTCGAGGTCGGCGACCATTCTCAACGCGGCCACCAGCATCCGCAGGTCGCCGGCGACGGGGGCCTGCCGGGCGAGGATGTCGAAGCTCTCGTCCTCGATCCGCTCCCGCGCGGTGTCGATGTCGATGTCGCCACCGATCACGGTCTCGGCGCGTGCGACGTCGGCCTCGAGCAGGGCGCGAGTCGCCTCGGCCAGCGCGTTTCGGACGTCGCCCGTCAGGTCGACAATGCTGACGAGGACGGCGTCGAGCTGGTGCTGGTACTGATCGCGCATGGCGTCCACCGTAGATGTGCTGGATAACGCGCAGGCGTCGGGACATGAACGCACGGTGAACAATCGCCGAAGGGCCATTCCCGGCGCGGCTCGCATGGCAGCGGCCGTCGGATGTCTGCGTACGATCGAATCATGCAGACGTCCACGGCGCTCCTGCTGGGCGGCGCGATCGGTGTGCTGCTCGGCGCCGTCACCGTTCTCGCGTGGCGGCTCAGCGAGCGCGACCAGGGGCGCGCCTCCGCCGTGGCCGAGCCGCTGGTCCCGCCTGGAGTGGCTGCGGTGCTCTCCGTCCTGCGGTCGTCGGCGCTGGTCGTCGGTCCCGGCGACGAGGTGCTCAAGGCCAGCGCACCGGCTCACATGCTGGGGGTCGTGCGAGGGTCACAGCTCAACGTGTCCGATCTGCTCGAGATGGTGCACCTGGTACGTCGCGACGGCCAGATCCGGGAGGGGGAGCTGGTCCTGCGGCGGAGCCGGACCGGGCCGGCCCTCAACGTCGCCGCCCGGGTGGCGCCCCTGGGCAGCAGGCTGGTGCTGGTCCTGGTGGAGGACCGGACCCGCGAACGGCGCGTCGACGCCATTCGACGCGACTTCGTCGCCAACGTCAGCCACGAGCTCAAGACCCCGGTTGGTGCCCTCCACCTCCTTGCTGAGGCTGTCGGCGAGGCGTCGGAGGACCCGGAGGCCGTGCTGCGGTTCGCCGCTCGGATGCAGACAGAGAGCGATCGCCTGGCCCGGTTGGTGCAGCAGATCATCGAGCTGTCGCGCCTTCAGGCCGACGACCCACTCGAGGACGCCGCCGCCGTCTCTGTCGACGAGATCGTGGAGCGGGCGATGGACCGAGTGCGCGTCGACTCGGCCGGCAAGCTCGTCGACCTCAGGTTCGCGGGGCAGCACGGTTGTGTCGTCATCGGCAACGGCGACCAGATCCTCGCGGCCCTCGGCAACCTCGTGGAGAACGCCGTCGTCTACAGCCCACCTCGGACCCAGGTGGCGATCACGACGCGCCTGGTGGAATCGATGGTCGACATCTCTGTGACCGACCAGGGGGTAGGCATCCCCGCCACCGAGCTCGACCGGATCTTCGAACGCTTCTACCGCGTCGACCCGGCGCGGGCGCGGGCGACCGGCGGCACCGGGCTCGGCCTGTCGATCGTCAAGCACGTCGCCGCAACCCACGGTGGCGAGGTACGCGTGTGGAGTGTCGAGGGGGAAGGGTCGACCTTCACCATGTCGCTGCCCGCCCAGCTCGACGAGCACGGGGACCCCGTGGTCGCCGGCCCACGTCGCACTCGCCCCGCCGCCGCCGTACGAGAACCGCGTGGAACCCCCGCTCCGACCGGCGCAGCACGTTCGAGGGACGCGTCATGACACGGGTTCTTGTCGTCGAGGACGAGGAGAGCTACAGCGATGCGCTCGCCTACATGCTGCGCAAGGAGGGCTTCGAGGTGGCCCTCGCCGGCACCGGCCCGGACGCGCTCGCCGAGTTTGAGCGCGCCGGAGCGGACATCGTGCTGCTCGACCTGATGCTGCCGGGCCTGCCGGGCACCGAGGTTTGCCGGCGGATTCGCCAGGTCTCCTCCGTCCCGGTGATCATGGTCAGCGCCAAGGACAGCGAGGTCGACAAGGTCGTCGGCCTCGAGCTGGGCGCCGACGACTATGTGACGAAGCCGTACAGCCCGCGTGAGCTGGTGGCGCGCATTCGCGCAGTCCTCCGCCGTGGCGTCGAGCCGGAGCTGGTGCCGGCGACCCTGGAATGCGGCCAGGTCCGGATGGACGTTGAGCGGCACCTGGTGACGGTCCACGGATCGGAGGTACGGATGCCGCTCAAGGAGTTCGAGCTGCTCGAGATGTTCCTGCGCAACACCGGTCGGGTGCTCACCCGCGGGCAGCTCATCGACCGCGTCTGGGGCTCCGACTACGTCGGTGACACCAAGACGCTCGACGTCCACGTCAAACGGCTCCGCGCGAAGATCGAGCCGGACCCCGCTACGCCGCGCTTCCTTGTCACCGTGAGGGGACTCGGCTACAAGTACGACGTTCCCGTCGGGGTGGCCTGACCGTAGGCGAGCCCTGAAGCGTTTGGCCTGAGGCGTTTTGCCTGAGGCGTTTGGGTGGTGCACCACTCGGGTTGCCCTCAAGCCACCCAGATTTGGGTGGCTCCAGGGCTGTTTGGGTGGTGCACCACCCAAGCGCCCCCCAAGCGGAGACGTCGTCGACCCCGGCTAGGCAGTCCCGCGGACCCTTGCCGAACGGCGCGAGCGGGCGCCAGCGGCGCGAGCGGGCGCCAGCGGCGCGAGCGGCCGCGAGAAGGCCGTTAGGGGTTGGAGGCGCTCCTCACGGTGCCCGTCGGGACGGGGCCGAGGGGCACCTGGGCGTACGTCGACGTCTTGGAGATGAGCGGGATGAGTGTGCTGATCGGCGCACCGTTTCGGAAGGTCATCGTGATCCGGTACGTCGCGCCGGGCTGGAGCGTTCCGTCGAACCTGACGGCGCCGGTGTTGGCCAGCTGGACGGCCTGATGAGGCGGCAGCGAGATCGTGCCGGGGAGGATCGTCACGTTGACGGAGACACCGTGCGAACCGGTCAGGGTGACCGACTCGAGGGTGTCTGTCCGCGCCTGCTCGTTCACCAGAGCACCGACCAGGGTTCCGTGGCCGGAGGCGTCGGTCACTACGATCGCGTTGATCAGGTAGACCCCGTCCTGACGCACACTCACCCCCGGGCCTGGTTGGTAGAGCTGGTTGGTCTGGGCGTTGAACCCTCCCGAGCAGCCCGTGAGGGTTGCCGCCAGCGCCGCGGAGACGAGCAGCACGCGACGAGCGGACGATCGCGAGGGCGGCCGAGCCGCCGATGAGTGGGTCGCCACGGTCGGACGTCCTCCTGCATTCGCTCGGTGGGCGGCCTCCCCGCAGAGGCCTGTCTCAGCGTATCGAAGGCCGCCTAGGTCGGCCTGCCGGGACTGCCGACACGCACGAGACGCCATATTTGTCAAGCCCTAAATAGGCGGCTGACCTGCGGAAACGCGATTCCATGCGGGTAAGCCCCGTGGTATCATTGAGGTGTCGAAAGGGGTTACCTACACATGACTTTCAAGGTCGGCGAGACCGTGGTCTATCCAAATCACGGAGCGGCCGTCATCGAGGACATTGAGACCCGCAAGATCAAGGGAGAGGACAAACTCTACCTGGTTTTGCGCATAGTAGCCCAAAACGACCTAGAGATCCGGGTTCCCGCTTGCAACCTGGATCTTGTCGGCGTTCGCGACGTCGTCGACCAGGAGGGGCTCGAGCGGGTTTTCGACGTGCTGCGGGCAGAGCATGTCGAGGAGCCGACCAACTGGTCGCGCCGGTTCAAGGCCAACATGGAGAAGCTGCACTCGGGTGACGTGATGAAGGTGGCCGAGGTCGTGCGCGACCTGTGGCGCCGCGACCGTGAGCGCGGCCTGTCCGCCGGCGAGAAGCGGATGCTCGGCCAGGCCCGCCAGGTTCTGGTCTCGGAGTTGGCGCTCGCCGAACACACGAACGAGGACAAGGCGTACACCATGCTCGAAGAGGTACTCGCCTCCTGAGTAGGGGGCGGCAAAGGCCGTCCGCCGTTTGACTCTCTCCGAGGAGCCCCGCCGGTTCGCCGACGGGGCTTCCTCATGCTCACGCCCTGAGCTCTGCGTGTGAGACAGTGCGGAGGTGTCGGGAGTCGTGGCGGCGGTCATCCCCGCCGGCGGTGAAGGCAGCCGGCTCGGCGTCCGGGCCGGCGAGCCACCGGTTCCCAAGGCGCTGCGTCTGCTCGCTGGTCGCAGCCTGGTGCAGCGCGGTATCGACGTGCTGGCGGCGTACGTCGACGAGATCGTCGTCGCCGTCCCTGCGCCCGCCGCCGAGACACTCCGCGTCGAGGCGCCCGACGTACGGCTGCGCATCGTCGCTGGTGGGGCGACCCGTCAAGAGTCCGTACGCAACGCGCTGGCCGCCCTCAGCGACCAGGTGACGCAGGTGCTCGTGCACGATGCCGCGCGCGCCCTGATGCCTGCCGACGTGGTACGTCGAGTGCTGGCCGCCCTGGCAGCCGGGGCCACCTGCGTCGTACCGGTCATCCCCGTGGCGGACTCGCTGCGCGTCGTCTCCGCGGACGGTTCCAACGCCGCCGCCGACCGGGCCGGAGTGCGTCTGGTCCAGACGCCTCAGGGTTTCGCCTTGGACGCCCTTCGCCGCGCCCACGTGGCCGCGAACACGGACCGGGCCAGCGACGACGCGTCGCTTGTCGAGGCGGTCGGGGAGCCCGTGACGCTCGTCGCGGGGGATCCCCGCGGGTTCAAGATCACCTACCCCTTCGACCTGATGCTCGCGGAGTCGCTGCTCGCCCAGGGCTGACGTCCTCAGACGGTGACGAGGGCGGTAGCGACAGCGGCGAGGCCTTCACCCCGGCCGGTCAGGCCGAGCCCGTCGGTCGTCGTCGCCGCGATGCTGACCGGGGCGGCGCAGGCCTCGCTGAGCACGGCCTCGGCCTCCAGTCGCCGGGTCCCGAGTCGGGGAACCTCCCCGACGAGCTGGACCGCGACATTTCCGACCAGGACGCCAGCCGCTGCCACGCGCCGCGCCGTCTCCTGCAGCAGCGCGATCCCGCTCGCTCCGGCCCACTCCGGCTCCGACGTACCGAACTGGCTGCCGAGGTCGCCGAGACCCGCGGCGGAGAGCAGGGCGTCACAACAGGCGTGGGCGACGACGTCGCCGTCGGAGTGCCCCACCAGCCCGCGGCCGTGGCCCGGCCAGGACAGACCGGCGACCCAGAGCTCGCGACCTTGCTCGAACCGGTGGACGTCAACGCCGATCCCGACGCGCGGCGTCCCGGCTCGGGAGGCCGGGCTGGTGGTCATCCCAGCATCATGCCAGCCGGCCTCGCACTTCTGACGAAAGTATGTCGGTCTGCCGTGCCGCCGCCGCGCCGCTGCGGTTGGACGCTTCGGCGAGGCAGTATCAAGGAGTGAAGGTGACTCGCGACCACGGTCGAGGTGCCCTGGCCGGCGTCATCGCGGCCGGGGCAGGTCTTGCGGTGTCCGAGCTGCTCAGCGGGCTGGCCCACCTGCGCGTCTCGCCGCTCGAGGCCGTCGCGGAGAGCATCATCCGACTGACCCCCGGCCCGGTCATCGAGTTCGTGATCTCGCACTTCGGCCACAACGACAAGCCTCTCGTCATCGTGATGACGCTGGTGGCGGTTGCTCTCATCAGCGCTGGAGTGGGTGTGCTGGCGATGCGTTCGAGGCTGGCAGCGGAGTCGGTTTTCGCGCTGGGGGGCGTGGTGCTGCTCACCGCTGTCCACAGCAGGCTCCCACCGGGACCGACTCGCTATCTGCCGGCGCTGTTCGGTGCGCTCGTCGCCATGCTCGTGCTGTCGATCCTCAGCGAACGTGCGGGAGCGGCGTCGGAGTCACCCGCGTCGGACGGCGGGGCCAGGGCGACTGCACGCGCAGAGTCGCGGCGGTCCTTCCTACGGCTGGCCGGACTGATAGCGGTCTCGTCCGTGGTGGTGGGGGGCTTCGGCCGGGTCCTCGCGCACGGCCGAGCGCAGGTCGAGGCTGCCCGCACGGCGCTCGCCACCCGCTTCCATCCGGTCCCCGTGCCGCCTGGGGTCGACGTCGGGGTAGCCGGTATCGCACCCTGGGTGACGCCCGTCGACAGCTTCTACCGCGTCGACACCAGCCTGTCCGTCCCGCTCGTCGTACCGGGTGACTGGCAGGTGCGGATCCACGGCATGGTCGACAAGGAGATCACGCTGAGCTATGACCAGCTGGTGGCGCGTGGTGTCACGGAGGACTGGATGACATTGTGCTGCGTCTCAAACCCGATCGGCGGAGACCTGATCGGCAACGCCTGGTGGGCCGGTGTCCGCATCGCGCCGATCCTGGCAGAGGCCGGACCGCGGGCCGGGGCGGACGCGGTGCTGTCGCGCTCGGTCGACGGATGGACAGCCGGTACTCCGCTGGCGGCCTTGATGGACGGGCGCAACGCCCTGTTCGCACTCGCGATGAACGGTGAGCCGCTGACGCCGGAGCACGGGTTTCCCGTCCGGATGATCGTGCCCGGGCTCTACGGGTATGTATCGGGCACCAAGTGGGTCGTCGACCTGGAGGTCACGAGGTTCAGCGACTTCTCGGCGTTCTGGACGCAGCGAGGCTGGTCGGTGGAGGGACCGGTCAAGACCGAGTCGCGGATCGACGTGCCACGAAACGGCTCCAGCGTCTCGGCCGGCGAGGTCGTCGTCGCCGGGGTCGCCTGGGCCCAGCACCGCGGCATCCGTAGGGTCGAGGTGCGGGTCGACACAGGTCCATGGCGGGTGTGCCGTGTCGCGGCCGACCCGACCATCGACTCATGGCGGCAGTGGAGGTACTCGTGGCACGCCTCCCCAGGCAGCCACACGATCCAGGTGCGGGCCACCGACGACGCCGGCTACACGCAGACCAGCAAGGTCGCAGATGTGGTGCCGAACGGCGCGAGCGGTTACGACGCCATCCAGGTCTCAGTCAGGTAGGCCGCCGAGTCGCGCTCGGTTGTGGCCCGGCTCGCTCTGCTCGGTACCCTGTGCCGGTGACGCTACGCCTTTACGACACCGCCACTCGCGAGGTCCGCGACTTCGTCCCGGTCACCCCGGGCAAGGTCGGCATCTACCACTGTGGCCTCACGGTGCAGGGGCCACCGCACGTCGGGCACATCCGCAAGGAGGTCACGTTCGACGTCGCGCGGCGCTGGTTCGAGCATCTCGCGTACGACGTCACGCTGATCGCCAACATCACCGACATCGACGACAAGGTCCTGGCCAAGGAGGCGGAGCTGGGCCGCCCCTGGTGGTCGATCGCCTATGCCAACGAGCTCGCTCTGCACCAGGCCTACTCGGTGCTCGGCTGCCTTCCTCCGACGTACGAGCCGAGAGCGACCGGACACATCCCGGAGATGCTGGAGCTGATCGCCCAGCTGATCACCCGCGGCCATGCGTATGTCGCCCCCGACGGGTCGGGCGACGTCTACTTCGACGTGGCCTCGTGGCCGTCGTACGGCGAGCTCTCGCACCAGCGGATCGACGACATGGAGCCGGCCGGCGACGCGGATCCCCGAGGCAAGCGGGACCCGCGGGACTTCGCTCTGTGGAAGGGTTTCAAGAAGGAGGTGGAGCCGGCGACCGCGGCGTGGCCGGCGCCCTGGGGTCTTGGCCGACCGGGCTGGCACCTGGAGTGCTCGGCGATGTCCGGCAAGTACCTCGGTGACGAGTTCGACATCCACGGCGGGGGTCTCGACCTGCGATTCCCTCATCACGAGAACGAGCTCGCTCAGTCGCGCGCCGCCGGCCGGCCGTTCGCGCGGACGTGGATGCACAACGCGATGGTCAACCTCGGCGGCGAGAAGATGAGCAAGTCGGTGGGCAACGCGCTGCTCGTGAGTGAGGTCGTCAAGCAGGTAAGGCCGATCGAGCTCCGTTACTACCTCGTCGCGCCGCACTACAGGTCGGTGATCGAGTTCAGCTTCGAGTCGCTGCACGAGGCGGCCACCGCGTTCCAGCGGATCGAGAATTTCGTTCTGCGTGCCACTGAGATCACCGGCGACTATCCGTCCGCACCGGTCGTGTGTGCGGAGTTCGCGGACGCGATGGACGACGACCTGTCCGTCCCGGCGGCGCTGGCAGCGCTGCAGGGGGTGATTCGGGAAGGCAACAAGATGCTCGCGGATGGCAACTCGGCCGCCCTCCGCGGCAATCTCGCGGCGGTACGGCGGATGCTCGACCTGCTGGGACTCGACCCCTTGAGCCCGACCTGGCAACGGCGAGGTGACGACCGTCCCGAGCTCCGGAGCAGCCTCGACGCGCTCGTACGCACTCTCGTCGAGCAGCGCGAGCGAGCGCGTCGCGACAGGGACTTCGAGACGGCCGACCGGGTGCGGGACCAGCTGCGGGTGGCAGGCATCGATGTCGAGGACACGCCATCGGGTCCTCGGTGGTCGCTGGCGGCCGCTGACCAGGAAGGTTGAGGGATGCCCGGCAACAGCAAGCGGACGGGGGCCGTCCGCAAGCGCTCAGGGGGTAACCCGACCGCGGGCTCAGGGGGTCGGCGCAAGCGAAGCCTGGAAGGCAAAGGTCCGACTCCCAAGGCGGCGGATCGTCAAGGTCACAAGGCCTATCGAGCATCGAAGCAGACCCGGGCGCGTCCAGAGCCCAGGGGGTCAGGTGGCCGCGCCTCCGTCAGTCCCGCCGACTGGGTGGCCGGCCGCAACGCCGTCGTGGAGGCGCTGCAGGCGCACGTGCCGGTGACCGCGGTATATGTCGCCGAGCACACTGAGCGCGACGACCGGGTCCGCGAGGCGTTCAAGCTGGCCGCGGAACGCAACCTGTCCATCCTGGAGGTGTCCCGGACAGCCCTGGACAAGATGACCGATGGAGCCATCCACCAGGGCCTTGCGATGAAGGTGCCGCCCTACGACTATGCGGACCCGAACGACCTCGCCTCGAGGGCCTCGGATGCGGGTGACGCGCCGTTGCTGGTGGCGCTGGACTCCGTGACCGATCCGCGCAACCTTGGTGCGGTCGTCCGATCGGCCGCGGCGTTCGGCGTACACGGCGTGGTGGTGCCGGAGCGCCGAGCGGCCGGGATGACGGCAAGCGCCTGGAAGACATCGGCGGGCGCCGCAGCCCGGGTTCCGGTTGCCAGGGTGACAAACCTGACTCGACAGCTGGAGACGTACAAGCGCGAGGGTCTGATGGTCGCGGGACTCGACTCTGCGGGCACCATCGACGTCTCCGACCTCGAGCTCGCGACCGGGCCTCTCGTCCTCGTGGTCGGCAGCGAGGGGAAGGGCCTCTCGCGGCTCGTGCGCGAGTCCTGCGACGCTCTGGTCCGGATCCCGATGTCTGCCGCTTCCGAGTCGCTGAACGCGGGAGTGGCCGCTGGGATCGCGCTCTACGAGATCGACCGGCGTCGCCGGACCGCGACGCCCTGAGACAAAGGACCTCCATGCCCGTCGATCGTCTGCTGCCCACGCCCGAAGCACACGAGCTGTTGGCCCTCGTCCGCGAGATCGCCCAGGAGCAGCTCGCCCCGCGGGCGTCGCAGGCAGAGGCCGACGGGGAGTTTCCGCGGGACGCCTTCAAGCTGCTCGGTCGCTCGGGGTTGATGTCGCTTCCGTTCGACGAGGAGCACGGCGGCGGAGGGCAGCCGTACGAGGTCTACCTGCAGGTGCTCGAGGAGGTCGCCACCGCCTGGATGAGCGTGGCTGTCGACATGTCGGTCCACACACTCGCCACTTATGCCACGGCCAACTTCGGTACGCCGGAGCAGCGGGCCACCTTGCTGCCCGACATGCTCGGGGGCGAATGGCTCGGTGCATACGCCCTCTCCGAGCCGCAGGCCGGCTCCGACGTCTCGGGCATCTCGACGAAGGCGGTCCGCGATGGTGACGACTACGTGGTGACCGGCACCAAGGCCTGGATCAGCCATGGTCCCCAGGCCGACTTCATCCTGCTGTTCGCGCGGACCGCGCCGGACCCCAAGGGCGGGTTGTCCGCGTTCCACGTGCCGGCCGGCATCGAGGGGATGACCTTCGGTGCCCCCGAGAAGAAGATGGGCATGACCGCCTCGATCACGGCTCAGCTCAGTTTCGACGGTGCCCGGTTACCTGCGGCGTACCGGCTCGGGGAGGAGGGCGACGGGATGAGAATCGCCCTGTCCGCGCTGAACTCCGGCCGTCTCGGGATCGCCGCGGCATCCACCGGCCTCGGGCAGGCGGCACTCGACCTGGCCGTCGGCTACGCGAAGGAGCGGCAGCAGTTCGGACGGCCCATCGCGGAGTTCCAGGGCCTGCAGTTCATGCTGGCGGACATGGCGGCGGCGGTCGATGCGGCGCGGTCGCAGTACTTGCACGCGGCGCGGCTGCATGACACGGGCAGGGAGTTCAGCCGGGCGGCGTCGGTGGCTAAGCTCGTTGCGACCGACGCGGCGATGAGAGTGACCACTGATGCGGTGCAGGTCCTCGGGGGCTACGGCTACACCCGCGACTTCCCGGCCGAGCGCTACATGCGTGAGGCGAAGGTGACGCAGATTTTCGAGGGCACGAACCAGGTGCAGCGGATGGTCATCGCACGGGACCTTCTGCGAGGACCTCGCCGCTGATGTCCGTGGAGGTGGATGCGTCCACCACGCCGCGGACGGCCTGCCGAACGTAGTCCTCGGCCGTGGGGAAGATACCGATCTCGTGGCCGGCACGCTCTGACAGGTACCAACGGTGCTCAAGGATCTCGTGGAAGAGCTCGGCCGGGTCGAGCTCGGCGCGCCTCTCCGGTGGCACGGACTCGACGATCGGCAGGAAGATCTCCGTGAGCCAGCGGTGCGCGACCATGGCGGGGTCCTCGCCCTGCAGGTCGTTGGCGGCCGCGAACGCGTCG
The DNA here is from genome assembly GCA_033850885.1 of Nocardioidaceae bacterium. Lineage (GTDB taxonomy): Bacteria > Actinomycetota > Actinomycetes > Propionibacteriales > Nocardioidaceae > JAWWPG01. The sequence goes on from JAWWPG010000056.1 coordinate 49,685, forward strand.
AGGTCGTTGAGCAGCCTTCGAGCCTGGTTCTCCTCGACGTCAAGCCCGGTCAGGCCCTGCAGTCGACGTTCGTGGTGCCCGGGATCGACGACCTTGGGCTGGATGCGGACGGTCGAACCGTCCCAGTCGGTGACGATGTCCAGCTCGTCCACGTCGAAGCCGAGGTCGTTGAGCCGGGAGATCCTCTTCTCGATGCGCCACATCTCGTCGGTCGAGAAGTTCTCCGTGGACGTGAGCTCCGTCCAGAGGCTCTCGTATCGGCCTGCGACGCCGGTCGCGAGGTCGTAGGCGTCGATCTCCTCGCTCATCAGCCCGCCCGCCTGCAGGTCGAGGATCTCGGCGAACAGGTTGCCGGTGGCGGTGTCGAGGTCGTGGGCCCGCTGTCCGTTGCTCAGCTCGGGATGCAGCTCCCCGGTCTCCGCGTCGACGAGGTACGCCGCGAACTCGCCGGCTGAACGGCGGAAGAGGGTGTTCGACAACGAACAGTCGCCCCAGAAGAACCCTGCCAGGTGCAGCTTGATCAGGAGGACGACGAGGGCGTCGACGAGCTTGGGGGCGGTATCGGGCCGGACTCCTCGGGAGAACAGCTCGCGGTAGGGCAGCGAGTGGTCGAGGTGGCGGGTGATCAGCGCGGGCTCGATGGGCTGGAGGCCGGGGGTCTCACGTCCGGTCACCACGCCCACCGGCTCCACGGCGGGCGCCTTGAGCCTGCGCAGGTCGCGGAGCAGCCGGTACTCGTGCCAAGCGATCGGCTCCCGGGTCTCCTTGACGGCGTACAGCTCGTCCGCCACCCGCACGAAGCGGACGATATGGCGTGACAGACCACGAGGCAGCGCCACCAGGAACGGCCCCGTCCACTCCTCGAGGGGCTGCTGCCACGGTAAGGACACCAGCTCCGGTTGGTGCGTGGTCGCGACGATGCGCAGGGCCATGAGAGATCCTCCCACCTACTGGGTCGAGCATTGACCGCGACCAGGGGTGGTGCACCACCCAAACGCGGAGGATGCCGCCGATGGCCGGTCAGCCGTCCGAGGGCTCGTGGTCCGTTTTCGACGCGGGGCGGGCGTCCTTCACGACTAGCCGGTAGCCCATCCCTCGGACGGTCTGGATGGAGTCGGCGCCGAGCTTCTTGCGGAGGTAGCCGACGTACACGTCGATGATGTTGCTCGAGGGGTCGAAGTCGTACCCCCACACCTGGGAGAGCAGCTGCTCTCGCGACAGCACCTGGTCGGGGTGCCGAAGGAAGAGCTCGGCCAGCCCGAACTCGCGGGCCGACAGCTCGACGGTACGGCCCGACACGGACACCCGGCGGGTACGCAGGTCAAGCATGACGCCGCCCTGCCGCAGGACGGTGACCTCGGGAAGCCGGTCGGCGCGCAGGCGCAGACGGATCCGCGCCAGCAGCTCGTCGAACCGGAACGGTTTCGGCATGTAGTCGTCGGCACCACCCTCGAGGCCCGCCACGGTGTCGGTGACGGAGTCACGAGCGGTCAGCATGATGACCGGGATCACGTGCTTGGCCTCGCGCAGTCGGCGCAGCAGCGTGAACCCGTCCATCCCGGGCAGGCCGATGTCGAGCACGACGAGGTCGAAGTCACCCGTTTGGAGGTAGCTCAGCCCGCTGATGCCGTCGCCGACGACCGTCGGTGCGAAGCCGTTGGCTCGAAGCCCCTTGGCGAGGAAGGAGGCGATGCGCTCCTCGTCCTCGACGATCAGGATGCGGCTCACGGGTGAACCTCCCTCGGGATCGTCAAGGTGAACATCGAGCCGAGCCCGACGGCCGACTCGAGGCTGACCCGTCCGGCGTGTGCCCGCATGATCGCACTCACGATCGCCAGTCCGAGCCCCGAGCCGTCGGAGCCGGACATCCGCTTTCCGCGCTGGAAGCGCTCGAAGATCCGTTCGCTCTCCTCGATCGCGATGCCCGAGCCGGTGTCCCGCACCCACCAGTAGGACCGGTCGGGCTCCATCCGGAACCCGAGAGCGATCTCGTCACCGGCCCCGGTGTGGGCGAAGGCGTTCTTGCAGAGCTGCAACAACGCCTGGGTTATCCGTTGGGGGTCGACGAGGACGGACCCCTCCGTGCATGCGTCCAGCTTCCAGTCGCGGTCGCCGAGCGCACGCGCCTTGCCGAGTATCTCTTCGGTGAGAGCTCCCGCGTCGGTCCTGGTCAACCTGATGAAGTCGGGCTGGTCCGCCCGCGAGAGGACGATGAGGTCCTCGACCATGCGAGTCATCCGGTCGATCTCGTCGAGTACGAGGTCGCGGGTCGCGGTCACATCGCCGGGGTTGGCGGCGTCGATCAGCTCCAGATGTCCGCGGATGATGGTGATGGGTGTCCGAAGCTCGTGGCCCGCGTCGTCGAGGAACTGCCGGTTGGCAGTGAACGACGCCTCCAAGCGGTCGACCATCGCGTTGAACGTCACGGCGAGCTCTGTCAGGTCGTCGTTGCCGCTGGTCTCGATCCGGCGCGTGAGGTCGGTGTCGCTGATCTCCTGAGCGGTCTCGCGCAGCTGCCGCAGCGGTCGCAGGAGCCGGCTCGCCACCAGCCACGCACCAGCGGTCACCAGCACGAGCGCGATCGCGGCGACGATGGCGTAGGTGCTCATCAGGCTGCGCAGCGCCTCGTGTTGCGGCTCGAGCAGGTACGCGACCGCGACGGCACCTGGCCGAGTCTGGTCGCGAACCGGTTGCACGGCGACGATGGCGGGGCCCAACGGAGTGTCGAGTCGAAACGCCCCGCCGGTCGACGTACGGCGGATGACCGCGTCGTCGAACGGCTGGTAGTCGCTGAGTTGACTGCTGTTGGCGCCCTGTCCCAGCTGCGGTCGGCCGTCCCAGAACGCGATCAGCAGCTCGTTGTCCTGCGGCACGTTGGTCTCGAGAGCCGACCTCATCAGCCGGGTGGCGCTCGAGAACGGCTTACCGGTGGCCGGGTCGACCCCGGTGGCCTGGAGACGCGCGAACTCCGCGATCTGGTGAGAGATCGCGGAGTCCGCCTGGTCGTCGAGACGGTTGCTCTGCACGATGTAGACCGCCAACCCCGCTCCGGTCAAGGCTAGGCCGGCCAGCAGGGCTGTGACCGCGGTGATGCGAGTGCGGACAGAGGTGGCGTGCCGGCCACGTACCCAGGCGGCGGGACTCCTCAGTGCCTGCCCCCGTCGTCTGCCCCGTGGCCGCTGCCGCCGTCGTCGTCGGGGCCGCGGTCGTCGGTGCCGGTGCGGTTACCGCCGTGGTCGTCGGTGCCGCGGTCGTCGGTGCCGGTGCGGTTACCGCGGTGGTCGTCGGTGCCGTGGTCGTCGGTGCCGGTGCGGTTACCGCCGTATTCGTCGAGGCCGGGTGAGTCGTCACCATGGGTCAGGACACTTGGCGATGGAACGACCGTCCGCATGTGGTGACAGTCCTCCCGGCTGCGGTCGTCGGAACCGCGACCCCTGTCGTCGGCATGGCCCTCGCGACACTGTGCGGCCGGGTTGGGGGTACCGGCGGCCTGAGTCCGCGTCGTGGTCCGGCCGGCCGCAGGCGTCACCGTGAGCGGAGCGGTCACGCGCGGCAGGGGCGTTCGGTGGGCTGACACTGCTTGTGCCGTGAGGAAAATACCGCCGGCGAGCATGATGGCGGCGACGAAGGCCATGAGCTTCTTCAGCATGGCCCCTCCTTCGTCTTGCTGCGGTGTGTGGTCATCTCAGAACCTCTCCTGGTGCGCCGACCTGGTTTCGGCGCTGAGACCAACCTGCCGGCCGTCCACGAGCCCACCATGAGGCAGCCATGAGAAGTTTCTAATCCTACGGAAGGCGCGCAAAGCAGCCGGCGGTCGCGCGGTCAGGCCGGCCGAACGCGACCCTCGTTCTCGTCAGTCGCGAGCCAGGCCGGACCCGGACCGGCACCGGCTTGCTCGTCATTCGGGTTGCTCAGCACACAGGTGCGCAGGGACAGGCAGCCGCACCCGATGCAGCTGGTCAGCTTGCCCTTGAGCCGTTGCAGGTCGGCGATCTGCTGGTCGAGCCGCCCGGTCCACGTGCGCGACACGTGCTCCCAGTCGGCCTTGGTCGGAGTCCGGCCCGCGGGGAGTGACTCGAGCGCGGCGGCGATCTCATCGAGGCTGAGTCCGACGCGCTGGGCGGCCCGGATGAACGCGATCCGTCGCAGCATGTGTCGCCGGTATCTCCGCTGGTTCCCCGCCGTGCGCTCTGCGACGATGAGTCCGACATCCTCGTAGAAGCGCAAGGCGGAGGGGGCCACCCCGGATCTCGCGGATAGTTCTCCGATGCTCAGCTGTTGGGGCAGCCGTGTCATGAACCAGCGTCAGCTCTTGAAGGCGTCCTTGACCTTCTCGCCCGCCTGCTTGAGGTTGGCCTTGCTCTGGTCCACCTTGCCTTCGTTCTCGGTCTGCTCGTCGTCGGCGGCCTTTCCGTAGGCCTCCTTCGCCTTGCCCTTGGTCTCTTCAGCCTTGTTCTTGACCTTGTCCTCGCCCGACACTTTGCCCTCCCTCGATCGGTACGGGGCACTGAACCCCGCGTGACTTCGACCATACCCATGCAGGAGGGCACCCAATCACGCCGTACCCGACAAACGGCCACTGCACCAGCCGGAAGGCTTGGGGCCATGAGAATGCGGCTCCTCCTTTCTCCCTCGACGAATTGACATCAACTTAACTTTAGGTATGAGGGTAGAGCCATGACAACGCAGACCACGAATGTCACCGCCGGCACCGCGTCCGGGCCGCTCCGGTACGAAGACCTACCGGGGCTGATCGCTCTCCAGACCGGTGACGAGAAGCACGACGGCGCGGCGGCTTCCACCCTGGATGTCCTGTGGGTGCTCTACGACGAGGTGCTCCACGTCAGTCCGCAGATGATGGATGACCCGGCGCGGGACAGGTTCTATCTCAGCAAGGGGCATGGCCCCTCGGCCTACTACGCGGTGCTGGCCGCCAACGAGTTCTTCCCCGTCGACTGGCTCCCGACATTCGGCGCGTTCGACTCGCCGCTCGGGTACCACCCGGACCGGAACCTCGTGCCCGGCATGGAGATCTCCTCGGGTTCACTCGGACACGGGCTTCCCCTCGCTGTGGGGACAGTGCTCGGTCTGCGGGCGCAGGGTCTCACATGCCGGGTCGTGACACTGGTCGGTGACGCCGAGCTCGACGAGGGAACCAACGCGGAGGCCATCGAGTTCGCCGGTGCGGCCGGCCTGGCCGCGCTGACCGTGGTTGCGGTCGACAACGACTCGGCGACCTGGGGCTGGCGCGGCGGGCTGGAGACCCGGTTCGCCGTGGCCGGCTGGGATGTCAGCCGGGTCGATGGGCGTGACCACGCCTCGTTGGCGGCCGCCCTGCGACGTACACATGCGACGATGCCCACCCTTGTGGTTGCTCAGGTGGAGGCGAACTCATGACGCACGCGAGCCTCACGCAGGCGCGGCCAGTCGGGTGGACCCAGCCGGAGGCGCCAGCGAGCAGCATGCGGGAGTCGTTCGCGCAGACCACGGCACGCCTCCTGGACGAGGACCTCTCCGTGGTGCTGGTGCTGGCTGACATCTCGGCGGGGTACTTCGTGGAGGCGGCAGCGCGTCATCCCGAACGCGTCATCAACGTCGGCATCCGCGAGCAGCTCGCCATCAACGTGGGGGCGGGGCTCGCCCTCGCGGGGATGCGTCCGGTCGTGCACACGTTCGCACCGTTCCTCGTGGAACGTGGCTTCGAACAGATCAAGCTCGGCTTCGGGCACCAGGGCGTTGCCGGCGTCCTGGTGAGTGCCGGGGCATCGTACGACAACTCGACGAGCGGCCGCACGCACCAGTCGCCGAGTGACGTAGCGTTGCTCGACACCCTGCCCGGCTGGACGATCCATGTCCCCGGGCACCCGGACGAGCTGAGCGCGCTGCTGTCATCGGCCGTGATGGGAGCCGGCTGTGTCTATCTGCGATCGAGCACGCGGTGCAACGCAACTGCCTCTCCGACGGGACGGATGCATGTCGTGACGAGGGGCGCCCGGGGCACCGTCGTCGCGGTGGGTCCGACCCTCGACGCGACCTTGGCCGCGAGCGACGGGCTTGATCTCACGGTGTTGTATGCCGCTACGGTCCGGCCTTTCGACAAGGCGACGTTGGCGGAGACGCTCACCGCGCCTGACGTGATCCTCGTCGAGCCGTACGCGGCTGGGACCTCAGCCGCCGAGGTCGCGGACGCCCTGCTGCACGTACGTCATCGGCTGCTCTCGCTCGGGGTGCCTCGTCTCGAGCTGCGTCGCTACGGCACGCCCGCCGAGCACGACGCCGCGTACGGACTGGACGCTGTTGGACTGCGCCGCAGCTTCGTGAGCTTCCTGCACGGGTGAGGGTCACCGCCAGGTGACCGACCGATGGCGCCGCCTGGCAAACTGCCGAGCATGACGGAGCAGCACACCGGCACCCACGAGTTCGTCGATGACGGGCGCAACGACGCCGTCCTGGTGTCCGTTAACGGTGAGCTGAAGCCGCGGGCGGAGGCGGTGGTGTCCGTCTTCGACAGCGGGTTCGTACTCGGGGACGGGGTCTGGGAGGGCGTGCGGGTCCACCACGGACATCCGGCCTTCCTCCGGCAGCACCTCGACCGGCTCTTCGAGGGCGCCGCGGCCATCGCGCTCGACATCGGCCGGAGCCGTGAACAGCTCAGCGGCGACATCTACCGAACCCTCGAGGCCAACCAGATGCGCGACGGCGTCCACGTGAGGCTGATGGTCACGCGAGGCGTCAAGTCGACGCCGTACCAGGATCCCCGGGTGACGGTCGGCCCGGCAACGATCGTCATCGTCGCCGAGCACAAGGAACCGCTGCCCGCGGTCGTCGAGTCCGGGATAGCGCTGTTCACCGTGCACGTACGGCGGCCGGGGCCGGATGTCCTCGACCCGAAGCTCAACTCGCACAGCAAGCTGAACGACATCACAGCCTGCATCCAGGCGTACACGGCCGGCGCCGACGAGGCGCTGATGCTCGACCCGCACGGGTTCGTGGCCACCTGCAACTCGACGCACTTCTTCATCGTGCGCGACGGGGAGCTGTGGACCTCGTCGGGCGACTACTGCCTCGGCGGGATCACCAGGGCCAACGTGCTCCGGGTGGCGCGCGAGGCGGGGGTTCCGGCGTACGAGAGGAACTTCAGCCTGACCGATGTCTACGGCGCGGACGAGGCCTTCGTGACCGGCACCTACGCCGGGCTGGTCCCGGTCCGCGAGGTCGACGGCCGCGGCATCGGGTCCGGTGAGCGGCCACTGCTGGCGAGGCTGCGGTCTCTCTACGGAGCGCTTGTCGAGGCGGACGTGGCCGGACGTCAGGCGCGCTGACGATGGCTGCCGGCGTGCGGCTGGCGATGTGGTCCGGTCCCCGGAACATCTCGACGGCCCTGATGCGCTCCTGGGAGAACCGGCCGGACACCATGGTGGTCGACGAGCCGCTCTATGCGCACTACCTCGCAGAGACGGGGATCGACCACCCTGGCCGGGACGAGGTGGTCGAGGCCGGCGAGACGGACTGGAGAGTCGTCGTGGAGGGTCTCCTCGCCCCGCTGCCTGACGGCATCCGTGTCTTCTACCAGAAGCAGATGGCCCACCACCTGCTGCCGGGGATCGGGCGGGAGTGGGTCGGCGAGCTCACGAACGTGATGTTGATCCGCGACCCCCGCGAGGTGGTGGCCAGCTATCTGAGGTCACGGAGCCAGGTCACCGTCGACGACATCGGGCTGCGCCAGCAGACGAGCCTGTACGCCGACCTGGCGGCGGTCGGACGGGTGCCCTTGGTCATCGACGCCGCCGACTTCCTCACCGATCCCGAGCGCTACCTACGGGGGCTCTGCGACCTGGTGGGTGTTCCCTTCGACGAACGGATGTTGACCTGGCCGAGCGGGTCGCGCGACAGCGACGGCCTCTGGGCGCCGCACTGGTATGCCGCCGTCCGGGAGTCGACCGGCTTCGCGCCGTACCAGAGGCGTGAGGTTTCCCTGAGTGGGCAGGGAGAGCGGGTCGCCGAGGAGTGCCGTCCGCTCTACGAGGAGCTGCGCGCACGCCGCTGGACCGGACCCTCCCCGCGAATTGCGGGATAGTTGACCCGATTCCCGGGTTCGCGCGGTGCACTTTCCCGCAGTTGACGGCTAGGGTCGGCTCGTGACGGCACCCCAGCCGGGCTCCGACGCGGGCTCCGACGGCCCGGGCGGCGTCGCGCTCGTGACCGGTGCCGGCCGTGGGATCGGACGCGCGGTTGCCTGCAGGCTGAGTGAGGAAGGCATGCGGGTCGCCCTCTCGGCCCGCACTGTGCCGGAGCTGGAAGCGACGGCTGCCCAGTGCGCCGGCCCGACGCTGGTGCTGCCGATGGACCTCACCGAGCCGGGGGCGGCCGACCGGTTGGTCGCCCAGGTGACGCATGAATGGGGCCACGTCGAGGTGCTCGTCGCCAACGCAGGCGCCGGCACCTCTTCCCGGGTCGAGAAGACGAGCGACGCCGAGTGGGAACGGATGCTCGACATCAACCTGACGGCTCCGTTCCGCTGCCTGCGCGCGGTGATCCCGTCGATGCGCGAGGCGGGCGCTGGCCGGATCGTCGTCATCGCGTCCATCGCTGCCAGGGCCGGCGACCCCTACCTGTCGGCGTACACGGCGAGCAAGCACGGTGTGCTCGGGCTGGTGAGGTCCGCCGCGGCGGAGCTCGCACCCACCGGCGTGACCGTCAACGCGATCTGTCCCGGGTACGTCGACACCCCGATGACAGACGCCACGGTTGCGGGCATCGTGGCGACGACCGGGCGTACCGAGCAGGAGGCGCGCACGATCCTCGCGGCCAGGCAGCCGACGGGTCGCCTCGTCACCCCGCAGGAGGTCGCGGACGCCGTCTGGATGTGCGTGACCAACCCGTCGCTGAACGGTCAGGGCATCAACGTCGATGGGGGAGCCGTCCAGTCGTGAGCACCGAGTCGTGAACATCCGGCGGGTCAACCCCGAGTCGCTTCCGCCCGGCCGCGGGTTCACCCACGCGGTGGTAGCTGACGGGCGGGTCTACCTGTCCGGGCAGACAGCCCTCGACAGGTCCGGGCGGATTGTCGCCGGCGACGTCGTGGCCCAGTTCGAGCAGGCACTCGGCAACCTGGTCGAGGCGCTGAACGCTGCGGGTGGCCACCCCGACCAGCTCGTCACCCTGACCGTTTATGTCGTCGACCTCGACGGCTACCAGGCCCGGCTGCGAGACATCGGTGACGTCTGGAGGCGCCTCGTCGGGAACGAGTACCCGGCGATGGCTGCCGTCGGAGTCAGCAGGCTCTGGGATGTCGAGGCGCTGGTCGAGGTGCAAGGGGTGGCCGTCCTCGATGGCGGCACCGGGTGAGGCGTTCCTCTAGCACCGGACGCCATCCGCTCCTCCGGAATCGAGGCGCGTTCGCGGCCCTTTCAGCCGCCGACCTCCTTGACGTGGCGCTGCGCGGGCCTGGTCAGCCTGTCGTGCAGGGCGAGGAACAGATTGGCCGCGGCCGTCCCGTTCCAGCCCGCCGGCAGCAGGTCGTCCGGGAGCCCTGGGTCGAGGAACGGGAGCCGCCGCCAGGCGGTCACCGCACGAGTGTGGTCCGCGAACGCGGCAGCGTCGTCCGTGCGGCGTCGCCGCCTCCAGGCGGCGAGCACCGGCCGGTGGGCGGCCAGGAAGTCGTCGTACATCTCCTGCAGTGCGTCGAGATCCCACCAGGTGCCGACGTTGCCGGGTGAGTCGCCGGAGCCGACCCGGCTGGCTCGGAAGAGGTCGACGTACGCCCACAACCCCTCGCGTTCGAGGACGGCGACGGTCTCCTTCTCCAGATGGGCCGGCGCAACCCATACCCCGGCGGAGACCGTTCCGAAGCCTAGCCAGGTCAGGCGGGACCGCAGCAGGTGCCGACGCTGGCGTTGGGCCTCCGGCACGCTGAACACGGCGAGCAGCCAGCCCTCCCCGGCAGCTGCTCCTCGCTGCCGATAGATCCGACGGTCGCCCTCCGCGAGGATGGCTCGCGCCGACTCGGACAGCGCGTAGCCCGCGGCGTCGTCAACGCGCCGGGCCTCAAGGATGCCGCGCCGCTTGAGGCGAGACACGGCCGACCGGACTGCACGCTCGTCCACGTGGAGCTCGGCTAACAGCCGGATCAGCGTGGCAACGCTCAGCCAGCCCTCACCGTTTCGGGCGTGCAGGCCGTAGACGGTGACGATCAAGGCACGTGGCTGTGGCGCGCGCGCATGTGCGCTCTGCCTGATCGTCGTCACGAAAGCACGATAGCCTGTGGTCGAGCAGGCACGGTGAGCCGTGAGCAGACCACGACCAGGAGGCGGTGCATGCAGCTGACGGCATCGGCACATGTCGACACGTTCTGCCGCGACAACCTGCCTTCCCAGGACTCCTGGCCGGACTTCCTCTTCGAGCTTCCCGATGTCTTGTACCCGGACCGCCTCAACTGTGGAACCGAGCTGCTGGACGTGACCGTGGCCCGGCTCGGTCCGGAGCGGTCCTGTCTGCTGACACCCAGGAGCGGCCTCTGGACCTACGGCGACCTGCTGGAGAGATCGAACCGGGTCGCCCACCTGCTTGTGAGCGAGCTCGGTGTCGTTCCGGGAAACCGTGTCCTGCTCCGCGGTCCCAACAACCCGTGGTTGGTTGCCTGCTGGTTCGCTGTGCTCAAGGCTGGAGCGGTCGTCGTGACCACGATGCCGCTGCTCCGGCCAGGCGAGCTCAGAAAGGTTCACGCCATCGCGCGCATCGACCTGGCCCTGTGCGACCACCGCTTCGTCGACGACCTTCGTGCCGCACGCCTCGAGAGCGTGCCGATCGTCGAGTACGGGGGTCAGCACGCCGACGACCTGACTGGGCGCGCCTCGTCGTACCCCGAGAGCTTCTCGGACATCGAGACGGCGGCCGACGACGTCGCCCTGCTGGCATTCACGTCCGGCACGACCGGCCGCCCCAAAGCGACCATGCACTTCCATCGCGACGTACTGGCAAACGCGGACACGTTCTCGAAGCACGTGCTCCGGCCGACGGCAGATGACGTCTTCACCGGCACCCCACCGCTGGCTTTCACGTTCGGGCTCGGCGGGCTCGTCGTCTTCCCGCTGCGGGTCGGTGCCTCGACATTGCTCGTCGAGAAGGCCTCGCCGGCCGAGCTGGCCGACCTGATCGAAACGCACGCTGTCACGATCTGCTTCACCGCGCCGACTGCATATCGCGCCATGCTCACCGCCGGCCACGCCTCTCGGCTCGGCACGCTCCGGCGTGCCGTCTCGGCGGGAGAGCATCTGCCCGCTGCCACCTGGCACGCCTTCAAGGATGCGACGGGTGTCTCGATCATCGACGGCATCGGGTCGACCGAGATGCTGCACATCTTCATCTCGGCTGCCGATGACGACATCCGGCCCGGCTCGACGGGCCGTCCGGTGCCGGGGTTCGTCGCGACGGTTGTCGACCAAGAGGGCAACCCGCTGCCGGCAGGTGAGGTCGGCCGCCTCGCCGTCAAGGGCCCGACCGGTTGTCGCTACCTGGCCGATGCGAGACAGACCGCCTACGTGCAGAACGGCTGGAACATCACCGGCGACACGTTCCTCCGCGACGAGGACGGGTACTTCTGGTTCAAGGCGCGCAGCGACGACATGATCGTCTCGTCCGGCTACAACATCGCTGGCCCGGAGGTCGAGGAGGCGCTCCTCGGGCACGAGGCGGTCAGCGAGTGCGCCGTCGTCGGGGTGCCCGACGAGGCGCGAGGGTCGCTTGTCAAGGCCGTCGTGGTGCTGGCCGGCGGCGTCACGGGTGACGACGCGCTGGTCAAGGAGCTGCAGGACTTCGTCAAGCAGCAGATCGCGCCGTACAAGTACCCACGGCTCATCGAGTTCGCCGCCGAGCTGCCGAGAACGAGCACCGGCAAGCTCCAGCGCTTCCGGCTCCGCTAGCCCGAAGGACGGTAGAGGTCGCGGGCGATGATGCTGCGCTGCACCTCAGAGGCGCCTTCGTAGATCCGCGGTGCCCTGACCTCGCGATAGAGGTGCTCCAGAAGATGACCGCGTTGCAGCGCTCGGGCACCGTGGACCTGGATGGCGGCGTCGACCACCCATTGCGCCGTCTCCGTGGCGAAAAGCTTCGCCATGGCCGACGTACTGGAGACCCCTGGACGGCCGGCGTCGTACGCCGATGCGGCCCGGTAGACCAGCAACCGGGCCGCATCGATTCGCATCGCCATCTCAGCGAGCGTGTGCCCGACCGACTGCATCGTGCGCAGCGGGGCGCCAAAGGCCTCGCGGGTGCCCGCGTGGTCCCGCGCCGCGTCGAAAGCGGCTTGCGCCATCCCGACCGCGAATGCGCCGACACTCGGCCGGAAGAGGTCGAGCGTCCTCATCGCCACCCCGAACCCCTTGTCGACCTCGCCGAGCACCTCGCCGGCCTCGACGCGCACTCCGTCGAAGACCAGGCTGCCGATCGGATGGGGCGACAACATGTGCAGGTGCTCGCCCGACAGTCCTGCCCGGTCGCCGGGTACGACGAATGCGGTGACGCCGCTCGACCCGGCGTCGGGAGCGGTTCGGGCGAAGACCGTGTAGACGTCGGCCTCGGGAGCGTTGGAGATCCAGAGCTTCTCGCCGGTGAGGCGCCAGCCACCGGAGTCTGGTTCCGCGCTGAGCGTGAGGGCGCCGGCGTCGGAGCCCGCGGCCGCCTCGCTGAGCGCATAGGCCGCGACGGCGTCACCGCTCGCCACCGCCGGCAGCCATCGGTCCACCTGCTCCTGGGTGCCGGCCTGCACGATGGGGTAGCTGCCCAAACCCTGCAGTGCGAGGGCCGTCTCGGCCTCCGTGGAGACCGTGGCCAATGCCTCCCGGAGCAGGCACAGGTCGAGCGCCGCAGCCTCGCGGGAACCGCTCGAGACCCCGACTCCAGGAAATAGCCTCGCCAGCAGCCCGAGTTCGCCTAGCTCCTTGACGAGCTCGCGGTTCACGGCGCCGTCCTGACCGCGGTCGGCAATCGGCAGCAGCCGCTCACGGGCCACCCCTTGCGCCCAGGATCGGTAGCCGAGCTGTTCGTCCGTGAGCTCGAAGGCCGACGTGCCGGGCGATCCCGGTTGCGGCATCGTCAGCGTCCCGTCCACTGCGGTGGCCGCTTGCCGGTGAATGCGGCGTGGAACTCCCGGTAGTCGTCGCCCTTCATCAACAGCGCCTGTGCCATCGCCTCCAGCTCGACTGCTCCGGACAGACTCATGTCGAGCTCTCGGGTCAGCAGGCGCTTCGTGGCCGAGTAGCCCTGCCATGGCCCGGACGCCAACCGCTCCGCGAGCGCGTGCGCCGTCGCGTCGACATCGTCATCGTCGACCAGATCGCTCACCAGCCCCCACTCGTCAGCCTGTACGGCGGTGAGCGGGTCGCCGAGCATCAACAGCCTGGTCGCCCGGCCGAGCCCGACGAGCCGCGGCAGCAGGTAGGCGGCACCCATGTCCGCCCCGGCGAGGCCCACCTTCGTGAAGAGGAACGCGAACGTCGCGGTGCGCGCCATCACGCGGAAGTCGCTGGCCAGCGCCAGCACTGAGCCGGCGCCGGCGGCTGTTCCGTTGATCGCGGCGACGACGGGTGCCGGCGACTCGCGCATCGCGCGGACCACGTCGCCGGTCATCGTCGTGAAGGCCAACAGCTCGTCAGGGCGCATCGAAAGTGTCGCGCCGATGATCTCGTCGACGTCTCCCCCGGAGCAGAAGGCGCGGCCTTCACCGCGCAGCACGACGACCCTGGAGTCGTCACGGTGCGGGAGCTCGGCGAACAAGTCGCGCAGGTCGGCGTACGACTCGAAGGTCAGGGCGTTGAGCTTGTCCGGACGGGTGAAGGTGACGGTCACGACGCCATCGGCTCGCTCGACCCGAAAGTGGTCCCAGCTCCGGGTAAACGGAGCGGAACCGCGAAATGGGCTCATGGCCCTCAGCGTAGTCCCTGGGTGGTCTCACGTTACTTTGACGGTCGTAACGTAAACGGCATATTCTCGAAGGCAGCGAGACGGGAGGAGCCAGTCCGGATGCGGATCGCGGTGGTCGGCGGAGGTCCCGGCGGGCTCTACTTCGCCGCGCTCGCGAAGCAGCTCGGCAGGGAACATGACGTCACGGTTTGGGAGCGGAACGCCGCGGATGACACCTTCGGCTTCGGCGTCGTCTTCTCCGACGAGACGCTCGGCGGCATCGAGCATGCTGACCCCAGGATCCACGCGACCATGGAGGCCGAGTTCGCCCGATGGGACGACATCGACGTCCATTACCGTGGCGAGGTCCTCACCAGCGGCGGCCACGGGTTCGCAGCCATGAGCCGCGCCAGGTTGCTCGAGATCCTGCAGGAGCGCTGTCGCGCGCTCGGCGTCGCCGTCCACTTCCTGACCCCGGCTCCGCCGGTCGACGAGCTCGCCAGCACACACGATCTCGTCGTGGCCGCTGACGGGCTCAACTCGGCCATCCGTGCGTGGTACGCCGATACGTTCCGCCCGACCCTCGAGGCGCGGCACTGTCGCTACATGTGGCTCGGCACCAGCAAGGTGTTCGACGCCTTCACGTTCGACGTGCGCGAGACGCCGTACGGCGTGATGCAGATGCACGGCTATCCGTACGACGCCAAGGGGAGCACGTTCATCGTCGAGATGAACGACGCAGTTTGGGAGCGCGCCGGGTTCCGCGCGCTCGCGGATGAGTTCGCCGCCGATCCCGAGTCTCTCAAGCCGGGAAAGTCCGACGAGAGTTCCATCGACCGGGTCCGGGACCTGTTCGACGACGTCATCGGCGACCACGAGGTGATGGCGAACAACTCGCGCTGGATCAGGTTCACCACGGTGCGCAACGAGACGTGGCGCCACGCGAACATCGTCCTGCTCGGCGACGCGGCGCATACCGCACACTTCTCGATCGGCTCCGGCACGAAGCTCGCCATGGAGGACGCTCTTGCGCTGGCTGCCTGCCTGCACGAGCAGCCCGCTGACATCGCGGACGGCCTGACGTCGGCGCTTGCCGCCTACGAGGACGAGCGCAGGCCTGTCGTGCTGTCGACCCAGCGCGCGGCCCAGGCGAGTCTCGAGTGGTTCGAGAACCTTGGCCAGTATCTCGACCAGGAGCCCATGCAGTTCGCGTTCAACATCATGACGCGCAGCCGCCGGGTCACCTATGACAACCTGCGGGTGCGCGACGACGAGTTCGTGGACGAGGCTGACCGTTGGTTCGCCGACTCGGTACGTCGTGGTGGGCACGGGCCCGGTGACGTGCGGCCACCCATGTTCCAGCCGTTCCGGCTGCGCGGGCTGACGCTGGTCAACCGCGTCATCGTCTCGGCCATGGACATGTACGTGTCGGAGGAAGGCGTTGCCGGCGACTTCCACTTCGCCCACCTGGCGGGGAAGGCTCTGGGCGGCGCCGGGCTGGTGATGACGGAGATGGTGTGCGTCTCGCCCGAGGGGCGCATCACACCGGGATGCGCCGGTCTCTACAGCGACGACCACACGACTGCCCTTCGCCGGATCACGAGCTTCGTTCATGATCAGACGTCCGCCGCGATCGGCATCCAGCTCGGCCACTCGGGCCGTAAAGGTTCGACGAAGCTGATGTGGGAGGGGATGGACCTTCCCCTCGAGGCCGGCAACTGGCAGGTTGTCGCTCCCTCACCCCTTGCCTACCAGCCGGGTGTCAGCCAGGTTCCCCGCGAGCTGACGAGGTACGAGATGGACGAGATCAAGTCGCAGTTCGTCGCCTCGGCGTTGCGTGCGGACGCGGCCGGCTTCGACCTCCTCGAGCTGCATTGCGCGCACGGCTACCTGCTGTCGAGCTTCATCTCGCCGCTCACGAACAGGCGGACGGACGAGTACGGCGGAACGCTCGCCAACCGGCTGCGCTACCCGCTCGAGGTGTTCGGCGCCGTCCGAGCCGTGTGGCCGGACGAGAAGCCGATGACCGTCAGGATCTCTGCCACGGACTGGGTCGAAGGCGGTCTCGAGACCGACGACGCCGTCGAGGTGGCAGGTGCCTTCGCGGCAGTCGGTGCCGATGCTGTCGACGTCTCCACCGGTCAGGTCACGCCGGAGGAGCAGCCGGCGTACGGCCGCTCGTTTCAGACACCGTTCGCCGACGCCATCCGTAACCGGGTCGGGGTCGCGACGATCGCGGTAGGCGCCATCTCGTCGTACGACGACGTCAACTCGATCATCCTGGCCGGACGGGCGGACCTCTGCGCGCTGGGACGGGTGCACCTTTACGACCCGAACTGGACCCTGCACGCGGCCGTGGAGCAGGACTACGACGGGCCGGGTGCGCCGTGGCCGTTGCCGTGGCGAGCCGGCCGCCGGAAGCCGCAGCTCGGCCGCAGTGACGGGCCCAAACCACGCCTCCAGCTGGCTCGGGAGGGAGCCCCGGGCATCCGGCACCGTCGCTGGCGACCCTGACCCCGTCGCCCTGGTCAGGTCAGCAGCGACGGCGCGGCGCCGGCGAGACCGAGGACGGCGCAGATTGCCATGACGCGCAGAGCCGGCCATTTGACGACGAGGATCAGAACGAGAGCCAGAGCCGTCAAGAGCACCTCGTAGGGTTTGATCGTGGTCAGGTCAGGGTTGGGGAGATGCAGGGGACCGACCGTCCTCGTGGATGTCTTGGTGAAGAGCGTGTGGACGGTGAAGAACAATGCCAGGTTCGCGATGACTCCCACCACAGCGGCCGTGATGCCGCTGAGCGCCGTCGACAGGTTTCGGTTGCCGCGGAGCCGTTCGATGTACGGCGCGCCGAGCAGGATGAACAAGAAGCACGGCACGAACGTCACCCACGTCGTGAGCAACGACCCGAGGATGGCGGCGGTCCATGGGCTCAGGCTGCCCGGGTTGCGGTAGGCCCCGAGGAACGCGACGAATTGCACGACCATGATCAGAGGCCCGGGCGTCGTCTCGGCCAGACCAAGCCCCCGGACCATGTCGTTGGCGGTGACCCAGCCGTACGTGTGGACGGCCTGTTGGGAGACGAAGGCGAGTACGGCGTACGCGCCGCCGAAGGTGATGAGCGCGGTGCCGGAGAAGAAAAGTCCTTCGTCGGTGAAGACGCTGTGCCGACCCGTCACCCAGACCACCAGGGCAAGCGGCACCCCCCAGGCGAAGAGACTGATCGCCAGCACCCGGGCGGCGCGAGCCAGGCTTGGTCTGGCGGAGTGGAGCGCGTCGTCGCGGATCAGCGGCGGCGTCCCACCGTCCGACTCCGCATGCGTGGTCGGACCCTCCATCACGCCGGGGGCGAAGCGGCCCAGCACCCACCCGGCCAGTCCGGCCGCCGCGACGACGATGGGGAAAGGAACGGCGAAAAGGCTGATGGCGACGAACGCCGCCACCGCCAGCGCTACGAGGACCCGATGGTGGAGGGCTCGGCGTCCGACCCGAATGACCGCCTGAGCCACAATGCTCAAGACGGCAGCCGAGATCCCGGCGAACAGCGCGGTGACAGCCGTCGTCGTGCCGACCGTCACGTACAACGCGGACAAAGCCAGTAAGGCGACGACGCCTGGGATGACGAACAACGTGCCGGCCACCAGTCCGCCTGTCGTCCCGTTGAGCAGCCAGCCGATGTAGATGGCGAGCTGTTGCGCCTCCGGCCCGGGCAGCAGCATGCAGAAGTTGAGCGCGTGCAGGAACCTCTGCTGGCCGATCCAACGCTTCTCGTCGACGAGCACACGCTGCATCACAGCGATCTGACCAGCCGGACCCCCGAACGTCTGCAAAGAGATCAGGAACCAGGCGCGGACGGCTACCCGGAACGGGATGACGTCGGCCGACCCGGAGGCCTCCACGTTCATGACCGGCAGTATGCCAGCGGAGATCCTGCCCGGCGACGGGGGCAAACGGTTCAGAAGATTCCGAGGTTCGTGGTGGCATCGGGGCCGGATCCGAGCCTGCTGAGCCGGGTCGGGCCGTAGGAACCTGACCCGGCTCGGCCGACTGCCATACTGCGAGATCCCCCGTCAGGCCTGACACGCCGACCTCTGGAGCAGGTCCTCGGTCGCACGCCGTCCCCAGACGGTCAAGGCGATGTCCGTCAGCGACTCGAACCGCCACAACCGCAACCCCGTTGATAACGTGCGACCCAGAACCGACTCGTGGGTGCGACTTGTTCATCGGCGCGGAGCCGCCGCGCGTTACTGAAAACGGGAAAATTCTCGATGGCTGTCGTCGTGCGGTGGACCCAGGGACCCGATGTCGGCGTACCGCCGCTAGGTCTTCAGCAGCGATGGAACGACGACGAGGCTCGATATGTCACGTCCCGCGAGCTCAGATAGGACAGCTCGTAGCTAGCATGGCTGGGCACCTCGCCGGTGTGGCGCAACTGGTAGCGCATCCGACTTGTAATCGGAAGGTTAGGGGTTCAAGTCCCCTCGCCGGCTCAAGCATCACCCGAAGCCCTACACCGGCTCAAGCAAAGCCCCCTGTCAGCGGCCTGCGAACTGTCTCTGACCCTAGCGCACGCGCTCGCGTCGATCCTTAGGCTCTGTCGCCAAGTGCCACGATGTGATCTGGAAGCCGCTCGTTGTCGCCGTACATGAAGTGATTTTGCATCTTCTCCGAGAACCTGCTGGCCTCGGTGGTAAGCCCGACTGCCTCGGCCACCTGGCGGATCAGCATTGGCGACGCACCGCAGCACACACCGAGGTAGTTGATCCCGAGTCCCGCTGCTTCACTCGCGAAGGCACCTACTTCGTAGCGGTTTGCGTACAGGGGGTCGAGGGCGGTTGGGAACGTCCTGCCGTGCGGCGACGGAACGCTCGCACGATCGTCGCTCAGGTTGAAGAACGTGGGTTCGGCGGTGGTTGTGCGATACGGAATGGGCAGGGCGCCGACGTGGCACGAAACCCCGGCTCGGATCTTGCGCAACCACGGCAACATGGTTTGGGGTCCGCGGAAGCAGTTCATGCCGACGACGTCGGCGCCACCCTGTTCCAGCCGTTGACAGGTTTCCACGATCCCGACGCCGTCGGCCATCTCGTTCAACGCCATCGGAGCAATGGTGAGCACAACTGGTAGCCCAGTGGACTTGGCCACCTCGAGTGCTGCGAGGGCTTCTCCGGCGTAGTAGAACGTCTCGCCGATGATCATGTCGGCGCCGCCTTCGACGGCCCACCCCACCATTTCCTCGAACATTCCCCGAACCTCAGCCTGCCGATCCTGATCCGCTGGATCCCAGATGTTCGTGTTCGAGATGTTGCCCGCCATCAGGTCGCCGGGTCGCGCGTCGGCGACTTCTCGGGCGATCTGCAGCGCTGCTCGGTTCAGTGGCTCCAGCAGTTCTTCCTTCCCGATCACCCTCATCTTCTCGCGGTGCCCGTTGTAGGTGAACGCCTCGACGACATTGGATCCTGCATGTTGGAAATCGACATGCAAGGCCTTGAGCGCTTCTGGGTACTCCAGCGAAACTTCGGGAACGAACTCTCCAGCGCTGAGATAGCCCCGTCGCTCGAGCTCGAACAAGAACCCCTCCGCACAGATCACGGGGCCGGCATCAAGACGCTCGGATAGTTGGCTTCTGTCACTCATGGCGTGCTCCTCGGGAATGAAGGGAGTCTAAGCCCCGCTGGATGCTGGAGCTCAGGCACTATAAGACGGGCACCGACACAGGAGGTCAGCCGCCTCCGTGGGCCGGGCGGTTGACCGCGAGAATGGTGCGGTGACTGCCACCATGAACGACCCGCTCTCCGTTCCTGCACCTGACCTTGACATCGACGCACTGCACGCGTCTTTGGGTAGGTCTTGGGGCTTGGCCGGCGAGCTCACGGCGGTGCACGGCGAGCGGGACCGTAACTTCCGGCTCGAAGGGGCCGAGGGTCGCTACCTGCTCAAGGTGCACAACCCGGCGGACGGCGACGCGGTAGTGGACCTCCAGTGCTCCGCGTTGCGTCATATCCGAGCAGTCGCACCGGACCTGCCGGTGCCCGCCGTCGTACCGACGCAGGATGGGCGGTCATGGGTGGACCTGACCGGCCGCGACGGCCGCCACTCGCTGGCGTGGGTGATGACCTGGCTGGACGGGCGGCATCCGACGCCGGAGATGCTGGCGCCTCCGCAGCTGCGTGACTGGGGGCGTACGTCCGCCCGGCTGGGGCAGGCGCTGCGCGGGTTCGTGCATCCAGCCGCGTGCTACGCGATCGCCTGGGACATCAGGCGGTTGCCGGAGCTCCGACCCTGGCTTTCCGCGGTTGACGCCGGCCGGCGGCCTGCGGTCGAGGCGGTGCTGGACCGCTTCGAGCTCCAAGTCGCCCCGGAGCTGCGCAGGCTGCGCGCCCAGGTCGTACACAATGACCTGGCCCCCACAAACGTGCTCGTCGACGACTCGTTGAGGCTGACCGGCATCACTGACTTCGGGGACATGACCCACACCACGCTGGTCTGTGACCTGGCGGTCGCGGCCGCCGACCTGCTGGGCGGTAGGGAAGGTGGTCTGGAGCTGGCTACCGAAGTGATCGCCGGGTACGACTCGATCACACCACTCGAACCGGGCGAACTCGCGCTCGTCGCCGACCTGATGGCTGCTCGCTACGCCGCGGCCGTACTGATCACCGCGTGGCGAACCCGCCAGCAGGGCAGTGCACCAGAGGTCGACGACGAGGCGTACCACGGGCTCGAGGCGGCGCTGGACGTCGGACTGGACGCGCTGGCGGCGCGGTTCACCAACGCGCTGCTCGTCGGCCCGCGGGGTACGACGCAGGGCGGACGAGGGCTTCCCTACACCCGTCGGTCCACCGAGGGGCTGCTCCGCGCGCGGGCGCGCTGCCTGGGCGGACTGGAGCTCAGCTACGCCCGGCCGCTGCACCTCGTCGGGGGGCGAGGGGTGTTCCTGGAAGCCGCAGACGGCCGCCGCTATCTCGACGCCTACAACAACGTGCCGGTGCTAGGGCACTCGCACCCTGCTGTGGTCGATGCGGTCTGCTCCCAGCTGGCCAACCTGAACACGAACAGTCGTTACCTGCAGGAGGCTCCGGTCGAGCTCGCGGAGCGACTGCTGGCGACTCTTCCCGACCGGTTCGACCGGGTGCTGCTGGTGAACTCGGGCAGCGAGGCCAACGACCTGGCCTGGCGGATCGCGCGGCATGCCACCGGCGCCTCGGGTGGCATCGCCACCAGGTGGGCCTACCACGGCGTCACCGAAGCTACCTTCGGGTTCTCACCGGAGAGCTGGGGAGATGCGGGTCGTCCCGGGCACGTGCGGCTGGTGGAGCCGCCACCCGGGCCACCGTCCACGGTCGTAGAGGCGGTCGAGAGTCTAGAGGCCGCGGGACACGGCGTGGCAGCGATGCTCGTCGACGGAGTCTTCACCAGCGACGGGATCCTGGGACCCGCGCACGACTGGACGGTGGCCGCGGCAGCCGCGGTCCATGACGCGGGCGGTCTGTACGTCGCCGACGAGGTGCAGGCGGGTCACGGCCGCACCGGCGACGCTTTGTGGAGCTTCCTGGCCGGGGACCTGCCCGCCGACCTGGTGACCCTCGGCAAGCCGATGGGCAACGGCTACCCGGTGGCGGCGGTCATTGGTCCGGCCGAACTGGTGGACCCGTTCGTGGAAGGCACTGACTACTTCAGCACCTTCGGTGGGGGCACGGCCGCCTGCGTCGCCGCACTCGCCGTGCTGCGTGCGCTCGAGGAGGATCGGGTCGTGGAGCGCGTCGCGGCGGTAGGCGCTCGACTCGTCGAAGCGCTGCGGAACGTCGCTCGCGACAGAGCCGAACTCGCCGGCGTGCGCGGATGGGGGCTTGCGGTCGGTGTCGACGTCGTGGACCCCGCAACCGCCCAGCCGGACCCGGAGCGTGCCGGCCGGATCCTGGACGGCATGCGGGACCGCGGCGTACTGATCGGTCGGACGGGACGCGACCGTGCCACCTTGAAGATCCGGCCACCACTTGTTTTCGGTGACGAGCACGTGGACTTGCTCACGCAGGTGCTGACTGCCAGCCTGGCTGGCGTCGGCTGACCTCGCAGATGGCCCGGTGACCGCTCACAGCGCCCGCTGTTCCGCCACTGAGTTGCCCCCGTCGACGACCAAACACTGGCCGGTCAGGTACGCCGCTCCGGGCGTGCACAGCCAGGCCACCGGCCAGGCGATCTCGTCGGCGGTGCCACTGCGGCGCATCGGGGTGACCTCACCCTGCCGCCGCTCGTCGTCGGTCTGCGACCCGGTGGCGATCCATCCCGGCGCGACCGCGTTCGCGGTGATGCCGTCCGGAGCGAGGTCGACGGCCAGCGACCGGATGAGCCCGACCATCGCGGCCTTGGCCGCTGCGTAGGCGGCGTCCTCCCGCATCGCCATCACCGGGCCGGTGACACTGGAGACCATCACGATTCGGCCCCAAGCGGCGTGGCGCATTGCCGGCACAGCCTCGCGAGTCATGAGGAAGGCGGTGTCGAGATTACGGCGCAGACTGCGCTGCCATTCGTCGTACGGGAGCCGGTCGACGCCGCCAGACAGCGCGTCGACGTCGGTGACGGAGATCATCCCGGCGTTGTTGACCAGGATGTCCAACCGGTCCCACCGGCGGGTGACCGCGGCGACCACCGCTTCCGCGTCAGCGGGATGGGTCAGATCGGCGACCAGGCCGGTTGCCTGAACGCCTGCGTCCGCCAGCTCAGCAGCCCGGTCGGCCACCCGGTCGGTGGTCGCGGTGAGGGCCACAGCGGCGCCCATCTCACCAAGACGTCGAGACACTGCGAAGCCGATGCCGGTTGGGCTGCCCGCCCCGGTCACCACTGCGACCCGGCCGGCAAGGTCCAGTCCGGACATCGTCATCGGACCGATGCTGCCACAGGCAGTACACCCGCCCACCGGGGCATGACCAACGCCCCGACTACCTCAGCTAGTCGGGAACACCAGCGCAGTCATCCCGCCGACCTGATGGCCGCATGCGTGCGGACCCCGGCGCAGCCAGCGGTCGCGGGTGCACCGGTTGAGCATTCTCACAGGGCACGACACTCAGCTATCACCCCCGGCGGTTGGTCGGACATCAAACCGCGCGCACCGGTGTAGACGAAGTGTTTCCAGCTCGCGGATGTCTCGGGGTCGACCAGGCCACGGATGACCGAGTAGCCAGCTCTCTGGTACCTCGACACGCGCGGCTTCGTGAGTTGGCTGGCCTTCAACATCACCCCATTCAGGCCGGTCAGATCTCTGATGGGAGGCGGCGACCCAGCCTTGTACCAGGTCGTCAGGTGCGGGTCGATCGACTCCAGCCTCTGCAGCTGCGACAGGTACGCGGAGTAGATCACGACGTGGTACGTCATGCCGGCCGCGACGATCCGGTTGTTCAGGTCCGTCATGGCACCCCTCTCGTTGAAGGACCACTTCGTCTCCATCTGGAGATACCTTCCGTGGCCATGAGCAGCCGGGATGTTGAGTGACTGCACCATCCTCGGGATGGGCTCGTGGTACCGGGTAGTGCGCAGCTGCCTGACCTGGGCGAGAGTCTTGTTCGTGATCAGACCGGTGCCGTTCGTGGAGTGCGACACATCGTTGTCGTGCATCTCCACGATATAGCCGTCGGTGGTGACCCAAAGATCCGTGTCGGCGAGGTTGCTGCCAACACCGAACGCCGCCTGCTGGGACGCGACGGTATCGCCATCGGCGTACCGCCGGTACCCCTCGTGGGCCGAGATCAGCCGGTGCGAACAGGGCGTCGAGTCCACCGGCTGCATCGCCTGGGCCGGTGGCCCCAGCACAAGGACTCCCCCTATCGAGAGACCGACGCAGACGAGCAGATGCCGGTGGCCCATGGTCCCCTCATGCTGTGAGGCGTGAACTGTATGTCTCAAATATACGTTATCGAGCCGGTGCAGGTGAACGATGATCAGGACGCAGCGACCGGTGACTTCGAGCGCCACAACAGGGAGCGTGAGGCCCGCGTACCGCCCGTGGGGCGGAGCCCGCGTGACTGACCGTTCGGGCACCAAGGCGCGGCTATAAGGGGGATGCTTTGAGCTCCCAGGAGGGGGCAGGCTGAACCCAATGGTGGGGGCGTTCGCCACGGGGGAACACTCCCACCATTTCAACTGGACCACTCCGCCGGCTTTTCCAGGCTTGACAAGCGAAGAGCCTCCATCCGCGGGGAGCGCTTGATGGAGGCTTCTTCCAGGGGCACACCCCCGGAGGCGACGCTATCTCTAGGCGCCTCTGCCCCGGACGGTACTCCCTCTCGCCGAAGCGGCCGACCTTGTTGCGGGAGACCCGGTCAAATACGTTAATGCAGCATCGCGCGCTCGGCTCCTTATTGTGAAAGGCAACCCCGGGTGCTGGTTGGTCAACACCCGGGGCCTGTGGAGGGCGCCGCCCCTAGGGTCAGCACCTACCGTGCTCTAGGGGATACCCGTTTCCGTACCGGACAACCGCGAGCGCCGCCTGGTGTGTGACCGACACATGGGTTCGCCCTCTCGGTCAGCCGAGTCCGCACGGCCGACTGCCCGGCTACGGGCTGATGCCACGCTGCCATCGAAGGTCGCGAAATATGAACCCACAATTTGGCTGCGGACGCTCTTGTGGAGGGCTAGGGTCGCGACACGGGGGCAGGGGACCTGATGCCGGAGCACGTCGGGGCAGGGGGTGGTCGAAGCAAACCGAGCGCGGAGGCCTGTCGTTTGCCCTGTGCCGACGTCGTCAGGCCAGCTCACACGCAGAACCGAATCGTCGGACACCAGCGAAAGCTCAGGAGTTCATATGAAACTCAGAAGGTCCACCCCTAGACCGGCCTCGGGTGCCCGGATGGCGCGGAGGCTCGCCACGGTCGGAGCGGTCGCCTCGGTCGCCGTGCTCGCGGCTCCGTCGCTTGCCTCCGCCGCACCCAGCCGTGGCGGCATGGAGCACATCCGGATCGTCAGCGACTCGAACCGCTCGACTTCGTCGATCGTTATCAGGGGAGCGTTCGTCGACGGCGGAACCGACTATGCGAAAGGCAAGCGCGACGTCGCGGTCTTTGCCGATGGAGGATTCATCATCCACCACCCAGGTGGGACCTTCTCCTTCGAGCTGAACCCCCGGACCTGCGTCGCCCATCTCAGCGGCAACGGAAACTACAGCATCGGTGGCGGCTTCGGCGCCTACCGGGGTGTGACGGGTCAGGGCACCTACGTCTTCCACGGCATCCTCACGTTCGGCCGAAACGGTCAGGGCAGATGCGCCGTTCATAGGGCTCCAACCGCCTCGCAAACCATCATCCGCGCCAGCGGCACGATGTCGAAGTAACACCCGCGTCCGGGGCTGGGGCCACCCGACCCGGGATCGTTCACCGGTTGCCCCCAGGGCGTCCCGCCAGGGCCACTGGGGGCATCTCGGCCCGCGAACTTCGGGCTGGGCTCTTCCCTGGCATTCAGTTGATCGCTGATCCTCGACGGAACTTCACCACGCCCGACGCGCCGTTGACCTGCGGATATCGCTCACAAGAGATATGCTGAGGCCATGGGCCTCATCATCACGATCCTCGTCATCATCCTGATCGTCGCCGTCATCCTGTATTTCGTACGGCGCGCTTGACCGCACCGTTCAGCGCCCGGTGAACCCGAGCATGCAGCACCCCCGGCTCTCCGAGCCGGGGGTGCTGTTGTCGCCGACGACGGTCATTCCGCTCATCGCCCAAGGTCCGCTGGCCGGAAGGGGGGTGGGCCGAGAATCTCGATGCCCGCTGCCCGGCTAGGTTCCAGGAACCTCACCGGATCGAACTCCCACGTCGTGGGGGCGGGAGGCACGTATGCGACTCCGGCCGCCCGGACGAACGAGTCGAACCCCGAGGGTACCGACACGGTGATCAAACGGGCCGAAGACGAGGTGATCATGAAGGCGTGCGGCAACCCGCGGGGCAGGAACAACGCCGACCCAGCGGTTACGTGGTACTCGCGATCTCCGGCGAGCGCCGTGATTTCGCCGTCCAGCAGGTAGAAGGTCTCGTCATCGTTGTGATGGCGATGAAGCGGTGTTGCGTCACCAGACACGCCGTACTGGTCCACCAGAACGAACTGACCGTGGGTGTCCGAGCCGTCGAGCACCACGTGCATCCGGGTGCCGCCCATCCACAGATAGCTATCTGTATCCGCTGGGTGTCTGAGAACCGGGGTGAGATCGTCGTTCGACTTCGTCATTCGGATCTCCCCTTATCTCTGATTCGATGAGCGAGTGGCCCGCTGATCTCGCCTCACGAATATCCAGCGTTTCGCCTGAACGCTTCGAGGACGGCTTCCTCAGGTCTCGGGGTCGAGTCAGGTCTCCGGGTCGAGGTGGCGTACGTCGTCTGGGGCCGCGTCGGACCCGACCGGGATGAGCGTCATCCAGCTGAGCGCTCCGATGTTGATCAGGGTCCGCGCTTCGGGGTCGTCTGGCGCGGCGGTGACCCAGGTGCCACCTTCTTTGATGCCCTTCTGCACGAACTCGACGAGCTTGTCGCGTGACATGTCCACCGTGATCGATTCGGTCGGAAGGTCTGGGGACTCGATCCTCGTGAAGGGCGGCTGGCTGTCCTCTTCCCCGCTCTCGCGGTCCCGCTCGTCCTTCGCCTTGTCGCTCATGGCGTCGACGCTAGCCGTCAGCCAGGAGGTTCGCACGCCGGCCAGCCCTGTGATGATGAGCAGATGGCGGACTACAGCACACTGAGCCACCTCGAATGCCCGAGATGCCACGCCCTGGAGGACTCGACGAGCTTGGTTGGCACCTGCCCAGCCTGCGGATCGCCCTTGCTCTCGAGGTACGACCTGGACGCGGTGGCGGTCACCCCACGCGACATCGCGCAACGCAGGCCGGACCTATGGCGCTACCACGAGCTGCTGCCCGTCTCTGCCCAAGAAGAGGTGGTGAGCCTCGGCGAGGGGATGACGCCGCTGCTGGAGGCTCGCCGTCTCGGTCCCGAGCTCGGCCTGGAGCGGGTGTGGATCAAGGACGACGGCTTGCTGCCCACGGGGTCCTTCAAAGCGCGAGGAGCCGCGGTAGGTGTCTCGCGGGCCCGGGAGCTCGGTGCGCGACGGCTAGCGATGCCGACCAACGGGAACGCGGGCGCCGCTTGGTCGGCCTACACGGCACGCGCAGGCATGCAGATGTTGGTTGCCATGCCCGTCGCCGCACCGGCGATCACGCGCGCGGAGACCGCCGTGACCGGGGCGGACCTGTGGCTCGTCGAGGGGTTGATCTCGGACGCCGGTCGATCCGTCGCCGCAGCGACCGCGAAGAGTCCAGACTCCTGGTTCGATGTCGCGACGCTCAAGGAGCCGTACCGCATCGAGGGCAAGAAGACGATGGGGTTCGAGATCGCCGAGCAGCTCGGGTGGAGGATGCCGGACGTCATCATCTATCCCACCGGGGGCGGCGTCGGACTCATCGGCATCCACAAGGCGTTGTCGGAGCTCCTCGCGCTCGGCTGGGTGGAGGGGGCACTGCCGCGGCTGGTCTCCGTCCAGGCAGCCGGATGTGCACCCATCGTGCGCGCGTTCGAGGCCGGCGCTCGCGTGTCGGAGGCCTGGCCGAACGCCCACACGGTCGCCTTCGGACTGACTGTCCCGAAGCCGCTCGGTGACTTCCTGGTGCTGGACGCGCTGTACGAGACGGGAGGTACGGCGATCGCGGTTGCAGACGACCTTATTCTCCGAGACGTCGAGCTCACCGCGAGGCTGGAGGGTCTCTTCATGTGCCCGGAGGGAGCGGCCACCGTCACCGCTGCACGGCTGCTGAGGGAGCAGAGCTGGATCAGGCCCGACGACGAGGTCGTGCTCCTGAACACGGGCACGGGACTGCTCTACCCGGACACCGTCCGGGTAGCGGTGCCGACCGTCGCCGCGGACCAGGAGATCGTGCTCGACGCGATACCCAACTGATGGAGTGGCGGCCGCCGCGACGCGCGGCCGCACTCTTGGTCACGCGGTTGTTCCGGGTTCGAGCCGCGAGCCGCGGGCGATCGTCGTACCGCCCGCGATACGGCAGTCGCGGCCAACCAGGGTCAGGTCTTCCGACCCAGGGGTCTTGCGAAGCGAAGCCGCCCCGACCCGGACACGAGGACCGACGACACTCCCGCTGTCGACGATCGACCACCCGACCTTCGCCCCCTCGCGCACCCGGACGTCCGCGAAGACCACGCTGTCGACGACTCGCGAGCCCTTCTCGACGACGACGCCCGGGCCGAGCACGCTGCGGTGCACGGTGCCATGAACCTCACAACCGGGGCTGATCAGACTGTCCTCGACCCTCGAACCGGCGTGGATCCGCGGGGGTGAGCGTTGGGGTAGCCTCGCCACGATGGGCCAGCCTGGGTCGTCGAAGAGTCCAGGGTCGCGAGCAAGCAGGTCCTGGTGAGCAGCCAGGTAGGTCTCGGGACGACCCAGGTCTCGCCAGTAACCGGGCATCGGATGGGCGTAGACGTGGCCGCGCTTGACGAGACGCGGCAGGAGATGGTCGCCGAAGTCTCCGAGCCCGTTGGAGTCCGGCGTTGCCGTCGTGGTCAGCTCACGATGCAGATCGTCGAGTACGCCGATGAGGGTGCCGGTCTCGTACACGAAGATCTCGGCCGCCACGACGCCCGTGGTCGGCCGCGCCGGCTTGTACGCAAAGTCGGTGACCCGACCGAGCCTGTTGACGGTCACGGTGGCGTGGTGGCCTGCCTCGCCACGTGCGACCTCTGTCGTCACCATGGTGGCTTCCGCGCCCTTCGCGCGGTGGGTGGCGATGGCCTCGAAGTAGTCGAACCGGTAGACGTGGTCGGAGCTGAGTACCAGCGTCAGCTCGGGCCGCGCATCGGCTATCTGGTCCCGGATTCGGAAGAGCTGGTCGGCATTGCCGACGGCGAAACCCTCCGCATCAGGCGATCTCCCCTGCTCCGGCATGAGCAGCCGAAACCCGCCGCGGTCCCGGTCCAGGTCCCAGGACCTCCCATTGGCGATCTGGTCGTCCAGGGAGGTGGCCTGGTACTGCACCGAAAGCCACACATCCTCGATTCCGCTGTTTCGCAGGTTGGACATCGAGAAGTCGATGAGCTGGTAGCTGCCGGCGAAGGGCAGCGCCGGCTTGGCGCGCTCCCGGGTGAGCACCTCCATCCGGCCTCCCGCCCCGCCGGCCTGCACGATGGCGAGTACTCGGTCGCGGCGCATCCAGACACCGTAGGCGTTCGAGGTGTCGCCTGCCCGCCGAGCGGTCACTGTCTCGGTCTCGCGACGGCAGCCGTGCTGGCGGCCACCGCAGATAGCGGGCCAGCGCATCGGCCTGTGAAAAGGCGAAGAAATTCTTTCGGGAATGGCTTCGGGGCGGGCCGCCACCGCCGGTCACGTATTCTCGGAGTCGTCGGCGCCATCGCCGTACCAGCACCTAACGGCTCTGATGGGTGGTCGCCGACCTCGTGAGAATCGCTGGGGCTCGGCTGGCATGCCCGGAGCGCCACCGAGCGCTGTCCGATTGTGCCAACCCGATCCGAAAGGAGCCTCATGAGCGAGATCACCCGCCGCAGGCTGCTGCAGGGTTCGGGTGCGGTCCTCGCAGGAATGGCTCTTGCTGGGTGTCGAGTCGATCCGACCCACCCCGCCGAGTCGATCCACAACCTCCCCACCGGTGGCGGCCCGTCGCCCGCGGGCTCCCGGCCCAACATATTGGTGTTCCTGGCGGACGACCTGGGCTTCTCCGACGTCGGGTGCTACGGCTCCGAGATTGCCACCCCGAACCTCGACCGGCTGGCGCGAACCGGCCGCCGATTCAGCAACATGCACAACAACCCGCGGTGCTGCCCTTCGCGCGCCACCTTGCTGACCGGCCTGTACCCGACGCAGACGGGGGTCGGTGACATGACAGGAAACCAGGGCACTCCCGCCTACCAGGGGTACCTCAACCGTTCCTGCGTAACGATCGCCGAGGCGCTCGGGCAGGTGGGTTACCGCTCCGCCATCTCGGGAAAATGGCACGTCGCCCCGAGATCCCGGCTCAACGACTGGCCCGCCAACCGCGGCTTCGAGCGTTCCTACTGCCAGATGGGCGGGGGCGACTACTATCGCCCCACCCTGTACCGGGACGGCAGCATCATCGGCACCCCCACGGACCCTGACTTCTACCTCACATCAGCCATCACCAGCAACGCCGTCGACTCGATCCGCACCTTCGCCCAAGGGGCGGACCCTTTCTTCATGTACGTCGGCTACAAGAACCCGCATTTCCCGCTGCAGGCACCGGCACAGGCGATCGAGCCGTACCGGGGTAAGTACGCGATGGGATGGGACGAGCTGCGCCTCGAGCGATGGGAACGCACCAAGGCGGCAGGCGTAGTCAACCCGAAATGGGAGCTGCCCAAGCCGGCCCAGGGAACTGTCCGCTGGGACACCGTCGCGGACCCGGACTGGCAGGCCGCCAGGATGGAGGTCTACGCAGCCCAGGTGACGTTGATGGACCACGGGATCGGACAGATCCTTGACACGCTCGAGCAGCTCGGTCTGCGGGAGAACACGCTGGTGCTGTTCCTCAGTGACAACGGGGCGTGCGCCGAGATCGTCAAACCTCGCAAGCACGGGAACGTCCCGACGGCCAACGGCCTCCCGATGCAGGCGGGAAACGTCCCCGGCCTCTTCCCTGGCCCCAGCAACACCTTCCAGAGCTACGGCATCGACTGGGCCAACGCAAGCAACAGCCCCTTCCGCAAGTACAAGCGATGGACCGAGGAGGGCGGAATCTCGACTCCGCTCATCGCATCATGGCCGGGCACATTGTCGGCGGGAGGCATGGACGACCGCTTCATCCACATCATCGACCTGATGCCCACGTTCCTCAGTCTGGCCGGCGCCTCCTACCCGGCGACGTACGCCGGCGAGGTCATCACGCCTCTCGAAGGGCATAGTTTCGTCGAGGCTCTCGCAGACGTCCCCGGCTGGAGCCGACCGGGTGAGTGCTTCTGGGAGCACATGGGACATCGGGCCGCGCGCCAGGGGCGCTGGAAGGTCGTATCCGACGAGCCGACGGGTCCATTCGAGCTCTTCGACATGATCGCGGACCGCACCGAGGTCCACAACGTCGCCTCGCAGTACCCGGACGTCGCGCGGCAGCTGGGCGCCGCGTGGGACTCATGGAAAGTCCGGACAGGAGTCCGGACCTGGTCACCACGGACGCACTACCGCCCTATCTGAGGGCGGCTGACACCCCCAATGAGCCGGGCCGACCACGCGGAAGACCTGTGTAGCATAGGGGCCGCCAGGGAACCCGTCGGACGGAACCACGCCCTCATGCCTCGCATCCCCCGCCGCTTCGCGCATCGCTTCACGATCGCGCCCGGGTTCCGGTGACCATGGTGCCTCGTGTCGTCGTGCACATCGGCGCAGCCAAGACCGCGACGACGGCCATCCAGTACGCGTTGTACGAGAACAGCGACGTGCTGCGCGAGTTCGGTGTCTATCTCCCCCGGGCGGGGCGGTTCGAATTCGGCTCCAACAAGGTCGTCCACCACCATCTCGCCTGGGAGTATGTGGATCCGCAACGGTTCCGTCCCGAGATCGGTGGATGGGACGCCCTCGCCCAGGAGCTCCGCCAGGTGGACGCAGGGACGGTTCTGATCTCCTCCGAGTCGCTGGAACGTCTGACCTACTCCGGTGATCGCCGCAGGGAGCTCGAGGAACGGCTGACCCAGCTGTCGGACGACATCACGATCGTCTACGTGGTCCGAGACCAGCTTTCCCAGCTGAACAGCCTCTACACCCAGAACGTCAAGTCGTTCCGTACCACAGAGCGCTTCAAGCCGGCCGTCCGAAAGGCGTTGAGCTCCGGAAACCTCAACTTCGACCGGATCTTCAGGCCCTGGTACAGGTCGAAGATGCTGACGTTCGTCGCGGTGCCGTTCGAGTCCCTCACGGCGGCGGACCCGCTGCTCGGTCTGCTCGGGGCCGCCAAGATCGACGTACCGGCGGACCGGTTGACGACAACACGGACCGGCGCCAACGAGTCCCTAGGCCCGGTCGGGGTGGAGGCGGCCAAGCTGCTGGGAGGCTACCTGCGCGGCATCGACCCGGAGTTCACGCACAAGAGTGGCGCAGCGCAGAAGATCTACCGGCTGGCTGCCGGCCGCGCTCGCGAGAACGGGTGGTGCGCGGACAAGTTCTGGGGCTGGGATCCCCAGCTGGCACAGCACGTCGCCGATCGCTTCTTGGAGGCGAACCGCAGGTTCGCGAGGGCTGTGTGGGGGCGCGGGCAGTCTGTGTCGATGCCGGTGGACCGACCTCAGATGACAGCGAGCCTCATCGATCTCCCGCCCGAGGAGATCGACGTCGTGCAGTCCTACGTTTCCAGCATGGGCAGGCGATACCTCGAGCTGCGAACCGGTCGGTCCTACCCGTCCGCTCGAGCCGAACTCCAGTGAACGAGAGGCATCAAAACCGGGATGGCCATGACTACCTCCGAGACGACAGCGGTGTTCCTGCACATCGGAACCATGAAGAGCGGGACGTCCTACCTGCAGACCATCCTGCGCCGCAACGACCAAGCCCTGGCCGAGGTTGGAGTTCTGCAGATGACGCGACTGCTCGGAGCAGTCGGCGACATCAGGGGGCGAGAAGGCAGGACGTGGCGCAAGGACTTCACCGGTCAGTGGCCCAAGATGATGAGGACAATCGAGGCCTGGCCCGGCCACACGGCGATCCTCAGCCAGGAGTTTCTCGCTGCCTCCGAACCGGCCGACGTCAGACGTGTCGTCGAGGGGCTGGGTGACCGCCCGGTCACGGTCATCATCACCGCACGCGACCTGCTGCGCATCATCCCCTCTCAGTGGCAGACGAGTGTGCGCAGCAACGCCAGGATGTCGTTCGCCGACTTCGTCGACACTGTCCTCGCTCCCCCCGAAGCGACCTCCACGAAGCGGGGCTCCATCTTCTGGCGCAGCCACGACCTGGGCAGCATCGCGGAGATGTGGGCAGAGGTGGCAGGTCCGGAGAACGTCGTCATGGTGACGGTGCCGCCACCGGGTGGGCCGCCGGATCTGCTCTGGAGAAGGTTCGCCGCCGTGGTCGGTCTTGACCCGGACGCCTTCGACGCGACACCGGACGCCAACGCCAACGTCTCGTTGAGCTACTCGACGGTTGAGATGCTGCGTGACGTCAACAAGCATCTGGGTGGGACGCTTGACGCCATTGAGCACCGCCGGCTGGTCTGGGGCTTCCTGGCGAGCAAGCTGCTTCAGAACCGGGCGAGCAAGGAGGACTCTGCCGAGCGGCCGCGCCTGAGCGCGAAGTCGCACGAGCTGGTGAGGGAACGCGTCGACCTCATGATCGCCGGAGTGCGAAAGTCGGGGATCCGCGTCATGGGGGACCTCGAGGACCTTCGAGTAGCACCGTACGCCGGGCCGGAGGACCAGGACGAGCGTTCCGGGCCGACCCATCCGGTACCTGCCACCGCCTCCTGGGTCATCGCGAAGATGCTGGGCAGGATCGCGAATCTCGAGCGGCAGCTGGCCGCGCAGAGACCGCCGTCAGCATCGGACCACGAGGCGGCATCCGAGGACGAGGCGGCACCGGACCACGACGCAGCCCACGACGACGACGCAGCAGCCTACAGCGACGAGGCGGTACCGGAACACGGTGTGGACGAAGATCTGGAGGAGCCACCCGATGCGGCTGGCGATGGCCGCAACAGGAAGCGGCAACGAGCCAAGCGAAGGAGGAGGCGTGAGGATCAGGGGCGGTAGCCCTTTTTCTCGTCCCACGTCCTGACCTCCACCCGGGCCTTCCACTCCTCCCACCGGTCGGCGAGATCCGCCACGATCTCCGGATGGGCCGAGGCGAGGTCGTGCGTCTCCGTCCGGTCGGTGACCATGTCGAAGAGAGCCCATCCGTTCCCGGTCGGCTCCTCGTCGACGATCTTCCAGCGGTCCGACCTGACCGCGCGATGGCCAAGGTGCTCCCAGTAGAGGAGCTCCCGCCGCTGCATCTTCTGCTCGGTGGGGGACCTCAGGAGATGGGCGAAGCTTTCCCCCTCGACCGGGCGGATCCTCCGGTCGCCGTACTCCCGGGGATACTCCCCACCGGACAGCTCCATGAAAGTCGGCATCAGGTCCATGACGTGCAGCACGGACTCCGTATCGGTCTCCCCGGCCGAGAGCGCCCCCGGCCAGCTCATGATGCAGGGTCCGGCAATGCCGCCTTCCTCGAGCCACCTCTTGAACCGCCTGAACGGGCTGTTGCTCGCGTTCGCCCAGGAGAGCCCGTAGCTCTGCCAGGTGTCACTAGGCCCCGGGATGACCTTCGGGTCGTTGCCTGCCCGCATCGGCCCACCGTTGCGGGTGGGAACCCGTTGGTGGGTCCTGATGGAGAGCTCGTTGGAGCATGCTCCGTTGTCGGACATGAAGAGGACAAGGGTGTTGTCGACGATCCGGAGGTCACGAAGGCACGACATGATGTCGCCGATACCGCGGTCCATATGGGCCACCTGAGCCGCGTAGGTGGCCATCCGGGCGTCCTGCCAGACCTTGTCCGGCTCACCCTCCCACTCGCCGGCGCCTTCGTCGGGGTCCGGGAGGGCCCAGTCCGGCGCCACGACGCCTTGCTTGATGGCGGCGAGATATCGCGTCCTCCGAAGCTCCTCCCACCCTTCGAGATACCTGCCCCGATAACGGGCGATATCAGTGTCGAAGGCCTGCAGAGGGAAATGCGGCGCGTTGTATGCGACGTACATGAAGAACGGCCGGTCGTCCTGGCTGAACCTGCGGATCGTCGCCGTGGCGTGCTGTGTTGTGGCGTCGGTGAGGTGGAAGTCGGGATCATCGGAGATGCCGATGAGCTCCCCGTTGAGGTACCGCTCCGTCGTGTAGTAACCGTTTCCCCCGATGCCGCACAGGGACTCGTCGAAGCCTCGACGGTGTGGCCAGCAATGCATTCGGCGGTTGCCCGCGACATGCCATTTCCCGGATATCCCGGTGTGGTACCCGGCCCCTCGCAGGGCCTCCCCGAGCGTGACGCAGCGTCGGTTCAGGAACCCCTGGTACGGCGGCGTGCCCTGGTCCTGGGTGAGCAGTCCGACGCCGGTCTGGGTCGGGTAGAGACCCGTCAGGAGGGACGCCCGCGTCGGGCTGCAGCGACAGTTGTTGTACATCTGGGTGTAGCGTCTGCCGCTGGTGGCGAGCGCATCGAGGTGGGGTGTCTCGATCTCGCCGCCGAAGCACCCGACGTCTGAGAAGCCCATGTCGTCAGCGAGGATCACGATGATGTTCGGGCGCGAGGCAGCGGCGCTGTCCCCGGCGTCGACTGGGCCCCCGCCCTCGCGCTCAGGTTGCTGGGAGCGGGTCGGGTCGCTCATCTTCCCAGTCTCGCGGCTCTGGCGTCTCTACGGTGCGCGTTGCGACCTTCCCCTGGCAGGTCGGACGAGCCACCGCCTTTGCGCTGGGCAAGCGCCAGCTCGATGAGGAGCTGGGAGATCAGGTAGGGGACGACGTCGGGGACCCGCTCCTGAGGGGGTGTGGACTCCGAGACGTCCGGATCGCCCGCGAACGGCGCCACCTCGAGCTCACTCAGGTCACCGACGACGCGTACGCGGGAGCAACGCAGGGTGCCCACCATCTCCGCGGCCAACGCGCTGACCCTGGCGTGAGAGGCGGGACCGAGGGCGGGACGGTCCCGAGTCGCCGCCTGACGCGGGGCGTCGCGCAGGACCTTGTTGGCGAAGAAGTTGTTGACCAGCGACCGGTACTCGACCGGGCCGAGCCGGTCACCAAGGAGCACATTGACCTGGCGGAGCATCTCGGTCTCGCCATAGCTCAGGGATACGTTGCTGGTGGAGTCCGGCTCGTGATCGTAGGCGGCAGGATCGATGCCCACCACGTGGGCAAAACGGCTCCACAGCAGGTCAGGCGGCGCCTCGGACGGCGGGACAGTGACGACGACGACGTTCTCCGCCCCCACGGTGTCGCACCAGGCACTGGTGATCCGGGCCAGGTCCTGGTGTGCCCAGAACCCCCGATGCGCCCGAAGGGCGGCCCCCTGGGTGCCGGGCTCGTCGAGGAGGATTCCGACGTACTCGGCGAACAACCATGTCTTGGCGCCCTTGACCACCGTCTGCCAGTGGGAGGGAATGACACGCGCAAGATCCCGCGCCGTGATGATGACGGTGACCCGGTGTGGCGCCAATGACTCCGCGATGGCGTCGGCCTGCTCGTGGGTTGCGGCCCCGAGGAACTCGTGGGAGGCCACGACCCGGTCTCCCTGCCATGCCGCGATCTCGGAGACGACCCGCGGCCACTCGCCACGGGTCTCCATGGTCCGGCGTCGGCCCGGCTTACCGAGCGCATCGGTCGCCGCCGCCACCATGCGGTCGGGAACGAAGACCCCGGCCTGCTCCAGTGCCGTCTTGTTCCGCTTGAGCACAGCCTGGAGGTATGACGTCCCGCTCTTCATGGTGCCGATATGGAGAAACACGTCGCGGGGGGAGGTCATCGGCAGCTGGGTCCTCCTCCTCGGCAACAGGCACCCCGTCCCCAGGCCGGCGGCCGAGAGCAGTCGGTTCCGTCGGTTGAGCAGGGACAGCCAGATCGTAGTCCAGCCACCTGGACGCTCCCAAACGTCACCAGAGCGCGAACCTGGTCCGGCTTGGTCCGTCGCTCGCCGTACTCGATCACCCGGTCCCTGCCCGCGTTTGAGTGGTGCACCACCCAAGCACACCTCAAGCCACCCAAATCTG
>JAWWPG010000057.1:0-22596 GCA_033850885.1 Nocardioidaceae bacterium
CGCGGCTGCGCACGGCCGACGCCGAGAACTTCCACGTGAACCTCCCGCTGCGCGGCCGGGCGGCCTCCAGAAGCGGGACCGGCGAGCCGGTGCCGACAGCTCGGGGCGAGGGTCTGGTCTTCTCACCGGGAGCACCCGCCGAGATCTCGTGGTCGGCCGACTGTGAGCAGCTGTGCCTGATGGTGACGCGGACCCGCCCGGTCGGGCTGAGCGCGGCGATCAGGCACGCCGTCGAGCTGCTCGAGGAGGGACCGTCCGAGCCATGGACCACGGTCCGTCTCGCCACCGAAGTCCACCTGAGCGTACGGGCCCTGCAGGAAGGGTTCCGTCGCGACCTCGCCACCTCACCGATGACGTACCTGCGCCAGGTCCGGCTACGCCGCGCGAACCAGGCCCTCAAAACGGCCAACCGCGATACCACCACCGTCCATGCCGTCGCCATCAGCCTCGGCATCCTGCACATGAGTCGCTTCGCCGCCGCCTACCGCCAAGCCTTCGGTGAAGCCCCCTCAGACACCCTCAACCGCCCACCCTGACGTACGCGGCAAGGATCCGCGGTCGACCCATTGCCTCGGATTCTCGCACTCAGGACGAAGAAGGCTTGTCCTGCGATGCCGGAGAAAAAAGGTATGTATCTACTGAGAGATGACACAACGGCCATAGCCAACGAAGAGATACTGATCCATACTTTTGTTATACCCCACAGGGTAGTCCGCCCGTTGGCGGGAAAGAGATCCTCCGGAGGTTTCTTTGAGGTGTACGAAGAGCCGCGAGCGGTTCGCGAAGCGAGAGGCAAGGGAATGCAGAGGAATATCATCGCCCGGTTGCCGATCGCCCTGGACCTTTCGGCCGATCATTTCGTGTTGATCCTGACTCGGCAGCAGGCGAATGCCATCGGCACATTGATCAGTGGGGATGCAGACGAGCATCCCGAGTGGCTCGCCGATATGGCCCACACACTCACGACTCCTACCCCAGAAGGGGTCTCGAAGATCGCGCTTGAGGCGACCGCGTCCGTCTCAACTCCAGCGTACAGTGGCTGCGGCGTCGCCGAGACGGACCCCGACAACGTCTTTTGCGCGGGTTTCAAGGGGAGGCTGCTGTGGATGAGTCCTTCCGCCTGACGTATGCCGAGCCAGGCCTGAGCCGCATCGTCGAGAACGGGAACCTACGCCAGGGTGCTGACGAGCTGCAGAGCCTCATTCTTGGGGTGTTCCACGGCAACGTATACGAGCTGCCGTCATATCGGGGTGCGGTTAAGACGCTCTTCAACCGGATTTACGACGGCCGCATGTGCCACCGAAGCGTCGGACTGGCGGCCACGATCACCACGGAGCTTATCGCGAGACCCAGTTCGACGTCCCACCTGGCCGCAGTGCCACCTCAAGGCCGCGTGCGGGGCTTGGGCCTCGGCCTGCGGTAGCCACACCCCGAAGGCACCCGCGGTCGCGGCTTCGGAGTTCCACAGGTCCGGCGGGCAATGCCCCGGCCCACTCAGTCGGTCGGACGACTTCCACCCACCAGGAAGCCCTGGGGTCCAGATCGGCGTGGATGCCTTTGAAAGCAGGGACCCGGCCGCCTCGCGCCGGACGGCCGGGTCATGTGCGGGTTCGGTATCCCGGTCAGACTTTCTCAGCAGGCGAGGTTAATGCGGAATACCTGCGGTGCGCCAGCGTCGGCAACGTAGATGTGATGTCCACGCGAGGCGACCTGCAGGACGCTGACCGCGCCGGGCAGCGCCCAGGTTGTAACCTGCGCTCCGGTCAAGTCGTACTCGGCCGCCGTGTTGTCGAGGAAGTAGCATGCGAACGGCGACACCGGCACCCGACTCGCATCCGTCTTCCTAGGCCCCGCACACGGGCGCCCATGCTTCGAAGGCTAAGTGGGCTCGCGACGACACCAAGGGCGGCGGCCAGCGCACGCGTCGTACGGTGAGCGCATGACTGTGCGCACCGAGGCCCCGTTCCGCGCCGACCACGTCGGCAGTCTGCTTCGTCCGAAGACGTTGCTGGACGCCCGCTCCCGGTATGCAGAGGGGGACCTGGACGCGGCGGGGCTCCGTGAGGTCGAGGACGCCAGCATCCTGGACGTGGTCCGGATGCAGGAGGAGGTCGGTCTCCGCACGGCGACGGATGGCGAGTTCCGCCGTACGTCATGGCACATGGACTTCATCTATCAACTCGGTGGTGTCGACAAGACCAACGAGAAGCTGATGGTCCACTTCCGCAACGAGGCCGGCGAACTCGACTTCGAGTCGGCTGCTCTGAGCGTGCACGAGCGGATCTCTTTGCCCGACACGATTTTCGGTGATGCGTGGAGCTATCTACGCGATCACGCGAGCGAGGCGCAGACGCCGAAGCTGACCATCCCGTCGCCGAGCATGGTCCACTACCGCGGCGGCCGTGCCGCGATCGACCCGGACCTCTACCCCGAGCTCGAGGAGTTCTGGGTCGACCTGACAAGTGCATATGCGGAGGAGGTCCGCCGGCTCGGCGACCTTGGCTGCACCTACCTCCAGCTCGACGACACCAGCCTGGCCTACCTCAACGACCCAAGGCAGCGCGCAATGGTTGCACAGCAGGGCGGTGATGCCGAGCATCAGCACGAGCTCTACATCCGCAACATCAACGCCGCTCTGAGCAGGCGGCCGGCGGGCATGCGGGTAACCACCCACATGTGCCGCGGCAACTTC
Organism: Nocardioidaceae bacterium; assembly: GCA_033850885.1. Classification (GTDB taxonomy): domain Bacteria; phylum Actinomycetota; class Actinomycetes; order Propionibacteriales; family Nocardioidaceae; genus JAWWPG01. The sequence continues at coordinate 2,693 of JAWWPG010000057.1, forward strand.
CGCTCCTCGTGGGCGGCCGAAGGTGGCTACGACTTCGTTGCCGAGGCGCTGTTCAGCCAGCTGGAGGTGGACGGCTTCTTCCTCGAGTACGACGACGAGCGCTCGGGCGGGTTCGCCCCACTGCGGTTCGTGCCAGAGGGCAAGCAGGTGGTCCTCGGACTCGTGACGACCAAGAGGGGCGCCCTAGAGGACAAGGACCAGCTGAAGCGGCGGATCGATGAGGCTGCCAAGTACGTGGCCCTGGACCAGCTCTGCCTGTCACCACAGTGCGGCTTCTCCTCCACGGTCGAGGGCAATCTGCTCACCTACCAAGAAGAGATCGCCAAGCTGCGGCTGATCGTCGAAACCGCCGAGGACGTCTGGGGCTAACGGCCACCGCCACCACCCGCACTCGGGTGTTGGCGGGTTGCCGGTCTACATCGGGTACTCCGGCAACGTGCCCCGAACCGTCACCCACTGGGTGTCGGTGAAGGCGTCGAGGTTCGCCTGCGGACCGCCGTGCCGGGCTCCCGTGCCGGAGTCCTGCACCCCGCCGAACGGGATCGTTGCCTCGTCGTTGATCGTCTGGTCGTTGATGTGCACCAACCCGCTGGGGATCCGTTCGGCTATCTCCAGACCACGCATGACGTCCCGGGTCAAAATGCCCAGGGACAGCCCGTACGGCGTGTCCGCCGCGAGCCGCACGACGTCGTCGACGTTGTCGAAGCGCACGACCGGAGCCACCGGTCCAAAGACCTCCTCGGTGTACGCCGGGGAACTCACCGGTACGTCGGCCAGAACAGTCGGTCGGTAGAAGAGATCCTCGTACGTGCCGCCCGCCGCGAGCCGGGCGCCGGCGTCTACCGAGGCAGTGACCAGGCGGTGGATCCGGTCCCGCTGGCCGGCGTCGATGACCGGCCCCAGCGCAACGGTTCCCGTCGTCGGGTCCCCGACCGGGAGGTGGTCGGCCCGGCCGGCCAAGGCCGCGATGTAGTCGTCGGCGACGCCGGACTGCACCAGGTGCCGGCCAGCGGCCATGCAGACTTGACCCTGGTGGGCGAAAGAGCCCCAAGCGCCCACCGACGACGCCGCGTCGACGTCGACGTCGTCCAAAATGAGCAAGGCGGAGTTGCCACCCAGCTCGAGGTGGACGCGCTTGAGATGCTGCGCGGCCAGTGTCGCCACCGATCGGCCCGCGCGGGTGGAGCCGGTAAACGAGATCACCCGGACCATCGGCTCGATCACGAGGGCCTCCCCGACGTCGGCCCCGCCAGGCAGGACATGCAGCAGGCCGTCCGGCAACCCGGCCTGAGCGAAGATCCCGGCCAGAATGGCGCCACCTGCGACGGCCGTGCGCGGGTCCGGTTTGAGCAGCACGGCGTTGCCGAGGGCCAGCGCAGGCGCCACCGCGCGGATCGACAAGATGGTCGGAACGTTGAACGGCGCGATGACACCGACGACGCCGACCGGCACGCGGCGGGACAGGCTCAGCCGCGGGCTCATCGACCGCAGAAGCTCCCCGTACGGCGCCGAGGCGAGGGCCGCCGCCTCGTAGCATTCCTCGGCTGAGGTCATGATCTGGAAGCCGCCGAAGGGTCCGATGGCTCCGGTTTCCCTCATCAGCCAACCAGTGATCTCCTCGGCGTTCGCGTGCCAGAGATCGCCCGCGCGGCGCAGCACTGCGGCGCGCTCGCTGTACGGCGCAGCGGCCCAGTCCTGTTGGGCGGCAACGGCAGCCGCGGCCGCACGATGGACGTCCGCGGGAGTGGCGAGTCCCATCGTGGCCAGCTGTTCCCCGGTCGCCGGTGAGACGACGGGGTAGGGCTCACCCGAACCGTCAACCCAGCCGGTCGAGTAGATCTTGCTCTGCCAGGTGGTGCCGTCAAGCAGGGGCACGGGGACCTCCATCTAGTGGTAGCCGGGATCGTCAAAGGGATCGCTCGTCAGAAAGGGGAGGCAGGCGGTGTGGACCGGCAGCGTCCGGGCCTGCGGCCATCGAAGCACTGGCGACGAGACTCCGGGCGATGCCCCCGGCGGCGACCTGAAGGGCTGCTACCAAGCGCGTCTTGTCTCGCCGCAGGCTCGGCACGACGATGCCGAGGGCGGCCACGACCACTCCTGGGGGCTGGGCAATCGGAACCGCGACGGAGCACGCACCCAGGCTCATTTCTTCGACTGTGGTCGCGTACCCGTCTGTGCGGATGCGGTCCAGCTGTTCACGCAGCCGGGTCGGTTGCGTAATCGTGTACGGCGTCGCCCGGGTCAGCTGAGCGAGCGCCAGCTCTTGAACGTCGATTGGCGCATGGGCCAGTAGCACCTTCCCGACACCCGTGGCATGCAGTGGCAGCCGCGACCCGACCTCCGAGACGACGCGAACGGATCGGTTGCCGGCCAGGCGGTCGACGTAGAGCACGCGCGTTCCGTCGCGGACCGCGAGGTGCACGGTGGCCAGGGTGGCTCCGTAGATGTCATGCAGGAACGGCGATGCAACCTGGCGCAGGTCAGTCTGGACGGGAGCGAGCAGCCCGAGGCTCCACAGCTTGCGACCCACTGCGTACTCGCCCGATGCAGTCCGTACCAGAGCGCCTTCACGCACCAGCTCCCGGGTCAGCCGGTGAGCGGTCGCCAACGGCAGCTCGGTCCGTCGGGCCAGGTCAGTCAGGCTCAGGCGGCGATGGTCCTCGTCGAACGCGCTCAGCAGCGCCACTGCCCGCGACACGACGGTCGTCCCCGGACGGGACGTGTTACCAGCCACGGCACCACCCTCTTCCGCTCAGCGGAAGGATAGCGCTGACGCAAGATGCCGTCGATCTTAGCGTGAAGGTGTGATCAGCCAGGTTCCGAGCTTGGACAGCCAAGAGACCATCAGCAAGGAGATCGCCGCGCGCCACGCTGAGGCGGCGGCGACCCATCCGCTGCTGGACTTCGCTCCGTACCGCAGTTCGATCCTGCGTCACCCAACGAAGGAACTGCACCATGCCGACCCTGAGGGTGCCGAGCTCGTGGCGCCGGTCTTCGGTCACTCCGACGTCGACCCACTCGAAGCCGACCTGACCATCCAGGCGGGTGGCGAGCCGATCGGAGAGCGCATCACGGTCCGAGGTCGGGTTCTGGATGGAGACGGCCGACCGGTCCTCCACCAACTGGTCGAGATCTGGCAGGCCAACGCCGGGGGCCGGTACATCCACAAGCGCGACCAGCACCCGGCCGCGATCGACCCGCACTTCACCGGCGTCGGGCGCTGCCTCACCAACGACGACGGCGGGTACACCTTCACGACGATCAAGCCCGGGCCGTACCCGTGGCGGAACCACCACAACGCCTGGCGTCCGGCGCACATCCACTTCTCGCTGTTCGGCAACGAGTTCACCCAGCGTCTTGTCACGCAGATGTACTTCCCGGGCGACCCACTCTTTGCCCTCGACCCGATCTACCAGTCGATCGCGGACCAGGATGCGCGCGACCGCCTGGTAGCGACGTACGACCACGACGAGTCGGTTCACGAGTGGTCACTGGGATATCGGTGGGACATCGTGCTGACCGGTGCGCACGCCACGTGGCTGGAGCCGGCAGATGACTGATGCCTCCATGGCCCCTACCCCGGGGCAGACGGTCGGTCCGTTCTTCCACTACGCCTTGCCGTTCGAAGGCGACTCGTGCCTGGTACCGGAGGGCTCTGCCGGCGCGGTGCGTCTGCATGGCTATGTCTTCGACGGAGCTGGGCAGGCGGTGCCCGATGCCCTGCTCGAGATCCGTCAGGCTGATGCGTCAGGGCACGTGCCGACGGCGGAGGGCTCGCGGCATCGCGACGGACGGTTCACCGGGTGGGGTCGTGCCGCGACCGATGCGTCGGGCCACTATGGCTTCGTGACCGTCGAGCCGGGACCGACCCGTCCGGATGCCGCGCCGTTCTTCGCGGTCACGGTCTTGGCTCGTGGCCTGCTCGACCGTCTCTTCACCCGGGCCTACCTGCCCGACGACGCCATCGGACTTGAGACCGATCCCGTAGTAGCAACGCTGACGGCTGATCGGCGCAACGGCTTGGTCGCACAACGCGAGCCGGACGGGTCACTACGCTTCGACGTCCACCTGCAAGGGCCGCAAGAGACCACTTTCCTACGCTTCCCGCGCCACGGCGGATCCCCGTGAGCCTGCTCGAACCCGGATCCTTCCGAGACAACAGCCTTGTCGGCGACGACGCGCTGCTGACCGCGATGCTCCACGTCGAGCAGGCCTGGATGGCGGCCCTGGTCGAGGGTGGCGCAGCGGGCGCGGAGGCAGCCGAGGCTCTTGCCGCCGTACACGGGACGCCGTCGCTCGATCCCGTATCCGTCGAGGCGACCGGGAACCCGGTGCCCGCGTTCGTTGCTTGGCTCCGGACCCAGGTCGACGACCCGGCGACCGCCGCCCTGGTGCACCGCGGCCTAACCAGCCAGGACGTCCTGGACACCGCCGTGATGCTCGTGGCGAAGGACGTACTGACTCAGATCGGAACCGATCTCACCACCGTTGCGCGCGCGCTGGGGCGGCTGGCCGACCGGCACCGGTCCACGGTCATGGCGGGCCGCTCCCTTACGCAGTACGCCGTGCCGGTCACCTTCGGTCTCGTGGCCGCTCAGTGGCTCGCCGGGGTTCTCGACGCTCGCGACCGGGTGGGGACCCTCCGTGACAACCTCCCGGTGCAGTGTGGAGGTGCCGCCGGAACTCTCTCTCTCGCAAGCGATCTGGTCGCCGATCCCCTGTCGGTGGCGCGAGGGCTGGCGACGACCCTCGGGCTGTCCTGGCCGGGACTGCCGTGGCATACGCGACGTACGCCGATCACCCGCCTCGGGGACACCCTCGCCGAGACCTGCGACGCGCTGGGAGTCCTGGCAGCGGATGTCCTTCAGCTCGGCCGGCCCGAGGTGGGTGAGGTCAGCGAGCGACTGCCACGCGGCCGCGGCGGGTCCTCGACCATGCCTGGCAAGCAGAACCCCGTGCTGTCGATCCTGGTCCGCAGCGCGGCCCTGCAGGCTCCCTGGCTGGCGGCCCAGCTGCATCAGTCGTCGGCGCTTGCCGTCGACCAGCGACCGGACGGGGCCTGGCACGCGGAGTGGCCCGCCGTACGCCGGCTGCTCCAGCTCACCACGGTGGCCGCGGCGCAGACGGCCGAGCTGGTCGACTTGATCGAGGTGCACGAGGACGTGATGACGGACCGCGTCGCGGCCGCGCGGGAGAGCCTGCTGGCCGAGCGCGATTCCGGCGTCGGAACGCCGGGCGAGTACCTTGGCGCCGCAATGGTTTTCGTCGACGAGACCCTGGCTCGACTCGCGGCCGTGGCGGGCAGTCGTGGCTGAGCTCGCGTTCACCCGCCTGTCTGGCGGGTCGCATTGCCCCGCCTTCCTTCTGGTCGGGCCGTCGCTGGGCACGTCCGCCGAGGCCCTGTGGTCGGAATGCGCCCGCCTGCTCGCGGACCGGTTCGAGGTCGTGGGCTGGGACTTGGCGGGCCACGGTCGGAGCCGGCCGGCCCGCGCACCCTACCTGGTGGACGACCTGGCCGACGAGGTTCGGGCCGTCGCCGACCGGCAGCGCGATGGGCGTCCCGTGCTCTACGCCGGCAACTCCGTCGGTGGCGCGGTGGGGTTCAATCTCGCCCTCGACCCAGGGCCTATCTCCGCCGTCGTCACGATGGCGTCAGCGCCGCGGATCGGCGAACCCGCGGACTGGCACGACCGGGCCGCACTCGTCCGGCGGGCCGGTACGCCGGTGATGGTGGCCGGCTCGGCCGAGCGGTGGTTCGCGCCTGGCTTCGCCGACCGTCGGCCTGAGGTCGTTTCGGCGCTGCTCGAGGCGCTCATCGACGTCGACAGCGAGTCGTACGCCCTGGCCTGTGAGGCGCTGGCGGCGTTCGACGTCCGCGGCCTCGTCGCGGATGTGAAGGTGCCGCTGCTGTCCGGCGCCGGCCGACACGACCCCGTCGTACCTCCCGACGTGCTGCGCTCGATGGTGCCGGGGGTCGAGACATACGTGTTCGAGGAGTGTGCACACCAGCCGCCGGCCGAGGCGCCCGATGCGGTGGCCCAGGTCGCGGCCGACTTCTTCGCCCGGACGGGAGCGCCGTGAACGACGACCGGTACGACGCGGGCATGCAGGTCCGGCGCGAGATCCTCGGTGAGGAGTACGTCGACCAGGCTCAGGCCAAGACGACCGACCTCACCCGTGACTTCCAGGCCTACATCACCCGCGCCGTGTGGGGAGATGTCTGGACCCGACCCGGCCTTGACCGGCGGACCCGCTCCGCGATCACCTTGACCGCGTTGATCGCCGGCGGCCACTGGGACGAGCTGGCCCAGCACGTCCGTGCCGCCCGCACCAACGGCCTGACCCCAGAAGAGATCGCAGAGGTCATCCTGCATACCGCCCTCTACTGCGGGGTCCCGGCCGCGAACCACGCGTTCGCCGTCGCCCGGCCGATCCTCGAGGAGCTGGCATGACGGCGGGCGTGTTCCTGATCCAAACCGAAGGAGTCGCGGTACGGGGCCTGTTCGAAATCGGCCCGGATGTCCTCCGCTCGCTGCTTCCAATGCGCAACGCAACGGATGCCCGTGCATGACCCAGACTCAGGTGGGCATTGTCGGAGCCGGACCGGCCGGCCTGATGCTGTCGCACCTGCTCGATCTCGAGGGCATCGAGTCGGTGGTGGTGGACAACCGGACGCGCCACCAGATCGAGACCACCGTGCGGGCAGGAATCCTCGAACGAGACACCGTGCGGCTACTGGTGGACTCCGGTGCGTCGGACCGCGTACTGACGGAGGGGCAGGAGCACAAGGGGATCGACCTTGGCTTCGGAGGCTCCGGTCATCGCATCGATTTCGTGGCGTTGACCGGTGCGTCCGTCTGGCTCTACCCGCAGACCGACGTGTTCATCGACCTGGCCGCCGCGCGGGATCGGGCAGGCGGCGACGTGCGCTACGGGGTGTCCGACACGACATTGCTTGACGCCGACTCACAGCGGCCAGGCTTCTCCTTCGTGGACAGCCAGGCAAGGCCGCAGGAGGTTCGATGCGAGTACCTCGTCGGTGCGGACGGCTCGCGCAGCATCTGCCGGGCTGGCATTACGACTGCGTCTCGGCAGGACTTCTTCCGCGAGTATCCCTTCGCATGGTTCGGCATCCTCTGCGAGGCACCGAAAAGCGCACCGGAGCTCATCTACAACCACTCAGATCGGGGGTTCGCCCTCATCAGCCAGCGCACCGAGACCATGCAACGCATGTATTTCCAATGCGACCCAACCGAGGAGGTCGACACCTGGTCCGACGACAGCATTTGGTCCGAGCTGCAGGCGCGGCTGGGCGCTAACGGCTATGAGCTGTACGAGGGTCAGATCACATCGAAGTCAGTGCTGCCCTTCCGCAGTTACGTCTGTCAACCGATGCGCCAAGGCCGACTGCTGCTCGTCGGTGACGCCGCCCACACGGTGCCTCCCACAGGAGCGAAGGGCCTGAACCTCGCGCTCGCCGATGTACGGCTCCTTGCGCAGGTGCTGAAACGCGCGGTCGCCGGCGCTGGCGGCGACGTTCTGGACGAATACACCGAGCGTGCCGCGGACCGTGTCTGGCGCGCCCAGCATTTCTCCTACTGGATGACCACAATGCTGCACGCGCTCCCGAGCGCGTCCCCGTTCGACCAGCGCCGGCAGGTAAGCGAGCTGGCCACTCTCATCGCATCTCGGGCGGGGCGGACCTTCCTGGCCGAGGGCTACACCGGCTGGCCGCACCTCCGGGGCTGACCTGCTCCTTGACACGAGGGTCACCGGATGCTCGCCGGAGCCGACGGCGCAGATTCCGTGGGTTTCGTGGTGGCAGAGTGTCGATCTGTAGCGAGGCGCTTCGTAGGACAGATGTGAGGCGGCCGGAGTGGACCGCCGAGAAAAGGGGGAATGCAATGGCGCAGTACCTGATCATGCTCGGTGCGCACGCGATGGACCACATCCCCGACGAGGACATGCCCGCCGTGTCCAAGGCCGCGCACGCGGTGTCTCAGGAGGCCATCGACGCTGGCGTGTTTGTGCGCTCCAGCGGACTGGAAGACCAACTGACCATCGTGGCCACCGACGGGACGGTCACCGATGGCCCGTACCCCGAGGCCGTAGGCGGAGTCACGATCCTCGAGGTGCCGACACGCGAGGAGGAGGAGGCCTTACCCATACCCACGGTCTGACGACGCGGGCCTCCGCATCGACCTGAACAGGGGACGCGGCCGGAAGGGCTTGGGAAATGGTCGTGCCGGGGTGTCGTATCGACGCGAGTGCGTTCGTGGAGAGGGTGAGTGGCAGCCGTCCGGGCTGCCCGTGAGCAGAGGAGATGAGATGGCGCTTTACCTGATCGCGTTCAACGACGAGTGGACGCCCGACCTCACCCTGGAGGAGTTGCGCGAGAGGGGCACAGCCGGCAGGGCCGCGATCGAGGAGATGACGACCGCCGGTGTCTTCGTCTTCAGCGACGGCGGTCTGGACGCGTCGACCGTCGTGTGCAGCGTCGACCCGAGCAGCGGTTCGCCCGTGTTCACGGACGGGCCCTTCGTCGAGACCAAGGAGCATCTCGGCGGGTTCACCGTCGTGGATGTTGCCGACGATGCCGAGGCAAGGTACTGGGCCGGCAGGATCGCGGTCGCAGTCGGCTGGCCGCAGGAGGTGCACCGCTTCCCACATCGCAACAGGTCGAGCACCGACACGCAGTCCGGGGCCTCGTCTTGACCGAGATGATGTGAAGAGGCGGCGAGCCAGCCATTGATGAGCGGAGTTGTGGGCATGTGTGCTGGTGCGTCGGTGGCTCGTCCCTGCCGTTTCACCTGACGGCCCTGGGACGGTTTGTCGGCACGTTCTCGGTTCCGCGCTGCCGGGTTCCTGCCGGGCGCCTTTCGCGTTTGCCTGGCCTATGCCATCCCTCAGGAGCCCCGCATGTATGCACACAAGCCTAAGTTGCGGGAGGACCGGCGATTGGCCCATTGCCGACTGCAGGCACCCTCAACCACCACCCGATCTGATTGTCGACGCTCGCGTACCGTGGCGACATGATCGACTCGCAGCCGGCTGAGGCACCCTTAGACATAACACAAGCGCGTGAATTGTTCCCTGCGACGGTGGATCGAGCCTATTTCAACACGGCTGCGATTGGGCTCGCCTGCCGGCATCTGGCGCAGACATATCACGCCGTGATCGACGAATGGGTCTCGCACGGCATGGATTTCGCACACGGCGAGTTGGCCGCGAATAGGGCTCGAGTGCTCGCGGCAAGGCTGATCGGCGCTAGCCCAGAGGACGTGGCGCTCATCCCGTCGGTGTCGTCGATGGCCGGACTTGTCGCGGCTCAGCTTGGTCCAGCGTCGCCCGGCGAGAACGTCGTCATCGGAGAACGGGAGTACAGCTCAAACCACTTCCCGTGGCGCCAGCTCGAACATAGAGGCTACGACGTGCGACAAGTCCCCTTCCGTCGAGGTGGACTCGACCCTGACGACGTCGATAAGCGTGTCGACGCCGCCACCCGCGTTGTGGCGTTCAGCGGAGTGCAGTCGGCGACCGGTCACCGCTCCGACATATCCGGGATCAGCTCGCTGGCCAGGGCCGTTGGAGCGATCGTCTTCGTGGACGGCTCTCAGATGGTGGGCGCGGTCCCGGTGGCGCCGGAACTTCACCACGTCGATGTGCTGGCGACCGCAGACCATAAGTTCCTACTCAATGCGGGACGTGGAATGGGCTACTGCTACCTGTCCCGCAGCATGCAGAAGCAATTCACCCCGATCAACGCCGGCTGGCGCGCCGGCGCGGATCCGTTCGCCAGCTTCTTCGGGCCCACAATGGACCTGTCTCCGACCGCATCGCGCTTCGACAGCTCCATCAGCTGGCTCGCCGCGTTGGGCAACGAAGCTGCTCTTGCCGTCTTCCACGACTACGGACCCGATGTCATCTACGCGCACAACCGCCACCTCGAGACTCAGCTCCGGGACGGCCTTGCCGCAGTGGGCTGGGACCCTGTGCCGCTGCCAGCCGAGAACCGCAGCACGATCGTCAGCGTTCCCCTCGACGACCTGGAGCCCACCCGAGTTGTCGGTGTTCTGTCCCAGAAAGGAGTAGTGAGCTCCGCACGCGACGGAGCCCTACGACTCTCGGTGCACCTCTATAACCACGAGGACGACATCGACCGGCTGCTTGCCACGCTTAGGACGCTGGACGTCACGCCCGCCCACGAAGATCCGCGCTAGCTGGTCTTGTCGGTCCTTGGACCCCGACTGGCCGGTTGCACCCATCTACCGAGCTTGTCACGCTGCCAGTTGAGCGGAGTGCGCCGTTGTCGGTTCCCAGCCGGTCTGCTGCTCTTACCTTCTTGATCGCTGGTCCGTCGTCCACGATGTTGTAGATGCCGGCGCGAGCGGCGGGGCCCGCCAGTGGGCGGCGGCAATCGTTCACGCTCATGGTGGCTCCGCGGCGATGGTCTGGTTGCGTTGTTGCGGCAGCTCGTCCGTAGCGGATGCCCTGCGAAACGCTTTCCACGTTTCACCAGGGCGTCTGGATCGGTCTCAAGCACGCGCCAATCAGGAAGTGCCTGCTCGATGGAGGCGGCGTCGGCGCCTCGTGGTAGCGGGCGCTTCGTCGCTCCGGGTTTGAACGCGAGCACCAGCATGGGCCACTTCCAGGTGTCGCTCTGCGTCGGGGACGGAATGCCGATGCCTCGTCGGGTTCGCTGGACACGACCACTGCCTTGGTCGGATGATCGGATCGTGAAGGAGCCTAGCGTCGCGGTGCTGGGTGCCGGTGCGCTCGGAGCGGCAATGGCTGCTCGGCTGGGCGAGACCGGTCACCAGGTGAACCTGTGGAACCGGACGCCTGATCGCGCTCGTGCCATCGCGACCGCTTCCTCCGGAGTCACGGCGGTTGCCGATCTCACCGACGCGGTCAAGGAGGTGCCGGTGGTTCTCACGGTTCTGCGAGACGGCGATGCGGTCGCAGAAGTCATGAATGCGGCGATCGATGGTCTCGACGCCGGCGCGGTGTGGGTGCAGGCGAGCACGGTCGGACCGGACAGTGCCCGCAGGCTGGGCGAGCTGGCCCGTACCCATGCCGTTGCCTATCTGGATGCCCCGGTGTCCGGCAGCACCGGACCTGCGCGCCACGGCACGCTGGTCTGGTTGACGTCGGGCAGCCGGGAGGCATTCGAGCTGGCCGAACCGACGTTGCGCCGGCTCGGTGCGGCCGTGGAGTACCTCGGCAGTGGCGTCGAGGGCAGCGCGCTCAAGATCGTGGTCAACGCCTGGATGACCTCGGCGACGGTTGCGATGAGCGACGTCCTTTCGCTGTGCGACGCGCTTGGCATCGACCACGAGCTCTTCGCCAGGGTCCTCGCGGACGGGCCACTGGCCATGCCGTACGCCCAACAGAAGGCGACGGCGATGGACGGGCACGCCTACACCGCCGGCTTCGCGATCGAGCTCGCCCGCAAGGACCTCGCGCTCGCCGAGAACTCGCTACCCCCCTCACCGCTGCTGCTCGCCGTACGCCGGCGACTGGACCAGGCCATCGCCGACGGGCACGGCCACGACGACCTCGCGGCCGTCGACTACCAGCGAGGCAAGCCCGAATAGTCACCTAGAGGACCTTCCATGCGCGCGGAATCCCGTGAGGTCGCCCACACCGTCGTCGCTGTCACCGGCGCCAGTTCTGGCATCGGAGCCGCGACCGCGCGGCCCCTTGCGCTGGATCGCGAGGTCCGACCCGAAGGAATCCGGGTCACCACGACCCACCCGCCCGGCGTTCACACCGAGTTGGCGATCGGCGCCGGGCGCACCGAGAGTGATCCAGGATTCGAGGACATGCGAGCCGAGGATGTCGTGCACGCGATCACCATCGTGCTGCGACAGCCGCGGCTGGTTCGTAGCACCCAGTGGCAGCTGTGGAGCATGGGGCAGAGCAGTTGACCCCCCGGCCGCCGTCGGCTCGAGTTGCGTCGAACGGGCAGCACCGCGGCACGGGCGCGGAACGCCCAGCGTCCTGATGTCCGACACCGCCGCATCGGCCTGGGCACCCCTCAGGATCACGATCTTCCGCACGTTGTGGATCGCGGTACTCGTCAGCAACGTCGGCACCTGGATGCAGACCGTCGGCGCCCAGTGGCTGCTGGTTCACGACACCCACGCCGCACTACTCGTCCCCCTCGTGCAGACCGCCTCCGCGTTGCCGGCGGTGGTGTTCTCGCCGATCGCCGGCGTTCTTGCCGACATCCTCGACCGACGCCTTCTACTCCTGTCGGTTTTGCTGGGGATGACCGCGGTGGGCGTGGTGCTCACCGTGTTGACCGCTGCGGACCGGATGCCGGCCTCGCTGCTCCTCACCTTCACCTTCGCGCTCGGCGCGGGCGCAATCCTGATCGCGCCGACCTACCAGTCGTTGGTACCCAACCTGGTGCCGCGAGACCAACTACGCAACGCGGCGGCGCTCAGCTCGATCAACGTCAACCTGGCCCGGGCTGTCGGCCCGGCGCTCGCGGGAATTGTGATCGCACGCACCGGAGTGACCACCGTGTTCGGGCTGAACACGGCGACCTTCCTGGTGTACGCGATCGTGGTCGCCTCGCATCCTCGCCTGGGCGGGACAGCCGCCTCCCCCGAGGGTCTCCTGAGCGGACTGCGCGCAGGAGGCAGATACGTCCGCCACTCGCCGGTGGTGCGTCGAATCCTGCTGCGCGCGTCGCTGTTCCTCGTACCTGGCAGCGCGCTGTGGGCGCTCCTCCCGCTGGTTGCGACCCGACGGCTGGGCCTCGGATCAGGCGGGTACGGAGTGCTGCTCGGTGCGCTCGGTGTCGGCGCCGTCGGCGGTGCGGTCGTCCTGCCTCGGCTGCGCGGTCGGCTGTCGAACAACGCGATGATGGTGGTAGCCAGCCTGGTCTACGCGGCTGCACTGGTGGTGGTAGGCCTCTCCCCCGACCTCCCGCTCTCCCTGTTCGTGCTACTGCTGGCAGGCGCCGCCTGGATCACGTTCCTGTCGAACGTGAACGCGTCCCTGCAACTGTTCCTGCCGGAGTGGGTGCGCGGGCGCGGCCTGTCGGTCTACCAGATGGTCTTGTTCGGAGGGCAGGCGGCCGGCGCATTGGTCTGGGGAGTCGTCGCCGAAAGCGCTGGCTTGGTCCCCAGTCTCATCGTCGCCGCACTCGTGATGGGCACCGGGGCCGCCACGGTCGTCGTCTGGCCGTTCCAAGACACCGACGGCCTGGACCGGACCCTGGTGCGGTGGCCGGAGCCCGAGTTCGACTTCGAGCCAGCGCTGCCTGAGGGCCCTGTCCTGGTCGAGATCACCTACACCGTCGCCGGTGACAAAGAGCGGGAGTTTCTACAGTCGATGGTCCAGCTCAAACAATCGAGGCTGCGGACCGGTGGCACCGCCTGGGGGCTGTACCGGCCCGCACAAGGGTCACGGCAGTTCGTGGAGGTCTTTCGCGTGCCCACCTGGGACGAGCACCTGCGGCAGCATCGCGAGCGGCAGACCGGGACCGACGTCGGCTTTCACGACGCTGTCTTCGCGCTCTCCGACCCGCCGCCGACGACGATCCACTACCTCGCCGTCGATGTCGGTCCGTAAGGCCGCGCCGCCGAGCGCCCATCGATGCCACCACTTGCGTCAAGGCCTAGCGGTTCCAGCAGACCAATGAAGATATTCCGCGAGGAAGGCCTGACGGACACGGCCGGCATAGGCGTCGTTTGGCGACTCAACGGACTCGTGCGTGGCGGAGTCGCCAGGCGCGCACTGCCAGATGCAGGTTGAGCTTTGTGTCGACGTCGGCGAGGTCGTGGCCGGAGATCTCAGTGATTCGGCTGAGCCGGTAGCGCAGCGTGTTGCGGTGGATGAAGAGCGCACGTGCCGTGTCGTCGTACTTGCCTCCAAGATCCAGGTACGTCGCAAGCGTGGGTACGAGATCGGTGCCTTGACCGTCGTCATAGCGCATGAGGTCGCCCAGCCAGTCGTTGATCAGACGTTCGACCTCACCGACGTTGCCGTCAAGGGCGAGGATCCTTTCGACGCCCAGATCGGAGTAGGCGATGAAGCCGCGCGCGTCGCTGGACTGCCGCAGAGCGGTGAGCGCTCTCTTCGCCTGCTCATAGGCACGAGGGATGTGCTCCGGCGAAGTGATCGACTCGCCCTTGGCAATCACGCCGTCGGTGTCGCCGTGCGCGCGACACAGGTCCTCGTACAGCCGACCGATGTCGACCCCGTGATGGGCGAGGACCACGACGATGCCCTGGTTCCGGGTCACCAGGCAAGGCAGACGCTGGTGTGCCATGGCGGTCCGGATGCGATCGACGTCGCGGTCGTTGGCCCGCGAACCCGTGTCGGATGACCACATCGACACAACCAGGTCGTGGCGAACGCGAAGGTCGTGGCCCTGAGCGGCTGCGCGGTCGATGGCCACCTGGGCAGGGATGCCGTCGAAAAGGTCCTCGAGAAGGTCTCGGCTCAGTCGGTTCTCGATCTCGCTCATCGCTGCGGCATGGGCCCTGAGCAGTCCGAGCGCGACGCTGGCGTACTGCAGAGCGAAGTTTGCGTTCTCGTTGCCCTGTCCCTTGTCCGTCGGCATCTCTAGTTCGACGGTGCCGAACTCCGGGCGTCCGCCGATCACCGCCACGAGGGGATCTCCCTTGCTGGCCACGGGTGGCTCGTCGGCCAACTCGACCCGCGTCGTCTCGTGCGCGAACCCGTCCCGCAGGACGACGGCGAACCCTGTGAGTCGGCTCAGTGAGGTGGCCAGGTCCAGCTCGGTCCCCGTGGCAACGAGGTGGATGAACTCCTCCTGCACCGCCTCCCGGTGGCGGAGGGCGGCCAGGGTGCAAACCAGCTCGGTGTTGGCCGCGTCGAGCTCGACTGCGCGTCGGTGGTCGCGCTCGTGCAGCTCCGCATCCACGAGCGCCGCACCGAGGAGGTGGCCGAGCCGTTCGATGACGAACACCTGCTCGGCATCCGGTCGGGTGGAGCTTCTCAGAACCAGCTGACCCGGTGACCCTGACAAGGCCGCGACGGCCGTCGTACACGTCCAAGAGTCGCCTTGGTCCTCGACGAACGCACGTCCACCGAGCCGGAGGCTGGACTTCGCTGGTTGGCCCGGAGGCCAGGAGATCCACTCCTGGTCACGTTGAAACGTGACGCGCACCAGCTGGCACCGGGTCACCGCCTCCACCGAATGGACCAGTACGTCGATGACCTCGTCGACGTCGTGGCGATCGAGCATCAGCATCGACATCACCAGCAGTTCCTGGAGCCCAGTCAAGGCACGCCGCAGGTCCGGCTCGCTGTTCGTCAACGCACTTCTCTTGAGGGAGGGTCCGAGAGGGTCATCGCTGGATCTACACAGCGGGAACGTAGAAGGGGTTTTCCAGCACAAGGCCGGAGAGCCAGATCTGGGGGTGCACCTTCATAGCCTCGAACACAACGCCGGTGCCTAGGTCGTCGATGTCATACAGGCACAGGATGGACTGGGGATGCCGGGCGGCGAAATCTTTGAGACGGGCCTCGTAGTCCAACAGATCCGCGACCGACGGTAGTTGTGTGAGCCACCACGTGGCCTCCGCGCTTAGGCGGACGAATGGGGCGCCGTCGTCGCCCAGAGCCGTGCTGACGGTCGCCTCCCAGAAGGCGAGGATCTCATCGATGTCAAAGTTGTCCTTCGAGAAGACCGGGTCCGCCGCCGTTCGCACGATCAGTTCGCCAGGCCTGTCGGCGCTCCCGAACGCTTGTACGCGATCAGGATGCTGGTCGCTCACGGCGACGAAGCAGGTGTGCCCTGCCTGGAGGCCCTCCGAGACGTAGGGACCAAGCAGCTCGT
This sequence comes from Nocardioidaceae bacterium, assembly GCA_033850885.1. Lineage (GTDB taxonomy): Bacteria > Actinomycetota > Actinomycetes > Propionibacteriales > Nocardioidaceae > JAWWPG01. The sequence continues at coordinate 18,516 of JAWWPG010000057.1, forward strand.
CGCGCTGAGCGACGCCTCGGTACATGCAGCACAGGTGTGTGCCGGGTGCGAGCTCGAGTGCCTGGGAGTTCATCGAACCTCGCCAACTGTTGCAATGCGCCAGCGTTCATTGTCGCACGCCGGGGCCTGATGAGGCGTATGAGAAGGCGTCCATGGTCGTGATGCCCAGGGCGTTGTCCGCGCCGCATCGGCGAGCCTGCCTCGCGGACCAAGCCCCCGCATGAAAGGCCCTGGATAGTTCATCGCTTTCACCGACCGGAGCTCCTCGTGCCGCACGCTGACGCTGCCTTGACCCCGGGGGCCCGTACGCGGCTGGCTCAGCTCTTCGTGGACCCGGCTGAATCTACAGAGCAGCAGCCAGGATGCTCAGAGCCGCACGCGAGGAATCGGGCACCTGCCAGTCGCCCTGGTGGGTGAGATGGTGGTGGAACGGATATAAGAGACAGCCGTTGGATTTCCCTTACCGGTGGTCCTGGCGGTTTCGGACCGAAATCCCGGCCCGAGAGGGCACCTCCGCCACCGCATGGCGCCCGGCTGTTGCACCGTCACTTCACCATGCGGGTGGACGTGCGACGCGACGGCACTAGTGGCCGGGCAGTGGGTGCGAGTTACTGCCGGTCGGATGTGCTGAAGGCGAAGGCGCCGGTGTCGGTGCCGGCGTAAATCCGTGAGCCGCCGGCTGTGGTGGCGAGGGTAAAGACTGAGGTTCCGGCGAGGCCGTCGCTGATGGCGGTCCAGTGAAGACCCCCGTCCGTGGATTTGTATGCGGTTCCGGGGCTCCCATAGTAGCGGCTTCCTGCGTATACGGTGCCTGCGACGAGGGGGTCGGCGACGACTGCGAACATGTGGACTTGGGTGATGCCGTTGACCATCAGAGCCCAGGTCTTCCCGCTGTTGGTCGACTTGTACACGCCGCCTTGACCGTTGTCTTTTCCTGCGACGGCTGCATAGATCGTGGCCGTGTCGAGCGGGTCGACTGACAGCCCGTACACGACGTAGCCGTCCGGAAGTGGGAGGGTGTCGACCCACATCTTCCCGCCGTTCGTGGTCTTGTACACTCCTGCAACGCCGCTCCCGAACAGGCTGTCAGTCCCGGCATAGACAGTCCGCGGGTTCGCAGGGTCGATCTGCAAGGACCGGACGAAGCCAATATTGACTCCGCTGACCCATGTCCAGCTGGCAGCGCCGTTGGTCGACTTGAATACACCTCCACCGGTGCCCGCATAGACCGTGCGCGGCCTCAGCGGATCGACGGCCAGCGCCCATGTGTTGTCGCTAGTGAGTCCGTTGCTCATGTCGGTCCAGGTGGTCCCGCCGTCGGAGCTCTTGTACAGCCCGCCGCCTGCATAGACAACGTGGCGATTTACTGGGTTCACTGCGAGAGCGAAGACCTCCGCGAGGTTGCTGGGCAGCCCGGACATACGGGTCCAGCTACGTCCGCCGTCCGTCGACTTGTAGGCGCCTTGAGCGTCAGTGCCGGCGTAGACCGTTGCCTGGCCCGAGGGGTCAGGCGCCAGGGCGACGACGTCGTACCCCGACAGACCGCGCGCCGCCCAGAAGCCTGCCGCGTTCGCGAGCGGCCGTTCTGCGATTGCGCCCGTGCGGGATGCCGCGTCCGGACCCGGAAATCCAGCTCGGTCGATGCCCTCCGCCGTGGAGACTCGAACACCTAGTCCGGCCGGAACAGCCAAAAGGAGGGCAAGCACGCATGAGGCGAGAAGCCCGTACCTAGGCATGAGGAACCCCTCTATGATCGGAAACCCCCAGGTTAACCTGTAAGGGTAAAAACCTCATCATTAGAACATATGCTGTGCGAGCAATCTTGATCGCGCCTAACTCGGAGAGCGGCACCCCTCCTGGCCTCAGCACCGAGGTGCGGGGCGCTGGACGAGCGCGGTCATCGCCTCTGTTCTCGCTCCGATCATTCGGTTCATGTGACCTCTAGGTGTTGAGGCTGGCGTGAACTACGCATAGCGTCTTATTGCCGCAAAGCAGACGGATTGCTGCCATGCTCTGATGGACCCGAGCTCCTCGCGCAACCATGGAACTGTTTCGCCGAGCGACGAAGGCCGGCGTCCCCTTCCACGGTTCCCCTGGATGTAAAGGGAACGTATGTCTCGTCGGTCAGTTTTCGATCGAAGGATCGTCCGTCTGCGGCCAGTTCGAGAGCACGGACACGTTTCAGCTTCGCTGTTGCGAGTGTCCGCACCGTGCTTCTCCTAGGATCTAGGCTTCTCGTCCAGTCTCTCGCATGACGCGAGGCAGCCGCCGCGTCCTCCCGAGTCACGCGACCACGGGGACGGTCCTGGAGCTCGGACCTACTTCCGCGCAGCACGGACCAGCGTTGCTGGGGTGGTTGCTGTGGTAAGCGTAAGAAGCAGTCTCGGATTCCTCCGATACTCTCGCTGACCTGCATTTTCTCGGTCGGGCTGACAGTGTGCTGGTTCAGGACACCAACGAGACAAGTGACCGGCCGAGGCTCACCCCCAAGGGAGCCCGCACCCGGGCACGCATAGAGGAGGAGGCCGCCGCCCTGATCCATGAGCGCGGCGTGGCGGCCACCACCTTGGAAGACGTCAAGGCGGCGGCAGAAGTCAGCGGCTCACAGATGTACCACTACTTCCCGGACAAGAACCAGCTCGTGCAGGCGGTCATCGACTACCAAGCCGACAACATCGTCACACGCAACGCGCACGCGCTCGCACGTGCGAACGGCGTCGAAGCCTGGCGGAAGATGGTGATCACTGCAGCAAGGCGCACCCAAGCACGAGGCGGCTGCCAACTCGGTTCGCTTGGTGGCCAACTCGCCGAGACCGACCCCGAGGCCCGAGCGCTCATCGCGGCCGGATTTGATCAGTGGGCATCCGCCCTCAGCGATGGACTCAGACCCCTTCATACAGAGGGGAGACTCCCGTCCGACATCGACCCGGACGACCTCGCCACGACTCTGCTCGCGACCCTCGAAGGAGGGCTTCTACTCGCCCAAGTTCAACGGGACATCCGTCCGTTCGAAACTGCGGTCAACACCCTCCTCGCTCTCGCCCTCGGCAAATAGCCCACACCTTCTCGAGATGCGCTCCACGGCACCATCAGTCCCCTGATCCGACCTCTCTGCCTGAGCACTCACATGCCGCAGGGCGCGCGGTCTTGCCGATGAGCGGTCGCCTTCGGTCCAGCCGGGGGCCACGATTTAGCCTGAGGCGTACCCCAGCCGCAGGTGGTCGTGATGACTTCCCCACGTCAGGTCGAAAGACCAACAGCCCGGCAACGGGAGGTCGACGATCGAGGGTCCCGGAGCCGGGTCAACCGTGCGAGTCACCGTCTGCCCTTTCCCTTCCAGTGTGGCCCGGATCTGTAGCGGGCCATCAACCGCACCGACCCTGGCCACCCAGAGGATCTTGTTGTTCTTCCCCGCAACGGGCGGCGCCGCCAAAGGGTGATGCGAAACCCACACGATGGCCGCCATGTCCCCCTTGTCACCGAGGACGTAAGGCACCGAAGGATTAGGTCCGGAGAAGCCTGACCTCGCCCACCGTGGGAGAAGCCTTGACGGGTAGCCGGTTCGGCACGCCACAGTTCGTGCGGGTGACGTTGTCGACGACGTGGTGGCGGTAGGCCCATGGTCGGCGGCCGAATGGGGAGCCCCGGAGCCACCGGACGTGCACCCCGCAAGTGCGAACGCGACAAGCAGGCTCAACGCGATCCGCGTCACACGCCGAGGCTACGCCCACCGATCAGGGAAGTCGGCTGGTCGGAGTGATCGGGTGCACGCTCATGCCACGTTCAGCGCAGTCTTTGCCGAGGAGCAGGTGGGTCACTCCGTCAGCGTCAGCCGTTCACGTGACTCTGAAACCCAGCGGGCATATTCAGGTTTGAAGGGCTAGCCAGCACTCGTTCCAGCAGCGCGGACAAGTTCCACAGCGCTATCTGCTCGGCTTGGGGGCCCAGAGTTCCCTGGCTAAATGTTATACTTTGTTCAGTCGAGCCCGGTTTCCTGCCGCTCGTGAGGGAAGTGAGCGGACATGAAACGGACTCTCGGCGTGGTGACGGCCCTCCTCGTGGTGGCCGGCTGCGGAGGAGC
>JAWWPG010000031.1:0-9697 GCA_033850885.1 Nocardioidaceae bacterium
CGTCCTGAACGACCGGGCACCCGACGAGCTCTTCACAGCCTTGCTAGCCTCCGAGAATCACCACTCGTTGCGATGACCGCTGGAATGCAAGGCGTCGGATCGGCCTCATTTTCGAACGTTGCCGACATAGTCGCGCGCGCAGTCTCAGTTGTGCTCGTCCGGGCCTGTCTGAGGGTGCTCGCGCATGCTGATTTCACGCTCAGCGGAGGTTGACGAACGTCCCGAAATAGCCCTTGGCGGAGTTGGAAAGCGTGTTGAGTGAAAGCTCTCAGGGGTTCGAATCCCCTATCCTCCGCCACCCGCAACCAGGCGCTGCCCGGGGAGAACGTCGGTGGATTGCAGCTGTCGGAGCTGCGCAGCGGAAATGGCACAGGGGTGCGTCGCCGACACACCTACGTTCGCCGTTCGCGACTGGGTCGACCCGGAGGCCTGATGGATCACGCCTGGGTCGTCGGCGCCAGCGTGGGGGACTCCATCGAGTTCGGTGCGTCGCCAGGGATCGAGAAGCCCGAGGTGTCGTTCGCCGCTCGCGACTGGCCAACGCGCCTCGGGCTCGTCGCTGCCGGTCTCGGATCGCTTTAGTGCCGCGACGAAGGAGTGTCTGCAACGTGAAGTAACTTCGAGGTCGATGTCGAAGATCGTGGCAGCCGTTCGACGTACGTGCGAGAAGCAACTCCCCAGCAACCAGTAGGAGTATTCAAGATGCCGCGTTTCATGGGATTCGTAAGGATGGAAGAGGGAGTCGGCACGCCGCCGCAGGCGCTGTTCGACGCGATGGACGCCCACATCGGCGAACGTGCCGCCAAGGGCGTGTTCCTGGACGGCGGCGGTCTCTACGGGACTGAGGACGCCGTGAACTTTGTGGTCCGCCAAGGCGAGATCAGCCGGGTCGACGGACCGTACGCCGAAGCCAAGGAGGTCGTCGGCGGCTGGGCCATCATGCAGTACGACACCCTCGAGGAGGCTGTGATCGATCAGCGGGAGTTCGCCGAGCTGCACGCGAAGTACTGGCCCGAGGTCACCGTGATCTCGACCCTGCGCCAGATCTCCACGGGGCCGGAGGCTCCCGGCGACTGAACGGGACTCACTACGCTGGCATCGTGCCGGCGAAGATCAGTACGGATGACCCGACCGAGGCCATCTTCGCTGCGTGGCGGGCCGAGTCGGCCCGCCTCGTCGGCGCTCTCACCCGGATGACCCGTGACGTGGAGCTAGCCGAGGACCTCGCGCAGGACGCACTCGTGGCCGCGCTCGAGCAGTGGCCCGCAGACGGCGTCCCGGAGAACCCGATCGCCTGGCTGATGACCACGGCGAAGCGGCGCGGCATCGACCATTTCCGGCGCGCCGACACCCTTCGCCGCAAGGTCGCCGAGCTCGAACATGCCCGTGGGAGAGAGGAGGAGGAGATGCCCGACCTCGACGGCCAGGTCGACTACATCGAGGACGACGTCTTGCGACTCATCTTCTTGTCCTGCCACCCCTCCCTGACCGCCGAGTCCCGGGCCGCGCTGACGCTGCGTCTGGTCGGAGGACTCACCACCGCGGAGATCGCTCGCGGGTTTCTGGCCACCGAATCCACTATGGGCCAGCGCATCTCGCGAGCCAAGAAGACACTGTCCGAGGCTCATGCCGAGTTCGAGCTGCCAACGGGGCGGGAGCGCACCAGGCGTCTCGACGACGTGATGGCCGTGATCTACCTGATCTTCAACGAGGGCTATACGGCCACCGCCGGCGAGGACTGGATGCGCCCCGACCTGGCGAACGAAGCGATGCGGCTCGCGCGCATGCTGGCGGCAGTGGCTCCCAACGAGCCCGAGGTGCTCGGACTGCAGGCGCTGCTGGAGATTCAGGGCTCGCGGATGGCCGCCCGGCTCGATGAGTACGACGCGCCGGTCCTGCTGGAGGCGCAGGACCGCAAGAGGTGGGACCAGTTGCTGATCCGGCGTGGGATGGACGCCCTGCAGCAGGCCGAACTGCTCGCCGGGCGCGGGAAGTCGGTCGGGAAGTATTTCCTGCAGGCCTCGATCGCCGCGCAGCACGCCCGCGCGGAGCGTGCCGAGGACACGAACTGGCGCCGGATCGCGGCCCTTTACGACGTCCTGGCCAATGCCGCACCGGGACCGATCGTCGAGGTTAACCGGGCTGTCGCGCACGGGCGGGCGTTCGGTCCGGACGCGGGGCTTGCCGTGCTGGACGAGCTGGACGCAGTTGTGCTCGGCGACTCACCGCTCGTACCGAGCGTGCGCGGAGATCTGCTCGAGCGGGCCGGGCTATACGCGCAGGCAAGTGCGGCGTTCACCAAGGCGGCCGCGAGCACCAGAAACGAGAGCGAGCGTGCAGTCCTGCACCGTCGGGCCGAACTAAACCTGACGCGCGTGTCGAAGTCGGAGGGAGCCGCCCGAGGCGTAGCACCAAGCTCCGAGCTCACGCATGGCGCATGACTTTCCGGAGCTGGGTTGAGCGACCAGCAGAGGTCGGCTTCGGCGTGGCAGCACGACGGTCAGGTGGCGGTCGATTTGGCGATCCTTCGTGGTGTCGGCGAAACCTTTGCGCGTGCTCGCTGGGGCTAACACTGCGCTGCTACAGCTTGTCGAGGTCGCGAACGCAGAAACCGTGGTGTGCCCACTCTTCGTTAAGGACGGTCCCAAGGCATTGCCGCACCCGCCGCCCCCTGGCGTACGGCGGCCACCCCTCGCCGTCGGGGACCGGCGCGGTCTGTGCGAGCTGCTTCGGCGTGACCTCGGCCAGCCACGCCTCGATCTCCGAAGCCTGTCGGTCACGCACGCCGAGCACCTCCTCGAGGCTCGGCCGCGCGGACCGGTCGAGTCCCTGCTCCTCCTGGTCGGGCACGAGCGGGGACGCCAGACCCATGGGCGTGAACGGCTCGTTCCGCCCGAGCACGCAACGGCGGAACCACGAGTCGTGCACGAAAATGAGATGCCGCAGCGTCTCGACCATCGACCACTCGCCGTCGACGCCGCGATGCTCGCTCCCTTCGGGCATGGACCGGACCCGCTCGACGGTCCTGGCCCAGTCGTCCCGCAGCCGCCGCCACGCCTCCGCCAGCTCGGCCGGGTCGTCGGACCGGATCAGCAGTCGCACCGGGTGCCGGCGGTCGAGCTCGGCCTCGACGTACGGCATGACCTCGACCCCGTTCACTACGAGATTGGTAACCAGACCGTCTATCTCGGCGTCCTGCATGACCACGCCGACCAGCCGGGCCTTGCTGAGGTCGCACTCGCGGAACTCGGCGCCGGTGAGATCCTCGTCTTCGAAGCGTCGCATACGGACAGCCTAGGGAGCGGATTGGTGTCGCCGAATGTCACCCCAACCGGGTGTGCAGGAGTGAAATCCGCTTGCCACGAAGGCTCGCCTGTGTCGTCAGCGTCCGCGCGAAGGCTGCCCGAACTGGTGGGTCCTGCTCACCAAGAACAAGGGCATCCGCTATCGGGCGGCAGAACTGGAGGCACTGGTAGGGATCAGGTCCTATGAACGTGCGTCGCCTATTACCCGACCCGATAGAAGTCGGTCTGGCAGCAGCGGTGACCCGCGGATCGAAACGTCTGCGTGGCTCGGCCCGGATTCAGCGCAGAGGGACGTTGAGGACCCGGGTGCCCCAGTTCTGCCGACCGTCCTGTGTCTGACTGCTCTTGGGCGGTATGTACTCGGTCGCGAGCCAGACGCTGGTAGCGGCCGGGTTGATGGCGGCGTAGGAGTAGTCGCCCCAGCGGGTTGACTTCTTGTGGTAGGGGCCGGTGCCCGCTGCGGCTACGGTGGGTGCGCTGAATGCGGCCCTTCCTGTGTGCAAGGTGGCGTATGCCGCGCTGGGATAGCGCTTTGGTCCGGTCAGGGTGAAGACCATCGCGGCGCGTCCGTTTGCGTCCGCCTGCACGGCTGGGTACAGCACGTACGCGCCCTTCTCGACGACGTAGCCCTGCCGGTCGACCCTGGCTTTGGAGATGGCACCCGCGTGAAGCGTCGGCACGATCGAGAACCAGGCCGCGCCAGCTCGCTCCTGGCTGTCGCCGGGGATGGACACAGCTGTGCCGAGGGATCCCCACAGTCGGCCACCGATGTACTGCGCCTGCTGCATGCGGTCGTCACCGGAGTCGAGGGTGCTGGTCGAGCCCCGCTGGGCCGCCGCCGGAGGAATGCCGTAGGCCTCGGAAGTGATCACCGTGCTCGATAGCGTGGGCGTGCCGCCGGTTGCGACCTTAGCGCCGCCGGTGAGCGCCCAGACCCCGAGCCTGGAGTCGAAGGTCCGGTTCGGGTCCAGGGAACTCAGGAAGAACTCCGCAGGCGCTCTGAGACGGTTGCTGGCGGGCTGGACCGATGCGGCGGTCACCCCATCGATCCTGAGGTGTCCGAAGTGGACGAAGTGCGCGGTGGGCTTGCCCTTGATCACGTCGCTCTTGGCCACCGCGTAGATCTGGGCCCCGTTGAACTGCCGCCCGAAGACGGAGAACTCATTCGTGCTGATGTAGATGTTGTGCTGGTCGATGCCGAACAGCGGTTGGTCGCCGAAGCACGGGCACCCGGGATTGTCGGGCTCGCCGAGGCGTCCATCGTCGGTGGTGTCGAAGCGGTACTGCGTCCAGGTGCCGGTCGGGTCACTGGAGGTGCTCACCGCGAGGTCGGCGCGCGACGCACCAGTGTTGAAGTCGATGAAAAGGATCGTTGCGAACCACCTTTTGGTGTTCGGGTCGAAGTAGCATCGCGGGTCCGATGTGAACTCGGCTGCGCCCTCGTTGAAGAGGTCGTTGATGTTGAACGGCCCGCGCACGGAGGTGCCGTCCGTGCGGTAGATCCGGTAGGCGGAGTTGACGGCCTCCAAGACGAACCCGTTTCCCTCACACAGTCCCTGGTCCGGGGGCTCGAACTCCAGGTTGAAGTTGGTGTTCTTGCTGTCGCGGCTACTGACGCCATTGAAGTTTCGCGTAAGTGGAGTTGCAGTGCCAGCAGACGCTGCGGCCGACGGCGCCGAGCCGATGGCCTGTCCACTCCGGCTGCGGAGCCGAGGAATAGGCCGCTCGCCCCTCGGGTGACTGCGCGGAAGTCGCCTGGCTGCCGCCATCGGGTGATCGGCGACGCGCGGCGCCAATCCCGTCCAGGCGGTGGCGTATCGGGTCTCCGCGGGACGTTGTGGCGAGGCCACCGCCGAGGATAGTGCCCCGCCGAGCGCGATCACGCAGACGACAACCAGGGCGCGGCGCGCAAATGAGAGGGACATCGTTCCTCCAAGCGGCAAGGCGGCCACGCTTAGGGCCGCCTCTCAAGTGCTGACCCAACCCCAGTGTCCGTGCTCTGTCAAGGCCACGCCCGATCGCGGCCCGAACTGCACCGGCTCAGGGTCGGTTGGCCTCAGGGTCGCTTGGCCTCAGGGTCCTCGCCTCAGCTGGCGTGAGTCATCCGACCTTCACGGCATCCCCGGGAACACCAGGTAGTCGGTCACAGACGCCGTAAGATCTCGACGCGATGTCGAATCGGGCCGCCGCGGTTCGTGGAGAGGGTGGAGGGTGGCCGCATGGGCCGCCCGGCAAAGGAGGAGACATGACCGAGTACCTCATCGTCTTCAACGACGAGTGGGTGCCCGACCACACGGTCGAGGAGCTCCGCGAGAAGTCCAAGGCTGTCAGGGCGCTGGTGGCAGAGATGAGGGCTGCCGGGGTCTTCATCTTCACCGGCGGCCTGGACGACACTGCCCCGGTGTTCAGTGTCGACGCATCGAGTGGCACGCCACTTTTCACCGACGGTCCGTTCGTGGAGTCCAAGGAGCACCTCGGCGGCTTCGCCGTCGTGGATGTGGCCGACGAGGAGGCGGCGCGGCTCTGGGCGGGAAAGATCGCGGTGGCCTGCGGTTGGCCGCAGGAGGTGCGACGTTTCCAGGTTCCCAAGCAACCTCTATGAGACTGCTTACCGGAGGCGGCGGGCGAGGAGCCGAACTCGTGATGACCTCTGTACCAGCAGCTCGTTGAGAAAATCGCGAGGCGGTGTCGGATCGGGGCGGAGGTGTTCGTGGCACGAGTGAGCACACGCCCACGAGGGGCGTTCTGTAACCGAGGAGAATGATCCATATGCAGTACCTGGTCTCCGTGATCGACGACACGCCCGACTCCGCCATCTCGGACGAGATGACCGCCATCAATGCCTTCAACGACGGGCTCCAGGCGGACGGCCACTGGGTCTTCGCGGGCGGCCTCGGGGCGCCGAGCACGGCAACGGTCATCGACGGCCGGGGTGTTGAAGCGATGTTCACCGATGGCCCGTTCGTCGAGACGAAGGAGTGGCTCTCGGGCTTCTGGATCATCGAGGCCCGTGACCTCGATGTGGCGCTTGAGCTGGCCGCTGCGGGATCGAAGGCCTGCAACCGCCGGGTGGAGGTGCGCCCGTTCCTGTGAGTCCGGGCGACGTCGGTGAGGCCATCACCCGGGCCCATCACGAGGAGTGGGCCCGGGTGGTCGCCACCCTGACCAGGCACTTCGGCGATCTCGGCGTCGCCGAGGACGCCGCCGCCGAAGCCTTCGCGACCGCCGTCGAGCGGTGGCCGGCCGATGGAGTCCCGGCCAACCCGGGCGGCTGGCTGACGACGACCGCCCGCCGCAAGGCCCTCGACCGGATCAGGCGCGAGAACAAGCGCGACGACAAGCACAAGGAGGCGCAGATGATGTATGACGACGTCCCGCGCGCCTCGTTGGGCGCCGTCCATGACGAGCGGCTTCGGCTGATCTTCACGTGCTGCCACCCGGCGCTCGCCCCGGAGGCCCGCGTAGCCCTGACGCTCCGCATGATCGGCGGTCTGACCGTGCCGGAGATCGCCCGTGCCTTCCTGGTGCAAGAGACCACCATGGGACAACGGATAACCCGTGCGAAGGCGAAGATCAAGGCGGCTCGCATCCCCTACCGGGTGCCGTCCGCGGAAGACCTGCCGCGACGAGTCTCCGGCGTGCTCGCCGTCCTCTTTCTGGTCTTCAACGAGGGCTACCTGACGAGCGGCCCCGACACCGACCCGGTGCGTCACGAGCTGACCGCCGAGGCCATCCGCCTCACGCGACTGCTCCGTGAACTCATGCCGGACGACGGTGAGGTGGCGGGGCTGCTGGCGCTGATGCTTCTCACTGAGGCCCGTCGCGCCGCCCGGGTCTCGGCGAACGGTGAGCTGGTCACTCTTGACGAGCAAGACCGAGAGGCTTGGGACGCCGAGCTGGTCGCCGAGGGCCATCGGTTGGTGAGGCAGCGCCTGGCCACGGGGCAGGCCCCGGGCCGCTACCAGATCCTGGCCGCGATCAACGCCGTGCACACCTCGGCCCGGGATGCGCGCGACACCGACTGGTCGCAGGTCGTGGCCCTCTACGATCAGCTCGTTCATCTCGACCCGTCGCCGATCGTCGCCCTCAATCGAGCTGTTGCGATCGCGGAGCTCGACGGCCCGGACGTCGCGCTGGCGATTGTCGACCGTCTCCACGAGGCGCTGGTCGACTATCACGCCTACTTCGCGGCCAGAGCCGACATCCTGCGCCGGCTGGGCCGCAGCGAGGAGTCGCGGGCAGCGTACGACCGAGCCATCGCGCTGGCGGGCAACACCGCCGAGACGGCCTACCTCACACGCCGCCGCGACCAGCTGGGGTGATGCCCGGGGACGCCTACGCCACCGCCTGTGGGGCGGCCACCGGGCTGCGGTTCTTCTTCTGGTCCACGGCACGAATACCCATCTGCACGTTGTCCTTGGAGATGTCGAGTGTGGCCGTGGTGACGTTGCCGACGGCGAGCGCCTCGGTCCAGTCGGATTCCGTCGTCTCCCGCAGCACCACCTCGTACCCGGTCACGTTGCCTTCGGGATTGGCGTTCCAGGTGAGCGTGGTGAGGTTGGTGCCGGAGAAAGTTCCGGGAGGCGTCGTGTGGACCTGGGCATTCGTGGGCGTGCCGGGCGAAGAGGCGAGGCCCCACAAGCCGGCCGCGTTCACCCGGGTCACCCGGGCGATGTAGTCGAAGTCCACGAAGTCGATCAGGTCGCCGAACTGTACGCCGTTGACCACCTGGGTGTTCTGGTGCTCGTGGTTGAAGTTCTCCCGCGGCTCGGTGAACCTGGCGGCTGGGTAGCCCTGGCCCTGGAAGGAGACGTGGTCGCTGGCGCGGAGGAACCGGTCGCGCCGCCAGATCAGCCGGATGTTCATGCCGGTCAGGTCGGACGGCGCCACCGAGTGGACGAACCGGCCGAGCTGACGGGACTTCCCGTCGTTCTCCCCGCCGACCGACTGCAGGAGTGCGATCTGGTCCGCGGTCACGTTGGTCGGGACTCCCTCCAGGAACATCCGCACGGTGAAGGGGTCCGGCTTGGTGCCATCGAAGGCCCGGCTGGCCCCGATGATGTCGTTGCTGAACATGCCTTGGACGTCATTGCCGGCCGACGCCATCTGCTGGGCCATGAAGGTGGAGCCGTAGAGTCCCTGTTCCTCCCCCGCGACGGTGGCGAAGATGATCGTGCCGGGGAACTGATGGGTGGCGAACACCCGGGCGAGTTCGAGCACGCACGCGACGCCGGAGCCGTCGTCATCGGCACCTGGCGCGTCGCTGGTGAAGTCCAGCACGTCGGTCACCCGTGAGTCCAGGTGCCCGGTGACCACGTAGAACCGCTCGGGGGACGCGGTCCCCCGCAGTGTGGCGATGACGTTGGTGATCGTGGTGGGGGTGGGGATCCGGTTGGAGACGGGCTGTACGAACGTCTGCTGCTGCACCGTCATGTTGCCGCCGGAGGTGGCGGCGATGGCCTGCATCTGCTGGGTCACCCATGCCGTGGCCGCGCCGATGCCACGCACCGGGTCGGTCTGGCTGGATGAGGTATGCCTGGTGCCGAACTGGGTCAGGCGCAGGATGGTGGCCCCGATCCGCTTGGGGTCGACCTGCTGCAACAGCGTTCGCAGAGCCGGGTCGAAGCTCGTGAGGTTGCCGGCCGGACCGAGGCCGGCCGGTGCGGCGTAGGCAGGGGCGGCGTCCGAGACGATGGGTGCGGCAACGGCCGCGACGGCTGTGGCTCCCAATGCAGAGAGGAACGTCCGGCGGCTAGCGCCCTGTGGGCCTGTTGGTTGAATGTTCTCCATCTACCCGACACAACAGCGGTTGCACACTGCTGTCAAGCGACTGCGGCGATCAGCCTCATCACGCCGCCCGGGCGACACAGGGCTGTCCAGACCCTGGCAGGCTAGCGGCATGGAACGTGTGCTTGGAATCGGTGGGTACTTCATGCGGGCCGCCGACCCCGTAGCCGTGAGCGCGTGGTATCGCGATTGCCTCGGACTGGACGCCGATGAGAACGGCTTGTGGCGCCAGGGAGCCGGGCCGACGGTGTTCGCGACGTTCGAGTCGGAGACCGACTACTTCGGCTCCCCTGCCTAGCAAACCATGCTCAACTTCCGGGTCCGCGACCTGGATGCGATGCTCGCCCAGTTGCGCGCAAAAGGAGCGGACGTGGCTGCAGAGACGCAGGACATGGAGGGTGTCGGTCGATTCGGCTGGGTCACCGATCCCGAGGGCAATCGGATCGAGCTGTGGCAGCCCTCCTGACGGCGGCCAGGTTGGACTCCATCGCCTCGTCCCAGGACGTGAAGAACTCGTCGGGGCTCTCGGCTACCCCGTCGAGGGACAGCAGCTCGTATGCGACGACCTTGCGCATGCACAACACCTCCGGTTCAACCTGAACGCT
>JAWWPG010000067.1:0-20535 GCA_033850885.1 Nocardioidaceae bacterium
CGTCCTGAACGACCGGGCACCCGACGAGCTCTTCACAGCCTTGCTAGCCTCCGAGAATCACCACTCGTTGCGATGACCGCTGGAATGCAAGGCGTCGGATCGGCCTCATTTTCGAACGTTGCCGACAGCAGGTATCAGCCGTCGGGGCGAGGAGTCGACCTCGGCCATCCTTCCGATGGGCAAGGAGCACGGCTATCAGTGGACGAGAACATGTTCCGCGTTGGACGAGGAGATGCACTCCAGCCGATGGCATCATCGGTCTGCTTGGTGTCCACTGGCGCGTACTTGTGCGCTTGAAGAAGACGGAGGCGGTCAGAGTGCTTCGTCAGGTGCCGCTGCGGGCCGCTGGCCGAGAATCGTGGCATCTCATGCCTCGCGGTCACGGTGGTTGCGATCCGTGTCTTCGCCAGGCGGGTCCGGTCGCGGTCCGGGGGCAGTGTTGCGGATCCGCTGGAGGGCGGTGAGGTTTTTGTGGTCGGCGTCGGGGAGGGTGTGCAGGTATTTCTGGGTGGTGGTGATTTGGGCGTGACCCATCCGGTCCATCACGCTTCTGATGTCGGATCCGCCGGAGAGCAGCCAGGATGCGTGGGCGTGGCGGAGGTCGTGGACGCGGACGTCGAAGTTGAGTCCGGATGCGTTGACGGCGGGTCGCCAGATGCGGGTGCGGAAGGTGTTGCGGGAGATGGGGGTGCCGTCGCGGGTGGCGAACAGCAGGTCACTCGGTCCCAGGGCGCGATCGGCGATCCATGCGGCGAGCTGGGTGACGAGTTGTTCGGGGAGGGCCATTGTGCGGGGTTCGTTGTCTTTGGGGTAGGGCTTGGTCAGCATCCGAGTTCCGGTGGGGGAGTTCTTGATGGAGACCTCGACGATGGTCTCCTCCACGGTCAAATGTCCGGTGGTGAGGTTGAGGTGGCGGGGTTTGAGGGCGATGAGCTCGCCCCACCGCAGCCCGGTGTTGATGGCGGTCTCGATCATCAGCCGATGCTGGGTCGGCAGCGCGTTGAGGATGGTGTCGTACTCGGCGGGGGTGAGGGTGCGGCTGGTCTTCTTGATCACTTTGGGGAGTTCGGTGGTTTCGCAGGGGTTGAAGGTGATGACCCGGTCGGTGAGGGCTCGTTCGAAGATCGAGTGCAGCATGGTGTGGTACTTGCGGACCGAGGCCGCGGAGAGTCCGTCGTCGGTGGCGGTGGTGACCCAGCGTTGGATCTCCGAGGGGAGGATGTTGCCCATCGGGCGGCGCCCGAAGACGGGGATGAAGTGCTTGTCGAGGTAGGACCGATAGGCGGCCAGGGTGGAGGTCTCGACCTGTTTGCTGGGCAGCCAGACGGTCTGGACGTAGTCGGTGAAGGTGACTTGTCCGCGGGAGTGGTCGTGCCAGTTCCCTTCTCTCACTTTGGCTTCTTCGCGGTTGGCGGCGCGTTCGGCGGCCCGTTTGGAGGAGTAGGTGCCGGCGGAGCGGGTGCGGCCTTCGGGGTCGCGGTAGCAGCCGACGAAGCGTTTGTCGCCGTCGTCGGTGACCCTGGTCTTGATCCACGCCATGAACCCTCCTCGAAGCGCTCCGGAATGTCGATGTCCGCACAGTGTCCGCAAACGTTGCCCCGTAGGTCAGCGAAGGCTGGCGAAGGTCAGCGGAAACTCACTGCGACCCTGACCTGGGACTTTACTGTCGAACGGGCTCACATGTCGACCAGCTGTGAGCCGGAATGTGAGGCACTTGGATAGGTAGTACGGCACTCATAACCCAGAGGTCGCAGGTTCAAATCCTGCCCCCGCTACGGATAAAGTGCCAGTTCAGAGCCGGTTTGGTGGAATACCACCAGACCGGCTCTTCTGTTTGATGTCCGCATCGTGTCCGCGGACATTGCGTCCATCGGGCGCAGACTCGGCCCTGTTCGCGAAGAGCAGCGAAGGCTGGCGAAGCTCAGTGGAAGATCGATCTGGCGGCCTCTTTGGCAATGACCCAGCGGTCAAGGTGGCACACATGATCCGCGAGTAGCTTGTCGTTCGGATTTGGTCTCTGTCCCTAGGGAACCATCTTTGGTTGGGTTCGTTTGCAGTTGGGGCAGCCACCCTTGTGGCTCGACTGGAGGGTCCCGCTGCACGGCCGCGTCGGTGGTGGCCATGTATCCGTGCGGAACCCAGGGGTACAGGACTGGTGACCCGGATGCCCCATCGACGATGTGCTGGGCGATGATCCGAAGCTTGACGTTCTGTGGTGCCTATCTGTGCCCTTGTTAGCGTCTTCGGCTAGAACGCCATCGCCGGGGTCTGGCCCGCGCGCGCAGCCAATTTTGCTTAGAATGCGCGGTCAGCGCCATGGCGGACGCTGTCAATGAGCCGACATGAACGCATGGGTCAGTCGACCGCGTCGATCAGCTGGCGCAGTGCCGCGACGTGCTCGCGCAGGGCCTTCCGGCCGGCGCTGGTCAGACCGATCCACGTGGTGCGTCGCCCCGCCTGGACGCCTTTGCGGCTGCGCACGTAGCCGGCTTCGGCCAGCGCCGAGACGTGTTTGGACAGCACCGAGTCACTGACTTCGAGAACGCCTCGCAGTGTGGCGAACTCCGCCTCCGACACCGCGGAGAGCATCGTGACCACCCGCAGCCGGGCAGGAGGATGGATTAGCGGGTCGAGCTTGGCCATCAGCTGCCGATCAGCAGCGCAACGAGCCCCAGGCACGCGGTCACGGCGAGTGCGACGAGCACCCGCGGGGAGACGCCGCCCGCGTGGGCGGCTGGGTCATGCCGGTAGGAGTGCCACCACCGGAGGGTGCCGACCTCGTAGCCGACTCCCGCGGCCACGGCCGCGACCGCGACGAGCCACCAGCGCGACTCGAAGGCGGCCCACGTCGCGACCCCGAACCCGCCCATGTAGACCAGCGTCGACGTGCCCCCGGTCCCCAGGACGATCTGGCTGGACAGACCATCGACCCGGACGCCGTTGATCCGCCGGAACTGATAAAGCAAGAGCGCCGCCACGCCCATTAAGACCGCCACCCCAGCCAGCGCCACCGCGAGTCCGGCCGTCGTTTGAGCGGCGATCCCGTAGGCGGCGGCGCCCACCTGGACCGCGACCGCGGCGGCCAGTATCGGGTGCAGGCCGGTGGGCAGTCGCAGGCCGTTGGCGAATCGCTGGCGCGTCTGGTCCGCCTGGGCGAGCACGGCGCGGGCATCGTCGGGGCTCTGCGGCGTCGAGTTATTTTCCATAGTGGAAAGTATGCTCGATACTTTCCAGTTTGGCAAGTACTCCAACGCCGTCCGGGGTGGAGGTCCGCCTCGGGCTGGCGCTGCTGGTCGTGGGCGATGCCGCGCTACAACGCGGGCCTTGATGCGACCGGTCTGGAGTTCAACGCCAATGGTGTGAGTGGGGTGGCCGGGCCAGTCTGCAGACGCTGTACAGGGCGCCAAGCCATCGGACTAGCTTCAGGGAGCGGCGCGGCGTTGAGGATGTGGGTGGGCCCTGGGGTCGCGCAGTCCGACCGCGTTGCCTCATCCAGCGGCGCATCGATGATGTCGGGACTTCTGTCACCGGACTGTGACGACCGTTCCTTCATTCAGGAAAGACGACCTCGTTGAGACCACCTGAGGCGCTTGCTGGGCGTGACGACTATGAAGGGATCCGTCGCACGGTACAGCTTTTACTGCCCGCGCTGCTCTCCGAGGAGCTTCGGCCTGGCTGCCGCCGCGAGGCCTTAGCGCTCGATCCCGAGTTCGTACCGGGGGTGCTCCTATCCCGAGTTCCTCACGACGGCCTTTCGAGGACTTTCGCTCGTGGATGACCACGTAGGCCGTGCCTAGGGCCCCCCGGCCCCGCAATCCTCAGTCCTCCCTAAGCAAGTCACTCCATGCCCGTCTGTGGCTCCGCGGCATGCTGAGCCGATCCACCACGAAACTGCGGTATCCGGAGCGCACAGATGAGTTCCGGATACCGCCTGTCTGCGTGTCGGCTACTTGACCTCGGAGCGGCGCAGGGAGAGCAGTCCGACGGTGAGGGGGATGACGATCCAGATCATCGTGGTGGAGCCGAGCATCGCCCACTCCTTACCGGTGTTCGTGGCACCATCGAGGAGGGCCACCTGCGTTTTGTTCCAGTCAATCCACGGCTGCAGGTCCTCGAACCGCGAGCGCACCTGGGCCAGGAGCGCGAGGATGCCTGGCATGACCAGTGAAGCGACGAAGTAGCCCACGATCGCGGCCGCGGAGTTGCGCAGCACGACACCGAGCGTGAAGCCGATGGCCATGCCAACCAGGTTGTAGAGAACCATTTGGGCCGCCATGAACAAGGAAAGGTCCCACACGGTGTCGACGCCTGCGAGAGCGGAGCCGGCCGCGTTGCCGATGGCGCCCACGGCGAAGGCGACGGAGACGGCGCCGAGGCCCACCAGGAGGGTCGCGATCGCCTTGGCCCTGATCACGCGGTCGCGGCTCGGTACCAGCGTGAACGTCGTGAGTCCGCTGCGCTGACTCCACTCACTGGTGACGCCCAGGATCGCGATGAGCGGCAAGATGACCGACATCGGGTACCCGCTCGCCCTCACGAAGTTCTGGTAGGTGACGTCGCTGTCGAGGCCGAAGACGAGGAGCGATCCGGCCGAGATGGGCGACAGGACGCCGATGCTGACGAGCATCCAGAAGCCAGCACGGGTGTTGAACATCTTGCGGAGCTCGATCTTGACGAGCCGGATGGTCGGTATGGGACGGACGATCCGTCGGGCCGGCGCGGCCTCGATGGCGTCGGGAGGGGTGAACGTGGCGGTCATGCTGCAACTCCTTCGCGTTGGGTGTCGGCGGTGAGCGAGAGGAAGATGTCTTCGAGGCCGGCGCCCTCGGCGGACCGGAGCTCGGTGAGGGCGATGCCCGCTGTCAGGGCCACGGCCCCGACCCGAGTAGGGTCGGCGTCCGTGCGGACCGAGCCGTCCCCAGCGAGCGTGCTGGGGATCCCGGCCTGCTCGAGGGCGTGCGCGAGGTGGCGCGGTGACGTCGACCTGACGAGCGTCCCCGCCGCGGCGAGCAGCGCTTTCTTGCTGCCGGACGCGACGATCTTGCCGTTGCCGATCACGACTAGGTCGTCGGCGATGACCTCGATTTCGTGGAGCAGGTGCGAGGACAACAGGACGGTGCCGCCCTGGCTGGCGAAGCCCGTCAGCAGGTCGCGCATCCACCGGATCCCGGCCGGGTCGAGCCCGTTGGCCGGTTCGTCGAGGATCAGCACCTGGGGGTCCCCGAGTAGCGCTGTGCCGATGCCGAGGCGTTGACGCATGCCGAGGGAGTAGTTGCGCACAGGGCGCTTGGCCTCCGATGGTGTCAGGCTGACGAGCTCGAGCATCTCGTCGACGCGGCGGCGGGGGAGACCCATAGTGCCGGCGGCGATCGTGAGGATCTCGCGTCCGGTGCGACCGGCGTGCTGGGCGGAGGCGTCCAGGAGGACGCCCACCTCGAGGCCGGGGTTGGGGAGGTCGGCGAACCGCTTTCCGTTGATGGTCGCGGTGCCGGACGTCGGGACGGTCAGGCCGACTATCACGCGCATCGTGGTGGACTTGCCGGCGCCGTTCGGGCCGAGGAAGCCGGTGACGCGACCGGGCAGGGCGGTGAAGGAGACGTTGTCGACGGCGGTGAAGCCGCCGTACCTCCGGGTCAGTGACTCAACAGTGATCATGTGACAACCCTCACCGCGGCGCACCGTGTGCACATCGGCGTCGAGGCCGGACTCTCCTCGGCCGTTGGGAGGAGCGGGGTCTCGTTCTTTCGGTCGGTCCCCGACGCCTGGGCGATCCCTAGGCTGGGGGGGTGATCACCACCGCCCTGCGCTCGCTGTGGACCGAGCCCCGCGCCGCCGACGCTCCCGCGCGCGGGTGGCGCGACTGGGTGCTGGTCGGCGTGTTGACGGTGACGGCGCTGCTCGAGGGAGTCCTCCGCGACGACGTCGCCTGGCGGCCGTTCGCGACGATCGCGGCGGTCGGACTCGCGCTAGTGCTGCAGTGGCGGCGCTCCCACCCGTTGGCCTGTGCCGTGGTGGGCTTCGGCATCGCGATGGCGTTGGGGTTGGCGACCCTCGCGGGCGGGGCCCCCAATGTCGGCCTCGACACGATGGTCTACGTCGACCTGGCGCTTGTCTACGCGCTGGTCCGCTGGGGCTCAGGGCGCGAGATCGTGATCGGGCTGGCAGTGGTGGGGGTCGCTGCGGTCATCGGCACGGTCGCCGACTACACGGGGCCTGCAGACGTCATTGGTGGGTTCGGCATCCTGGTGGCCGCGGCCGCGGGCGGAGCGGCGTTCCGCTACCGCGCCGAGAGTTGGCGCCGGGCGTTGGACCAGGTACGCAGCCAGGAGCGGGTCGGCCTCGCGCGCGAGCTGCACGACATGGTCGCCCACCACGTCTCGGCGATCGCTGTGCAGGCGCAGGCGGGCCGGGCGATGGCCGGGCAGCGACCTGAGGCGGCACTCGAGGCGCTGGCGGTCATCGAAGGGGAGGCGTCGCGGACGCTCGCGGAGATGCGGGCGATGGTCCGGGTGCTGCGCGACGGAGCGCCGGCGGAGTATGCCCCCCAGCCCGGCGTCGCCGACCTGGTGTCCCTCGCCCGGCGCGACCCCGCCCCGGTCGTCGACGTGGAGTTGCCAGATGACCTGGACGAACTCCCGCTCCAGGTCGACGCGGCGGTCTACCGGGTGGCGCAAGAGGCGCTGACCAACGCCCTGAGGCACGCCCGCAACGCCTCGCGCGTGGAGATCCGGGTCGTCGAGGGCGCGGGAAGACTGCGACTACGCGTGACCGACGACGGACAGATCGACCCGGCTCGGTCGACGAGCCACGGCTTCGGGCTGCTGGGGATGACCGAGCGCGTGCAGCTGCTCGGCGGCACGCTGCGCGCCGGGCCGGCGCCCGAAGGCGGGTGGACGGTCGACGCCGAGCTGCCGACGGAGGTACGCCGATGACGGTGCACGTGCTGGTGGCCGACGACCAGGACCTGGTGCGGACCGGCCTGTCCATGATCCTCGACGCACAGCCTGGCATCGAGGTCGTCGGCCAGGCCGCCGACGGCCACGCCGCGGTCGAGCTGGCGCGTCGGCTCCGCCCCGACGTGTGCCTGGTCGACATCCGGATGCCCGGGCTCGACGGCATCGAGGTGACCGAGCTCCTCGCCGGGAGGGGCGTCCCGGACCCCATCGCGGTGGTAGTGATCACGACCTTCGACCTCGACGAGTACGTCCACGGCGCGCTTCGAGCCGGCGCCCGAGGCTTCCTGCTCAAGGACGCCGGGCCGGAGCTGCTCGTCCAGGCCGTGCACGCCGCCGCCGCCGGCGATGCCCTGATCGCACCGAACATCACCCGCCGGCTGCTGTCCACCCTGGCCGCCAGGGAACCGTCGAAACGACGTACCCAACCGATCGAGCCGCTCACCGACCGCGAAGAAGAGGTGCTGGCACTGGTCGCCCGCGGCCGCACGAACGCCGAGATCGCCGCCGACCTCTTCATCGGCCTGACGACCGTCAAGACCCATGTCGCGAGCCTGCTGACCAAGATCGGCGCCCGCAACAGGGTCGAGATCGCGATGTGGGCCTACGACACCGGGCGGATGGGGGACTGAAGCGGGGTGGGCGGTGAACTCGGTGCCTTGTCCATCCCGATATTTGCCAGCCAACGCCCCCCTTTCCGTGATCACATCCCCAATCACGGACACCTCGTTGGAGAGGATTTTCACGATGGGACGACAGCGTCGGGAGTTCACTCCTGAGTACGTGACGAGGTCGGGTGTCGGCGAAGCCGAGACTGACCGCCGACTAACCGTTTGTCGCCGTCGTCGGTGACCCGGGTCTTGATCCACGCCGTCGACGCCTCCTGGGAGACCTGAGATTTCCTGATGTCCGCACAGTGTCCGCAACCGTTGCCCCGGAGCTCAGTGAAGGTCAGCGAAGGTTGGCGGAAACTCAGTGTGAGGCTGACCTGGGATTTTAGGTCAGAGTGGCTCACATGTCGACCGGGTGTGAGCCGGAATGTGAGGCCCTTAAATAGGTAGTACGGCACTCATAACCCAGAGGTCGCAGGTTCAAATCCCGCCCCCGCTACAAGTGAAACCGCAGGTCAGAGCCGGTTTCGTGGAAACCACGAATCGGCTCTTCTGTTTGATGACAGCGCAATGTCAGCAGACTATCCGCAGGTATGGTCACCCCGTGAGGATCGAGCGAGTCCGGCGAAGGTCTGCGGACGGATGCGGCCCCGACTGCACTCGTCCGGGACGGCGGTCCATGGCTGAATCCTTTGGCTGTGATGCGTTCCGGGGTGGACGCTCGACGTGTCTCGTCAGCGTTCTGATCCCTGTCTGATCGCTCCCCGGAAGCCGGCATTGTGCTGCCGTCACAAGACCCGTGCCGAACTTGGTCCTCTCGGGTCGACGCGCTGTCCGGACGCCTCTGCAAGGCTCGTGAATCAGTCCTAAATCGTCAGCAGGAGGCTGCCATGACCTTGATGCGATTCGACCCCTTCCGTGAGCTCGACCGGCTCACGGATCAGACGATGGCACGGGCAACACGCGCGATGCCGATGGAGGCGTTCCGCCGTGGAGACGTGTTCTTCGTGGCGATTGACCTGCCTGGGGTCGGCTCCGACGACATCGACGTCACCGTCGAGAAGAACGTGGTCACAGTCAACACGACACGTGTGCCGATTAGGCAAGCCGACGACGAGCTCGTCATCGACGAGCGCCCGCAGGGACAGATGAGTCGGCAGCTGATGCTGGGAGACAACCTCGACGCAAGCGCCCTGCACGCGGCATATGACAACGGCGTACTCCTCTTGACCGTGCCCGTCGCAGCGTCCAGCCAGCCGCGGAAGGTCGAGATCGAGGGTGTCGACCAGCCGAACTCGGCCACGGTCACGAGTTCGCAGCGCGAGTCCGTCTCTGCCTAGATGGAACCCGAGTAGAAGCAATCCTGGCGCGCACGACGCCCGGACTGCGACCGGCGGACACGGCCCGTCAGGCCCATCCAGCGAAGCCTTCCACGACCTGAGACCGAGAGCGGAAGAGGTTTCTCCATGCACATGCGACTTACGCTGCTCACTGCAGACCCACTCAGGATGGAGGACACGCTTCACTTCATCGCGAACGAAGCCCGTTCGCAGATCGAGGACGAGCCCGGAAACCTGGGCATGTCCCTGAAGGTGAAAGAACCGATCGGCGTGGTAGCCGTGGAGACGTACTGGGTCTCCGGCGACGC
Source organism: Nocardioidaceae bacterium (assembly GCA_033850885.1). Classification (GTDB taxonomy): domain Bacteria; phylum Actinomycetota; class Actinomycetes; order Propionibacteriales; family Nocardioidaceae; genus JAWWPG01. Next base: position 9,213 of record JAWWPG010000067.1, read on the forward strand.
CGCGAGCCGCAGCGTCGCAGCCGCAATCCGGGTCGACGCCGTCAAGGCAACCTCGAGCACAGTGCGGTGGCTCGAGGAGTACACGCTCGTCTTCAACTCCGAGCGACAGTCATAGCAACGGCGGCCGCCTGTGCCGTGTGCTGCGCGGCACCACTGCTGACTCTGCTTGGGGTCGCCGGTGCGGCGGCCACGGTGGCGGCGTTCGTCTTCGCGTGCGTCGTGTTCGGCCTCGTGGTGGCGGTGGGTGCCTTGCTGGCGGTGTGGACCCAGCGACGTCAGCAGCGACGCACGTCCTGTACCCCCGACGGCGGCATGGTCGACGTCGGGCTCTCGGCCAGGCAGCCCGGCCGGGACCCATGAGCAGGCCTGGCACCCGCGCATCTCGCGAAAGTACGGAAACGTCAGCGCGACGCGAGTCCCTGAGCACGAGCGCAACGTCACCGCGGCTCCCGCAATAGGGTGCGCCTCATGGAAACCATCCGAAGCGTCGGCCTGTTTGTGCTTGCGGCGGTGGCCGAGATCGGCGGTGCCTGGCTGGTCTGGCAAGGCGTCCGTGAACACCGTGGGGTGTCTGGATCGGCGCGGGCATCATCGCTCTTGGCCTCTACGGCTTCGTGGCAACGCTGCAACCCGACACCCACTTCGGGCGCATCCTCGCCGCCTATGGAGGGATCTTCGTCGCGGGCTCGCTCGCCTGGGGCATGGCCTTCGACGGCTTCAAACCTGACCGAACCGACGTCATCGGAGCCTTGATCTGCATCGGCGGCGTGGTCGTGATCATGTACTACCCGCGCAACCCATAAGGCAAAGCACTTGCGCCCTCGCATTGGCTCTAACCTTTCTCCCGTGACGAACAACGCATCCGGGTCAGCCGACGTGGTTCGCCTCGCGGTCGTGGTGGGCGCGCTCGGTGTGGTGTTCGGTGATATTGGGACGAGCCCGATTTACACGATGCAAACGGTGTTCAATCCCGCGGATCCGCACCCGGTTCCGGCGACTACGGGCAACGTCTATGGGGTGGTGTCGTTGATCTTCTGGTCGGTGATGCTGATCGTCACCGTGACATACGTGCTGCTCGCGATGCGGGTCCACAACGATGGTGAGGGTGGGATCATGGCCCTGATCACCCTGCTGCGGCGCTGGGCGACTGATCGCAAGGGTCGCGCGACCCTGGTGCTTGCCAGCTTGGGTGTTTTCGGGGCAGCGCTCTTTCTCGGTGACAGCATGATCACTCCGGCGATCTCGGTGCTGTCGGCGGTCGAGGGCCTGAAGATCGTCGACCCGTCGTTCGACGCGTGGGTCGTCCCGATCACCGCGGTGATCATCATTGTTCTGTTCGCGGCGCAGAAGTTAGGGACCGCGGCGGTCGGACGCTTGTTCGGGCCGGTGATGGTCGCGTGGTTCGTCGCGATCGGTGCCTGCGGGGTGTGGGGGATCAGCATGGAGCCGGCGATCCTAAAGGCGCTCTCGCCGACGTACGCAGCCGGCTTCCTCGCCGGCCACTTCCACTACGCGTTCTTCGCGCTCGCGGCGATCGTCCTTTCCGTGACCGGCGCGGAGGCGCTGTACGCCGACATGGGCCACTTCGGCCGCAAACCGATCTCGGTCGGCTGGATCTTCCTGGTGTTCCCGGCATGCACTCTGAGCTATCTCGGTCAGGGCGCCCTGATCCTTGACGATCGCGAGAACCTCTCGGCGCCGTTCTTTCTGCTGACCCCGGACTGGGGACTTGTCCCGATGGTCATCCTCGCCACCGCGGCGACGGTGATCGCGTCTCAGGCCGTCATCACCGGTGCCTTCTCCGTCGCCTCCCAGGCCGCGCAGCTCGGTTATCTGCCTCGCCTTCGGATCCTGCACACGTCGCGATCCACGCACGGCCAGATCTACGTCCCGTGGATCAACTGGCTGCTGATGGTCTCGGTCCTCACGCTCGTTTTCGCGTTCCGGTCCTCGGCCTCCCTGGCCTTCGCCTTCGGCATGGCGGTCACCGGCACCATCGCGATCACCACGATCTTGTTCTTCTATGTGGCCTTCCGCACCTGGCGCGTCCCCAAGTGGCTGCTTGCCGCGGCGGCAGCCGTCTTGCTGACGGTCGACCTGCTGTTTCTCGCCGCAAACTTGACCAAGCTCGTCCACGGCGCCTGGCTTCCGCTGGCCATCGCGGTCACTGCGTTCACCATCATGACGACGTGGCAACGTGGACGGGAGCTGGTCACGGCCAAACGCGGGGCAATGGAGGGCTCACTCTCGGACTTCGTGGACGACCTTGCCACCGATCCTGCTCGCGTCCAGGTGGTCGCAGGTACCGCGATCTTCCTGAACCGAGGGGGCAAGACCGTTCCGCTGGCCTTTCGTGCGAATGTCGAGCACAACCATGTACGCCACCAACACGTTGCCGTAGTCGCCGTTGAGATCGACACCGTGCCTCGGGTCAGCGAAGACGAACGACTTACCGTCGAGCATCTCGGCCACGGTGACGACGGCATCACCCATGTGACCCTCCGGTTCGGGTACACCGAGAATCCCGACATCCCCGCGGCCCTCGCCACGTTGACACCCGAGCAAACGGAGGGACGTCTCGACCTGGACAACGCCACCTACTTCCTGTCCAAGATCGAGCTGCGACTCGGCGACGCGCCGGTGATGGCCGCCTGGCGCCGGCGTCTGTTCATCGCGACGTCACACATCACCGCCGACGCGGCCGAGCACTTCGGCCTACCGCGAGACCGCACCGTGCTACTCGGGTCCCATATCGACGTCTGATCAGCAGTGCTTCCGGCTAGCCTGCCTCTGGCCATGAACGCGGTCTCGAGCACGTTCTTGGTGAACTGCTTGAGCAGACCGTCGCGGCCGGTCAGGACAGGCCCTTCTCCTTGGCCAGGCGATCAGCTCCTTGGCGGCCATCTCCTCAGCAGACGGCTCGAGCTGCTCCTTGTCGCTCACAGCATCCAGTGTCGTCATCACGGCACCTTCCCCGCTGAACCACAGTCCAGCAAGTTGGGCCGGAAACACAGTGAGAATGATGAGCAGCTCCTGGGGCGGTCTGACTCTCGGAAACACCGACGCCGAAGTGGTTGTCTTCAAACGGATCTGTCGGCCGTCCCAGGAGCTGCGAGCCTGACGGATTCGGACTTGACTTGATAGAAGCCTGGGCGAACAGGCCCCCATCACTGTGCTGTCGATTCGACCGCCGGCCCGCCACCTATCCCTACGTTGCAAAGGTGGCACTCAACCATGACAGACATCACCACTCCGGTCGACCTCGGCGGAATCATCGTCGGCGTCGACACTCACAAGGACAACCACGTCGCGGTCGCGATCGATCCGCTGGGACGACGTGTGGCTCAACGGACCGTCAGCACCGACCGAGCAGGCCTGGTGAACCTCCTCGAGTGGAGCCAACAGCTCAACGCAACCCGAACCTGGGGTGTGGAGGGAACCGGAAGCTACGGCGTCGGGTTGACCCGACTGCTGCAGCGATCCGGGGAGCCGGTCCACGAAGTCTCGCGACCGAACCGTCGGCTGCGACGCGAGCGAGGCAAGTCCGACCCGATCGACGCCGAGGCGGCGGCCCGTAGCGTGCTGGCCCACCATGGCGTCACACCCCCGAAGGCCGACAACAACCCCAGCGAGTCCCTGCGGCAGCTGCGGGCAACCCGCCGCTCCGCGGTCAAGGCACGCACCCAGGCGGCCAACCTCCTCCAGGCGCTGCTGGTCACGGCACCTGACGACCTGCGGGCAAACCTTCGCGGTGCCACGTTGATTGCGACCATCAACACCTGCTCACGGCTGCGGCCAGCCGACCGGCCAAGCCCCCGCGAAGCCTGCAAACTGTCCCTGCGATCCACCGCCCGCCGCTGGCAGCACCTCAACGCTGAGATCGCTGACCTCACCGCCGCCATCGCATCCATCACTGCGACCGCGGCCCCCCAGCTGCTCGACCTGTTCGGCGTCGGCCCAGACGTCGCCGCAACCCTCCTCATCACCGTCGGCGGCAACCCCGAACGGATGCGAACAGAACGCAGCTTCGCCGCCCTCTGCGGTGTGTCTCCCATCCCGGCATCCTCAGGAAAGACCCACCGACACCGACTCAACCGAGGAGGCGACCGGCAAGCCAACGCCGCGATCCACATCGTCGCCCTCAGCCGCCTGCGCAGCGACACCAGAACCCGCGCCTACGCCGCCAGACGAACCGAAGACGGACTCAGCAAACGCGACATCATGCGCTGCCTCAAGCGCTACATCGCCCGGGAGCTCTACACCACGATCCGCGCCGCCACGCCACTTGACCAAACATAGAAGCATCCGTTTACTGCACAGTCCCCCCGTGACAACTGGCGAGTGATGATCTGCTCGATCCACTGACTGGCGTTTCGGGTTGTCGCGACGAACCGCCGAGAGGTACGCCGCACAGCTCGACGTACACGTTCCGAGCGACCCCAGTCGGCTTCAAGCGTCTCCCAGATCCCTCGGCTGGTTCAGGGATCTTCGCGCGTCAGGTCAGGGCTGCGTCAGTTGTTCGATTAGCTGCGCCGGGGCGTCTTCGGGTAGAAGGTGTCCGGAGTCGTCGATCCAGGTGATTCCGCGGTTGGAGACGCGTTGTTCTATCCACTCGCCGTAGGGGGCAGGGAGGATTTGGTCGTCGCGTCCCCAAAGCAGTGTCACGGGGATGTCGATTGTGCCGAGGAGGTGTTCGTATTCTGCGGTGTCGGCTTGGCTCAGTTGCCGGTACTGGCGGTAGAAGGCGGCTTGGCCGTCGCTGCCGAGCCAGGGGGCGAGGTAGGTTTCGAGCACTCCTGGCCGGTAGCCCTGACGTGTTCCGTTGCGCAAGTGTGCGCTCACCAGTGCTTCGTGGGCATAGGCGGGGAGTTCTTCGAAGATGTCGTGGTGCTCGCGTATTAGCGCGAACAGGCCTCGTTCCCACTGGCCGCCGGTGACGGCGTCGAACAGGGTGAGATCGGAGTACGTAGCGCCTTCGAGCAGTAGCGCCCGCAGCACGATGGCGCCGCCGATGTCGCAGGCGACGACACTGGGGCGATCGAGGCCCCAGAGGCGCAGCAGTTCGGCGAAATTGCGTCCCTGCGCGGCGAGGGTGAGGTCTTGGCCCCTGTGTTTGTCGGACTGACCATAGCCGAGGTGGTCGAACACGAAGACCTGCCGTCCGCGGCGGCCCAGCGCCACCGCGACGTCTCGCCAGAGATACGACGAGTAGGGCGTGCCGTGAACGAGCACTACCGGCGATCCCTCACCGATTACCTGCCAGCGCACGATGCCATCGGGCAGTTCGACCGAGTCGTTCAAGGTCCAAGTCATGTGCCGTCCCTTTGGCAGTTCTCGACGTGTCGCGCACCATCTACGTCCGGCGGCCGAGTGCAAGCCGCACGCACCTTCTTCGGCCGGGCACTCGCGTTGGCAACCCTACCGATCGAGGCACCACCGATCGGGCGCCGACCTACCCACGGGTCATGGACGAACTGGTCCCATCTGCTCTGCACACCACTGAGCAATATGCGGACAACGCGGTTGAGGCCAACCATGGCCGGTTGAAAGCGAGGCTGCGCCCGATGCGCGGGCTGAAACGCTTCCGGTCGGCTCACATCCTCGCGGCTGGTCATGCTTTCGCTCAGAACCTACGTCGCGGCCACTACGAGATCGCCGTCGACCAGCCGGCACAAGAACGTCCTTCGCGTCGCCTGCGATGAGCTGATGTTTGCCATCTGACAGCGCCCACCCACGGCCCGACGATGCCTCACGATCGCACAACGCAACACTGCCTCCTAGCCGGCTCGCCGAGCTCCGGACGCCGAAGTGCCGAGGCCGATCCAGCCGGACCGGCAGACGTCATGAGGAAGCAGTGGTAGTTCGGTTGTCGGTTTGTTCGCAAGTCACGCGTCAGGCGCATCGCGGCCAGCCGGTCGTCCGCCGTAGTGAGACCCGCATCATCGAGACGCTGTGGCGCCCGAGGCTGGAACTGATGCTGCCCGTGGTGCTGGAAACGCAGTGGCTCCATAAGCTATCCAGGAAATACCGGGAGGCCGCGGGCATGCCGATCTCGCTAGCACTGGTGCTGACGGTCGCGCGTGTGGTGGATCGGTTGAACAGGACGACCGCGCGGTCCCCGTTGGCCAGCCGCTTAACCCACACCTCCTGTTGGCCGTTCGTGCGGATCCGCTGACCCTGCCTGCCGAGGGGGTCTTGGTCGACGGCGATAACGGCCTGGTTGGTCAGGGTCTTGATCGTGAATGGGGAGTCCACCTTCAGGTCAGTGCTGGCGACCAGCGGAGCCGCCGTGATCGCCCACAGGCTGAACTGGGAACGCCCCTCTCTGTTGGTGAGCCCCCCAACGAAGCACGGCGAGTTGGGCCACTTGCTTCGTGGGGTGCCGAGGGCGAGGAAGTCGGGGTCGTTCCAGTGGCCCGGGCCCGCAAGCGCCGCCAGCGGAGCGTTCGTGTCGATGCCTTGGAGGACGGATTCCCAACATGGATGCAGGTCGCCCCTGATCCGCCACGCGTTCAGGCCTATCGGGGCCCACATCTCGGGAGTGGCGTACTCATGGCCGTTGCCCCAGTACACGATGTTGCGGCCGGTTGCGTCCAAGGCGTTCCGCCACTTGCCGTAAACGCGCCGGGCCCAGGCCCTGGCTGTCAAGCGGGCTGGTCGCATGTTTTGGTAGTCGCAGCCGTCTAGCCTGATGAAGTCAACTCCCCAGCTCGCGAAGGTCTTCGCGTCAAACTTGGCCCTTTGGGCGTAGGTGGCGCCGGGAGCGGTGCCGGTGCCGGGCGCGGGCCACCCCGGGCAGTTCTGCATACCTGGTGCCTGCTGAAGGCCGAACTTGAAGCCCTTGCTGTGCACGTAGTCGGCCAGCGCCTTCATCCCACCTGGGAACTTGGTGCCGTCGGCTTGCATCTCACCGTCGGTGGCCCGGGTCCTAGCCTGCCACCCGGAGCCGACGATGATGTACTTGTATCCGAGGTGACGCATGCCGAGCGCGGCCATCTTGTCGGTGATGGCACGGATGTCCTGTGCGGTGACTGTCCGCGGGGAGAAGGCATCCCAGTTGCTCCACCCCATCGGCGGCGTCAGCGCCAGATGGTTGCGGTCGGTGTCGGCCACTGCTGGAGAACCGGTGCCCGCAAGTGTCAATGGCGTCAGCATGAGGACCGCGAGCAGCCAAACTCCAAAAATGCCAATGTGCCTGGTCACACGCAGAGGCTATCGTAGGCGTTCAGAAGGGATCGGCCATCGAGACGCAGCTTGAGGCGCTGAGAAGTGAGGTTGTCGTTGCCGAGGCGTCCTGCTCCTCCTGGAGGCAGGGCTGAGGGCTATCGGCACCCTCTCGACAGTGCCCAGGCTGTTCCCCCTAACCAGCGATGACGTTGTCGTCCCCATCGATGCGGTCCGTGGTTCCTCGGCCATAGGTGACGGCGTTCACGACGTCGATCGGAGCGAGGGTGAGGAGCTCGGGGTCGGGTCGGGCACCGAGTGCGTCGTTGATTGTGGAGAACGCAAGCCGTAGTGCGATAAACGTCGTGATCGCGAAGATCTGGCTGTCGGACAGGCCGGCCTCGCGAAGGCTCTGCACATCGTCTGCGGTGGTGCTGTTGGGGTCCCGGACGACCTTCCGCGCCCAGGTCACCATTTTCTGTTCTTCCGGGGTGAGGACGGTGTCGTCACCGCGAAGGACGGCTGCAGCGGCGTCGCCGGAGTCGGCGACGGCGAGCTTGTAGCCCCAGGCGAGCGAGCAGTAGGAATCGCCGAGTGTCGAGGCAGTCGCGGTGACCAGCAGACCGCGGTGACGGAAGCTCAGACCGCTGGCCTTAAAGGCTTCCGACATGAGGTCGAACAGCCGATCGCACGTCGTGGGCTGGTAGGCCCACAGCCGGGAGGCGTTCATGACATACCCCATGTCAGTGATGTCCTCGTCGAACATCGCCTGCACAGCGGCGGTGGTCTCCGGCTCGTCCAGGAAGGCTGGCTGACTCATATGTCCTCCGATCATCTGACCCAGTCGGCAAGGAAACCGACCACTTGGATCTCCGCGCGCAGCGGGAGCCCGTCACGGATCTGATTGCGAGCGATCTCGACGGCGATCCGGTAGAACTCGTCCTCGCCGACGTTCTGGACCGCCTCATACGCCGGGCCGGTGGACGCCAAGGCTCTCGCGTATGTCCCGGGGTCGGGGAACTCCCACGCGAACGGTACCTCGATCCGGCGGACCTCACCGAATCCGCTGTCGGTCAACAACTGTTCACCGACCCCGGGCCGGCCCAGCGCGACCATCGCGGCCTGGTTCTCGACTTTTGGCTGCGCGGCCAATCGAAACGGTGTCAGCGCCCACGCCCCCGAGGAGGCTTTGAGGTGACCCCACACGGTGATCCCGAGCCGCCCGCCCGGGCGCAGCACCCGGGCGGCTTCCTTGATCGCGTCGGGGGTCGTGCCCCAGATCCCCCGGAAGCTGGTCACCACGTCGAAGCTGTTTTCAGCCCACGGGAGTCGGTTCATGTCACCGGCGCGGATATCTGAGCCTGGGTTGCGGTCACGCGCGACCGCGATCAGTCGCGATGCCGCGTCGATCCCCGCACAGGACGCGCCACGGGCCCGGGCAAGCTCGATCGCGAGCCCCGACCCGCACGCCATGTCCAGCACCTCATCACCGGCACCGACCTCGAGATGCTGATGCAGCGCGACGTACTCCCGGCAGTTGCCTGGCTCGCTCAACGTCGCGAAGTCGACCGCCCGACGACCCCAGCCCTCATCGACGCCCACCCACTCTTCAGCGGTCACTCACGGACACTACCGCCACCTCGCGCGGGTGGTCACCGCTTCACTTGAATCGCACTGGGCTTCTTGGAGGCTCCTGACCCTGGAAACGAGGAGGAGCCATGCCGAGTGAAGGATGCTTGGGAAGCCGCGGACGCGCGGTACCGCCCAGAAGAGAAGGCGGCCGCGGTTCGGATGGTTCGTGCTCTGCGAGCCGAGCACGGGAACCAGTCTCCCGGCCAGGACGCTCAAGGCGACAGTGCCGTTTCGAAACACTGGCTGACGATGGGCGTTGACGCCGGGTTGGTTTGAGCCCCTGTGCCTTCGATCTGGGAGGCTAGAGCGTGACCTGGACTATCACTACGGAGGTAGGTCGGTTCCTCGCGGAAGGTATGCCGTTCCTCGTTTCGGACCCCGTGGCGAACACCGTGTTGTTGACCGAAGCGCATTTCTGGCGACGATTGTCTAACCCGGTTCCTGGGGCCCGCTTTGGCTGGTGGGCCGAAGGCGACAAGGCGCACGGTGCCTTCGTGCATATCCCGGAGCACGCCGTGGTCTGCTCACCCCTGGACCCCGCCTCCATCGCAGACCTACCTGGAGTGTTGGCGAATGCCTCCCACCTCGGCGTTGAGGCGCGAGACGTGGACGCCGTGACGGCGGCCTGGCGGGCGAAGAGGCAGGTGTTACGCCCGAGGGCGCGGATAACCCTGCTTCGCCTGCATGACTTCCGCTCTCGGGCGTTCCCGGAGGGCGCCCCTCGCCTGGCCATCGCCGGCGACCTGCCGCTCCTGAGGTCCTGGTTCCAGCTCTTCCAAGAGCAAAACCCTGACGACGCCAGCCACGTCGAGTTCTTGGTCGACCATCCCCTTGAGGAGGGTGGCGTCACCTTATGGGAGGTGGACTCTCGCCCAGTCGCGATGGCCTCGCGGACCTCCGAGGTGGCGGGCATGGTGCGGATGGGACTGGCGTTCCAACCGACCCGGGGTAACAGGTACGCCGACGCCGCCTTCGACGTCGGGTGTGCCGAGGCAGCCCGAACCGCTGAGCACGTGCTCGTGCTCAGCGGAACCCCCGAAGCCACCGCCGAGAATCAGTCGCTCGGCTTCACCCCCGTCCAGGAACGAGTCGTGCTCGAGGTGGCGGAGGACTGAGCGTCGAGCCAGGTCAACCTCCACGCCGCCCCGCAGTGACTCCGCCACGTGAACGGATCCCGTCACCACGCTCATTCGGCGCCTGCGTCATTGCAGCCGGGTCGGGCTGCGGGGAGGGACGGGTATCGCGTATTCGGTTGTCCTTTCCCCTCGTGGCACGGCACCATGGCACGCATGTCCATGCCCACCCCGACGCTGCACACCGCTCGCTTGCGGTTGCGGCCCTTCACCGGCCCGGATGCGGACGCCCTCTTCGCGTTGCACAGCAACGCCTACGTGTTGCGCTATTGGGACGCGCCACCCTGGAGCGAGCGTGCGCGCGCCGAGCGTTTCCTTACGGCCAGCCAGCAGATGGCGGAGGAGGGCAGCGGTGCGCGGCTGGCCATGGACCGTGTCTTCGACAGGTCGTTCCTCGGCTGGTGCAGTTTGACCCGATGGAACCCGGACCATCGCAGCGCGTCGTTGGGCTACTGCCTCGACGATGCGGCCTGGGGCCACGGGTACGCGACGGAAGCCGCGCGTTCCTTGCTGCAGTGGGCGTTCGACACGCTGGACCTGAATCGAGTGCAGGCCGAGACTGATACGCGCAACGCGGCATCTGCTCGGGTGCTGGAGAAGCTCGGATTCGTGCGTGAAGGGACGTTGCGGGAGGACTGCGTCGTGAACGGCGAGGTGTCGGACTCGTGGGTGTACGGGCTGCTCAGGCGGCAGTGGCAGCCGCCTTCCGGCCCCGTCCCAGGCCGCTGAATGCTCTTGGCCCGCGAGAGCTTCGGGGGCTTATGAAACCCCGTCGGCAGCGGCGGGCTGACGGTTGATGCACTGTCGAGTCGGGGCATGCGGTGGACCGTCGGTCCAATCCGGCCGGCACACCGCGCTTTCCGGCGCCGAACTTCCGATCTGTCGAGATTCGGGCTCGGCACCAAGTGCATCATTCCGGCTCCCGCTTGTTGTCAACCGGCGACGATTAATTCCTGGTGACGGAAACCAGCCATCGACGGTGACAGCTGACCGGCTTTCCAGGTCGGTCTTAGGTGGCTGCCTCGGGTCAGCCGAGTCGGCCTTCGTCATTGCGAGCGGGTTCAGAGACCTTTCTCCTTCAGCCAGTCGAGGACAGTGGTGGCGACCTCTTGCCAGCCGTTGTCGATTACGAGCGAGTGCCCGCGGCCCTCGAACTGCTTCAGCTCGGTGACTGCGGTCGAATCCCGGTACTGCTTGAGCGTGGAGCGGGTGACGACGTCAGGGACGGTGTGGTCTGCCGTCCCGGAGATGAGCAGCAGGGGTCCCCGGGGACTGCCCAGGGATCGGTTGACACCTGACCCGTGAGGATCCGTCCTCGCTGGAAGGATCAGTGTCATGCCGAAGCCCTACCCCAAGGAGTTCCGCAACGATGTCGTGGCTGTGGCCCGCAAGGG
>JAWWPG010000020.1:0-179577 GCA_033850885.1 Nocardioidaceae bacterium
GCTGGGCCGCATGCAGGACACCGTCAGGTTGCTACATGATCTCGAGCCAGCGGTCGTGGAGAACCTCGAGCGACACCTGACCATGGCCAAGGAATGGATGCCCCACGAGTACGTTCCGTGGAGCCAGGGCCGTGACTTCGCCGATCTCGGCGGTCAGGCGTGGGACCCGGCGCAGTCGCGGGTTTCGCCGATCGCCAGAACCGCGCTCGAGGTGAACCTGCTCACCGAGGACAACCTGCCGAGCTACCACCATGAGATCGCGGTGATCTTCGGGCGGGAGGCGGCCTGGGGCGAGTGGGTGCATCGCTGGACGGCCGAGGAGGGCCGGCACGCGATCGCGATGCGTGACTACATGCTGGTCAAACGCATGGTCGACCCAGTCGAGCTGGAGAGGTTCCGGATGACGCATATGTCGGCCGGCTACCAGTCGGCGCACGAGGCGGACCTCATGCGGTCGCTTGCGTACGTGTCCTTCCAGGAGCTCGCGACACGGGTCTCGCACCGCAACACCGGGCGCTTCACCACCGACCCGATGGCCGAGCGGCTGCTCGCCCGGATCGCCGCCGACGAGAACCTGCACATGATCTTCTACCGCAACCTGCTCAACGCCTCCCTCCAGATCGCGCCCGAGCAGGCGATGACGGCGATCCTCGACGTCGTGAGGACCTTCGAGATGCCCGGCGCAGGCATCCCGGGTTTCCAGCGCAAGGCCGTAGAGATGGCGGTGGAGGGCATCTATGACCAGCGCCAACATCACGATGACGTGCTGATGCCGGTGCTACGTTTCTGCAAGGTGTTCGAGATGCAGGGCCTGTCAGGTCCCGCCGAGAAGGCCCGGACGGAGCTTTCGGAGTTCCTCGCCGAGCTCGACGCCTCCGCTGCCAGGTTCGTCGAGAAGCGGGATGCGCTCAAGGCGCGGCTGTCCGCGCGCCGCTGAGTCCCGGCCGGCCGCCAGCCACTCAGGCCACTGATTTCGGCGCGGCCCGCCAGCCACCCGTCGCCGGCCAGCCACCCAGGGCCACTGATTTCGGCGCGGCCCGCCAGCCGCCCACCGCCCCCGCCAGCCACCTACCGCCCCGCCAGCCGCCGAGCGGGGATTCCCTGGCAAGCCACGCAGACGCACCGTTTGCCAGCCAGGCCTGCCTGGCAAACGGTGCACTTCCCTGGCTTGCCAGGCAGACCCGGGCCGGGCGGAGCAGTCCGACGTCGTACGGCGGTCACCGTGGCCTTGTAAAGTGAGGGCCTCATCCGGCGCGGCGTCAGGCAAAGGTGTACGAAGGCGTAGTTCAGGACCTTATCGACGAGCTCGGGCGACTGCCCGGGGTCGGTCCGAAGAGCGCCCAGCGTCTCGCGTTCCACATTCTCAACACCGACGTCGTCGACGTGAAACGGCTCGCGACGGTCCTGGTCGAGGTCAAGGACAAGGTCCGATTCTGCGATACCTGCGGGAACGTCGCCCAGGCCGAGCAGTGCCGCATCTGCCTCGACCCCCGGCGCGACCTGAGCCTGGTGTGCGTCGTCGAGGAGCCGAAGGATGTCATTGCTGTCGAGCGGACCCGGGAGTTCCGCGGCCGCTACCATGTGCTGGGCGGTGCGATCAGCCCGATCGAAGGCATCGGACCCGAGGACCTTCGCATCAAGGAGCTGATGGTCCGACTCGCCGACGAGACGATCACCGAGGTCATCCTGGCCACCGATCCCAACCTCGAAGGCGAGGCGACGGCCACCTACCTCAGCCGACTGTTGAAACCGATGGGCCTGCGGGTGACCCGGCTTGCCAGTGGGCTACCAGTCGGAGGAGATTTGGAGTACGCCGACGAGGTCACCCTCGGCCGGGCATTCGAGGGCAGGAGATCCGTTGACGAGGCATGACGAGACCAAGGCTGTGCCGAGCGACCTGGAGGACCTGGCGCAGGCCATCGCCGATCAGGTCGAGAGCTTCTTGCTCGCGGTTCGCGAGATCGCCCGGTACGGCGACCGGGGCACCGCCGTACCTCTGCTGCTGCTGGAGGTGAGCCAGCTGCTGCTCGCCGGGGCCCGACTGGGCGTGCACGAGGACTTCGTGCCGTCGGAACAGTTCGAGCCGGACGCCGGTCCGGACCCCGACCTCGATGAGATGCGCCGCCGTCTCGCCACCCTGCTCGAAGGTGTCGATGACTTCACGGAGGTCTTCGACCCCTACATCGATCCGCCCGAGCTCGTCCATTCGCGCGTCTCCGACGACGTCGCCGACATCGCGGCGAGCGTCGCACACGGCCTGCAGCACTATCGTGCGGGCAATGTGGAGGAGGCCTTGTGGTGGTGGCAGTTCTCCTACGTGTCGAGCTGGGGGGCCGAGGCGAGCGCGGTGCTGCGTGCGATGCAGTCCGTGATCGCCCACGACCGCCTCGACGCTGACGAGATCATCGAGGAGGAAGCCTCCCTGCTCGCAGCTGCCGACGAGATCTGACGCCGAGGGCTGCAGCTCGCGGGTCCGCCGAGTGAGCGGCGTCCCGGAGAGCGCACCCCGGCTCGATAAACTGGGGCCGCTGCCCACCGCAGACACCCGACAGCGAAGGAGTCGACGTGGCGCGCGTGCTGCTTGGCTTCCGAGATGCTCATCCTCGCTGTCTTACGGAGCGGTGACCATGGGGGTCGTTGTCCAGAAGTACGGCGGGTCGTCGGTCGCCGACGCAGCCGGCATCAAGCGGGTTGCCCAGCGGATCGTCGCCACCAAGAAGGCCGGCCACGACGTCTGCGTCGTCGTCTCGGCGATGGGCGACAGCACGGACGAGCTTCGCGAGCTCGCCCTGCAGGTGTCCCCGGTGCCCCAGGCGCGCGAGCTCGACATGCTGCTGACCGCTGGCGAGCGCATCTCGATGGCACTGCTGGCGATGGCCATCGCCAACCTCGGCCATCAGGCCAAGTCGTTCACGGGCAGCCAGGCCGGTGTCATCACCGACTCCGCGCACGGCAGGGCCAAGATCATCGACATCACTCCCGGCCGGATCGAGAACGCGCTGGCGGAGGGGAACATCGCCATCGTGGCTGGCTTCCAGGGCGTCTCGGTCGAGACGAAGGACGTCACCACTCTCGGCCGCGGAGCTTCCGACACGACGGCGGTGGCGTTGGCGGCCGCCCTCGACGCCGAGATCTGTGAGATCTACAGCGACGTCGACGGCATCTTCACCGCCGACCCGCGCATCGTGCCGATGGCCCGCCGGATCCCGCGGATCTCGTACGAGGAGATGCTCGAGATGTGCGCCTCAGGCGCCAAGATCCTTCACCTGCGCTGTGTCGAGTATGCGCGGCGCTACGCGGTGCCGATCCATGTACGCTCGTCGTTCTCCACGAGGCCGGGCACCTGGGTCTGCGCCCTCAGCGAAGGGGATGCCATGGAACAAGCCATCATCGCCGGGGTTGCGCACGACCGGAGCGAGGCGAAGATCACCGTGGTCGGGGTCCCCGACAAGGTGGGCGAGGCCGCCCGGATCTTCGAGACGCTCGGTGAGTCGGGCATCAACATCGACATGATCGTGCAGAACATTTCCGTGGCGGAGACCGGCCGCACCGACATCTCGTTCACGCTGCCCCGTGAGGACGGACAGCTGGCGATGGAGGCGCTTTACGGCCTGCAGACCGAGGTGGGGTTCGAGCGACTGCTGTACGACGACCGGATCGGCAAGGTGTCACTCGTGGGCGCGGGCATGCGCACCCATCCCGGGATCAGCGCGAAGTTCTTCGGCGCCATCGCCTCGGTCGGGGTCAACATCGAGATGATCTCCACCTCGGAGATCCGGATCTCGGTCATCGTCAGCGAAGATCTCGTTGACATCGCGGTCGCCGCCGTACACAAAGGCTTCGAGCTCGATGCGACCGACGTGGAGGCCGTCATCTACGGAGGAACCGGCAGATGAGGGGCGAGGCCAAGCCGGCTCTTGCCGTGGTGGGAGCCACCGGCGCCGTCGGGACGGTCATTCTCGAGATCCTGTCGCGCCGCCAGGATGTGTGGGGCAGCATCCTGCTCCTCGCCTCGGAACGGTCGGCCGGAAAGGTGCTGCGCTGCCGGGGGGAGGAGCTCGTCGTCCAGGAGCTCACCGAGTCGGCGTTCGATGGCGTCGACGTGGCGATGTTCGACGTCCCCGACGAGGTGTCCGCACGCTGGGCACCGGTCGCCGCCGCCAAGGGCGTCGTTGTCGTGGACAACTCGGGCGCATTCCGGATGGACGACGACGTGCCCTTGGTCGTCCCCGCGGTCAACGCGCGGCAGATCCGCAATCGACCAAGGGGGATCGTCGCCAACCCCAACTGCACGACGATGGCGATGATGGAAGCCCTCGGGGCCCTGCACGCGCGGTGGGGGCTGCGGGAGCTCGTCGTCGCGTCGTACCAGGCGGCATCCGGCGCCGGACAGGCCGGCATCGACCGGCTGTACGACGAGCTCGAGGTGGTCGCCGGCAACCGGACCCTCGGGCAGTCGACCGGGGACGTCCGCGGGATGATCGCCCGCAAGCTCGGGGGCGGGTCGCCGTTCCCTGCCCCGCTGGCACTCAACGTGGTGCCGCTCGCCGGGTCGCTGCGCGAGGGCGGCTGGACGAGCGAGGAGCTCAAGGTCCGCAGCGAGTCGCGCAAGATCCTTGGCATTGCCGACCTCAAGGTATCGGCGACATGTGTACGGGTGCCGGTCGTGACCACGCACTCGCTTGCAGTGCACGCGGTTTTCGAGCGGGAAATCCGGGTCGACGAGGCTCGCCAGGTGCTCGTCGAAGCGCCCAGTGTCGTCGTCCTGGACGATCCTTTGCACGGCGACTTCCCCACTCCGGCAGACACGGTCGGCTCTGACCCGACGTTCGTCGGGCGGCTTCGGCAGGCGCTGGACTTCCCTCACACGCTCGAGCTGTTCGTGTGCGGGGACAACCTGCGCAAGGGGGCCGCCCTCAACACCGCCGAGATCGCCGAGTTGGTCGCCGCCGAGCTGGTCGCCGGCTCCTGACGCCAGCTCCTCGGCTGGTCGCTTGGCTGGCGTTACACCCCGAGCCTGTGTGTCGTCGCTTTGCTGGTTGCCGTTTGGGTGGTGCACCACTCAGATTGCCCTCGAGCCACCCAGATCCGGGTGGCTTCAGGGGTGTTTGGGTGGTGCACCACTCAGAACGCCCGGCGCGGCGGCCAGCCTCCGACGCGCGGACGGCCACCCCCCCAAACGCGCGACGGCCGGCCTCCGCGCCTTGGGTGTGCCTGGCAAGCCAGGCGGATGCGGTCGGGAGGCAGCGGGGGAGGTGCAGGCTGGCGCTTGCCTGGCAAGCCGGGCGGATACATCGTTTGCCAGGCAGGCCTGCGTGGCAAACGGTTCGCTTGCCTGGCTTGCCAGCCAAACGCGGGCGAAGGCAGCGCCCCAAACGTGGGCGAAGCCGCCAGCCAAACGCGGGCGAAGACGCCACCGAAACGTGGGCGAAGACGCCACCGAAACGCGAGCGAAGACGCCACCCAACGCGAGCGAACGCAAGGCAGGGCGGGGCCCAGAAGGCATCGGGTGAGAACCAGGCAAGACACACCCCTACGGGCGAAGGGTGCCGCTCGCGAGACGTCGTGACACCCGTCATGGCCCGTGTCCTGACGTCGCGCCGCTCGTGCAGCGCCATGACATCCGTCCACGCCCCGTCCGGACGTCTCGTTTGGGGTGATCCCGGGCGGCGGTGACACGATGGAGGTATGACTCTAGGCGACATCGCGGATCGCGGCCTGAACCTTCGGGAGCCCGCCAACCAGGTAAGCTCCCGCGCCCTTGTGTACTGGGTGCTGCGAGCGATCACAACCTGGGTCGTACTCGGGGCGGTCGAGTTCGTGGTCTTCTTCGTCGGCGGTTCCCCGGTCTCTCACCGGTGGGTCTACCTTTCCGCAAGTGCCGCGATCGCCCTCGTGTACATCATCGTGATGCCGCCGTGGCGTTACGCGGTTCACCGCTGGGAGGCCACCCCGAACGCGGTCTACACCCAGACCGGGTGGTTCAACCAGGAGCGTCGGATCGCTCCGATCTCCCGCATCCAGACCGTCGACAGCCACCGGGGTCCGTTGGAGCAGATGCTCAGCCTCGCCAACGTGACCGTCACGACTGCCTCGGCTGCCGGGCCGCTGAAGATCCACGCGCTCGACCGGGTGACCGCGGATCGGCTCGTCGAGGACCTGACGTCTCGCACCCAGGCCAACACCGGGGACGCCACCTGATGACTACCGACGTCTCCACGCCGGGAGCCGCGCTGACGAGTGAGGCGGAGTGGCGCCGGCTCAGCCCGCGCATGCTGCTGATCCACCCCGTCAAGGAGCTCTCCCGGGCCCTGCCGGCCCTGGTGGTCCTGCTCTTCGCCGGGTCGGGCTCGGGTCACGGCCTGTTGTGGGGGCTCATCGGAGCGGCTGTGGTAACCGCCATGTCGGTGAGCCGTTGGTTGACCACGCGCTACCGCGTCGGCGCCGACCAGGTGCAGATCCGGGAAGGGCTGCTGCGCCGCCGCACGCTGGCCGCCCGGCTCGACAGGGTGCGGACGGTGGACGTGACCTCGCACTTCCTGCACCGGGCCCTCGGTCTTGCCCGGGTCGAGATCGGCACCGGCGTATCGGATCGCAAGGGACAGTCCACCCTCAAGCTCGATGGCCTGCCCGCAGAGCAGGCTGCTCGGCTGCGAGGTGAGCTGCTCCACCGGTCGGCGTCGGGTACGGCGTCGGACGGCCCATCGCGGGTGGACCCGGCAACGCCGCAGGCGCCGTCCGGGCTCAGGGTCACCGACGCAGCCGGGCAGGCGGATCCGGACGCCGCACCCGTCACACGCGACGAAGAGGTCGAAATCGCCAGGATCGACCACGCGTGGATCCGGTTCGCCCCGTTCAGCCTCTCCGGTGTCTTCACCGGGTTGGCCGTCGCGGGCTTCGGGTGGCGCCTGGTCTCGGAGTACCAGGTACACCTCGACCGCCTCGGGCCGCTGAATGCGGCGACGAACGAGATCGACCGGGCATCCTTGTGGTTGGTGGTGCCGGCGGTGGTGGCCGGCGCGGTGGTGTTCATCGCGGTGGCATCGATCGGGCGCTACGTGCTCGCCTTCTGGAACTTCCGGCTCACGAGGCACAGCGGCGGCACGTTCCACGTGGCGCGTGGTCTCCTCACCACCCGGGCGACCAGCATCGACGTGCGGCGGCTTCGCGGCGTGGGTATCGCCGAGCCGTTGCTGCTGCGGCTGGTGGGGGGCGCCCGCACGATTGCCATCGCCACCGGGCTGGAGGTCGGAAGAGGGGCGTCCTCGGGTCGCGCGGGCACGGTCCTGTTGCCCGACGCGCCCCTCGCCGAGGCGCAGCGGGTCGCCGCGGCTGTGCTCGGGCGTCCAGACATCGTCACGGCCGAGCTGGCCGGACACGGTCCGACGGCTCGACTTCGGCGTTTCACGAGAGCTGCCACGGGCGCGGCTGTCCTCGTCGCCCTAGCGGGCGTGGCCTGGCAGCTGTTGTCCTTCGGCGGCTGGGACTGGCTCGCGGCGCTGGTGCTGCTTCCGGCGTCGGTCCCGCTGGCCGCCGACCGGTTCCGGAACCTCGGCCATCTGGTGCACGGTGGCTTCCTCGTGACGCGGTCGGGGAGCCTGGTACGGCGGCGGGCGATCCTGGAGACCGATGCGATCATCGGTTGGAACATCCGGCGGTCGTACTTCCAACGTCGCGCCGGCGTGACAACCCTGGTCGCGACGACGGCCGCGGGTCGCCAGGCCTACCGCCTCCTGGACCTGCCGTTGGACGAGGCACGCCGGGTCGCGGATGAGTCGGTGCCGGGGCTGCTCGCCGAGTTCAGCGCCAGATTCTGAGTTACTTGGCGGGTGGCTGTTTGTCGGCGCGCAGCAGCGCGAGCCGGTCCAGCAGGTTCTCGAGCGACTCCTCGAACTCCGCACGGGAATGGTCCTCGGCAAGGGAACTCCCGAGCCTGCGGAGGGTGGGATAGCCAATGAGACCTGTGTTCTCTTCCTCGCCGTCCTCGAGGACGTCCAATGGTCCGACATCGGCTCCGTGGGTCGACACCTCGAGCAGGAGGTGCCCGAGCAGAAAGCTCGTGAAGGCGCGGTACGCAGCCACGGCCGCCTCGTCGCTGAAGCCTTCGCTGATCAACGCTTCGAGGAACGACTCGACCCAGCGCAGGTTGCGCAGCGGCGGCCGCAGCCATGGCGCCTCGGGAGGCCGCGAGGCGACGAGAGGGAACGCGCGCGGATGTGCGAGCGCCACCCGCCTGACCCCGTGTGCCAACCGCTGAAGGAAGTCCTGCCAGCCGTCCCGAGGCGTTACGAGAATTTCCGGATCGGCGTACGTCTCCTCGATGATCGTGTCGACCACCGCATCGAGAAGATCCTCGCGACCGGGCACGTAGCGGTACAGGGACATCGCCTCGACGTCGAGAGTCTTCCCGAGCCGGCGCATGGAGAGGCCGGACAGGCCGAGCTCGTCGATGAACGCGAGGGCGGCTACGACAATGCGCTGCCGCGTGAGCGGAATCCGAGCCGCAGCGATCGGCTCGCCGGCGGCCGAGTCGACACTCCCAGGTTCCACCTCATCGGGCATGGCCACACCCCCTTACCGTCGCGACTCTAGCCGGTGCTTCTTGCGCGCACCTCGGCGGTCACGGTCACCCACGGTGGACCGCTCCGGTGCGACTGGACCGCTGGGGGTGTCCGGAAGGTCTGGTGACGAGGTCCTCGGCCACCAGCGGTTGTAGCGCTTGCAATGCTCAGCCTTACGTTGTAAGGTCAAGTTCTGGTAGCAGAACCTTACGTTGTAAGGTCACATCAGAACTCAACCAACTCCCTGTACCCCTGGCTGCGCCGGCTATGCGTCGGAAGTCGCACCGAGGTGGCAGATGAAGTGCTCGGGACCGTTTGCGGCCCGGTTTCCATGGGGTATTGGGCGGGTTCCAAACTGAGGAGGTTTCTCGTGTCGATTTCCCCCGACCCGTACGTCGCACCACAGACGTCCGGCTCCCAGCAGCACGACGGCGCCCAAGACGCCGCACGGCAGCAGGCACAGCGGGTGGCAGGTACGACGAAAGAGCAGGCGTCCACCGTGGTGGACACCACCAAGGAGCAGGTGGGCGCCGTCGCCGCCGACGTGCGGGGCCAGGCCAGGCAACTGACGCAGGAAGCCCGTGATCAGCTGATGGACCATGCGGGTGCTCAGCGCGACCGAGCGGCGGCCAACCTACGTTCGATCGGTGATGAGCTCTCGGGGATGGCCAAGGGCTCCGAGGGGGCGGGCCTAGGTGTCCAGATGGTCCGCGAAGGGGGAGAGCTCACCCACAAGGCGGCAGACTTCCTGGAGCAGCGAGAGCCCGGGCAACTGCTGGACGAGGTCCGGGGCATCGCGCGCCGCCGTCCGGGAGCCTTCCTGCTGGGCGCGGTCGTCGCCGGCGTGGTGGTCGGTCGCGCGACCCGCAGTGTGGCGAGTGCCCACAAGTCGGACACGAGCTCCGATACGGCAGCTTCGGCGACGAGGTCGGCGGCGCCACTCGAGGTCGACACGTCGTACAGCGTTCCCGAGCTGCCGGTGACCGAGCCTGCCGTCACGGAGACGATAGTGGTGGACCCAGATGCTTGGGACCCCCAGCCGGCCAGCCCTGGCTCAGCCGTGCCGCAGAGCGGGATCAACCCATGAGCTCCACGTATGACCCCGGCCAGCTGAGTGGCGACGCACCGGCGAACGAGCCAGAGGACCGCTCCCTCGGCAGTCTGGTGGGTGCGCTCTCCGGCGACATGTCCAAGCTCATGCGCCAGGAGCTCAATCTCGCCAAGGCAGAGCTGCGCGAGGAGGCCAAAGAAGCCGGGAAGGCCGCCGGAATGCTCGGTGGCGCCGCGTTCGCGGGCTGGATGACAGCGATCTTCTTGTCGACGACGCTGATGTGGCTGCTCTCCAAGGCCATGGATCTCACGCTGGCCGCCCTCATCGTGACGCTCCTCTGGGGCATCGCGGCTGCCGTTCTGGGGCTCAGCGGTAAGAAGAAGCTGCAGGCCCTCAACCCCAAGCCCGAACAAACAATCGACTCCTTGAAGGAGGATGCGCAATGGCTCAAAGCCCAGAAGAGTTGAGATATGAAATCGAGCAGACCCGCGCGGACATGAGCCGCAACGTCGACGCGATCAGCGAGAGGGTGAGTCCGAGCCGCATCGTGCAGCGCAGGGTCGACCGGACGAAGAATGCGGTGGGCACGATCCGTGCACGCGTGATGGGATCGGTGTCGGCAGGCGCTGGACAGCTCGGGGACAAGGCCGGTACGACACGAGACGGCGTCGCCGACGCGGTGACCTCCGCCCCCGAGGCCGCGGTGCAGCGCACCCAGGGCAACCCGTTGGCTGCCGGCTTGGTGGCGTTCGCCTCCGGCTTGATCGTCGCCGGGTTACTTCCCTCTTCGGGGCCCGAGGAGCAGGCAGTCGAGTCGCTCGAGTCGAAGCTCAAGGAGCCCGTCAAGGAGCAGCTCGGCGGCATCGCCAGGCAGATGAAGGAAGACCTCCAAGGACCGGCGCAGTCAGCGGTCCAGAGCGTCAAGGACACCGCAGCACAGGCTGCCCAGACCGTGACCGAGCAGGGCAAGGACTCCGCCCAGGCGGTCAGCTCGGACGCGAAGGCAGCAACCGACGAGGTACGGAGCTCGGCGAACGGTTCCTAGAGATGTCAGCACCGTGCAGGGACCGAACGGGGCGGGAAGGGGAGAACCATGACCGATCGACAGACCGTGGAACGGCGGACGGACGCCGGCGGGGACGACGTCGGACGCAGGGCCGACACACCTACCGAGATCCCAGCCAGGGGCTGGTGGCAGATTGCCCGTCGCAGCGTCAAGGAGGTGAGCAACGACCACCTCACCCTCATTGCCAAGGGTGTCGCCTACTCGTGGTTCATGGCCCTCTTCCCGGGTCTCATCGCAGCGATCTCGATCTACGGGTTGGTCACCAGCCCCGCGCAGGTGACGGCACAGGTCTCCAGCCTGTCGTCGTCGTTGCCTGCCAGCGCTCAGACACTCCTCACCACCCAGCTGAAGTCGCTTGCCGGCGCATCCGGCGGCGCCCTCAGCATCGGTCTGGTCGTCAGCATCGCCCTTGCGCTGTGGAGCGCCTCGGCCGGCATGTCCGGGTTGGTCGAGGCTCTCAACATCGCGTATGACGAGGAAGAGCAGCGCAACTTTGTCGTCAAGCGAGGGCTCGCGCTGCTCCTCACGGTGGGGTTCGTGGTGTTCTTCGGCATCGCCATCGGACTCATCGCGGTCTTCCCGTTCCTCGGTGGCGTGGCCGGCAGCAGCCTTGCCGTTCAGGTCGTGCTGCAGGTGGTGCGGTGGGCTGTTTTGCTCTCCATCGCGATCATCGCTCTCGGGTTGCTGTACCGCGTCGGACCCGACCGCGACGCCCCGGCCGTGCGCTGGCTGTCCCTGGGATCGATCGTGGCGACCGTGATCTGGGTCGCAGCCTCGGTGGGGTTCGCCTTCTACGTCAACGACGTCGGCAGCTACGCGAAGACGTACGGCGCCCTGACCGGCGTCGTGGTGCTTCTCCTATGGTTCTGGATCACCGCGCTGGTGGTGCTGATCGGTGCAGAGATCAACGCCGAAATCGAAGCCCAGACGATCAAGGACACCACGAAGGGCGATCCTCAACCGCTCGGCGAACGGGGCGCGGTCAAGGCCGACGAGCCGCTCGCCTCGAAGTGATCTGACGCACCCTTCGGGTCTGCCCCGCTGGACGACAGCGGGGCGCGAACCCAAGCTTGTTGAGTCATCCGTACATCCGTGCAATCATACGGATGTGACCGATGTGGACCACCCTCACCCCGTCGACATCGACGCTGTCATGCGGGCCGGTGCCAGCGCGCCGAACCTGGACGAGGCGGAGCGCTTGAGCCGCCTGCTGGGGCTGCTGGCCGATCCGGTGCGCTCACGGCTCCTGTTCGCGTTGGTATCGGTGCCCGAGCTCTGCGTCGGAGACCTGGGCCTGGCGCTCGGTGTCACGGTCGACCAGGTGTCGTACGCCCTCAAGATGCTGCGTACCTCAGGCCTGGTGCAGTCGCGCCGCGACGGACGGGTCATCTTCTACCGGCTGGCTGATGACTTCCCGCACCAGCTGCTCGAGCACTGTCTGCGTCAGCTGCTGGCCATCACGTCACGGGCCGGGTACTAGTCGTGGCGGCGTGGGCGGCGATCGGGAAGGCGCTCGGGACCGCCGGTTCCATGACCTGGCAGATCGCCTGGTCGCTGGTCCTCGGCTTCACGCTTTCCGCGGTCATCCAGGCTGTCGTACGGCGAGAGACCATCTCACGGTTGCTCGGCGACGACCGGCCGGTCACGCTCGCCAGAGCCGCCGGACTGGGCGCGGCCTCTTCGTCATGCTCGTACGCCGCTGTCGCGCTGGCCCGCGCCCTCTTCCGGAAGGGGGCGAGCTTCACAGCGGCCATGGTTTTCGAGATCGCCAGCACCAACCTCGTCATCGAGCTCGGAGTCATCCTGGCACTCCTGCTCGGCTGGCAGTTCACGTTGGCTGAGTTCATCGGCGGCCCGATCATGATCCTCACGCTGGCCGTGGTGTTCAGGCTGTTCGTCCGCCGCAAGCTCATCGAGGATGCCCGGTACCAGGCGGACCGCGGGCTCGCAGGTTCGATGGAGGGTCATGCCGCCATGGACATGTCGATCCAGGCCGAGGGTAGCTTCGCGAAGCGTCTGTTCAGCCGGGGGGGCCTCACGTCAGTGAGCCATATCTTCGTCATGGAGTGGGTGGCAGTGCTCCGTGACATCGTCGCCGGACTCCTCATCGCCGGCGCCATCGGCGCCTGGGTGCCGGCATCCTTCTGGCAATCCCTGTTCCTGACCGATCACGGCACGTTGTCCAAGGTCTGGGGGCCGCTCATCGGGCCGGCCATCGCTGTGGTGAGCTTCGTGTGCTCGATCGGCAACGTGCCGCTGGCGGGCGTGCTCTGGAACGGCGGCATCAGCTTCGGCGGCGTCATCTCGTTCATCTTCGCCGACCTGATCATCATCCCGATCCTGGTCATCTACCGGAAGTACTACGGCACCAAGATGATGCTTACCCTGCTGGCCGCCTTCTACGCCACGATGGTGATCGCCGGCTACGTCATCGAGCTGCTCTTCGGTGGGCTCGGCCTGGTGCCGGACGCTCGGCATGCGAGGGTCATGGAGCAGGGCATCACCTGGAACTACACCACCTGCCTCAACATCGTCTTCCTACTGCTGGCGCTGGCCCTGGTGGTGCGCTTCTTCAGGTCGGGCGGTCGCGCCATGCTGTTCATGATGGGTGGCGCTCCGGACGGCCGGGACGGCGAGCATCATGACCGTCTCCATGGAGGTCACGCCCGCTGAGGGGGCGTGACCACGGGGGTGGCGGGCGGGGCTGATCGGACCGGCCGGCATGCAGGACATGTTTGTCCATAGATTGCCTAATTGGTCGGTGTGTGCTTCGATCCCCTTAGGTAACTCTGGTCACACCGGTCCAATCAGCCCCCGCGTCAGGACATCCGTATGCGCCGTACCGCGCCGTCCAGCATCAGCCAGAAGATCACGATTCGCCACTCCGCTGCTGTGGTGGCGATCGCCCTCGCGCTGTCCTCACTGGTGTACGGGTCTTACTCCGCCGAGGCCGCACCGCAAAACCGCGGCGTGGCGCACGAGGTGGCCGTCCCCGGCTTCCGCGTGCAGGTGCCGGCGGGATGGCGAGTGGTGAATCTGACCTCGAAACCCCACGCTTGCATTCGGTTCGACCACCCGGCGGCGTACGTCGGCGCATCCGGCGACCAGCCCAGGTGCCCCGCCCACCTCATCGGCGGCGCTCCCGGCCTGCAGGTCGAACCCTTGACCGCGACGGTGGTCAACGGGGTCGCTGAGCCGCTGCTCACGGCGCCGGCCTCGGGCGATGTGGGCGCGGTCCAGCTTCCGCCCACGGGACCTGTCGCTGTCGCGATACCGGGTGCTGGGGTGCTGGTGACACTGACGTACGGCCCCAACGACGCCGCCCTGATGCGGGCGATCCTGGCAGGTAGCCAGACCAGCCGCGGCCATCGGAGGCAGGGCGTGCCGGCGGGGGCGCAGGCAGCTCCCGCCGAGGGGGTCGGGGTGCCGGGGGACTACACCGGGAAGGGCTTCGACACCTGCACGGCACCGTCCCAAGCGGTGATGGACGCCTGGCGCGCGTCGTCGGGTTATGCCTCGGTGGGCATCTACATCGGTGGTGTGGACATGGGGTGCTCGCAGCCCAACCTCACGGCGGCGTGGGTCTCGCGGCAAGTCTCCAACGGATGGCATCTGCTGCCCGTGTACGTCGGGCATCAGGCTCCCTGCTCCGGCTTTGCGAACCGCATTTCGTACGACGTGCCCACGGCGCGTGCGCAAGGAGAGGCCGACGCCTCTGATGCGATGGCGAGAGCGGACATGCGAGGAATCACTGCCCCGAGCACCCTGTACTCCGACGTCGAGGGCTACGACAGCTCGAACGCCAGGTGTGTGGCTTCGGTCATGAGCTACGTGTCCGGCTGGACGTTCGAGCTGCACACGGGGGCGTATCAAGGTGGTGTCTACTCCAGCGCGGCGTCGGGGATGCACGACCTGTCCACGCACTACAACAACCTCGGCGCGGGGCGACCTGACGACCTCTTCATCGCCTGGTGGAACCACCGGGCGGATGTCAACGGCGGCAGCTTCGTTCCGAACTCACAATGGAGCAACCATCAACGGGTGCACCAGTACGAGGGACAGCAGGTCGAGCGCCACAGCGGCTACACCATGAACATCGACCGCAACTTCCTGGACGTGAGCTCCGTCGTCGAGGAACCTGCGGGGTGTCCGGCGAACCTTGACTTCCTGGTCTACCCGTTCCTTCGTTGGCCCACCAGCGGAAACAGGGTGCGGGCGGTGCAATGCCTGCTTGCGCTCCGCGGCTTCGATCCGGGAGCAGCGACCGGCGTGCTCAACTGGCGGACCGCGCCCGCCATCCGGGCCTTCAAGGCGTCGCGGGGCTTGGGCAGCAGCACGTCTTCGGTCGGGAAGTACGCCTGGGCCGCGTTGCTGTCCGCCGGCTCCACCGCGCCCGTGCACCGCGGGTCGGCCCGTCCCTGGGTGCGCAAGCTGCAACGCACCTTGACGGCTCGGCTGCAGAAGGCCGTGGCCATCAACGGTGTCTTCGGAACCAGTACGCGGGCCGCGGTTCTTCGCTACCAGAAGACCGTGGGGCTCAAAGTGACGGGAACGGTCTATGCGCCGACCTGGCGTGCGCTGAGATCTGGTCGGTGATACCGATGTCAGCGTCGTTCGTTCCAGCCGGTCGTGATTGGTCGGGCTGACAGGATTTGAACCTGCGGCCTCGTCGTCCCGAACGACGCGCGCTACCAAACTGCGCCACAGCCCGAAGCGCAGCGAGTCTACACAGCGCTACCAGGCAACGTTAGACCGCCGCCAGCAGTGCTGCCCGGTCTCCCGCCGGCTCCGGCCCGGGCGTGAGGGTTGCCAACGTCGCCTCGGGGTAGCAGCAGAACCGGAACGGCGCATACGGCGACGTGCCACACCCCGCCGAGACGTGGAGCCAGGCGTCCCGTCCGGCGGCCTGATGGTGGTGCAGGCCCCGAGCGCGCGCAGGCTCGATGTCGCAGTTCGTGACGAGGGCGCCGTATCCCGGCACCCGTAGCTGCCCCCCGTGCGTGTGGCCCGCGAAGATCACGTCGTACCCGTCCCGGGTGAAGGCGTTGAGGACCCGCAGGTACGGCGCGTGGCTGACTCCAATCCGCACGTCCGCCAAGGGGTCGGCAGGGCCGCGGACGGCGTCGAGGTCGTCGTAACCGAGGTGCGGGTCGTCGACACCGGCGAACGCGATCACGGAGCCTGCGACCTTGAGCTCGCCGCGTGTGTTGGTGAGGTCGAGCCAGCCGGTGTCCGCGAGCCCGTCACGAAGTGAACGCCACGGCAACGGAGGTCCCTGCTTTCGCTTCTGCACCTCGTTCGGCAGGAAGTAGCGCAAGGGGTTCTTCAGGATGGGGCTCCAGTAGTCGTTGGAGCCGAGGACGAAGACGCCAGGCAGGTCGAGCAGGTCACCCAAGGCCCGCATCACGACCGGGATGGAGTCAGGATGGCTGAGGTTGTCACCGGTGTTTACCACCAGGTCGGGCTCGAGAGCCGCCAGGCTGCGAAGCCAGACTTGCTTCTTGTGCTGGCTCGGGGTCATGTGGATGTCCGAGAGGTGCAGCACCTTGATCGGGGAGCTTCCGGCCGGAAGGCTCGGGATCTCGACCCGGCGCAGGCGAAAGGCCCTCACCTCGTAGCCTGCCGAGTAGGCGATACCCGCGACGGCGATCGCGGCGCCTCCCGCTGCTGCCTTCCTGGCCGCTGTCATGTGCCCAGGTTAGCCAGCCCTCGCCGGCGCGAATGCCGCGTCTCACCCTAAGTGGGTCGCCCGCGAACCTGCGGACTGCGAGACTGACGCCATGGCGACCCTGAAAGCCCGACTCCGCAGTGAGCTCACCGCGTCCATGAAGGCGCGCGACGCGCTCCGTTCTTCGACACTGCGCATGCTGTTGACGGCCGTGACCAACGCGGAGGTCTCCGGCAAGCAGGCCCGGGAGCTGAGCGACGAGGACGTCGTGGGAGTGCTCGCGACGGAGAACAAGAAGCGTCGCGAAGCCGCGACGGCGTACGAGGAAGCGGGCCGGCAGGAGCTAGCCGAGAAGGAGCAGGCCGAGGGTGCGATCATCGCAGAGTTCCTGCCGGCGCCGCTGTCGGCCGACCAGATCGCCTCACTGGTGTCCGAGACGATCGCGCGGCTGGGAGTCGCGGACGACGGCATGCGGGCGATGGGCAAGGTGATGGGAGCACTCGCCCCGCAGACCTTGGGCCGGGCGGACGGTGCTGTTGTGTCGGCGGAGGTACGCCGGCAGCTGGCCGGGTAGCCCGACGCCGGGCGCCAGCTAGTGGCCGTGCCCGCCACCATGGCCGCCGCCACCGCCACCGCCACCGTGGCCGCGGCCACCGCCACCGCCACCGTGGCCGCCGCCACCGCCACCGTGGCCGCCACCACCGCCACCGCCACCGCCGCTGTTACCTCCGCCCCCTCCGCTGGGCGGGGGCGGAGGCGGAGGCGGAGGGGTATAGCCCTGCGAGATGTAGATCAGGATCGTCTGACCCGTCACGCCCTGGCTCGATGGGCTGGTATACGCGACGCTGCCGACGGGCGCGTTGGAGGACACG
Organism: Nocardioidaceae bacterium; assembly: GCA_033850885.1. Lineage (GTDB taxonomy): Bacteria > Actinomycetota > Actinomycetes > Propionibacteriales > Nocardioidaceae > JAWWPG01. The sequence goes on from JAWWPG010000020.1 coordinate 17,219, forward strand.
CTGTACGCGATCTGTGGTTTGAAGCCGAGCCTGGACAGCAACGCGGCTGCGGCGGCCGGCTGGTAGCCGAACAGCGACGGAATCGCCACGGTCTGGCCCTTCACGACACTGGGGTCTGGTGGCACGAAGTTCCGGTTGGGAAGGAAACGCTCGATCGCCTGCATGGCCTGCAGCCAGATCGGTCCCGCAGTTCCGCCACCGGAGGCGAAGCTGATGTAGTTGCCATGGATGGTCACTCCGGTCAGCGATCGGGGCAGCAGGGTCGGAGTGACCCCCGCCACGACACTCGCGCCGACCATGTTCGGCGTGTACCCGATGAACCACACCGACTGTGACCCGTCGGTGGTGCCTGTCTTGCCCGCGGTGGGCTGCGCGATGTCGAGCGCTGCGCCGGTACCACTCCCCTTCATGACACCCTGCAGGACGCTGTTGACCGCGTCGGCGTAGGCGGGGCGCAGGATGCGCCGGCAGTGCTGCTGCGGCTGAGGGATCGGCGTGCCGTCGCGGTCGAGGATCTGGGTCACCGGAGTAGCGGGACAGTAGACGCCCCGCGCCGCGAAAGTGGCATACGCGTCGGCCATGGCCACCGGGCTCTCGTCCGCAACCCCGAGCGTCAGGGAGACGACCTCGTACTTGTTCGGGTCGAGGTTCATGCCCATCTTGTTCGCCAACGTGAACGGCGTGCAGAGACCCGTCAGCCGTTCGAGCTGCACGAAGTACGTGTTGACCGACTGCGCGGTTCCCGAGTAGACGTCGAACGTGCCGGCCTCGGTGCCCTCGTTGTGGAAGGTGTCGATCGCGGAACCGACGGGGTGGCCGGAGCAGGTCGTGTAGTCCCTCTCGTTGACCTTGACCGGGTTCGGGGAGACGAACCTGGTGTTGAGCGGTATGCCTTGGGAGATGGCGGCCGACAGCACGAACGCCTTGAACGTCGACCCCGGTTGGAAGCCGGCGGCTCCGCCGTACTCGGTGGGGACCGTGAAGTTCAGCATGGTCTCGCCCTTGGCCTTGTTCGTGCCCATGGGTCGGGACTGGGCGACCGCCTTGACGGCTCCGGTGCCCGGCTGCACCATGGCGAAGGCTCCGACGGCGGCCTTGTCGGTCGGCAACACGTGGTCGGCGACCGCCTTGTCGGCGGCCAGCTGGTAGCGGGGGTCCAGAGTCGTCTTGATGGTGAGGCCGCCACCGTAGATTGCGTGGTTGCGAGAGGCGACGGTTGCGCCGAGGGTCGGGTCGTGCTGGAGGTAGCTCAGCAGATATTGGCAGAACCAGGGCGCCTCGGAGTTCGTGCAGCCGTTGGGGATCTGCGTCACGTGCAGGTTGAGGTCGCTGACATTCGCCTTGTGCTTGTCCCTCTTCGAGATGACGCCGAGCTGCCACATCCGGGTGATGACGGTGTCGCGGCGGGCCTTCGCGGCCACAGGGTGATGCACGGGGTCGTAGCCACTGGGGCTCTGGACCAGGCCCGCCAGCATGGCCGCCTGGGGAAGCGTCAGCTTGGCGGCCGTGGTGTCGAAGTAGTGATGGGCGGCCGACTGGACGCCGTACGCCCCGTCCCCGAAGTACGCGATGTTCAGGTAGTGCTCGAGGATCTGGTCCTTGGTGTAGTGGTTCTCGACCCAGACTGCGTAGCGCAGCTCCTGGAACTTGCGCGCATAGTCCTGCGCGGTGGCGGCGCGCTGCTGCTTGACGGTGGTGGCGTTCGACAGCAGTGTCAGCTTGACGAGCTGTTGCGTCAGTGACGAGCCGCCCTGCAGCGTCGAGGAGCTCGCCGAGTTGACCACCAGCGCACGGATCGTGCCCTGTACGTCGATCGCCCCGTGCTGGTAGAAGCGCGAGTCCTCGATCGAGATCAGCGCCTCCTTCATGACGTCGGCGATGTTGTTGAGCGGGACATAGACGCGGTTCTGGTCGTAGAAGGTGGCCAGGGTGCTGCCCTCGTTGTCGAGCACCGTGGTCCGCTCGTCGAGCGGCTTGAAGTCGAGCTTGAGCGGGAAGCCCTTCATCGCGGTCGAGGCGGCGTCCGCGGCCTTGGTCGCCATCGCCACCCAGGGGAGCGCGAGGCCGGCGATGAGGACGCCGGACAGCACACTGATGGCGAGAATCACGACGATCTGCTGGAAGAACCCACCCTGGTGTCGGGCCGGTCGGACGAGCCTAGGCATGGCTATCAGGGTACGGGAAGGACGCAGGCAGCACCCAAATGCGGTGCGGCGTACCGCCTCAGCCGGTCCGGGCCGCGCGGCAGTGCGGCCCGAGCAGCGGGTCGAGACTGCGGATTCAGGTGCCCATAGCGACGACCTCTGCTGGTTTCGTCGTCAATCCGGCGGCGTGATGGCGAAAACACGCGCAAAGAGGGGGTACCATAGCCCATATAGGCCACTCAGGTTGGCCAGATTGGGCCTTTCGGACGCCTACGTGCATGCGTAGCGTGTGTCAGGTTCGGGGGGCGTGCTAGGGGGCACGGCTTTTCACCAAGGGGTAGGGGAAACGCAGCATGGGGTCTAACGAGCATTGGTCCGATTTGGCATCATGCAAGGGGTTACGGCCGGACGAGCTTTTCGTGCGGGGGGCTGCGCAGAACCGGGCCAAGCAGGTCTGTGCCCTCTGCCCGGTTCGAACCGAGTGTCTCGCGGAGGCGCTTGACAACTCGATCGAGTGGGGAGTCTGGGGTGGCATGACCGAGCGGGAGCGTCGCGCGCTGTTGCGTAGGCGACCCAACGTGACGTCCTGGAGGCGGCTGCTCGAAGCAGCGCGCGAGGAGCACGGCACGGTCGCAGCCCTGCTGGGCTAGCAGCCCGGCCTTTCGGTTTCGGGAGGCCCTTTCCGCGAATTGCGGGAAGGTTCACCTTGCGGTGCCTCCTGGAGGGTGTACTTTCCCGCAATCGCGGGTGGGCAGCCGGTTCACGACGTCATGGACGCGGCGACGTTTCGCAGCGCCTCAACATCGTGTACGTCGGTGGCCAGTGCGGGCACGGTGGCGGTGGCCACCTGCGGGTGCGCCGCAGCGAACCGTCGCCGTAGCGTTCGTTCGCGCCCGACACGCCCGAGCCGATCGGCGTGCAGCTGGAGCAGGCCAGCCGTCAGGGGGTCGCTGTCGGCGAGCCGCTCGGCGCCGGCGAGCGCGATCTGCGTTGAGATTCCGTTCGGGGGTGCGACGGTGAGCCGGTTGAGGACCAGACCGGCGAGCGGCATCGACTCGGAAGCCAGCCGTTCGACGAAGAACGCAGCCTCGCGGAGCGCATCCGCGTCGGGCGACGCTACGACCAGGAAGGCAGTCTGATGGGCCTTGAGAACCTGGTAGGTCTCCTCGGCCCGTGCGCGGAAACCGCCGAACAGCGTGTCGAAGGCCGCCACGAACGTCTGCACATCGCGCAGCATCTGGCCGCCGATGACCTTCGAGATCGCCCCCGTCACCATCGACATACCGGCCGTGAGCAGGCGCGCAGGTCCCTTGGCCGGCGCGAGCAGGATCTTGATGACCCGCCCGTCGAGGAACGACGACAGTCGCTCCGGGGCGTCGAGGAAGTCCAGAGCCGACCGCGCCGGCGGGGTGTCCACCACGATCAGGTCCCACCGTCCACGGTCCACCGCCTCGGCTTGCAGCTGGCTGAGCTTCTCCATCGCCATGTACTCCTGCGTGCCCGCGAAGGAGCTCGACAATGCCTGATAGAACGGGTTGCCCAGGATCTGGGCAGCCTTCTCGGGTGTCGCGTGCGCCTCGACGACCTCGTCGAACGTCCGTTTCATGTCGAGCATCATCGCGTCGAGGCTTCCACCATGGGACTCGTCGACGCCGGTCACCGGGCGAGGCACGTTGTCGAGCTCGATCAGTCCCATCGACTGGGCGAGCCGCCTGGCCGGGTCGATCGTCAAGACGACGACCTTCCGCCCGGACTCGGCGGCGCGCAGGGCCAGCGCCGCCGAGGTCGTCGTCTTGCCGACACCTCCTGAGCCACAGCACACGATGATGTGCACCGACCGGTCCGCGAGGAGACGCCCGACGTCGAGCGCCGGGACGTCCGAAAGCCGCCCGGACATCGGCCCGACCCGGGGTTGACCACCTCGACCCGGCTGGGCGGTCTCCCGCCGCCTGCTTCCCGCCCGACGAGCCATGTCAGGCCTGCCCGCCTTCGCGGAGGAGGTCGGCGAAGTCGTACAAGGCACCGAGGTCGACACCGTCGGTCAGGAATGGCAGCGTGACGAGCTGCGCGCCGGCCCGGTCGAGCCGAGCCCGCTCGGACTTCTCCAGCGCGACCCGGTCGGCGTGCGCGGTGGCTTCTAGGACCAGGCCGGCCAGCAGCCGGTCGTCGGCGGCGATACCCGCCTTTGCCAGCGACGCCGAGACCCGGTCCACGTCCACACGGCCGGCCGCCGCGTCGGCGAGGTCCGCAGCCGCGAGCAGCGGATCTCGCTGCATGTTCACGATCACGGTGCCGACCGTAAGGCCGAGGCTCGTGATCTGGTCGATGCCGTCGAGGGCCTCCTGCACCGGCATCTCCTCGAGAGTCGTGACGAAGTGCACCCTGCTCTGGTCGGACTTGAGCCAGGCCATGATCGACGATGCCTGGTTTCGCACCGGACCGACCTTCGCGATTCCGACAACCTCCGTGTTGACGTTGAGGAACCTGGCGATCCGTCCCGTGGGTGGAGCGTCCAGCACGACTGCGTCGTACGCCGACCTGCCGCTCGCCGACCTGCCGCCCGGCTTGCGGCGCGTCGCCTCGTAGACCTTGCCGATCAACAGCACGTCACGAACCCCCGGCGCGATGGTGGTGGCGAAGTCGATGACGCCGAACCTGTCCAGCGCCTTGCCCGCCCTGCCCAGGTGGTAGAACATGTCGAGGTATTCGAGGAGGGCCGCCTCCGCGTCGATCGCCAAGGCCCAGATCTCGCCGCCGTCCGGCCCAATGGCGATGCGCCTTTCGCCGTACGGCAGCGGCGCGACGTCGAAGACAGAGGCGATGCCCTGGCGCCCTTCGACCTCGCAGAGCAGCACCCGACGCCCACCGGCCGCCAGGGCCAACGCCAGCGCCGCGGCCACGGTGGTCTTGCCGGTGCCGCCCTTGCCGGTGACCACGTGCAGACGGCCCTCGAGGAGGGCCGCGCTCATCGCGCGCGTCACCGGGTCTTCACGACCTCAAATCTACGCATGCGTGATCCGTGGCCGTCGGCGGATGCAGTAGGTTGCAACCGACAAGGCAGGCAGCGATCGGCGCGATGGTGGGTATGGCGTCCGGGCCCCGAGGCCGGCGGACCGTGGTGAGAGCTGCGGCGGAAGGGATGAGGACTCGTGGACAAGGTGGTCGGGAGCCCGGCGGAGGCGGTGGCCGACATCGCGAGCGGGTCGTCGATCGCGGTGGGCGGCTTCGGGCTCTGTGGGATCCCGAGCGTGCTGATCCGGGCGCTTCTCGACTCAGAGGTCGACGACCTGGAGGCCGTGTCCAACAACTGCGGCGTCGACGACTGGGGACTCGGCCTGCTGCTCCGCGCCAAGCGGATCCGGCGGATGGTGTCGTCGTACGTCGGAGAGAACAAGGAGTTCGAGCGCCAATATCTGCACGGCGAGCTCGAGGTGGAGCTCACGCCGCAAGGTACGCTCGCCGAACGGCTGCGGGCGGGTGGCGCGGGCATCCCGGCGTTCTACACGGCCACCGGTGTCGGCACCCAGGTGGCCCTCGGGGGGCTGCCCTGGCGTTACGACGACAGCGGGAACGTCGTGGTGGCGAGTCCGCCTAAGGACACCCGCGACTTCGAGACCGCGGAGGGGATGCGCTCATACGTCCTCGAACGCGCCATCATCACGGACTTCGCGCTGATCCGGGCCTGGCGCGGCGATCGCCACGGCAACCTCGTCTTCCGCGACTCGGCCAGGAACTTCAACCCGCTGTGTGCGATGGCCGGGCGGGTCACCATCGCGGAGGTCGAGCACCTGGTGGAGCCCGGCGAGCTGCCAGCCAACGATGTCCACCTGCCCGGCGTGTTCGTGCAGCGCGTTGTCGCGCTGACCCCCGAGCAGGCCGCCGAGAAGCGGATCGAGAAGCGGACGGTGCGCCCACGCGAACAGCATGACCAGCGTGACCAGCAGGAAGGACGGGACTGATGTCCTGGACCCGCGAGCAGATGGCTGCCCGAGCCGCCTCGGAGCTCGAGGACGGCGCCTACGTCAACCTAGGCATCGGACTTCCGACCCTCGTACCGAACTATGTGCCAGACGACGTGGAGATCGTGCTCCAGTCCGAGAACGGCATTCTCGGCGTCGGGGCGTACCCCTACGAGGGCGAAGAGGATCCCGACCTGATCAACGCCGGCAAGGAGACGGTCACGCTGCGACCCGGGGCCGCGTTCTTCGACTCGGCAACGTCCTTCGGCATGATCCGGGGCGGCAAGATCGACGCGGCCATTCTCGGCGCGATGCAGGTGTCGGCGTCGGGTGACATCGCCAACTGGATGATCCCCGGCAAGATGGTCAAGGGGATGGGCGGGGCGATGGACCTCGTGCACGGGGCCAAGCGGGTCATCGTCTTGATGGAGCACGTGGCCCGCGACGGGTCGTACAAGATCGTCAACCAATGCTCGCTGCCGTACACCGGGCTCGGCGTGGTGCAGCGCATCATCACGGACCTGGCGGTCATCGACGTCGAGGGCGGTGGCCTGGTACTGCGGGAGCTGGCGCCGGAGGTGAGCGAGGACGAGGTCCGCGAGAAGACGGAGCCCGAGCTCACGTCAGCGCTCTAGCCCTCCCGGCTGGCCTTTCCTCATCCGAGTTTGGTAAGGAACGCCGCGGCTGGGTTCACCGGCGCGAAACCGGCCACTGCGTTCCTTACCAGTGTTGTGTTCGCCGGACCACAGCCCTTGTCCGTCAGCTGCTGGCAGCCAAGGCGCGAAGGACGGTGGACCAGGCGTCGGACTGCGGGTCGACGAGCGCGAAGTGGTCCACGCCCGGCAGCTCGACGTACTGGAAGGCGGCATCACCCGGCGCCGGTGAGATCCCTTCGGCGATGCGGCGGTTCATCTCGACGGGGACCTGAAGGTCGGAGTCGCCCTGGATGAGCGTCACCTGCACGGATCCGGGCAGCCGCCGCGCGGCGTCCGCCTCGGCGTAGCGGGACGGGACCTCGTCGGGCTCCCCGCCGAGCAGATCCTGCGCGGCGCCATCCCCCATGCCGGTCCACGCCGCGTATTCGACGTCGGTCACGGGTGCCAGCGCGACGATGCGGGTCACGAGCTCCGGTCCGGCGCGCAGCCCGGACCACAGCGCGAGGTGGCCACCTGCTGAGTGACCGGTCAGGACGAACGGGGCCGAGACGTCGATCCGGCCAGGCGCCGCCGCTTCGATGAGACCTCGTACGTCGACGAGCGACGCCACGACGTCGACGCTCATCGACGGCCAGCTGCCGCTGCCCCGACGGTACTCGGGGGTGGCGACCGCATAGCCCGCGTCCACCAGCCCCCAGGCCAGCGGCCGCGCGGGGACACGGTCCCACTCCTGCCGCCAGAAGCCGCCGTGCAGGAACACGACCAGCGGGACCGGGACGCCTTGCGCGTCGGACGGCAGGAAGACGTCGATGACGGCGTCGGGGTGGTCGCCGTACCGCAGCACCAGGTCAGGTCCGGCCTCGGCCGGACCGAGCCCCTGCTCGGGATCCATACGGACGACGCTACCGGTTGTCGATAGAGTCGCGGCTATGACGAAGTGGGAGTACATGACGGTGCCCTTGCTGGTGCACGCCACCAAGCAGATCCTCGACAACATGGGGGAGGACGGCTGGGAGCTGGTGCAGGTGATGCCCGGCCTCACCCCGGAGAACCTGGTCGCGTACTTCAAGCGCGAGAAGTCCTGACGTGGCGACCCCCGAGGAGCGCGTCGAGGAGCTCGGGCTGAGCATCCCCGAGGTGCCGAAGCCCGTCGCCGCCTATGTCCCCGCGGTCCGGAGCGGCAACTACGTGTACACGAGCGGGCAGCTTCCGATGCGTGAGGGGAAGCTCGTCGCGACCGGCAAAGTCGGCGGCGAGGTCAGCGCCGAGCAGGGCGCCGAGCTCGCCCAACGGTGCGGCCTCAACGCGATCGCGGCGGTGAAGAGCGTCATCGGCGACCTGTCGGACGTCGTCCGGGTCGTCAAGGTGGTCGCGTTCGTCGCCAGCACCCCAGACTTCACCGGGCAACCGGGCGTCGCCAACGGCGCCAGCGAGCTGATCGGGAAGGTCTTCGGCGATGCGGGTCAGCACGCCCGGTCCGCGGTCGGCGTCCCGGTTCTTCCGCTCGACGCCCCGGTCGAGGTCGAGATGGTGGTCGAGGTCCGCTGAGGTGGACAACACCCGGCGCCTTCCGCCGGCCCTCGTCGATCACGCCCGCGCGTTCCTGGCCGGGGATCGCGTCCCGGTCACGCCCCGTGGAGCCGCGACCGTCGTGCTGCTCCGGGACGGTCAGGGTGGGTACGACGACCGGCCGCAGGTCTATCTCCTGAGGCGGCACCTCGGGATGGCCTTCGCGGCCGGGATGTACGCGTTCCCCGGCGGAACGGTCGACGAGCGTGACTCCGACAGCGCGGTCGCCTGGGCCGGCCCGAGCCCAGCCGCCTGGGCCGAGCGGCTGGAGTGTGACGAGACACAGGCCCGCGGCCTGGTGTGCGCCGGCGCCCGGGAGCTGTTCGAGGAGTCGGGGGTGCTGTTGGCGGGTCGGACCCCTGACGAGGTCGTGGCGGATACGACAGGGGAGGACTGGGAGCGCGAGCGGGGCGCGCTGGTGGACCGGAGCCTGGCGTTCGGCGAATTCCTCGACCACCGAGGACTGGTTCTCCGCACCGACCTGCTGGCCGCCTGGGCGCACTGGATAACGCCGGAGTTCGAGCCCCGGCGCTATGACACCCGGTTCTTCGTCGCGGCCATGCCGTCCGGTCAGCGGGCCAGGGACGTATCGGGTGAGGCTGATCGGGTGACGTGGATGCGCGCCGGCGACGCCCTGGCGGCGGTCGACTCCGGCGCCATGGCGATGCTGCCACCGACGTACATCACCCTCCGCGAGATCGGTGACTTCCGCAGTGTCGACGATGTCTGGGCGGCGGCCGCGGAACGGCGTATCACGACCGTGGTGCCGGGAGTCGAGATCGACGGCGAGGTCGGCCTGCTCACCCTGCCGCCGTGGGCCGGAGCATGACCGGTTGGAGCGGCGGGACGTTCGGCTTGGCGTCCGAGTGCGTGCTGGCGCCCAACCCCGGGCCGATGACCCTCGACGGCACGAACACCTGGATCCTGCGCTCGTCAGAGTCTGGTCCCTCGATCGTCGTCGATCCGGGTCCGCTCGATGACAGGCACCTGAGCGCTGTCGCAGCCAGGGCCGGTGACGTGGTCGCCGTACTCCTCACGCACGGCCACGCCGACCACAGTGCGGGGGCACGGGCGTTCGCCGAACGGGTGGGATGCGGGGTGCGGGCACTCGACCCGGCCTTCGTGTATGCCGGCGAGGGACTGCGCGACGGCGATCTGGTGGAGGCGGCTGGGCTCGAGGTGCGGGTGGTCGGTACGCCGGGCCACACGAGCGACTCGCTCAGCTTCCTGGTTCCCGGCGAGCGGGCCGTGCTGACCGGGGACACGGTGTTGGGCAGGGGTACGACGGTCGTGGCCCATCCCGACGGACGACTCGGCGCCTACCTCGAATCGCTGAGGCGGTTGCGCGACCTCGCTTTGCGCCACCAGGTGGACGCGATCTGGCCGGGGCACGGGCCCGTGCTTCCCGAGGCGCTGCCTGCGCTCGACTCCTACCTGGCGCACCGCGCCGAGCGGCTGGAACAGGTACGCGCGGCGGTGGCTGCCGGGGCCACCTCGCCGATGGACGTCGTACGCGTGGTCTACGCCGACGTCGACGAGCGGCTGTGGCCTGCCGCGGAGCTGAGTGTCAAAGCGCAGCTGGACTACCTCCACCCCCGTTGAGCCGTCGCAAAATTGCCGTTCAGCCGTCGCAAAGTTGCCCTCGAGCCGTCGCAAACTTGCCGTTCAGCCGTCGCAAACTTGCCGTCCAGCCGTCGCAAACTTGCCGTTCAGCCGTCGCAAACTTGCCGTTCAGCCGTCGCCTGGTCGGACTGCGTAAGCCTCAGCTCGCTCGAGGGCATTTTCCGACGGCTCAAGGGCAACTTTCCGACGGCTCGAGGGCAACTTTCCGACGGGTGAACGGGGTGGGGTCAGCGGGCGCGGCGCTTCAGCCGATCCACGTCGAGGAGGACGACCGAACGGGCCTCGAGCCGGAGCCACCCTCGCGACGCGAAGTCGGCGAGCGCCTTGTTGACGGTCTCGCGCGACGCCCCGACGAGCTGGGCGAGCTCCTCCTGGGTCAGGTCGTGGTGGACGTGCACCCCGTCGTCGGCGATGCGCCCGAACCGCGAGGACAGGTCGAGCAGAGCCTTTGCCACCCGCCCGGGTACGTCGGAGAAGACCAGGTCGGCCACCACGTCGTTGGCCCGGCGCAGCCGACCCGCGAGCTGGGAAAGCAGACCGCGCGCCACCTCGGGCCGACCGTCGAGCCAGCTGCCGAGCTCCTCGTGGCTGAGGCTCTGCATGGTGCAGTCGGTGACCGCGGTGACGGTGGCGGATCGTGGACCTGGGTCGAACAGCGAGAGCTCCCCGAACATCTGACCTGGGCCGAGGATCGCCAGCAGGTTCTCCCGTCCGTCCACCGACGAACGTCCGAGCTTCACCTTGCCTTGGGTGACGATGTAGAGGCGGTCCCCCTCGTCGCCCTCGCTGAAGAGCACGTCCCCCCGCCGGATCCTGGTCTGCTTGAGCGACGCGGTGAGGGCCTCCGCCGCCTCCTCATCGAGCCCGCGGAAGAGCGGCGCGTTTCGCAGGCTCTCGGTGTCCAAAGGTTTTCCTCTCGTCGACGTTGCCAGCCCTGACTGGTCCGGACCAAGTCTGGCCCATGCCGCCGGGCCATGTCACGGGACGGCCGACGGCTGGCTGGTTCGGTGGGTGCCCCGTCGTAGGCTTTCCGCATGCCCGCAGACCGCACCAGGGTCGCCCCCGTCAAGGATGCCTCGAGTCGTACGGCGCTGGTCAGGCGTGCCCGCCGGATCAACAAGATCCTCGGCGAGACCTACCCCGAGGCCGCCACCGAGCTGGACTTCGAGTCACCCTGGCAGCTGCTGGTGGCCACGGTCCTGTCGGCCCAGACCACCGACAAGCGCGTCAACGCGGTGACCCCGGTGCTGTTCGGGCGCTACCCGGGGCCGAGCGAGATGGCGGACGCCGATCCGGAGGACGTCGAGAAGATCGTGGCCTCGACGGGATTCTTTCGGGTCAAGACTCAGACGATCATGAAGCTCGCCACGGCTCTGCAGGACAGGTTCGGCGGAGAGGTTCCCCCCAGGCTGGATGACCTGGTCACCCTGCCTGGCGTTGGCCGGAAGACCGCCAACGTGGTTCTCGGCGATGCCTTCGGCATCCCCGGCATCACGGTCGACACCCACTTCGGCAGGCTGGCGCGCAGGTTCGGCTGGACCGCCGAGACGGATCCGGTCAAGGCCGAGCGCGAGGTCGGTGCGTTGTTCCCGAAGTCCGCCTGGACGAAGCTCAGCCATCACCTGATCTGGCATGGGCGGCGCTGCTGCCACGCCCGCAACCCCGCCTGCGGTGCCTGCCCGGTGGCGCAGCTGTGCCCGTCGTACGGCGAAGGCCCGACAGATCCGGTGAAAGCGGCGAAGCTGCTCCGTGCAGAGGGGCGCGGATGACCCGGGGCCGACGCAATTCGCTGGTTCTCCCCCTGGTGGCAGCCGCCACGGCCCTCGCGGCGCTCGCCACGGGCTGCAGCGGAAGCCCGCAGCCGACCGCGTACACGTTCAACCCGGGTGGCTCGAACGTCAGGGTGGACACCCCCGGCCTGCGGGCCCTCAAGGCGGCGGCCCACATCGAGGCGTGCCCGGCCGTGCCAGCGGGCAGGCCGGCGAGACCCGGGAGCCTCCCCGACATCACGCTCCCCTGCCTCGGAGGCGGACGCAGCGTCGACCTCGCCGGCCTGCGGGGACCGCTCGTGCTGAACCTCTGGGCTCAGACGTGCGGGCCGTGCCGTGAGGAGGCTCCCGTCTTCCAGACGTTCGCCCAGACCGCAGGCGGGCGGGTGCGTGTCCTCGGCGTGGACTTCTACGACCCACGGCCGACGCTCGCCATCGCCTTCGCGAGGGAGTTCCATCTCACTTATCCGCAGCTGGCCGACCCGGAGGCCGCCACGAAGGCAGCTCTGCATGTCGCCGGGCTTCCCATCACCTACTTCGTCGACAGGTCCGGCCAGGTGGCGTATACGAATGCGGGTGCGATCACCTCGGAGTCGCAGCTGGTCGCTCTCGTCAAGTCGCACCTCGGTGTCACCGTGTCGCCCAGGGCTGCTGCAGGATCGAGCTCATGACGGAGCCGGGCCGGCCCGGTTGGCTGTACGACATCGCGCGTGTCGTTCCGCAGATCAAGGCCCACCAGCTGTCCACGTTCAAGCCCCCGGCCGACGCGAACCCACGAGCCGCGGCGGTGCTGATTCTCTTCGGCGAAGGATCAGCCGGCCCCGACGTGCTTCTTCTCGAGCGGGCGGCCGACATGCGTGCCCATCCCGGCCAGGTGGCTTTTCCCGGCGGCAGCCAGGACCCCACCGATGCGGACGCCGTGGCTGCGGCGATGCGGGAGGCGGAGGAGGAGACAGGGCTCGACCCCGCGGGGGTGGACGTGGTCGGCGTGCTGCCGACCTTGTGGCTGCCCGCCACCGACTTCCTCGTCACCCCCGTCATCGGGTGGTGGCGCCTGCGCAGCGCCGTACACGCCGTCGACCCCGCCGAGACCGCCTCCGTCCACGTCGTTCCCGTCAGTGACCTGCTCGACCCGGCGAACCGCGGCCGAGTGAGACATCCGTCCGGGTACGTCGGACCGGCGTTCCAGGTCGGGGAGATCGTCGTCTGGGGCTTCACCGCCGGCGTGCTGGCGAGGCTGTTCGGACTTCTCAGCTGGGAACGGGAGTGGGACCCCGAGCGCTACATCGAGCTGCCAACGCCGCCGCGGCAAAGCCTGGACGAGAAGGCCGAGCTGGCGTCCGGCGTCTCGTCCCGGGGCGGCGGCGCATGAACGCCCTCGATGTCGTGCTCGTGGTGTGCGCCCTCGGTTACGCCCTGACGGGCTACCAGCAGGGCTTTCTCATCGGCTCGTTGGCCACCGTGGGGCTCGTGGCGGGCGGGTTCGTGGGGATCGAGCTTGCGCCGCGACTGTTTGACGGCTTCTCCCAGAGCCTCACGGTCTCGGTCGCCGCTCTGGTCACGGTGCTGGCGCTCGCGTTCATCGGCCAGGGTGTCGGCACCTTCGCCGGTCAGCGACTCCGGCGCCATATCCGCTGGCGACCCGCCCGGGTGGTCGACGCCCTTAGCGGGGCCGCCCTGAGCGTGGCGGCGATGCTGGTGATCGCCTGGGTCCTCGGGGTGGCGGCGACCGGCGCCCGCTTCGACGGCATCAACCAGGAGGTGCGCGACTCGGCCGTGCTCGGCGCCGTCGACGAGGCGATGCCGGGCGGGTCCGACCGGCTGCTGTCGGCGTTCAACAAGGTCGTCGGGACGACCGACTTCCCCCGATACCTGGAGCCCTTCACATCCGAGCACATCGAGCCCGTACGGGCTCCGAACGCCCAGCTTCCCCATCTGGTCGCCGTGCGGCGCGCTGGTCGAAGCGTCGTCAAGGTCTTCGGCGATGCCCCGTCGTGCAGCCGGACCCTCGAGGGCAGCGGCTTCGTCTACGCCCCCGGTCGGGTGATGACGAATGCTCATGTGGTAGCCGGAGTGGAACATCCGATCGTCAGGCTCAACGACACCGACCACGATGCCACGGTCGTCTACTACGACCCGGAGACCGACGTCGCCGTACTCGCGGTTCCCGGCCTCGACGCCCCCGCCCTGCAGTTCGCCGGCCCTGCCACATCGGGTCGTTCCACCGCGGTCCTCGGCTATCCCGAGGACGGGCCGTTCGACGCCGAGCCGGGGCGAATCCGGAGCGAGCAACGGCTCCAGAGTGCCGACATCTACGGCAACGGCACGGTGACACGGGACACGTACGCGGTCTATGCCCTGGTCAGGAAGGGCAACTCCGGCGGCCCGCTGGTGGCACCTAACGGGCGTGTGCTGGGCGTCGTATTCGCCGCTTCTCTGGTCGACACTCGGACCGGCTACGCGCTCACCGCCGGGGAGGTGTCGGCCGCGGCGGCCGCGGGCATCCGCTCATCGACCGGCGTCACCACTGGTGCCTGCGCTCTCTGACAGCCAACGAAGCAGCACCTGCGTGAACTCGTCCGGCGTCTCCTCGTGCGGGAAGTGCCCAGCGCCGAGAATGACATGGTGCACGAACCCGCCGTCCACGTGCCGCGTCGACGCGGCCACCGCCCCGGCCGGCTCTGCCGGGTCCTGCGCGCCACCGATGTGCAGGACGGGTACGTCGACCTGCCGCCGCAGCGTTTTGGCGAAGGCCCGTCCGTCGGAGCGCAGCCGGGACCGGAACAGCCAGCGGTGGTACTCCACTGCACAGTGCGGTGACGGCCATAACGCGAACGCCGCGCGGTAGCGGTCGGACTCGGCCGTCGAAGGGAAGCCGCTGTCTCCCGCGGACCAGGCGGTGAGGTGCTGAGCGACGTAACCACCACGCGCGATGCGTCGCTCCGGGAGCCACGGAACCTGCATCGCAAGCAGGTGACGGACAGGTGGCGGGAGGATCCAGGTGCGCCAGCCGTTGGTCAGGGTCGACGGATGTGGTGCCGCGACCACACACAGGGCCTGCACACATTCCGGATGTTGGGCGGCCACCGCCCAGCCGACGTACCCTCCCCAGCCGTGCCCGACAAGCACCGCCCGGCGCGTTCCTAGCGCGCGGATGACGCCCGCCACATCGGAGGCGAGCGTCGTCGGGTCGTAGCCGCGTGGCGGCTTGTCGCTGGCACCGTAGCCCCGCAGGTCCATGGCGACCGCGTGGTACCCGGCGGCGGCCAGGACCGGCAGCTGATGGCGCCAGGCCCACCAGAACTCGGGGAATCCGTGGAGCATCAGCACCAGCGGTGCCGAGACGTGGCCACTCCTGGGCAGCGACTCGCAGAGATGGAACCGGGCGCCGTTGGCGGACACGTATCGGTGGGTCCAGGGTCCGGGAAGCTCGATGTCGGGGTTGTCGATTGAGGCGGGGGCGCCCACGTCCGAGGATCAGCTCCGCTTCAGGACCCGCTTGGTCTCCTTGACGCTCTCGATCGTCTGCTCGGGGGGCTTGACCTTCTTCATCTTGCGAACGCCGACATAGGCGAGCCCGGCCGCGATCAGCAGGTAGATGGCGAAAACGAGGAGGAACGACGTGGCGGTCCCGGCGAACCACCAGTCGAGGAAGAAGGCCAGCGCGAAGGAGATCATGATGATCGCGAGCAGACCGAGGAAACCGGCGACGGCGAAGAGCGCGATGCTGATCCCGCCCGCTCGCACGCTCACCTTGAGCTCGGTCTTGAGCAGCTCGACCTCGTCGCGCAGCAGCGTCGAGAAGTCGCGGCTGGTGTCAGCGATCAGCCGACCGATGGTGGGCTCCTCGTCGGGCGGGACGCTCAGCTGCTGCGTCGTCATCTGTGTCCTTTCATCGCGTGTGCCAGCTGGCTGGTCCGTCTAGACAACCTGAACCCTACGGCGTCCGACACAGTCCTGCGATCGATGCCGTCCGGGTGGTCTGGTACGGCGATGGTGCGTCGATGCGGCCGGTCGCGGGACTTGCCGCCGAGTAGTACGGAACGAGGTGGCTGATTCCCGCGCCCGGGAGTGACCCTTTCGTTCCGTACCAAATCCTTTCCGGTTGTTCGCCTCTTGACTGGTCTCAGGCCGATAGGTCCTGCCCCACTCCTCTTGGTGGGCCCGCAGGCCTCCTGGTGGTGCCTCAGTCCTCGTCGGCCTTGCCCTTGGCCAGGTTCGAGGTGATCAGGTCCATCACCGACGAGTCGGCCAGGGTGGTGGAGTCGCCCGCTGGACGGTTCTCGGCCACGTCGCGCAGCAGCCGTCGCATGATCTTGCCGGACCGGGTCTTGGGCAGCTCGGGTACGACCATGATCGACTTCGGCTTGGCGATCGCGCCGATCTCGCGGGACACGTGGTCGCGGAGCTCCTTCACCACATCCGGACCGCCGTCGCCGGCATTCTCGCGAAGGATCACGAACGCCACCACGGCCTGGCCCGTCATGTCGTCGTTGGCCCCGACGACGGCGGCCTCGGCGACCTTGGGGTGTGAGACCAGGGCGGACTCGATCTCCGTCGTGGACAGCCGGTGGCCCGAGATGTTCATCACGTCGTCGACGCGGCCGAGCAGCCAGATGTCGCCCTCCTCGTCGAGCTTGGCTCCGTCCCCGGCGAAGTAGACGCCCGGGAACCGCGACCAGTAGGTCTCCTGGTAGCGCTCGTCATCACCCCAGATGGTTCGCAGCATCGCGGGCCACGGCTCGGTAAGCACGAGGTATCCGCCGGACCCCTTCTCGACCGGCTCGCCTGCGTCGTCAACGACAAGCGCCGAGACACCCGGGATCGCCTTCATCGCCGAGCCGGGCTTGCCGGACGTGACACCTGGCAGGGGGCTGATCATGATCATGCCGGTCTCGGTCTGCCACCAGGTGTCGACGACCGGCACCCGGTCGCCACCGATCACCTTGCGGTACCACATGTATGCCTCGGGGTTGATCGGCTCACCGACCGACCCGATCACGCGCAGGCTCGAAAGGTCGAACTTCTCCGGCACCTCGGCGCCCCACTTCATGAACGTCCTGATCGCGGTCGGGGCGCAGTACAGGATGTTGACCTTGTACTTCTCGATGATCTCCCACCAGCGGCCCTTGTGCGGGGTGTCGGGCGTCCCCTCATACATCACCGAGGTCGTCCCGTTGGCGAGCGGCCCGTAGACGATGTAGGAGTGCCCCGTCACCCAGCCGATGTCGGCTGCCGTCCAGTAGACATCCGTGTCGGCCTTGAGGTCGAAGATCCCCCACTGGGTGAAGGAGGTTCCGACCAGGTAGCCGCCCGTCGTGTGCAGGATGCCCTTCGGCTTCCCGGTGGTGCCGCTGGTGTACATCACGTAGAGCGGGTGTTCGGCGTCGAAGGCCTCCGGTGTGTGCTCGGCGCTCTGCTTGTCGACGTACTCGTCCCACCACAGGTCGCGGTCGTCGTTCCACTCGATGTCCTGTCCGGTACGGCGAACCACGAGCACCGTCCGTACGTCGGGGCAGTTCTCGAGGGCCTTGTCAACGGCAGGCTTCAGGGCCGCGGCGCTTCCGCGCCGATAGCCGCCGTCGGCCGTGATGACGACTCGGGCGTCGCAGTCCTGGACCCGGTCCTCGAGCGCCTGTGACGAGAAGCCGCCGAAGACGACGGTGTGGGGGGCGCCGATCCGGGCGCAAGCCAGCATCGCGATGACGGTCTCCGGAATCATCGGCATGTAGATCGCGATCCGGTCGCCGGTCTCGACCCCGAGCTCGGTCAGCGCGTTAGCGGCCTTGCAAACCTCGCGGTGGAGGTCGGTGTAGGTGATCGTGCGGGTATCCCCGGGCTCACCCTCGAAGTAGAACGCGACCTTGTCGCCCTTGCCGTCTTCGAGGTGGCGGTCGAGACAGTTGTAGGAGGCGTTGAGCTTGCCTCCGACGAACCACTTGGCGAACGGCTTGTCGCTCCAGTCGAGCACCTCGGTGAACGGTTCGGCCCAGCTGATCCGCTCGGCTTGTTTCGCCCAGAAGGCCAGGCGGTCCTTCGCCGCCTCCTCATAGGCATCCGCCTTCAGGTTGGCGTTCTCTGCGAGCTCCTGGGGTGGGTCGAAGTGCCGCGTCTCGTGGAGCAGGTTCGACAGGGAAGGGTTGGTGGTCATCAATCTCTCCGTTCCGAGGACGTGACATGCTGAGTCGAGGGCGGTGTCACCTCTCACTTCACCAGCACAGCCCGCACTTCGCAAGGGACGAACGTCCCCTCAGCCCGCGCACGCCAGCGGCCCGGCTGCCGTGACGCAGCAACCGGACCGTGGATCGGACCTCACCGCGGGTAGGTGGGAAGCACGGTCCTCTTGAAGGTGAAGTTCGTGACCCCGGCGAACGACGCGTACCAGGCCGCGATGGCGGTCGCGATACCGACCCAGCCACCGAACTTGATCCAGCCGGTTGACTGCTCGAAATTACCGATCGAGAGCAGGAAGAACGTCAGCGTCAGCAGGGCAAAGACCACGAGCACAGCAAGGCTCACCCGGGTGGCTGCCACCGTCATGTAGAGCGTGAAGATGCCCCACGCCAGGAGGTAGGCGCCGATCCCCTTGTACGCATCAGCGCCCAGGTTTGCCGCGTCCTTCTCCACCAGCCACCAGTACGAGACCCAGAACGCGCCGAACGAGCAGAAAGCGGTGGCCCCGAACGTGTTGCCCTTGGCGAACTCCCAGAGGCCGGCGACAAACTGGCCGATACCGCCGTAGGCCAGGGCGAGCCCGAGGACCGCCCCTGCCTGTGTCTCAGGGATGATCTGCGTGTTGGCCAGCATCAGCACGAACGTGGTGAGGGCGAAGGCCGCCAGCCCGAGGGGAGCCGGGTCGGCGATGTGTGAGCCCGGCAAGATGACTGCGACGTTCGGGCCGGGAGGGGGAACCGTTTGAGACATGTCGACTCCTCTGTGCTAGTCCATCGACCCGAGGGGAAGTGGGGCCACGGCCCAGGGTAGGGATCCATCGCGGTCGGCGGGAGCAGCGCTCGCCAAGGAATCTGTGAACGACGTTGCAACGGCGCCGAGCGGTCGTTTCTGCGTCCTCAACGGGCCAAGTTTGCGACGAACGGTCGAGCCCACCGGTAACCGGCGGGCGAGGGAGGGAATCTCACCGCACTGCGAGAGGTGTGGCTCGTCGTACCAGCAGGTCTCGAAGCTCGCGAGTGTGACGACGGCTGACGACGAGCTCGATGCCATCGATGACGACCGCGCAGTACCCGCCCTCCTGGCGGAGCTGGCTGATGTGGGTGAGGGAAACGAGGCACTGGCGGTGGATGCGGACGAACCCGGCGTCGCGCCAGCGCTCCTGGAGGACGGCCATCGGGATCCTGACCAGATGGCTGTCGTCGGCAGTATGGAGGCGCGCGTAGTCGCCGTGTGACTCGACGTACCTGACGTCGCTGCGCTGGATGAACTTCGTGACTCCCCCCAGCACGACAGGGATCATCTCGTCGAGGGCGACGTCGGTCGCGTTCGTGGGGCGGGTGACGCCTTGCGCGATGCGGCGGACGGCCTCGACGACGCGGTGCTCGCGGACCGGCTTGAGAAGGTAGTCGACGGCATTGGTCTCGAACGCCATCAGGGCGTACTCGTCGTGGTCGCTCACGAAAACCACGGCCGGCGGGTCTCTGTAGTGGCTCAGTACCCGTGCGACATCGAGGCCTGACAACCCCGGCATCGTGATGTCGAGGAACACCGCGTCGACATCCCCGGTCTCGAGGTGGCGCAGCGCCTCGGCTCCGGATGCAGCGCCGCGGACTTCGCTGACACGGGCATCGCGGGCCAGCAGCCAGCAGAGCTCCTCCCGCCACGGTCGCTCGTCGTCGACGACCAGGACCGTGAGTGTTGGGGTACCCACCACGGGGCCGACCCTATCGCCTCGCGGTTGAGCGGAACAGCGTCTGGCGACCTCTCGTCGCCAGGCCCGGCAGACCTCATGAGGTCGCACGGCCAGGCTCAGCCGAAGTCGATCAGCAAGCCGTCGTCGACGACGCCGGTGCTTTGCCGCTGTGAAGCCGCCAGACCCGTCACGCCGGCCCGGTAGCACCTGGCCATCCACGGCATCCGCATTCCGTCGTACCCGCGGCCATAGCTGTCGTAGATCGCCCCGACCTCGGCGAGCAGGGCGTCCCGCTCGGGAGGCGCCATCACGGCGGCGTACGAGCTCGACGAGACGTAGCCAACGAGCGAGTCGCGGTCGAAGTCCTGCCAGTGCCGGAAGACCTGTCGTTCGCGCGTCTGGAAAAGATCGGATCCGGCCAGCGGATCCTCATCGGCCTCGTCGGTGAGGCCGATCAGGCTCAGCACCTTGCGCACCCAAGGGACCTTGAAGTCGGCAAGGTTCGATACCAGGGCCAAGGTTCCCCCGGGGCGGAGCACACGCGCGATCTCGGGCAGGGCTCGCTCGGGATCGAACCAGTGGAACGCTTGCGCCGAGACGACGAGGTCGACCGCCGAGGCGGCGATCGGGATGTTCTCTGCGCGGGCCACAGCGGGGCGGGCGGTTGGGGTCACCAGCCGGAGCTGCGCCAGCATGGTGAGGGACGGGTCGGTGGCGACGACATCGTGGCCGAGGGCGACCAGACTCCGCGTGAGCTTGCCGGTCCCCGACCCCAGCTCCAGCACCTTGGCGGGTCTCTTGCCGGCCAGCCAGGAAACGGCCTGCTCTGGGTAGCCGGGCCAGTACTCGGCGTACGCCCCGGCGACATCGCCGAAGCTGCTAGCACGGTGTCGGAGCTCGTTGGAGTCCATGGAGGCCGAGCCTAGTCCACCGGTCGCCGGCCCTAGTCTGACCAGATGGCCACGCCCGACGACGACATGTTCGGTGCCGCCGCCCGGCTCGAGGGGGTGCCGTCGGCCTTGGCAGCCGCCCGCGATGGCGTCGACGCGCTACTCCGTGACCGAGGCATGCGGCGTACGACACCCGAGCTCACCGCTGAGTCCTTGCTCCGCGGCGCGCTTGCGTCGGCCCGCCTCGCCGGCAGTGCCAGCACACTCGACGACGTTCGTCGCGGCGCGGGAGACGAGGTCGCGACCAGGTCCGTCCGGTTGAACGCCGGGCTGCTCGCTCTGGTCCCGGTGGTCGCCCGCTCTCCGCTGGAGGCGCTGGCCAGGATGCACGGTCTCGCTGCCGCCGGCGCGGTGCCGACGGACCAGCTGGGGCGGCCCCGGCCGGAACCTGACGCGGCGCAGATGCTCTGTGACCTGGCCGCGAGGCTGCTCGCGCCGACGACGGCACCCGCGGTCGCGGTCGCGGCGCTGGCTCATGCCGAGGTGCTCACCCAGGCTCCGTTCGGATTCGCCAACGACCTGGTCGCCCGCGCGCTCGAGCGGCTGCTCCTGGTCAGCCGCGGCGTCGACCCGGTGTCGGTCACGGTCCCGGAGGCGGGGCATCTCGCGCTGGGCGAGGGGTACCGGAAGGCCATCGGCTGCTATCGCGACGAAGGCGTGCCCGGCCGCCGGACCTGGCTCCTGCATGCGGCGGCCGCGATCGGGGAAGGTTGCCGGCTGAGCCCGTTGGGCTCCGGCGCAGGCGCCTCGATATGACCTCACCCGCCGGTCCACGTGCGAACGACGTCCTCCATGAGAAGACGCCGTTCGCCGGCACAGGGTTTCCGGTTACCAGGCGTGCACTCTGTACGCCGAGGCCGATCCGGCTCCGACTGCCCCTATCTCGAAGGGTAGGTCGCCGCGTGGGTACCGGATCCTGTGCGGGTCTTGAGTTGTTGCCGTCCTTTCTACCTCGATTTCGGCCGCGTGGGAAGGCCTACGGAGGAGTCACATCGCCTGCCTGGCGCTGGGTACGACGGGTCACCACGGCCACGGCACCGGCGGCGGCCGCGCCGGCACCCATGGCGACCACGGCCAGGGTGGCCCGGCGGTGCCGCGCGCGACTCTGGCGAAGAGCGATCGGCCGGCTGAAGTCGAGCACGGGCCAGCCCCGTTCGGCGGCCCGCTTGCGGAGCACCTTGTCTGGGTTGACCGCGTTCGGGTGCCCGACGGCATCCAGCATCGGCAGATCGGTGGCCGAGTCGCTGTAGGCGAAGCAGTCACGCAGGTCGTATCCCTCGCGGACGGCTAGCGCCCGGATGGCCACCGCCTTGTTCTCGCCGTACGCATAGAACTCGATCTCACCCGTGTACCGTCCGTCCCGCTCCTCCAGCCGGGTCGCGATGACGCTCGTGACGCCCAGCAGCTCGGCGATCGGCTGCACGACCTCCGAGCCCGAGGTGGACACGATGACAACCTCACGGCCCTGGGTCTGGTGCTCGTGAATGAGCTCAAGCGCCTCGTCGTACACCAGCGGGTCGACGATCGAGTGCAGGGTGTCGGCGACGATCTGGCGGACCTTTTCGACCTCCCACCCGTTCGTCAACCCGGTCAAGTACCGGCGCATCCGCTCGATCTGGTCGTGGTCGGCCCCTCCGACGAGGTAAATGAGCTGCGCGTACATGCTGCGGATCACCGACGAGCGGGTGATGAGCCCGTGGTTGAAGAAGGGTCGGCTGAAGGCAAGCGTGCTGGAGGTGGCGATGATCGTCTTGTCCAGGTCGAAGAACGCGGCCGCCTGCCCCCGGTTCCCCAGCATGCCGACCCTCCTCTGGTACGGTCCGAGCGTTGATTCTTGCGAAAAGTCTACGCGGATGCGACAAAACTCCCGAGGATTCTTGCCTCAGGACTGCTCACTCGCGACAAGTTTCAGATTCCACGTCGAATAGTTGCGCAAAACAGCCCTTGAGGGAGTACGGTATCCCTAAGAACATCTCGCGAGATCGCTTGGTGTTCCCCACAAACTCCAGTGGCATCCCCCCGCCGCTGGACACAAAGGGTCTAGGTCCCACCCCCCCGGGACGAGTGACCCTGAGGCAGCCCCTGGAAACCCCCCCTCCGGGGGCTGCTGCTTGTCCGGAGCATGTTCGGGTCGCAACTCTTCCACAGGCGTGACGTGATGTCCCCGTCGTCCACAGGCCACCTTCTCGGTTCTCCCACCGCCCCCCCGACAAGCGACACGCTGGGGCGATGGAGAGCGCTCGCCCGATGATCCTCACCGACGACCAGGACCTGCTGGAACAGCTCCTCCGACTCTGTGCAGCCGCCAATATCACCCCCGACGTGGTCGGCGACGTGACGAAAGCCCGCCGGCCTTGGGCGCATGCCTCCGCGGTTCTCGTCGGCGAGGACCTGGCGGAAGGGGCCGCCCGGCTGGGTCTGGCCAGACGGGACCACGTCGTACTCGTATCGACCAAGCACGACAACACGCCGATGTGGCGGCTGGCCGTGCAGCTGCGAGCAGACGACGTTGTCGCGCTCCCGGCGGCACAGAGCCGGCTCATCGAGCGGTTGAGCGACCTTGCCGACGGCTCCGTGGCAGCGGTCAGCGTCGGCGTGACCGGGGGATGCGGTGGAGCGGGTGCCTCCACCCTCGCGGCCGGACTTGCCCTTGCCGCCGCAAGGGCGGGGCACCGGTCCCTTCTCGTCGACGCCGATCCGCTCGGCGGAGGTATCGAGCTCGTCGTCGGCTGCGAGGACCGAAACGGTCTGCGATGGCGCGAGGTGGCCGACACCCGAGGACGCGTCAGCGCGAGCGCCTTTCGGGCTGCGCTTCCTACCGTCGGCGCCCTCGCCGTGCTCTCCTGGAGCCGCGAGGAAGTCCGGCACGTCGACTCGGAGACGATGCGTGCCATGGTTGGCGCCGGCCAGCGGGGGTGCGAGCTTGTCGTCATCGACCTGCCACGGCGACTCGACGAGCCGGCAACCGACGCGGTGCTGATGTGCGACCTCCTGCTGGTTGTTACGACGACCGAGGTGCGCGCGGTGGCGAGCACCCAGGCGATGCTGGCCGGACTCCGACGGCTCTGCGTCGACATCCGGTTGGCGGTGCGGGAGCTCCCAGGCGCCGAGCTGACCTGCGCGACCGTGGCCGACACGTTGCGGCTGCCCCTGGCGGCCAGGGTGCCGACACGGCGCAGCATCGTCCGGGCCGTCAACGAAGGGCTGGGTCCGCTGGCCCATGGTCGGTTCGAGCGAGTCTGCCGTGACCTCCTCAGCGGCCCCGACGGACCTCTGGTCAAGAGCAGATGACAGCTGTCACCGCGGAGCTGCTCGATGGGGTCCGGGCCCGCCTCACCAGGCAAGGGGCCGACCCGACGCCCGCCCGAGTCGCTGCGGCTCTTCGATCCAGCGGGCATCTCGTGGGCGACGAGGCGGTGCTCGAGGTCGTCGACGCCCTACGGCTCGACTCGGTGGGCGCGGGACCGCTCGAGGCGCTCCTCCACCGTCCGGGCGTGACCGACGTCCTGGTCAACGGCCCGGACGAGGTCTACCTCGACGTCGGCGACGGCCTGCGGCTGACCGACGTACGGTTCGCTGACGATGCGGCCGTACGGCGGCTTGCTCAGCGGCTGGCGTCAACCGCCGGTCGCCGGCTCGACGACGCGTCACCATTCGTCGATGTCCGGTTGCGCGATGGCACTCGCTTTCATGCCGCGCTCTCTCCTGTGGCGAGCCCGGGCACCTGTCTGTCGCTGAGGGTGCCGGTCAGGACTGGGCTGTCGATGGCGGACCTCGTCGACGCCGGCTCGCTGAGCCGCGGCGGAGCTGACCTGTTGCTCGACGTCGTACGCAGGCGCATCGCCTTCCTCATCTCGGGTGGCACCGGAAGCGGCAAGACGACGCTGCTGGCGGCACTGCTGTCCGAGGCCGACCCCCGCGAACGGCTCGTGATTGTGGAGGACTCGAGTGAGCTGCACCCCCGACATCCGCATGTCGTGAACCTGGAGGCCCGACAGGCCAATGTCGAAGGCGTCGGCGAGATCTCGATCCGTGACCTCGTCCGGCAGGCCCTCCGAATGAGGCCGGACCGGCTCGTCGTCGGTGAGGTCCGGGGAGCCGAGGTGACGGACATGCTGGCCGCGATGAACACCGGGCATGAGGGCGGGTGCGCCACCGTCCATGCGAACACCGCTGGGGACGTGCCGGCTCGACTCGAAGCGCTGGGAGCTGCGGCCGGACTGCCCAGCGCGGCCGTCCACGCACAGCTGGCCTCGGCCGTCGATGCCGTCATTCATCTGCGTAGAGCTGTCGACGGCAGGCGGCAGGTGAGCGAGATCGCGGTGATCGCCCGCGCCGACAACGGCCTGGTCGTTGCCCGCCCCGCGGTGGGCTTCAGTGAGGATGGCGACGCTCGGGCCGGTCCAGGCGCGCCGGCCCTCGAGCGACTGTTGGCAGGAGAGGGACGGTTTCGGTGACGCCGCCGATAGTGTCCCTGGTGGCCTTCTGCAGCCTTCTGCTGCTGGTTCCTCGTCGAGACCGGTCGCTTGCGCGGCTCGGTAGTCTGACCGCCCCCGCGGGCACTCGGAGACGACTCGTAGAGCGTGTCCGGACCATCGTCGTCGTGGGCAGCTGTGCCGTGCCGACCGCCCTCCTCGTCGGTGGCACCCGGGTCGCCGTCGCGGGCATCGCGGGGATGGTCGCGGCGGGCGTGGCGCGAAGGATCGTCCGGCAGTGCCGCCAGCGCCGGTCGAGGCGTCGGCATCAGCGCGGCGTCATCAGATTCTGCGACGCTCTTTCGGCGGAGCTGCGCGGCGGGCTACCCGCGCTGACCGCTCTTGAAAGGTCGTGCGCGGGCGAGCCCGAGCTCGCTCCCGTGGTCTCGGCGGCCCGACTTGGCGCGGATGTTCCGGCGGCGCTGCGCGGCTGCGGAGGCGTTCCGGGCGCTCAGGGGTTGCGGGCAGTAGCAGCAGCCTGGGAGGTCGCCGGGAAGTCTGGAGCTGCTTTCGCCGGGGTCCTGGAGCGAGTCGCGGCCGGTCTCCGCAGCGACGAGGACGCGCGCGCCGAGGTTGAAGCGGCACTAGGCCCGCCGCGGGCCACGGCTAAGATGCTCGCCGTCCTGCCGCTGTTCGGGCTGGCCCTCGGCTCGTCGATGGGTGCCGACCCGGTTGGCTTCCTGGTGGCGAGCCAGTGGGGTCTGGGTTGCCTCTCGGTCGGCATCGTGCTCTCCCTGGCTGGCCTGTGGTGGGTTGAACGGCTGGCCGTATCGGCAGAGCTGTGACGTGCTCGTCGTCTCGATGTGCTGCGCCGCAGGTAGCGCCTGGCTGCTGACGGCACCCGTTCGCAGGGCCGGCAGGCACTGCCTGTCGGACAGCCCGCCCCGGGCAGGTGGGACGACCCTGGGCGAGCGACTCGTGGAGCGGCCTCGTGCGCGGGCATGCCTGTGCACCGGAGCCCTCTCCCTTCTCGGCTGGGTGCTGCTGGGTCCGGTGGGCGGTCCGGCCGGGATGGTCGCCGGGTTGGGCGCCTCCTGGTGGATCGGGCGGCTCGAGCCTCCCGCCGTCGCGAGGGCACGCGAGGAGATCGGCCGGGACCTCCCGCTCGCGGTCGACCTGCTCGCGGCATGCTCGAGCGTGGGACGTCCCACCGAGGAGTCACTCGCCGTCGTGAGCCGTGCCGTCGGCGGTGCGCTCGCGGCCCGCATCGACGACATCATCGCCCGGTTGAGTCTCGGGGCGGACCCCTTCGCGGAGTGGTCGCGGCTCGCCGTTGATCCCCTCCTCGGGCCTCTCGGTCGCACCATGCAACGCTCGACCGAGTCCGGCGCACCGCTCGTCGAGGCACTGTCCCGGCTCGCCGAGGACCGCAGACGCGAACGCCGAACCCAGACCCAGCTTCGAGCCCGCAGCGTCGGGGTGAAGGCAGCCGGGCCACTCGCCGCGTGCTTTCTCCCGGCGTTCATGCTCGTCGGAGTCGTCCCGACGGTCGCGGGAGGCTTTCAGCACCTCTTCGGCTAGCCGACGCACCAGGTGCACCGGCGCCTGCCGCGGCGTTTCATCCCCAGATCCGGCGGAGCCACCAGTTCGTCAACAGGGCCTAAATCTCTCCTCGTACGGCGACCCGGGCGCCGCCACGCTGCTGTTGTCCGCGAAACAAAGCCGCCTCGACTCAACATCAGGGGCGCACCCAGAAGGGAAAGACGATGACTGATCGCATCGCAGCCCACGTCGTCACGGCGTTGCGCTCACGGGGGGAGAAAGGGATGACGACCGCGGAGTACGCGGTCGGCACGGTCTCTGCCTGCAGCTTTGCGGGGATCCTCTACAAGATCCTCACCTCCGGTTTCGGGCAGACCCTGCTGCAGACCCTGCTCAACAAGGTGATGAGCGTCCTGCCGATCTGAACCGCCGAGCGGAGTGGGGTGCCCGCCGCGCCGCACCGCCGCGGGAAGGAGAGTCAATGGTGTCAGTTATCCCCGTTAAGCGTCCCCGAACCGCGGTGAGGGAGGAGGCCGGGATGGTGACCGCCGAGGCGGCCGCGGTGCTTCCACTGGTCGCTATCTTCGCGTTGGCCATGGTGTGGCTGCTGAGCGTCGGAATGACCCAGGTTCGCGTCGTGGACGCGGCTCGAGACGCTGCGCGGGCCGTCGCCAGGGGCGACCCCGACGACCAGGCCATCGTGGCGGCACGCCGTACAGCGGGAGCTGACGCACGCGTGGGAATCCATCGGGCGGCCGGCCTGGTGACCGTCACCGTGTTGGAACAGGCGAGGGCGCCCGGCTGGCTGTTGGTGCCGCTGCCGGCCGTCGCCATCCGATCCCAGAGCACCGTCGAGGTCGAAGATGCGCCAACCGGTCGATGACGGCCCACGACATGTGCGCTGCCAGAGCGGGATCGTCACAATCTGGGCGATCGCCTGGATGTTCGTCTGCCTGACCGTCGGCTGGATCGGCATGGTGGTTGCGCTGGCGGAGGCCGACCAGCACCATGTTGACGCCGCGGCCGACCTGACGTCGCTCTCCGCCGCGGCCAGGTTGCAGAACGGCGGGGATGCCTGCCGGACGGCGGCCTCGGTAGCGCAGGCCAACGGCGTGGCTCTGAATGCCTGCCGCGTCGAAGGCGAGGACGTGATCGTGACGGTCCGGGACCGGATCGACCTTCCGTTCGGGCTCCACCCATGGGTGTCGGGGCAGGCGCGGGCGGGACCGTCCTAGCACGGCTCAGCGGGCGGTCGCAGCGCTCGCCACCAGCTGGGCGTACGCCGGCTCCCCCGTCGGGGTGAGATGAATGCTGTCCGACCAGAGGTACTCCGGATGGTGCTGGGCGACTGCATCCCAGGGCAGCAGCCGGACGTTCGGATAGCTGCCGACGACGGACGCCACCGTCGAAAGGTTGTCTGCCTCCCACCCCCGCGGGACGTACGGTACGGCGAGGATCACCCGGATGGCACCAGACAGGGCGTGGAGCGCCGCGGCCAGCTCACTGCGGCTGATCACCCCGTTGTCGCCAGTGTGGATGAGCACGATGTCCGAGTCGAGGATCCCCGAGCTCGCGTCAGCGGTCAGCTCGGGCAGCAGGGTATACGCCTGGACGCCGATGGTTGCGTCGTTGGTCACTGATCGGAACGTGGCCGCGAGGTCGGGGATGGCGCCGAGTGGAACCGAGTCGCCGTACACCGCCAGGTTGTAGCGCCTGAGCGCCGGGATACGGCGTGGCGGCCGCGTAGGCGTGCGCGCCGCCCCCCCAGTCCGGGTGCTGCCGTGATGGGCCTTGCCGTGGTGGGTCCTGCTGTGGTGAGTGATGCGGTGGTGGGCTCCGCCGTGCGCGGTGCGGTGAGCGTGCGTGCCACCGTGTTGCCCTTCGGTCGCCGATCCAGGGACTGACGTCGTGGGGCGTTGCATGTACGGGGGAGGAGCCATCGCCCGGGCGGACCCCGCCCGGCTGGTCGGCCGCTGTCCACGACTCGGCTCCCTTCCGTGACCGGCGCCGCCTCGACCGTCGCCCGGGCTGATGCGCTGCGATCCTGGCTGTCCGGGTCTCGACACGTAGACCGTTCCTCCAGCGGCCAGGTTGGCACCGGCGGGCGATGCCGTCGCGGGCATCATGACGCCCGTCACCAGGGCGGTGACGAACACCGTGATGATCGTGGGCGCCCTGACGCTGCCGATCCGCGAGCTCGCAACCGATCTCCAGAACGTCTGCCACCCGCGTTGACGAACCGGTCGTTCGATCCACCGGTAGCTCGCTTCGGCAAGGAGGAACGTCAAGCCCAGCCGAACGACGAGCACCTCTGCGTTCGACAGCGGCACGTCGACACCAGGTCGGGTGAAGCATGCCACCGGCCAGTGCCATAGGTAGAGCGCGTAGGAGCGGTTGCCGATCAGGCGAAGGATCGGGGGGCTCAGCACCGCGGCCAGGGGGCCCGAGCGGGTAGCCACCGCGATCACGACGGCGGCGAGCAGGCTGACCGGGACGAAGCCCCACCGGTAGAGCCAGACCGAGAACTCGTCGGTCTGGGAAAGCGCGTAGAGAAGGAGGAGAAGTGCGCTGACGCCGATCACGGTGTCGCGCCCGGTGGCAGGCGGCATCCGCACGACGCGGCCCCCAGCGCCCAGGCCGTCTCCCTGCCGCCACAGGGCGAGGCTGGCGCCGATCAGCAGTCCCATGATGTGGGAGTCACTGCCGAAGTACCAGCGAGAGGGGTCTCCGGCCTCAGGGGCGCCGCTCAGCGCACTGCCGAGGCCCATCACGAGCGAGCTTGCCAGGGCGATGGACAGGGCGACCCCGATGAGCACCCGTAACCGTTTCTCGGGTCCCTTGCAGAGCAGGACCACGCAGGCGACGACCAGGGGCCATACCAGGTAGAACTGCTCCTCGACGGCGAGCGACCAGAGGTGCTCGAGAAGGGGCGGCCGGCCGGCGGCGACGAAGTAGGAGCGCTGATGGAAGATGTACCACCAGTTCGACGAGTACGTCGCGGCGGCGGTGACGTCTCCCCGGAACAGGACCACCTGGCTGCGGTCGAGGATCAGGACGGCTGTCGTCGTACCCAGCAGAAGGGCGCCGAGTCCCGGGAGCAGCCGGCGGGCCCGGGCCATCCAGAAGGACCCGAGGCCCACCTGGTCTCCGAGCACCCAGCGGGTGGTGAGCTGGCCGGTGATCAGGTATCCGCTCAGCACGAAGAACACGTCCACGCCGAGGAACCCGCCCCGCATGCCCCCCACCCCGAAGTGGTAGAGCATGACCGAGAGGACCGCGAGCGCACGGATCCCGTCCAGGGCTGGCAGCCCACGCCGCGGCAGCCGTCTCCGTCGTGGCGCTGCACCGCTTCGCTCGGTGCCGTCCATCGGCGGGCGCTCCTTGTCGACGTGATGTCGGGGCTGGCTCAGCTACCCCTGACGCGCGACGTGCATCGGCACACTCTGGTTGTCCGACATGACGACCTCGTCCGTCGACACAGTCGTTGCCCTTGCATCTTCGCCCAGCACGAAAGGCATATCGCGGAGCACACGCGCAGCCTTCCGGCCCTCCCAAACCGCGTTTGCCTGGCAAGCCAGCCAGAGCCATCGTTTGCCAGGCAGGCCTGCCTGGCAAACGGGTCATCTCCCTGGCAAGCCAGGCAAACCCAGCCGGAACTCGCGCACAGCCGGAACTTGCGCTCGGGCGGTACCAGCGCTCAGTCGCGCGGCGCAGTACTGAAGTGGTCGTCGTCCTCCTCTGGTCCGGCTTGAGCCGGCCGGGCTGGGGGACTCGCGGGGGTCGGCGCTGGGTCAGCCTTCCGCTCGTGGCGAGTCCCCGCACGTTGCCTGAGCTCCTTGATCTCACGCCGGCGCCGTCTTGTCCTGCGCATCCCAGCGCGCAGGATCCACAACCCGAGCAGGGCAACCGCCAACGTGGCGGCGCCGACGACGAAAACTGCCCCGCCGTTGGTCCTGATCGTGAACCAGTGCAGGTGAAGGTGGACTGGGTCGCCGCCGGCGGAGATCACGCTCACGGCCACGACGACTGCGCCCACCAACAGGATGAGACCGAGGACGATCATCGCTCACGTTCTTCCAAGAAGGCGCTCCGTACCCCCCAAGCCTAAGGCCAGGCCCGAACTCCCGCAGATCGCTCCCGAACCTGCAACCGCTCCCCTGCAGTAGACGGCCACTGGACCCAGTGCCGGACGGCCGGCCAGCCTGGTCAGTTCCTGATGTGTACGACGGTCATGGAGTTCCTCAGGGCGACGGAGTAGCGCTTGCTCGACTTTGGACCGGTCTTCAGGAAAATCGTCGCTGAGCCCTGAGAATGCCTGAGCAGGTAGACCGTCCACCTGCCGCCCCCTTCGCTGGTCACGACAGCACCGGCGTCGCACCTGACGCCTGGGCGGTGGTCCCCCAGCCAGGCGTCGATCGGTTCCTTCCCATCCCGAGTGGCGAGCAGCGTGTGGATCTCGGTGTAGGCGGGCTTTGGTCGGGTCGGAGTCCTGAGCCCGAACAGCCCCTCGCGGCCTGGGACGTTCTGCGACTCGTCCGCGAACTCGTACAGGAGCGTCCCGACGATGCCCGTCAGGTGGTTGCGCAGCAGGGCTTCGACCGAGAATCGTCCGGCGAGGGCGGGGTTCGTGTCCGAGCCGGTCCAACCCGTTTCGCTGTGCCAGAGCGGCAGACGGCCGAACGCCCGGCGAGCCCGCTTCGCTTCGGAGGCGTTCAGGATCGGTCCGGCGTTGCCCGGGTAGAAGTGGAAGTCGCCCGCATCGCACCAGCGGATGATGCCCGCGGCGCGCAGCGCGTGGTAGTCGTGATCGAGGCTCTTCACGTTGTTGTGCATGAGTGCGGGACCCACGATGCCGACATGCCGTGCGAAGTGGGCGTGCTTGTGCACCTCGGTGTAGATGGCCTTCTGGAGGGCGACGGCCTTTGCCGGCCAGCGGTTGTCCTGGGCGGCGTTGGCCTCGTTCGGTCCGCAGACTGCGACGACGTGTGGTGCGAAGTGGGAGTTGGCGAGAGCAGCCACGTCAGCCGCGACATGTTGGGGCGTGTAGGTCATGTCTCCGATGTACAGGAACAGCCCCACGCCACCCCGCGTCAACGAGGTGAACGCGGCGTGCTGCCCGGGGTCCCCCGGCCACCAGCGCTCGCGGATGTAGCCGATCTCGAGCGAGATGATGGCCTGCACGGTGGCCGGGTTCGGCTTTCGCTGGCGCGTGTAGACCGATGGGTCCAGCCAGAACTTGGTGTTTGCTCCCGAGCCCTCTTTGAGATCGGCGCGGGATGTCACATGGAGAGTTCTGGGCATGCGTCGTCATCCTCCGGCTCGCCCCCTGACCTGTTCGGACGCGCCGACCGCAGGACCATCCGTCGCAGCCGGCAGCGCCGCTTCGGCAACCTACCTGCATTCGGCGGGGCTCGCAGATGATGGGGTGCTCAAGCAGGCACCTCAGAGGAGACCGCGGGCTCCCCGGGCCGGGAGGGGCCCTCTCGAGGAGTCGTGGCATCCGTCGAGCAGCGCGGTGAGCAGGCTGACCGCTGCCCATTTGTCGAGAGGGCTGTTGGCGTTCCCGCACTTGGGGGACTGGACGCACGACGGGCAGCCGGCCTCGCATCGGCACCCGACGATTGCGTCCCGCGTGGCGGAGAGCCAACCGCCCGCTGCAGCATACGCACGTTCGGCGAATCCGGCGCCGCCCGGATGCCCGTCGTACACGAAGACCGTGAGGCGTCCCGTATCAGGGTGCAGGGCCGTCGACACGCCCCCGATGTCCCATCGGTCGCAGGTCGCGAAGAGAGGAAGCAGCCCGATGGCCGCATGCTCGGCAGCATGCACCGCACCCGGGACGGAGGACGTCGCGATTCCGGCCCTGGCGACCCGCTCGTCGCTGAGCGTCCACCACACCGACTTGGTTCTCAGGTGCCGAGCCGGGAGGTTGAGCGGCTCCTCGCCGAGAACCTCGCCGGTCACGACCCGGCGCCTCAAGTAGCTGACGGCCTGGGACGACACCTCGACGGCGCCGAACGTGATCTCGCCGTCGCCCCACGTCGACGAGATCTCCGGTTCCAGAATGCGGATGTCGCTGACGACCCTGGCCATCGTCGAATAATCCGGGTTCGCCTTTTCTGCAAGGGCGATGGCCTCCAAGATGTCGTAGTTCTGGACCAGGTAGCTCTCCCCGAAGTGGACGTACACCGCACCGGTATGGACGCTCGTGTCCGCTGCCAGGTTGTCGACCGTGCCGACGAGCCTTCCCGTGCTTGCCTCGACCACGCGGACCGGGGTTCCTCCGCTCGACCTGATGTCTGCGAGGTCGGCTGCCCGGTCCCGACGGGTCCAGAACCATCCCCGGGTACGGCGGCGCAGATAGCCCGCCTTCACCAGCGACGCGACAAGCGCGGCGCTGTCACCATCGAACATGGCCAGGTCGTCATCGGTGAGAGGAAGCTCCTGCGCCGCCGCGCACAAGTGGGGTGCCACCACATAGGGGTTCCCCGAGTCGAAGACGGTCGCCTCTACCGGCGCGTCGAGCAGCACCTCCGGATGCGTGACGAGATAGGTGTCGAGCGGGTCGTCGCGGGCGACCAGCACGCCGAGACCTCCCGTGCTGCCCCGGCCGGCCCGCCCGACCTGTTGCCACAGGGATGAGCGCGTCCCGGGATAGCCGGCCATGACGACGGCATCGAGCCCGGCGATGTCGATGCCGAGCTCGAGAGCGTTGGTGGCAGCTACTCCCAGCAGCTCCCCGGCGCGGAGCTGTCGCTCGATCTCCCGCCGATCTTCGGGAAGATAGCCGCCGCGGTACGGCGCCACGCGGTCGGCGAGTGCGGGGTCGACGTCCGACAGGGCAGCCTTCGCTTGAAGGGCGAGGATCTCGGCGCCGTGGCGGCTTCTCACGAATGCCAGTGTCGGGACCCCCTCCGAAACGAGGTCGGCGACCAGGTCCGCGCTCTCCGCGACGACGGAACGTCGTACTGGAGCCCCCTGCTCGCCTACGAGCGATGTCAGAGGGGGTTCCCACAGCGCCAGCGCCGTGGGGCCGTGCGGTGCTCCGTCCCGGGTCACCGCGACGACCGGCTCGCCGACGAGCCGGCTCGCCGTGACATCGGGCTCGGCGACGGTTGCCGACGCGAGCATGAAGGTCGGAGTGCCGCCGTAGTGGGTCGCGATCCGCCTGAGCCGGCGGATGATCTGGGCGACGTGGGCGCCGAAGACGCCGCGGTAGTAGTGGCACTCGTCGATGACGACAAAACGCATCGACGACCAGAACGAGGCCCACCGGGCGTGACCGGGAAGCATCGTGCGGTGCAGCATGTCGGGGTTCGTGACGACGTACGTCGCATGGTTGCGTGCCCACTCGCGTTCCTCGGGGAGCGAATCCCCGTCGAAGGCGCAGGCTCGAACCCCTGGGATGCCGAGCTTCTGGACGGTCACCAGCTGGTCACGGGCCAGCGCCTTGGTGGGAGAGAGGTAGAGCACGGTGTCGCCGCGGACCGCCGCGCCCGCGCCCTCGACGCTCCTGGCGATCGCGGACAGGGCCGGCAGCAGGTAGCCCAGTGACTTGCCGGAAGCCGTCCCGGTCGAGACCACCGCATGGCGTTCGTGCCATGCGTGCTCCGCGACCGCCGCCTGGTGGCTCCAGAGATGCTCGATCCCGTTCGCCTGTAGCGCCTCCACGACGGCGGGATGGGACCACGATGGCCATCGGGCCGGCTCGGCCGGACGTTCGGGGCCGAGTTCGAGGTGCGCGAGCCGGTCGTTGCGTTGCGGGGGGGCGGCCAGCCGGAGGGCTGTCGCCGCGGGATCGAACGCGCGGGAGGTCCGAGTCACGATGCCCCATCTTCGCATCAGAGCTGTCGGGAGGGCAGTCGTGGTTGAATGCATGGTGGTCTCCGCACACGATGTCCCCCAGATGTCCAGCGAAAGGTGCCGATGTCGGTCGAGCTGTCCCTGAGGATCCGCGAGAACGCCGGGATGCTGGTCGTCGATCTCGGAGGCGAGATCGACGTCTACACGTCGCCGAAGCTCCGCGAACGTCTGGTCGCGCTCGTCACCGGCGGGGCACACCGGCTCGTCATCGACCTCGACGACGTGGACTTCATTGACTCGACCGGGCTGGGCGTGCTCGTCGGCATACTCAAGAGGATTCGCTCGCGAAACGGGTCGCTTGGCCTCGTGTGCAGCCGTGAGGCGATACTCCGGGTGTTCAAGATCACGGGTCTCGAGAGGGTGTTCGACATCCATCCCTCGGTGGAGGCGGCGACCGGAGCCGTCACGGCATAGCCGACGGCCGGGGAGGATGAGCGACGGGCGGTTTGCAGGGGTGCTCCCCGTTCAGCTGGCTCCGTCTGGCTAGACTCCGGGCGGTCACGTCCTGTGAGATGGACTCAGAAACCCTAAGAGCATGCTCGGGCGGTTGTCGCCCATTGTGGAGGTATTTGAATGGCTGGGCTCTCGCTCGCCGACAGCGGTACGACGGTGTCGCTCTCGGGAGGCAACATCACGCTGGTTGTCATCGTGGCTGCGGTCGGCCTCGTCTGCCTGGGCATGTCTGTGGTGTTCCGCCGCGAGGTGCTCGCCGCGCCAGAGGGTTCCGCGAAGATGAAGGAGATCGCGGCGGCCGTCGAAGAGGGGGCGCAGGCCTACCTGACCAGGCAGTTCAAGACGCTCGCCGTCTTCGCCGTCATCGCGTTCGCGCTGTTGTTCGTGCTGCCCGGTGATGCCGGGATCCGGGTTGGCCGGTCGCTGTTCTTCATCCTCGGCGCGCTGTTCTCGGCCTCCATCGGCTATATGGGGATGTCGCTCGCGGTGAAGGCCAACCAACGTGTCGCCGCCGCCGCGCAGAACACGGGTCGTGACCCTGCCATGCGGGTCGCCTTCCGTACCGGTGGCGCCGTGGGGATGTCCACCGTCGGCTTGGGCCTGCTCGGCGCCTCCCTCGTCGTCCTGATCTACAAGGACAACGCGCCGTCCGTTCTCGAGGGTTTCGGGTTCGGCGCTGCGCTGCTCGCTATGTTCATGCGTGTCGGCGGCGGCATCTTCACGAAGGCCGCTGACGTCGGCGCCGACCTCGTCGGCAAGGTGGAGCAGAACATCCCCGAGGACGACCCGCGCAACGCCGCCACGATCGCCGACAACGTGGGAGACAACGTCGGCGACTGCGCAGGCATGGCGGCCGACCTGTTCGAGTCGTACGCCGTCACGCTCGTCGCGGCACTCATCCTCGGCAAGGTCGCTTTCGGAGCGGAAGGACTCGTGTTTCCGCTGATCGTGCCGGCCATCGGCGCTCTGACCGCGATCGTCGGCGTCTATCTATGCCGACCGCGGGAGGGTGAGGGCGGCCTGACGACCATCAACCGCGCGTTCTACGTCTCGGCCGCGATGTCGGCCGTGCTGACGGCGATCGCCGCTTTCGTCTACCTCCCCACGAGCTTCAAGGACCTGACGAACCCCCAGACGACGGCCTCCTTTCTCAGCCTCAAGCTCGGCCTGGTCCACGCCTCAGGCAATCAGTCGCCGCTGCCGAGCGGTAACCCGGCCTTGATCGCCTTCGTCGCCGTGCTGATCGGGATCGTTCTCGCGGCCATCATCCTGGCCCTCACCGGATACTTCACCGGCACCAACCACCGGCCGGTCAGGGATGTCGGCACCACATCGCTGACGGGGGCCGCCACTGTCATCCTGTCGGGGTTGTCCGTGGGTTTCGAGTCCGCCGTCTACACCGCACTCGTGATCGGAGCCGCCGTCTACGGCGCATTCCTCCTGGGCGGGGGGTCCGTCGTGGTGGCGCTGTTCGCCGTGTCGCTTGCGGGGACCGGTCTGCTCACCACGGTTGGCGTCATCGTCGCGATGGATACGTTCGGGCCTGTCTCGGACAACGCGCAGGGGATCGCGGAGATGTCAGGTGAGGTCGACGCTCGCGGTGCGGCGATCCTCACCGAGCTGGACGCGGTCGGGAACACGACGAAGGCGATCACCAAGGGCATCGCGATCGCCACCGCCGTGCTCGCGGCCACGGCGCTGTTCGGCTCCTTCACCGATGCCATCACCTCGGCGTCCACCCCGATCATCACCAGCGGCCAGATCCCGCACCCCTCGCTGCACGATGAGCTCGGGGTGCTCGGCGTCCTCAACATCGCCGACCCCGCGAACCTCGTCGGCCTGCTGATCGGCTCCGCCGTCGTGTTCCTGTTCGCCGGTCTCGCGATCAACGCCGTCGGGAGGGCCGCCGGCGCCGTGGTGTTCGAGGTACGCCGGCAGTTCCGCGAGATCCCGGGGATCATGGAGGGCACCGGTCGCCCCGAGTACGGCAAGGTGGTCGACATCTGCACGCGCGACTCGTTGCGCGAGCTGGCAACCCCTGGCTTGCTGGCCATCCTGGCCCCGGTCGCCGTGGGGTTCGGCCTCGGCGTCGGGCCGCTCGGCTGTTACCTGGCGGGGGCGATCGGCACCGGCACTCTGATGGCCGTCTTCCTGGCCAACTCCGGCGGTGCCTGGGACAACGCGAAGAAGCTCGTCGAGGACGGCGTACACGGTGGCAAGGGGTCCCCTGCCCACGAGGCGACCATCATCGGTGACACGGTCGGTGACCCGTTCAAGGACACGGCCGGTCCCGCGATCAACCCGCTGCTCAAGGTGATGAACCTGGTCTCGCTGCTGATCGCCGCGAGCATCGTCAAGATGACGTACGGCAACGATGCGCATACCGCGCTTCGCGTCGTGATCGCGGTCGTCGCGGCCCTGATCGTGGCGACCGCTGTCTACATCTCGAAGCGACGTTCGGTAGCGATCGGCGACGTTGACGTCGAGAAGACCGAGACAGCCCGAGCCTGAACAGGGACCAGGAGCGGCGTGTCACGCACGGTCTACCTGCATGTCGGTATCGCCAAGACCGGCACGACGTACCTGCAGCGAACGCTGTTCGCCAACCGCAGACAGCTGGAAAGGCACGGGACCCGCTACCCGGGTCCTGAGCCGGCGGCCCACTTCTTCGGTTCTCTCGACCTGAGAGGCGCGAGGTTCCAGGGTCACGTCTACGACCGGGTGGAGGGCGCCTGGGGACGTCTGGTCGACCAGGCCGACGCCTTCGGTGGGAACACGCTGATCTCCCACGAGACGCTGGCGCACGCCAATGTCGAGCAGATCGACCGGGCTGTGCACAGCTTTGCGACAGCCGACGTCCGGGTCGTGATCACCTGCCGGGACCTGGCCCGTCAGATCCCGGCCGTCTGGCAGGAGAAGGTGAAGAACCGTGGCGAGGTGGGTTTCGACGAGTTCCTGGCCCAGATTTCGGCCGGCTGGGGGCGCAGGAACCGCCTTCACGGCGGGTTCTGGCGTGCTCAGGATGTCGGAGCCCTCGTTCAGCGATGGGGCGAAGCGGTGGGCATGAACCAGGTGCGGCTGGTCACGGTGCCGCCCGTCGGCTCCGACCGGATGGAGCTGTGGCGGCGGTTCGCCCAGGCGACCGACCTGCCGGATCTGGGCTACACGTTCGCCAGCGGGGAGAACCCGTCGCTCGGAGTGGCCGAGGCCGAGCTGCTGCGCCGTCTCAACCCGCTGCTGAAGGACTCCCTCGACTGGCCCCAGTACGACGCCCGCATCAAGCGACGGCTGGCCGAGACCATCCTGGGACCTCTCGATTCCCAAGGAAGGCTGCGACTGCCGCCGTCGTACCGCGCCGAGGTGGTGGCCATCACACAGGCGTCGGTCGACTACCTGGCCGAGTCGGGGGTCACTGTGGTGGGTGACCTGCGCGATCTCGAACCGAGCCCGGCCGAGGAAGCAGGCCGCCAGCCGGACCAGCTCGAGGACGCTGAGCTGCTCGACGCAGCGCTGCGCGTGATTGCGGTCCTGGCGAGTGAACCTCTCCACGTCCCGGGGGCGCCGTACGAGCGTGGCCTGCGCAGCTATCTCGCCGGGTCCTCCGTGAAGGATGCGGCGCGCCTGTTGTGGAGCCAGGTCCGCCGGCGCACGGCGCGCACCGGCGGCCAATAGGGACCGTGTCAACACGGTCCGTGGTGCAAAGGTGCCGCGTAGGCGCCCCGGCGGCGTGGTGGACGCCGCCGCCAAGCGCGGTCAGCGTCGACGAGAGAGGCGTCCCGACGCGCGGTCCGCAAGCCCGCGGAGGGTCCCCGCCAAGCGACGGAAGGAAGGGATCCGGCCGGTCCGGGTTCCCTCCGCTGTCTCGAGGGCAGCCTGCAGCTCGAGCTTGTGCTCTCGCAGCTTGCCTGCCTGCTTGAGCAAGGCGGTGGCAGTCCTGATCGCGATGGGCCCGAGGTCCGCGTCGGTGAGCTGCGTCGGTGACACGTACTCGCCCCCGGGCGCGACCGGCATCAGGTCCGTAAGGTCGCCTTCTACCGGGTAGCCGGCCGCCGTGAGCTCGCCGATCAGCGTGCGCGACCGTTCCTTCGCCCAGTCCAGGTGGTACGGCGGCAAGGTGAGCCGGACGGAGCCACTCTCTGCGCGGCGGCCGCGAGGACCATCGCCGCCCACCGGGCCCCCGCCGAGGACCCTCTCGGCGAGGAACAGGCGCACGAGGGCGTCGTAGCTCCTCTGGTCGAGCGACCTGGCTCCCGCGTTCATCCG
Organism: Nocardioidaceae bacterium; assembly: GCA_033850885.1. GTDB lineage: Bacteria > Actinomycetota > Actinomycetes > Propionibacteriales > Nocardioidaceae > JAWWPG01. The sequence goes on from JAWWPG010000020.1 coordinate 56,292, forward strand.
CCGTACCAGCTCGGTCTCGGCAACCCCCATCGAGCGGTTGGTCCGCTTCGCGCGGGTGTCGTACCCGAGCGGGTCGAGCCCCGTGATCGCGCAGAACCGGGTCCACAACGCGTCGGGCTGCCCACCCCGAGGCGGGATGGTCAGGACGTGGATCTGCTCCACTGGCACGAACTTCGCCCAGGTCTGCAGCACGTGGGCGGCGTCGTGCATGCCCCAGAACAGCTTCCCGAACGGCTTCGGCGCGTCCGGCCCCAGCTCGACCAGGTCGTCGACGAACTTCTCGAGCGTCACTGTGTGCTTGTGCTTGATGTGCTCCTGCCAGTCAGAGACGAGCTGGCGGGCCAGGTCTCGAGCCGAGAAGACGACGTGCAGCTGGCCCGGACCCAACATGCTCAGTCCGCGGTCGATACGATCCGGCGACGCTGCGGAGAGCAGCTCGCTGGAGACGATCACCGTGGAGCCCTCCCAGTGCCGGGTACGGCGTGCCACCCGGTCCCACGCGCCACGGAAGCGATCGGGGCCGTGGCCGAACCAGCCGCTGGCGCAGAAGTCGTGGGCGGAGCGGAAGGACTCGCTGAGGTCGTCATAGGGGTACAACACGCCCGCCTTGGCGAGCGCTTCGGAGTTGCTGAACAGCACGTGCTGCAGGTACGTCGTCCCGGTCTTGGGCGCCCCGATGTGGAGGAAGACCCGCTTGGCGTCGCTCGGGTCGCCGTGGCTCTCGGTGCTCATGCCTCTCCTCGTGATGACCCCAGCGACCCTACCCGCTCGAGGGCGGGTCGACCGGATCGATCAGGTCTGAGCCAGACGCCGAACCGCCCATTGGTCGTTCCTCGGCCTCCGGTGCCCTACCATTGGTCCCAGATTGGGAGTGCCGGTCTATGGGTGGGCCAACGCGGACGCGGTGGCTGCGGGCTGTCAGGCACTCGAGATCGCTGGGTGCCTGTCGCGGCGCGAGTCCGTGCGCACGTCCCCTGTTACCGTTTTTGTCGTCAGCAGTTGTCGTCGTGAGGACATGACCTTGACCGTTCCCGTCGCGGGAGCTGCAGAGGAAGCCGCGCAGGCGCGTGGTCTTCGTGTCGTGCAGCGCACGATCTTGCGCGCCGATCAGGAGCTGGACATCCGGCCGCTCTATGTGACCGGTCTGTCCAGCTTCAGCGGCGGCGAGAGCACGTCGCGGCAGTCGGGGGCCGGTGACGCTTCGGACGGCCCGGTCCCCGGTTCCGCGGAGGCCCGCGAGGCCGGTAACTACGGCGAGAAGGCCGGCGAGAGCGCTGGCTCGACCGTCGAGGGTCTCGGGGCGTTCGGCAAGATCACCGGTGAGCTGGGTGCCACCGCGCTCCCCCAGCGGCGGATCACGTTCGGCACCTACTTCAACGCGTTTCCGGCCAGCTACTGGCGCCGGTGGACCGACCAGCAGACGGTCCGGCTCGTGTGCACGATCTCAGGTCAGGGCACGCTGATCGTCTACCGGTCGACAGCCAAGGGCCATGTCCAGCGAGCAGATGCGGCCGTCTCGAGCTCCGAGCAGACGACGACTGTCGAGTTCGACCTTCCCTTGAAGCCGTTCATCGACGGTGGGTGGTACTGGTTCGACATCGAGGCCGGTGACGAGCCGATGCGGCTGCATACGGCGGTCTGGGGCTTCGAGACCGAGAAGACACAGCCGGGCACCGTATCGATCGGGATCACCACGTTCAACCGCCCCGACTTCTGCGTCGACCAGTTGCAGAAGATCGCGGACGACGCTTCCGTGCTGGAGATCCTCGACGAGATCCTCGTGGTCGACCAGGGCACCCAGCGGGTGGCCAACCACCCCGAGTTCGACGAGGCGCAGAGCCGGCTGGGTATGAAGCTGCGGCTGATCGAGCAGGGGAACCTGGGCGGATCCGGTGGGTTCTCCCGAGCCATGAACGAAGTTGTCTCGAAAGGTATCGCGGACTACGTCCTGCTTCTTGACGACGACGTCGTCTGCGAGCTCGAGGGCATCCTGCGCGCAGTCGCCTTTGCCGATCTGGCGAAGACCCCCACCATGGTCGGGGGCCAGATGTTCAGTCTCTACGACCGGTCGGTGATGCACGCGTTCGGGGAGACCGTCGCCAAGTACCGCTGGTTCTGGGGGCCTGCACCGCACACGCTGCACGGACACAACTGGGCGGTGAGGCCGCTGCGTTCGACGTCATGGCTGCACCGTCGCGTCGACGTCGACTACAACGGCTGGTGGATGTGCCTGATCCCGACCAAGGTGATCAAGGAGGTAGGCCTGGCGCTGCCGATGTTCATCAAGTGGGACGACGCGGAGTTCGGCCTGCGGGCGCGCGATGCCGGCTATCCCACAGTGACGCTGCCGGGGGTCGCCGTCTGGCACGTCCCGTGGCACGAGAAGGACGACACGATCGACTGGCAGGCCTACTTCCACCGCCGCAACCGGATCATCACGGCGCTGCTGCACTCGCCGTACGAGCGCGGCGGCAGGTTGATCCTGGAGAGCTTCGAGACCCAGATCAAGCACCTCTTCTCCATGCAGTACGGTCCCGCCGAGATGGGCCTGATGGCGATCGAGGACATCCTCGAAGGCCCGCAACGGATGCATCGTGACGTCCTGAAGCGGCTGCCGGAGCTTTTCGAGCTGCGCAAGGGGTACGACGACTCACGGGCGCAGACCGACCTCGACGTCTTCCCCCCTGCGGGCCGGCGCAAGCCGCCACGCCGAGGCAAGGAGCCGTCGGCGCCGAAGACCCGCCTCGCCCGAGCCAAGACGATGGCCGCCAGCGCGGTCCGGCAGGTGCTGCCCGTCCGTTCGATGGCCAGGGAGCGACCGGAGGCGAACGTCCCGCACATCGACCTCAAGTGGTGGCTGCTCGCCCAGTTCGACTCGGCTCTCGTCTCGTCCGCAGACGGCAGCGCGGCTGCCTGGTACAAGCGGGACCCGGAGCTCTTCCGCGACCTGCTCGCCCGCTCCATCGCCCTGCACACCCAGCTGGTCAAGGAGTGGCCGAACCTCGTCGAGCAGTACACGGCGGCGTTGGCGGAGCTGTCGTCGCCCGACACCTGGAAGTCGACGTTCGACGCGTCGATCAAAGAAGACGAGCCAGTCAGCTGACGGCAAGACCCACCGCTCGCAGCAGTGCCGTCAGGGCGCATTAACGCCAATGCCTCCCGCTGAGGCATTATCGATGCGGCGCCAGCGGGCGCCGCAAACAGCAAGGAGAGCAAAGTTTCGTGGCAGGTGAAGGACACAAGCTCGTCATCGTGGAGTCTCCGGCGAAGGCGCGCACCATCTCCGGCTTCCTGGGCCGGGGGTACGTCGTCGAGTCGTCCGTCGGACACATCCGCGGCCTGCCCAACAACGCCAGCGAAGTGCCCGCCAAGTACAAGGGTGAGTCGTGGGGACGTCTCGGCGTCAACGTCGACGACGGGTTCAAGCCGATCTACGTGGTGCCCGCCGACAAGAAGAAGCAGATCACCAAGCTCAGGGCGCTGCTCAAGGATGCGGACGAGCTCTACCTCGCCACCGACGAGGACCGGGAAGGCGAGGCGATCGCGTGGCATCTCCTCGATGAGCTCAAGCCGAAGGTCCCGGTACGGCGGATGGTGTTCCACGAGATCACCCCGCAGGCGATCGCCGCCGCGATGGACCACCCACGCGACATCGACAGTGACCTGGTCGAGGCGCAGGAGACCCGGCGCATCGTCGACCGGCTGTACGGCTACGAGGTCTCCCCGGTGCTGTGGAAGAAGGTGATGAGCGGCACGTCCGCCGGACGCGTGCAGTCGGTCGCCACCAGGCTGGTCGTCGACCGGGAGCGCGAGCGGATGGCATTCAGGTCTGCGTCGTACTGGGATCTCGAAGCGACCCTCGATGCCGGCGAGGGTCGGACCCCGCGCCTGTTCCCCGCCAGGCTCACGAGTGTCGACAACCGTCGGGTGGCCCAGGGCCGGGACTTCACGTCCACCGGCGAGCTCAAGGACGGCTCGCAGGTCGTCATGCTCGACGAGGCCACTGCGCGGCGGCTTGCCGAAGGGCTTCGTGACCAGCAGTTCGAGGTGTCCTCGGTCGAGTCGCGGCCCTACCGGCGCCAGCCCTATGCGCCGTTCCGTACGACGACCCTGCAGCAGGAGGCCTCGCGCAAGCTGGGATACGGGGCAGCGCGAACCATGCAGGTAGCCCAGCGGCTGTACGAAGAAGGCTTCATCACCTACATGCGGACCGACTCGATCACGCTGTCGGAAACGGCGATCTCGGCGGCCCGGAGCCAGGTGCGGGAGCTCTTCGGCGCGAGCTACCTTCCCGAGCAGCCGCGAACCTACCGGAGCAAGGTGAAGAACGCGCAGGAGGCGCATGAGGCGATCCGACCGGCTGGTGAGCAGTTCCGCACCCCGGCTCGGACCGGTCTGAGCGGTGACGCGTTCCGCCTCTACGAGCTGATCTGGATGCGTACCGTCGCGTCGCAGATGAAGGACGCTGAAGGCCGGTCGGTGTCGGTGCGGATCGGGGCAGCTGCCGCCACCGGCGAGGTGTGCGAGCTCTCCGCCAGCGGCCGGGTCATCACGTTCTTCGGCTTCCTGAAGGCGTACGTCGAGGGTGCCGACGATCCCGACAGCGACCGTGACGACGCCGAAGCCAGGCTGCCTGACCTGTCGGAGGGCGACCGGCTCGCCGCCGCCGAGCTGCAGGCGGCGGGGCACGAGACCCGCCCCCCCGCCCGCTACACCGAGGCCACCTTGGTTCGCGAGCTCGAGGAGCGGGAGATCGGCCGGCCGTCGACGTACGCGACCATCATCGGCACGATCCTCAACCGTGGGTACGTCTACAAGAAGGGCAGTGGGCTGGTCCCGGCGTGGCTGGCTTTCTCCGTCGTCAGGCTGCTCGAGCAGCACTTCGCGCGGCTCGTCGACTACAACTTCACGGCCGCCATGGAGGACGTGCTCGACGAGGTCGCTGCCGGTCGCAAGGACTCCACCACAGAGCTCGCCGAGTTCTACTTCGGCTCGGGCAACCATGAGGGCCTGAAGTCCCTCGTCTCCGAGCTCGGAGACATCGACGCCCGTGAGCTGTCCACGTTCCGCATCGACGACGACCTCGTCGTGCGGGTGGGACGCTACGGTCCCTACGTCGAGTCCGCCGACGGCAGCCGAGCGAACATCCCCGACGACCTTCCCCCTGACGAGCTGACCCCGGAGGTGGCCCGTCAGCTGCTGGCCAACCCGTCCGGCGCCGAGGTGGCTCTCGGGGTCGATCCGGTGACCGGCCGCCAGATCGTCGCGAGGAACGGCAGGTTCGGGCCGTACGTCACCGAGGTGCTGGCTGAGGACGCCCCGAAGACCGCTAAGCCGCGCACGTCGTCACTTTTCAAGTCGATGTCCCTCGACACGATCGACCTCGCGCAGGCGCTCCCACTGCTGACGCTGCCTCGAGAGATCGGCGTCGACCCGGAGTCGGGAGAGCCGATCACCGCGCAGAACGGTCGCTACGGCCCCTATCTCAAGAAGGGCAGCGACTCGCGCTCGATCGACTCCGAGGAGCAGTTGTTCACGATCACCCTCGACGAGGCGCTCGCGATCTATGCCCAGCCGAAGCAGCGGGGCAGGCGCGCCTCGGCAGCCCCCCTGCGTGAGCTGGGGCCAGATCCCGCGACCGCGCGCGTCGTGGTGATCAAGGACGGTCGGTTCGGTCCCTACGTCACCGACGGTGAGATCAACGCAACCCTGCGGCGAGGCGACGACGTGGAGACGCTGAGCGTCGAACGCGCCTCCGAGCTGATTGCCGACAAGCGCGCCAAAGGTCCGGGCACCAAGAAGACCACTGCCAAGAGGGGCACCACCAAGAAGTCGTCTGCGAAGAAGACGGCTACCAAGAAGGCGTCCACCAAGAAGGCAGCAACCAAGAAGACGGCGACCGCAAGCACCGCCGCGAAGAAGACGACGGCGCCGTCGGCGATCTGAGTGACCGTGTCTGGCGCAGCCGTGTCTTCGTCGCGGGGCGGCGGAGTACTGCGGATCACCGCGTTCAGGCGACTCTGGATCGGGCTGGGGCTGTCCAGTCTCGGCGACTGGCTGGGGTTGTTGGCGTTGACGGCGATGGCGAGCCAGCTCGCCTCGTCCAGCTATCAGCAGCAGAACTTCGCGATCGCCGGCGTGCTGTTCCTCCGGGTGCTTCCCGCCATCGTGATCGGACCACTCGCCGGCTATATCGCGGACCGCCTCGACCGGCGCTCGACCCTGGTCATCGGCGACTTCGCGCGCGGGATCGTCTTCATCACGATCCCGATCGTCGACAAGCTGTGGTGGGTCTTCGTCGCCACCGTGATCATCGAGGCGATCAGCCTGGTGTGGCTGCCGGCCAAGGATGCCACGGTGCCCAACCTGGTACCGCGTGACCAGCTCGAGCAGGCGAACCGGCTCTCGATCGCGACGACGTACGGATCGGCCCTGCCGGCGGCGGGGATCTTCGTCCTGCTGTCGCTCGGCACCAAGGGACTGGCCTCATCGACGGGCTGGCTCGACAACGCGCCCGTCACGCTGTCGCTCGCGTTCAACGCCGCGTCGTTCATCGTGTCCGGAGTCGTGATCGCCACCCTGCACGCCATCCCGGCCGGCCCTGCCCTCGCGCTCGAGGGTCGGGAGGGAATCGTGCGGGTGGTGCGGGACGGGTGGGCCTACGTCATGCATCAACCGCTGATCCGGGGGCTGGTGCTGGGCATCACCGGCGCGTTCGCCGCCGGCGGGGTCGTGGTCGGCTTGGCCCGGGTCTACGTGGCAGACCTGGGTGGCGGCGACCCGGGCTATGGCACCCTGTTCGCCGCGGTCTTCGCCGGGCTGGCCCTGGGCATGTGGCGCGGTCCGCGCTTCCTGTTGGCGATGTCGCGGCGGCGGCTTTTCGGGTTCTCGCTGGTCGCAGCCGGGGTGCTGCTCGGCGGGATCGCGGTGATCGCCAACCTCGCCATCGTGGTCGCGCTCACGCTGGTGCTGGGATTCTTCGCCGGCACGGCTTGGATCACTGGTTACACCCTGCTCGGCCTCGAGGTGGAGGACGCCTTCCGGGGCCGAACGTTCGCGTTCGTCCAGACGCTGATCCGGCTGTCGTTGGCGTTGGTGCTGGCCGTGGCTCCCCTCATCGCCGGACTGATCGGCCCTCATCGTTGGCAGGTGACTGACGACTCCGTGCTCGATTACAACGGTGCGTCCATCACGATGTTCGGCTCAGCCCTCATCATGATGGCTGTCGGCTTCGTTGCCTACCATCAGATGAACGACCGACCCGGCACCTCGATCAGAAGCGAGCTGAGGCAGTCCCTGATGCGCGACAACGGCGTCTACGCGGACCGGGGGGTCTTCATCGCGCTCGAGGGAGGTGAGGGTGCCGGCAAGTCCACCCAGGCGCGGCTGCTCCAGGAGTGGCTGAGTCGCGAGGGGTACGACGTCGTACTCACCCATGAACCCGGGGACTCCGACATCGGTCGCCGGCTGCGCGAGATCCTGCTCTCCCCGTCCACCGGGGCACTCGACCACCGTGCCGAGGCGCTCCTCTACGCCGCGGACAAGGCTGAGCACGTCCAGAAGCTCGTCAGGCCCGCGCTCGATCGCGGTGCGGTCGTCGTCACCGACAGGTACGTCGACTCGACCCTCGCCTACCAGGGGGCCGGCCGCGACCTGCTCCCCCGTGAGGTGGAACACGTGGCCCGGTGGGCGACGGCAGACCTGCGACCCCACCTGACCGTCCTGCTCGACCTGCCGCCGAGGGTCGGGCTAGGCCGTTTCGACTCGCCGGACCGGCTGGAGGCCGAGCCGCTGAGCTTCCACCAGCGAGTGCGGGGGTCGTTCCTGCGACTGGCTGCCGCCAACCCCGACCACTACCTCGTCGTCGACGCCACCCAGGACAGTGCTGTCATCGCTGCCGCGATCCGGCGGCGGGTGGAACCGGTGCTTTCCTTGGCCAGGCGGCACCTGGGTGCAGACGCGTGAGCGCCGGCGTCACCGTCTGGGACGAGCTGGTCGGACAGGAGGAGTTGGTCAGTTCCCTGCGGCTCGCCGTGGAGGGTGCGGCCTCGTCGTTCGCGGGCCACGCGTCCCCGGCCATGACCCATGCGTGGCTCTTCACCGGTCCACCCGGCTCGGGTCGGTCGACCGCCGCTCGGGCCTTCGCCGCTGCCCTGCTGTGTGACCGCGGGGGCTGTGGCCAGTGCCTGGCCTGTCGGACCGCGCTCACGGGTGCGCACGCCGATGTGACCGTGGTGGCGTCCGACCAGTCCGTGATCAGGGTGGACCCGATGCGCGATCTGGTGAGGCAAGCCGCCCTTGCTCCCTCGGGCCGACGCTGGCAGGTGTTCATCATCGAAGATGCCGATCGGCTCAACGACAAGGCTGCCGACGCGCTGCTGAAGAGCATCGAGGAGCCGCCACCGCGAACCGTCTGGCTCTTGTGCGCGCCCACGATCGAGGACGTACTCCCCACCATCCGCTCCCGCTGCCGCACCATGGTGCTCCGGACCCCGTCGCCCGCGGCCGTGGCCGGGCATCTCGTGGCGCGCGACGGTGCATCCGAGCCGGTGGCCTCATACGCAGCGCGGGCCTCGCAGGGCCACATCGGTCGTGCCCGCGCGCTGGCTCTCGACGAGCCGACCCGGATCCGCCGTCGCGACGTGCTGCGCATCCCCAGCCAGCTGCTCGACCTGGGTTCCTGCATGACCTGTGCGGCCAACCTGCTCGACGCGGCCACCGAGGAAGGTGAGCCGAGGGCGGCCGCTCTTGATGCTGCCGAGGTGGCCGACCTCGAGACGGCCTACGGAACGGGGCTGCGGGGCGCGAAGGGGACCGGGTACTCCCCTGCGCTCAAAGAGCTCCAACGCAACCAGAAGCAGCGCTCGAAGCGCTTCGTGCGCGATGCCCTGGACCGGTCACTGCTTGACCTCGCCTCGTTCTATCGCGATGTGCTGGCGGTCCAGGTGGGTGCCGGGACGGGTCTGGTGAATGAGGAGGAACGTGACATTGTGGGTAAGATGGCCAGACTTACGACGGGAGAGGAATCCGTCGCAAAACTCGCAGCCATCTTTGCGACCCGGGAGGCCCTCGAGGGCGAGGTCGCGCCGGCACTGGCGCTCGAGTCCCTGATGATCACGCTGGGAGGCGGCGGCAAATGACGGACCAGAGTGACTCGGAGCGCAAACCCGCGCAGGGCAGCGGACCGCCGCCGACCCCGCCGTTCCCCGACCAGTACGGCGGGGGTGGCGGCTATGCCGGTCCGCCAGGCGTGCAGGTGCCGAACCAGGGTCCTCCCTACCGGCACCCGGCCGAACCGTCATCACCGGGTGACTACTCGCCGCAGGGCGCGTACCCGCCACCACCGGGTGGCTACCCGCCACCGGGTGGCTACCCGCCACCAGCGGGCGGCTACTCGTCGCCGGGTGGCTATCCGCCGCCGCCGGGCGCTTACCCACCGCCGGGCTATGGCGCGCCCGGCTACCCGTCATACCCCGCAGATGACCCGAGTGCCAAGCGCGGATACAGCGGGTTTGCGATCGCCGCCTTCGTTGTCGGCTTGGTGGCTCCGCTGGTCGGCATCCTCGCGGCGATTCCGCTCGGCATCGTGGGCCTGGTCAAGACCTCTCATGGGCGGCTCAAGGGCGGCTGGATGGCCATCACGGGGATGGTGCTCAGTGTCCTCTGGTGGGTCGGAATCATCGCGATCGGGGTCTGGGTGGTCAGCAACCAGGCGCAGCGCAACGACGCCGGGGCGATCACCAAGGCCGGCAACATCAGCTTCGGAGACATCCGAACCGGCGACTGCGTGACGATCTCGGGTCTCAGTGGAAGCGGTTCGATCGACACGTTCGGCATGAAGGGCGTTCCGTGCGCCGATGCCCACGACGCGCAGGCGGTCTTCGTCGTCGAGTTCCCGACGTCGACGTACCCCGGTCAAAGCGAGCTTGCTGCGCAGACTCAGCAAGCCTGCAACGCGTACGAGGCGGGCTACACGTCCGCCACCCTGCACGGCTACGTCATATATCCGTCGGAAACCCTGTGGACCAACGGTGACGACCACCGGTCGATCTGTCTCGTCACGAGGCGAGACGGCGCGACGATGACGGGCTCCGTGGTCCAGTAGCGCCTCGGGCACCGACTTCGCACGACGTAGGGTTTGGTTTGGGCGCTGCCGCGCCCTTCCCCGGCCCGTTGACGAAGGGCTCATCTGCATGCGACGTTTGCGACGAACCCGGCTCGCCGTGGCCGCCCTGGCTGCTGGGCTGCTCACCTCATGCGCGTCGGCTCAGAACATCGCAGGTGACGGCGCATCCACCCACTCTCGGAGTGGACCATCCACGCCAGCCTCTCCGACTGCTCCGCCACCGGGTCCGACGACTCCGCCGGCCTCCGGCGGCAACCTGCCGGCCGGTTTCGGGAAGGGACCGTCGGGGTCCGGCCTCGACCGGTTCTACAACCAGCAGGTGTCTTGGACCGATTGTGGCGGCGGGGACAGGTGCGCGTCGATCTGGGTGCCCCTCGACTACGCCCACCCGAACCGCGAAGCCATCACGATCAAGGCGAAGATGCAGCCGGCCAGCGACCCCGCACACAAGGTCGGCACCCTCTTCATCAACCCCGGGGGTCCAGGGGAGTCGGGGATCGACTACCTCAGCTTCATCAACCTCGACGACACGGTGACCCGGTCGTATGACGTGGTTGGTTTCGACCCACGCGGAGTAGGTCAGAGCACACCCGTGCACTGCGTCTCCAACCGGTTCCTCGACAGGTACCTCGCGGCTGACCCCTCGCCGGACACACCCGGGGAGGTCCACACGATGGAGCGGCTCTGGACGCAGTTCACGCGAGGCTGTGAGGCCGGTGCCGGGCCGTTGCTTGCGCACGTGTCGACCATCGAGGCCGCGCGGGACATGGACATCCTGCGAGCGGTCGTCAAGGACCCGACATTCAACTACTACGGTGCGTCATACGGCACCTACCTCGGTGCCACGTACGCCGCCCTGTTCCCCACCAAGGTCCATCGCATGGTGCTGGACGGTGCCGTGGACCCGGAGGCGACGGCGCACGCCTCGGAGATCAACCAGACCAAGGGCTTTCAACGGGCTCTTACGGCCTACCTGACGTCCTGCGTCGGCTCCGGCAACTGCCCGCTGGGGAACACCGTCGCGGGGGCACAGCGGCGACTCATCCAGCTGTTCTCGTCCCTCGACTCCAGGCCACTGCCGACCACCGACGGTCGCCCGCTCACCCAGGGTCTGGCGTTCTTCGGCGTGGTCCTGCCGCTCTACAGTCCCACTCTGTGGACCTACGAGACCCAGGCGTTGCAGCAGGCGCTGAGCGGGAGCGGAGACCTCTTCCTGCTGCTCTCGGACCAGTACGCCAACCGCAGCCCGGACGGCACGTACACCAGCAACGCGATCCAGGTGCAGTCGGCCGTCAGCTGCCTCGACCAACCCCAGCATGAGAGCGTGGCCCAGATCGAGGCGGGCAAGGCAGCGTTCCTCAAGGCGTCGCCGGTCTTCGGTCCGGTTGCCATGTGGTTCCCCTATGGGTGCTCCAACTGGCCGGTCAAATCGCCCCTGCCGAAGCCGAACTACGCAGCACCGGGCGCCCCGCCGATCGTGGTCGTGGGGACGACACGCGACCCCGCGACGCCGTACGAGCAGTCGGTCAGGCTCGCGAAGGAGCTGGACAGCGGGGTTCTGCTCAGCCGAAACGGTGACGGTCACACCGCCTACTCGAGCGGCAACGTGTGCATCGACCAAGCGGTGGACAACTATCTCGTCAAGGGGACCGCGCCCGCGAAGGGCACGATGTGCTGACCCGCCGTTGCAGTCGGGACCTGGTCCGATGAGCAACCTCGACGCCTCGGTCGAGGTGATGGCAAGTGCCGCAGCCGAGAGGGACCTCACACCGGTCGTCGAGGTGCTGACTCCGCGGGCCGTCATGCTCGGACCGCATCAGGAGGTGCGGCGGGTGCTTCCCAACCGTGACCGCCGGATGATCGGCGCCTGGTGCTTCGTCGACCACTATGGTCCCGAGGACGTCTCGGGCGACGTCGGGATGTGGGTGCCGCCGCATCCGCACACGGGACTGCAGACGGTGAGCTGGCTGATGTCGGGCGAGATCCGGCACCGCGACAGCCTCGGGAACGTCGCCGAGGTTCGACCGGGCGAGCTCAGCCTGATGACCGCCGGACCGGGTATCGCCCATTCGGAGAAGTCTCCGGCCGGTCACTCGGCGCTCCTGCACGGTCTCCAGCTCTGGCTAGCCCTGCCGTCTCCGGCCCGAGAAGTTGCGCCACGTGACTTCGCCCAGTACGGGGATCTGCCGCTGGTCGAGATGCCCGGACTGACGGCAAGGATCGTGACCGGGGAGCTGCTCGGGCAGGTGTCGCCGGCGCTGTCCTACTCGCCCCTGCTGGGTGCCGAGCTGGGAATGCACGGCGCTGCTGAGGTGCCGATCCGGCCCGCCTTCGAGCACGGCGTGCTCGCGATCAGCGGCGAGGTCGCCGTCGAGGGCCAGCGGTTGGCTCCGAGCGAGATCTGCTACCTCGGTGGTCGACGGGAGCGCCTGTCGATCGAAGGGTCAGGGAAGGCCTTCCTGCTCGGCGGCGAGCCGTTCGCGGAGGACCTCGTCATGTGGTGGAACTTCGTCGGACGCTCCCACGAGGAGATCGTCGCCCTCCGGCAGGCGTGGAACTCCGGCGGCGGTGAACAGTTCGGCCCCGTTCAAGACTTCGACTCCGACCGGCTGGCCGCCCCACCGATGCCGACCGTTCAGCTCAAGCCGCGGGGGCGTCACCGCTGAACCGAGGCGTCGGTCACCCCGGCGGCCGGTCGGCGTACGTCGGCGAATCCGTTGTCCTACGGGCGATTTGGGGCGGCCTGACGCGGGTTGGTAGTCTCTCCCGTCGGCCTCCTCGCGGGCTGCGCCGCCTTAGCTCAGTCGGCAGAGCGTCTCACTCGTAATGAGAAGGTCGTCGGTTCGATTCCGACAGGCGGCTCCACAAAGACGCAGGTCAGGGCATTGCGGCTGGGGGACGGCTGGTCCTCGGGCAACTTGATTCGTCGCCCCATCCCGTGCCAGCGAATGTGTATCCAGCTGTGGGGTTCAGGCGATAAGCAGGCGAGCGCCAAGCTCTGCTGCGTCGAGATCGACGAGGTCGCGGTTGCGTGCGGCCCACCGACCGGAGGCGAGGTCATCGCGGAGGCTGCGCACTGCGCTCTGCTCGGCGTCCGGTCCTACTCCGTCCCAGACCGACACACCGCGACGGACACTTTCGTCCAGGTATGCCTCGGGCCGGCGCCAATGGGCCTCGAAGAAGCCGTCACTACAGTCCCACGGGATGGGCACCGGTTCCATCCGGGCTCCGATGGCGTCGGCCAGCTCGGCCAGCGATGCCAGAACTGCGCACGCTCTCAAATCAGCGAACTGGGGAAGGTAGTCACGAGTCAGCCAGAACTGGCTAGGGTCGCTGGTGTCGAACAGGAACACCACCACGCGGCGAGCGACGCGCCGCATCTCGCGCAGACCGGCAACCGGGTCCTGCCAGTGATGAACGGTGCAAACAGCCATCGCTGCGTCGAAGGACCGGTCCTGGAACGGAAGACTCTCCGCTGTGGCCGCCACGCATGGCGCTCCACCTCCGAGACGCTGCGCCCGCATGAGCGCCGACGGTTCCACCGCGGTGACGTCGCGGTCGGGCGGCTCGTAGGAGCCGGTGCCCGCTCCGACATTCAGCACCGTTCGCGCATCGCCGAGCGCAGCCCAGATCCGCGCGGCGATTCGCGGCTCGGTGCGGCGCGTCACGGTGTAGGTGGCCCCGATGGTGTCATATAGCTGCGCGCTGGACATCAGACTCCTCTCTGGTCGTCACCGCCGCCGTCCCCGCAGTGCGCTTCGACGTAGGTAGGGTGTCACTGCTCACAACGCCGCTTGGGCGCCATTTCATCACATTGATCGCTCATGTGCGGGAGCGGCGGGTGAGAACCACGCGTGGGGGCCGCACGAGACCTGCGTGGGCAGCGACCCGAACAACACGAACCAAGACGGTCCGCAGCCGAGGATCCTGCCGCTGCGCTGGTTCACGCCGACGATCGCACCGACAGGCTTGGCGTTCCGCGAAGGCTGCGGCATCTCGAAGGCTCAAGGTGCGCTGTTCCTCGGGGCGTAACAACACGGTCCGGGCGTAGGCGCGGTGGGTCTCAACGAGCCCGAATCGTCGGGAAACCGGCATCCATCCCAGCTTTCGGACGCCGCAGCATGCCCCCTCGGTAGCCTGGACGAGTGAACAAGCGCGCGCTCGTACGCCGTCCGGGTCCCCGCCTGGCTGAGGGGCTGGTCACGCACATCGAGCGTTCCACCATCGACCTTGACCTGGCGCAACGTCAGTGGGACGGGTATGTCGCCGCCCTGCACGACGAGGGCTGGGAGACGATCGAGGTTCCGTCGGCCGATGACTGTCCGGACGCGGTCTTCGTCGAGGACACCGCGGTCGTCTACGGCGACTTGGCGGTCATCTCGCGTCCAGGTGCTGACGAGCGCAAGCCCGAGACGGCCGCGGTCGAGGAGCTTCTTGCCGGGCTCGGCTATCGGATCGCGCGCATCCAGGGTCCCGGGACCCTCGACGGCGGTGACGTGCTCAAGCATGACGGCACTGTGTGGGTCGGTCTGGGCGGCCGCACGAACCGGTCCGGTCTCGATCAGCTCGCCGAGGCACTGGAGCCGCTTGGTGCCAGGGTGGTCGGCGTACCGATCAGCAAGGTGCTGCACCTGAAGTCCGCCGTCACCGCGCTGCCGGATGGCACCGTCGTGGGCTACCCGCCGCTGGTCGACGACCCGACCGCCTGGGAGAGCTGGCTTGACGTCCCGGAGGAGGCGGGCTCGCACGTCGTGCTGCTCGACGAACAGACCGTTCTGATGTCCACGAGCGCACCGCGCACGGCAGAGCTGTTCGCTGCCCGCGGGCTGCGGGTGGTGGCGGTCGACCTGACGGAGTACGAGAAGCTCGAGGGCTGTGTCACCTGCCTCTCGGTGCGGCTGCGATCGACGCCAGCGCCCGCGCAAGCCCGGCAGTAGGTTGGCTGGGATGAAGCACCCATCGGCGTCGTACTTCGACACAACGAGCTGGGATCCGCGCGATGTGGTTTCGGGCGGCTCCCGGATGGTGCCGATCAGGACACCCGGCGGCGAGTTTCGTGTTTGGACCAAACGGGTCGGCAGCAACCCGGACGTCAAGGTGCTGCTGCTGCACGGCGGTCCCGGCGCCACCGACGAGCTCTATGAATGCTTTGACACCTGGTTCCCCGGTGCGGGTATCGAGTACTACTACTACGACCAGCTCGGCTCGTTCCGCAGCGACCAACCCGACGACGCGTCGCTGTGGGACCTTGCGCGTTTCGTGGACGAGGTCGAGCAGGTCCGGAAGGCGCTGACGCTCGATAGCAGCAACTTCGTGCTCCTCGGGCAGTCGTGGGGCGGGCTGCTCGCGATGGAGTACGCCGTCCACCACCAGCACCACCTCAAGGGTCTGGTGATCTCCAACATGATGTCCAGCGCGCGGCTCTACAACGCGTACGCCGAGGACGTCCTGATGCCCCAGATGGACCAGGCGGTGCTAGCCGAGATCAAACGGTTCGAGGCCGAGGGCACTACCGACGACCCGCGTTACGAGCAGCTGCTGATGGAGCACCATTACGTCCTGCATGTCTGCAGGTTGCCTCTCGAGGATTGGCCCGACCCGGTCACCCGGGCGCTCGCTCACATCAACCCGGCCATCTACGTGCCGATGCAAGGCCCCAGCGAACTCGGGCTGAGCGGCACCCTGGAGAGCTGGGACCGTTCCGGCGACCTGTCGCAGGTCAACGTTCCGACGCTGGTGATCGGAGCCACCCACGACACGATGGATCCCGAACACATGCGGTGGATGTCGGAGCAGTTGCCTCAGGGGCGCTACCTACATTGCCCTAACGGCAGCCACCTTTCGCAGTTCGACGACCCCGAGCATTTCTTCCCGGGCTTGATCGACTACCTGCAGTCACTCTGATTCGCAAGACCGGGCCCGGTCAACACCTAACGCGTTGCGCTTCTTGTCTTGTCAGGAGCCCATCGGTGTCATCACGGGCATCGAGCCGTGCCCTGGAAGGGTGAGAGCAGGTAGTGCGTCTGGTGCCACCAGGACGAGCAGACCGAGTGCAAGGAGTACGAGTGCCGTGCCATAAGTCGCTGCTCGGCGCCAGGGCAGGATCTTCTCGATTGCAATGAGCCCAGCGACGATCGCCATCCACGTGACACTCATGACGCCCAACGCGAAGAGTGACGCCATGAGAGCCCAGCAGCAACCGACGCACCACGCACCATTCTTGCCCCCCATGCGAAGCGCGCCTGACCATCCGGCCCGCCATGACCCGAGAAGGGCACCGAGTGGGCTGCGGCACTTGCCCAGACATGCGGTCTTGAGTGGTGTCAGCTCGTAGCCGGCCGCCAGGATGAGTGTTGCTCCGGCCAGTGGGCGGCCCGCGTGTCCCCACGCCAGGTCGCCGCCGGCCGCGTGGTTTCCGACCACCCCGGTCATGAAGGCGATGACTCCGGCGGCAGCCCACGTGGCGAGGTATCCGCTGGTGAACACCAGCGGCATCAGCCGCGACCCTCCGCTCATCCGCGAGTACAACGCAATCGTCGGAGCCACCGACGGGAACATCATCGCCGCCATCATGACGATCCAGACACTGAGGAACCAGCCGAACGTCCCGAGACCGGTCCAGGGCCCGTTGTCCATGCCGCGCATCTGCCCGACCGTCCACCACCAGCCGGCGCCGGCGAGCACGAAGAGGGCGACGACCAGTCCCAACTGAGCGCGGGCGGCTGCGAACGCGGGAAGAAGACCTGACCCGGGGCCTGAACCCCTTGTCTCGAGGTGGGTCATTCCGTCAGGCGGTCCATGAGAAGTCCGACTTCGACAATCCCGTCTTACCCTCGTACTCGATGCCGAAGGCGCTGATCCGGGACCGCTTCGCTTCGGCCATCGTCAGATCCGACCCAGCCGGGTGGAACATCCCGGAGAACCGCACCGGCTCGCCTGTCTCCACACCGAACGGAACGATGTCCTCGATTTCGAAGTCGATGACGTCGCCGACACGGACACTGTGCCGCAGCCCGTCATCCTCGACCTCGATTGCCGCGCGTTGAACACCCAGCATCTCGCCGATCAGCGGAGCGAGCCCAGCCATGGGCCCACCCAGCTGGCCGCTAAAGACCTGAACGAGGTTGTCGAACTGCGCCGCCGTCGCCTGGTCGTCGACGAACACGCCGACGCGCCAGTTACCATCCGTCATCACCTTCGGCGTATCGGCTATGAGCGCGACCTTGCATCCGGCGATGTCCGTGCCCTCGACCGCTCCCTCACGAATGTTGAAGACAAGAGTCACGCGACAGAAGTCGTACGTGGCTCCGTGGTCGAATGAGAGGTTGCACGGGCACATCAGCTCGCACGAGCAGGTCTCGACATAGCTGCCGGTCAAGTTCCAAGACATCGAAGTCCCCTTCTCGATAGAGGCCAAGTCTCCCGCCGTCCCGATGAACCGTCAACGCCCGGGACATCGCCGCGGTAGAGGCTGCGCCTCATCACCGCGGCAGCGCTGCGGCGGTACGGCGCCTTGGCGGAGGATCGACGTGACCGGACGGGATACTACCTCTCAGACTTCGCCGCGGCGCTCGGCCCCGGTGGACTCGGCATCGTCGTGCACGTGCCTGCCGATCTCCATTTGAGGATGGCCGAGGAGAAATACGATCACGCCCACGACCGCCACCACGAACATGACCAAAAGCGTGATCCAATCGAGGTTGAAGTAGCCGCGAGGGCTGGTCAGACCGGTGGGGGCGACGACGTTGATCAACATCAGACCGAGGTACACGGCCGCCAGCACCGTCACCGTCATGCCCCACCTGCCCATTCGGAAGCGGCCCTCCGGGATCCAGCCACGCGACCGCGCGATCAAAGCACCGACCACCGTGAGCAGGAAGGACAAATAGATGCCGCTCACGCCGAACGAGACCAGCGACACCAGGGCGTTGATGTTGGCGGGGTACGTGATGAACAGGATCTTCTTGTCGTGGGTGGGGGAGTAGAAGACCAGCAGCACGAACAGCATCGTCACCACCGCACCGGCTATCAGGGCGTTGACGGGCGTACGGAAGCGATCGTTGACTTTCGAGATCCACTTCGACGCCGGCAAAGCGCCGTCACGGGCGAAGGAGAACGCTAGCCGGCTTCCGGCGCCCTGCACCGACGTACCGCATGAGAAGAACGCGAAGATGATCAGCAGCAGCAGGAAGTCCTGCAGTCCGCTCGGCAGCTCGCCGAGGATGAACGGCACACCGCCACCGTTCACGGTATGCCCCACCGGGTCCCTGCCGCCCGGCATCGCCAGCAGCAGCCCCGCGGTGAGGATGAACGACGCGACTCCGCCCCAGATCAGCGCCTGCCGCATCGATCGTGGCACCTTCACGCCGGCGTCCTTCGTCTCCTCCGAGATGTCACCCGCGGACTCGAAGCCGTAGAAGATATACACCGGCGCGAGCACCGCGATCAGGGCGGCACCGAGAAGCCAGTTGCCGCCGAAGTCGAAGCCGAGCGCGTTGGTACCGGGGCTCTGTGCGCCCTGGGTGCTGAACAGGAACCCGAGTCCGTGGTGGAACCCGTCGATCGCCAGGATCAGGGCGATGCCGAGCGTGCCGACGATCTCGACGTACACCCCGAACTGGGCGACGCGGCCCATCACCTTGGCGCCGGTGATGTTCAGGATGGTCTGGATTATCACCAGACCGCCGGTGATGCACAGGATCGTCAGATGGTCGGTCGGGTCCAGGTTCCACCCGAACCAGTTGTGCGTCAGGGACGTGAAGTATCCAACCACCCCGGTGTCGACGGCCGCCACCGTGATGAGCAGCGCGATCCCGTAAAACCAGCCGACGAACCAACCAAAGATCGGACCGACCGAGAACTTGCTGTATTGGTAGAGCGCGCCAGCGACCGGATAGTGACTCGCGAGCTCGCCGAAAACCAGCGCGACTAACAGCATCCCCGCGACTGGGATCCACGTCAGCCAGACGTACGCCGGTCCACCGGCCGCGACGCCCAGAACGAAGAGGGAGTAGATGCCGACCATGGGGGACAGATAGGTGAACGCCACCGAGAAGTTCGCGAACGGGCCGAGCACCCGGTTCAGCTGCGGCTGATAGCCCAGGCTCGACAGTCGGGCATCGTCGCCCACGTCCTCGACGGGGGAATGCTGCGCCATTGCCATCCTCCTGATCAGCCCCGTGCGACCAGTGTGGTGGGTAGGAGTGGCAGGTGCGACCCGCGACGCGCAGCAAAGCTCACAGGATCGGCTCGTCCTCGGCGGCCGCAGCTCGCGGTGCGTGGTCGGGCCTGCCGGGTCTTCCGAGCCGCTCCAGACGGCCACCTACATAGCACGTCATATTCCGGAAGCAGAACGTCCGGGGTGGGCGTTAACATGCGGCCATGACGGCAGCCAACGACCATTCAGCTCCCCCGCCGGCCGGGCTCGATCTGCCGGTGGAGGCGCAGTTCGGACCCCACCGGTTCTACGCCGGCGAGGGCGGCGGCAGTACGGAACTGCGGGGAGCCAGGTTAGACGTCGCGGACCTGCGCGGCGCCCGGTTCACCGACTGTGACCTGAGCGGCATGACGATCCGCGACGGCTGGCTGGTCGACGTCACCATCTCCGGCTACCTCAGTAACGTGACCGTCAATGGGGTCGACGTGTGCGACTTCGTCAGCGCCGAACTGGACAGGCGGCACCCCGAGCGCGTGCAGTTCCGCGAGACCCAGACGGCCGACGATTTGCGGGCTCTTTGGGGCACCATCGAGCGGCTGTGGGCGCAGGCAACCGAACGGGCGGGACGGTTGCCGGCGACAGCGCTGACTCGCCAGGTCAACGAGGAGTGGTCCTTCGCGCAGACGCTGCGCCATCTGGTCTTCATCACCGATGCCTGGGCGAGCCGCCCAGTGCTGGACGAGGAGATGCCCTACCACCCGATCGGGCTGCCGCAGACCTGGTACCCCGCCGCGGAAGCGGCCGGGCTTGGCATCGACCTGGCCGCTGAGCCCGGCTACGACGACATCCTGGCCGCCCGCGCGGACCGGATGGCCGTGATCCGGAGGATCGTCGCCGGGCTGACCGATGACGGCCTCGGCCGAGTGTGCCGGCGGTCGCCCGCACCGGGTTACCCGGAAGAAGAGCGCACGGTCGCCGATTGTGTCGCCGTGGTGATGGACGAGGAGATCGAGCACTACCGGTTCGCGGTGCGCGACCTGGCAGTCCTGGAATCCAGGTAGCTCGCGTGCCGCCCCGCAGGTCGTCAGCCAAGCATTATGGTCAATTTATACGGTCATCGGGAGGTTGGCGTGTCCACGGCTCGGAGGGAGGGATCCGGTTGGATATCGGCGTGGCTCGCGACCGCTTTGCTGACAGCTGCCTGCTCAGGCGCGGGAAGTCCCTCGGCAGGTTCATCGGTCCCTCCGCCATCGGGCGGCTCGGCATCTCGCACGGTGGCGCACTCCCCAGCCAACAGCAGATCCCCGTCTCGGGACACCCCGTCCTCGAGCCGGCCGACCCGGTCTGGTCCGACGAAAACGGCACCTCCTGTGCCGCCTTGCGGCTCGGCCGACCTTGCCGTCGCCCTGGTAGGTGGTCAGCCGGCCGCAGGTAGCGTCTACTCCAAATTGGTGATGACCAACACCAGTGACCATGTCTGCTCCACGGGAGGCTTCGCCGGTGTCTCGTACGTGGGCCACGGTAACGGCACCCAGATCGGCGCGCCCGCACGCCGCATATCCGCACACCAGGTGCAAACCCTGCTGCTCCATCCTGGGGCAAGCGCCGTTGCGGCACTTCAGGAGGCGAACGCACGGAACTACCCGCCCGTGCGCTGCGGCCCCACCCCGGCCGACGGACTGAGGGTGTACCCGCCGAACCAGACGGCAGCCGTCTACATCCGGCATCCCACCCTCGCCTGCAGCAAGAACGGGGTCGACCTGCTCAGCCTCGCTCCATTCCACGCCGTGGGCTGATGCACCTCGCCCCATCGACTTGCGGAGGCTTGCCTGGTCGTGGCTACCGCTCTGCCGGGGGTGCCGGCCGTGCTCGGCGTTCACGCCCGTCGGCGCTTGCGGTCATGGCACACTTCCAAGATGCCCCACATCCGAGTCAGCGACTACGGGGACCACATCAGCAAGCTGCGATCCCCGCAGGGCGATCTACCTCCGCACCGCCTGACGCAGGCGGTTCTCAGCCTCTGCGGCGACGATCAGCTGGAAACGGTCTTGTCCACCCGTCGCGAGGACGACAAAGGCTCGGAGTGGCGAGTCGTGGCACTCACGAAGACGAGCATCGTCTACGCGAGTGTGCAGGGCGGGGAGCGAGACTGGGATGCGGACAGCCACGTAGAGGACGAGAACCCGACCGGCTGGCTTCGGAACAGGTCGGACGTGGTGAGCATGGAGATCTCCCAGCTTCTGGGGGACACGCAGCCGGCTCAGTCCGAATGGAGGTGGGGCGTCGGCTGGATGGTTTGCTTTTCTGACGGCAGCTCGCTCGTCCTGCCGCTGTTCGCTGGCACAGTCGGACTGGCCGATGACCCCGGCGTCGACGAGATCGTCAAGGGGCTCCGGAAGAGTCTCTCGCAACGGTCCGGCCGAAGCGACGTGATACGTACACGCCCCCCGTCGACCAAGGCGTCAGGCAGTACGACTCCGGAACCTGGTGGTGAGAACAGCCTGCCGTCGAATGTTCGAGTGGCCGAAGATGCGCGCTGACCAGGAACTTCTCCTTGGCGGGTCGGAGCAGAGTGTTGGCTGACGTTGCCAGCGGCACGGCTGCCTTGGTGGCTTGCGAGTATGTTCGGCCGGGTGTCCACCCAGGCGCTGGTCTGTCTGCACGGACTGGGGAGAACTCCGTCTGACTGGGACGGCGTGCGACGGCACCTCGAGCAGCTCGGGAGGGTCGTCACTCCCGCGCTTCCTCGAGACGTCAGGCGAGCCCAGCAGGTCGCCGCGGACGCGACTCCGCCTGGGGCCATCCTGATCGGGCACTCACTGGGCGCGGTCATCGCCATGACGCTGGCGGCTGAGCCAGCCCGAGCCATCCGAGGTGTCGTGGCGTCCAGCTCGTTCTTCCCGCCGGCGCTCAACGGCCGTTCATGGCCCGATGCGCTCGTCGACTATGCCTGCCATCGGCTGGCGTTGGTACGGGATCTCAGGAACTCGGACCGGCGTACTCAGGCGCAAAGAAGCTTCAAGGGCATCGGGTTCCTGGTCCGCACCGGCGCGCATCGGCGCGGGTTCCTTGCGACAACCGAGTCGATCACCGCGCCGCTTCTCGTCGTGCACGCGGAGGACGACCACTACGTGCCTGTCGATTTCGCCATGGCCGCAGTGGGTCGTCGACCAGGTTGGGACATGGCGGTCCTCGCGGACGGTGGGCACTACCCCCATGTCAAGCGTGCGACGGAATGGTTGGCAGCTGTAGACCCATGGCTCGAGAGGCTCGTCGGCGGCTCGACCTAGCTCGGCGATGGGCCTGCGGCCCCCAGGAGCAGTCGCCTAGTTTGACCCCTTGTCCCGCCGGGGGCCGAGGTCTAGATTCAACTACGGTGTCGCATCCACCCAACAAACTAAGGCTTCTAGGAGGGGCTCCAATGGCTGTCGCGGTCGTCATGCAGTTTCCGGGTGGAACCACCGAGCAGTACGACGAGGTCGTCGAGAAGATGGGCTTCAAGCCGAATGGTCCAGGCCCGCATGGAGCCCTGTTTCACTGGGCGACCCAGACGTCGGAGGGCTTGCAGGTGACGGACGTCTGGGAGTCGCGGGAACAGTTCCAGGAGTTCTCAGACAGCCAGATCGGCCCGTTCTCGGCTGAGGTCGGAATCCCCGGGCCGCCCCAGGTGACGTTCCACGACGTGCACAACTACATGACCGCCGGCTAGTTTCGGGGATGGGCCGCGGCGCCGTTTGACGGCTGGCTGGGCGGCACGAAACGATCGACTCCACTTCCGGGCGCGCATGCCCTGGGAGGGAGTCGCGACGTCGCCGGTACGTTTCCTCGTGCCACGCGAAATGACCGATCGGCTGGCGAATGACGGGTAGCCTCGACCCAAGGTCGCTTCGGATCTGACACGAATGGGGTGCGGGATGGCGAGCGAGAGCGGTCCAGGCGCGAGCGGTGATGTGCTCGGTACGTACATCCGTGCGCAACGCCAGCTGGCCGATCTCTCCCTACGTCAGCTTGCCGGTCTGAGCAACGTATCGAACGCCTATCTCAGTCAGATCGAGCGCGGTCTCCACCAACCGTCACTGAAGGTGCTCCGCGCGATCGCGGGCGCCCTGAACCTCTCCGGCGAGACCTTGCTGACGCAGGCAGGGCTCATCGACCCGGACCCCCCGGTGGCCAAGAACGCGACCGGCGTCGAGGCAGCGATCCTCGACGACGGGCATCTCAGCGACGAGGAGAAGCAGATCCTGGTCGGCCTCTACCGTCAGTTCAGTCAGCGGCACGACTGACAACCGGGCGTCGGTCCTCGCGCCGCATACCGGCGTCAGGTAGGCCGGGCTGGCCCGGTTTTTCTGGTCCCCAGCTCCCTCTGCGCTTGACATGCACAGCAGAGCGCGTAGTATTTCAATCACAAGATAAATCGAGCGTAGGAGCGAAGCATGACCATCCAGGACCAGTACACCTCCACTCTTCGCAAGTCCCAGGAGACCTGGGCCGGCGTGATGGAGACCCTCACCGAGAACGTGCAGAAGGCTTTCGGGACCCCCGCGAACCCCTTCACGTCCATCGACCCCACCGCCGCTATCGACCAGGTCTTCGACTTCTGGGAGAGGACCCTCGAGGTTCAGCGCGACGTCGCGAAGCAGCTGGTCGGCGCCACGGTTGCTGCCAGCGAGAAGGTCCGCAGCCAGGCCGAGACGGTTGGCGCTGCCTTCCGCGACCAGGCCGCGTCGGTCTACGACGCAGCCAACAAGCAGACCACGAAGACGTACGACGGCATGACCAAGGCGGAGCTGCAGGACGAGCTGGCCAAGCGCGACCTGCCGAAGACCGGCAACGTCGACGAGCTCCGTGAGCGTCTGATCGCTGACGATCTGCTCTGAGTGACCAGCACGAACGAGCCGGGTACCGCATCCGCGGTGCCCGGCTCGTCTGCGTCTCGGCTGTCGCCGAGACTTACGCGCGCACGTAGTCGCCGGGAGCCTCGCCCACCGCGGGATAGTTGGTGCTGCCGAGAGGCGGCGGCGGACCGAGGGGGCCGGCGCGCTCGGCGCCCCAGGGGGCCCAGTCCTCCCACCAGGAGCCGTCATGCCGGGTGGCCTGCTCCCGCCACGCTGACGGGGTCGGGGGGTTGGTGGCCGCGGTCTCGTACCACGCCTTGGGGTTCGGAGGGTTCACGATCCCGGCGATGTGGCCGCCGCTGGTCAGGACATAACGCGAATCGCCCGACAGCAGGTGAGTTGACTCGTAGGACCCGTCCCAGGGGACGATGTGGTCGTTGATGGCGCCGACAAGATAGATGTCGCTCTTCACATCCGATAGCGAAAGCCGCTCGCCGGCGATCTCGAGCTCCCCCTTCGCCAGCTGGTTCTGCATGTAGAGCGATCGCAAGTAGAACGAGTGCATCGCAGCCGGCATTCGGGTGCTGTCGGCGTTCCAGGCGAGGATGTCGAATGCTGGTGGGTCCTGTCCCATCAGCCAGTTGGAGACCACATAGTTGAAGATCAGGTCGTTGACTCGCAGCAGGTCGAACGTGGTGGCCATGTCCGAGCCCTCGAGGAAGCCCTTCTCGGCCATCTGCTTCTCGAGGGCGGCGACCGATTTCTCGTCTGTGAAGAGACCCAGTGCGCCGGGCGCGCTGTAGTCGAGCAGGGTGTTGAGCAACGTCACCGAGCCGATGCGGGTGTCCCCCGTCGTTGTCAGGTACGCCGAAAGCATGGCCGTCAGCGCCCCACCCAGACACAGCCCGACGATGTCGATCGTGTCGGAGCCCGTGATGTCCGAGATGACGTCCAGAGCTTTCTGTGGACCCTGGATGAGGTAGTCGTCCAGGGTGACGCCACGCATCGACGCGTCCGGGTTGCGATAGCTGATCGCGAAGACCGTGCGATGGTGCTGGACCGCCCACTCGATGAAGCTGCGCCCGGGTGCGAGATCCATCACGTAGTACTTGTTGATCCACGGCGGGCTGGCGAGCAGCGGCACGGCGTGGGTCTGCTCGGTCTGCGGTGCGTACTGGATCAGCTCCATCAGGTCATTGCGGAAGACCACCCGCCCGGGGGTCGCCGCGAGGTTCTCCCCGAGGTGGAAAGACGTGGTGTCGACCTGCCGCGGCCGACCTCCGTTGTGTAGCAGGTCGTCGATGAAGTTGCGGGTACCGGCGGCCAGACTGGCCCCTCCCGTCTCGAAGGCACGTTTGAGCGCCGCCGGGTTCGTCGCGAGGAAGTTCGTGGGGGAGAGGGCGTCGAACAGCAGCTTCGTCGCCATCTGGGCCTTCCTGTCCACCATCGCATCCGAGCCGTCACCACGACCGGCAGCAAGGAGGTCCTCGGCCAGCTGCAGCGCCGAGAGGTACGACTGGCGGAGCGCGAAGTAGCCCGGGTGATCCTCCCACGCCCGGTCGGAGAACCGCTTGTCCTTGTCGACAGGCACAGGAGGCGGGGCGTCCGACCCGAACCAGCGTCCCATCGCTGCGGGGCCGATCATGGCCAACCGGCTGGCGAAACGGACATTCGCGGCGGCAACCTCGGCGGGGTGGGTGGCAGCCCGCCGCAGGACGGCGCTCACTGACTTCCCGAAGTCGCCCGAGTCGAGCTGGGCGATCAATCCGGACTCCGGGGCCAGGGTCTCCGCCGCGGTCTCCCCGGTCTCCCAGGCTGTCTCACGCTTACTCATCGTCAACGTCCTCTACCTGTAGTACCGGAACAGAATCTCTGCCACACACGCCGGTTTCGTCGCACCTTCGATCTCGAAGACGAGCTCAAGGCTCGCCTGCAGCGCGCCCTTGACCTCCTCGACCGAGGTGAGGTCAGCAGTGAGCCGCATCCTGGAACCGACCGGGACCGGTGCCGGGAACCGGGTCTTCTCGATCCCGTAGTTGACGACCTGGGCGGCGCCCTTCACCTCGAGAATGGTCCAGAGCAGCGCCGGTGCCAACGACAGGGTCAGGTAGCCGTGCGCGATCGTGGTGCCGAACGGGCCAGATTCGGCACGTTCCGGGTCGACATGGATCCACTGGTGGTCTCCGGTGGCTTCGGCGAAGAGGTCGATCCGCTCCTGCGTCACGAGCAACCAGTCGCTCACGCCGAGCCGCGTGCCGACGAGGCCGGGCAGGTCGTCAATGGCGACGACACGTTGCGCGGTGTCGGTCATGTGCCTCCTCAGCCGGGTTCGTGGGTCACCACTCACCCTACCGTCGCGAGGGATGACGTACTCCGGTAGCGCCAACACCGAGGTGGCCCAAGCCCGGCCGATCCGCGGGGTCGGCCGACTGGAGACCGGCTGCTCGCAAACGAGGCTGACCCGGAGCCGTGGACAACCGGACGTCGAACTCACGCGTCTCCTACTAAAGAGGACAACCACCCGCAAGACGTCAGGAGGCTCGATGGGCAAGGCCAGAGCGATCCGACTTCTGCTTGGGGCGGCCCTGCTGGCTGCGGTGGCGGTAGGATGCGGCCACTCGCAACCCGCGCAGCCCCATGCGGGGCGCATGTCAACGTGCAGGTCGGCCGACCTGGCCGCGCACGTGGACAGCTCCGGTTCCGAGATGTCTCAGCCCTTTGTTGTCGTGGCACTGGTGAACCAATCGCATTTTGCCTGTCTCTTGCGTGGCTACCCACGCCTCACCGCGGTCGGGCACGCTCAGGGTGGACCCGACCGGAATCTCCCGCTCGCCGTGAAACAGGGCTCGACCTACCAACGTGCCGATGCGGGCTCCCGGCGCCTTGTGCTCGCACGCGGCGGAGCTGCATCATTCGTCATTGGCACCGCATTGGCGTACCAGGGCGGAGCCCACATCATGCGGATCAGCGAGTTCCGGGTTCAACCGCCGGGGCTGGTCGGTTGGCTACCTGTCCCCGTGGATGACCTGGCCACGGCCCCGCCGAACTCCGCCATCCCCGTCACCGTCACAGCCCTCGAGCTGGGGGCTACCCGGCACTAGTGAACGCGAGAGGCCCCGAGAACGGCGGCAGCCACCGCGTCCGCGCCGTGATCGGCGAGCACCACGGAGTAGTGGTTGGTGTCCGGCACCGTGCTCGAATCCACCCCTGGGCCGGTGTTCAGCCACCGGGCGGCAGTCTCCTCGGGATAAAGTGGTTCAGCGTCGAGGAGTCCGCGCTCAGCACGAAGGAAGCTGATGGGCGCGGTCACCCGGACCAGTGCGGCCGCAGCCGCCGCGTGATCGACCAGCTCGGCACCGTCGGTGCGCATGGCCGCCTCGCTACAGGACGGGTGGAGCTCCGGCGCCTGGCCGACGAGGTCGTTGTCGACGTACCTTTCGACCGCGGGTCCCCAGATCGGTCCCAAAGCAGGGTGCGCGCGCCAGAAGTCGCGGTAGGCATCCCTGCTCGGGAACGTCATCGAAAGCCGCTCCGCGGCCGGACCAAGGACGTCGTCGATGCTTCCGACAGGCTCCTCGCCGGGTCGCCCGAGCGGTAGACCGCCGTCGACCAGCACCAGCCGGGACACTCGGTCGGGATGTGTTGCCGCGAGGGCGACCGCGACGAAACCGCCCATGGAATGGCCCACGACGACAACCCGCTCACAGCCAGCGGAATCGAGAAGCGCCACCAGGTCTGCCACGTGCGTCGCGAAACCGTACGGGCCACCCAGGTGCGCGCTGCGTCCCCGGCCGCGCAGGTCAGGTGCGAGCAGCGTCACGTCGGGCAGCCGGTTGGCGACCTCCGGCCACGCCATGTGCGTCGAGGTGATGCCGTGCAGGGCGAGCACGCTCGGGGTGCCCGCGCCCCACTGGGCCGCGTACAGGGCAGAGCCGTCGGCGGGGACGGCGGGACGCTCGGCAGACTGCATCACCGAGCGGTCCAGCCGCCGTCGACCATGATCGACGAACCGGTCATGAACCCGGCGGACGGACCGCACAGGAACGCGACGACGTCCGCAACCTCCTCCGGCTCGGCGAGGCGCTTGATGGCGGGCTCGGTGAGCATGACCTGCTCGACGACCTCGTCCTCGGAGATGCCGTGCGCCTTGGCTTGGGACGCGATTTGGCTCTCCACCAGCGGGGTGCGCACGTAGGCCGGGCAGACCGTGTTGGACGTGACTCCGTGCGGCGCGCCCTCCAGCGCCGTCACCTTGGACAGCCCCTCCAGCCCGTGCTTTGCGGCGACGTACGCCGACTTGAAGGGCGAGGCGCGAACGCCGTGCACCGAGGAGACGTTCACGATGCGACCGAACCTCCGGGCGTACATACCCGGCAGGGCGGCGCGGATCAGTAGGAACGGCGCCTGGAGCATCACCGCGATGATCGCGGCGAACTTCTCCGGGGGGAACTCGTGCACGGGTGCGACGTGCTGGAACCCCGCGTTGTTCACCAGGATGTCGAGGTCGAGGCGGAGATCCGTGAGCGACGACGGGTCAGCCAGATCCACCCGCCAGGCTTCGCCACCGACCTCGTCAGCGACGGCGAAGGCGCGCTCGCCGTCGAGGTCGGCGACCGTCACGCGGGCGCCGGCCGCCGCGAGTCTGCGGGCGCAGGCCGCTCCGATGCCGCTGGCGCCACCCGTCACGAGGGCGCGGCGACCGGCCAGGTCGGCGGTGACGGCAGGTGGCGCCGCCGCGAAGGGGGCCTCGCTCGTGGGCTCGCCGGGTGGCGCGGTGCTGGTCACGGGGTGCTCCCTCTGCCATGGCGGCCGCTGGTGCCGCCTGAGATGCGCCAGGATACCGTCGTACCCACGGAGGCTCTCGAGGAGACCGGATCGTCCATTGCACACCGACGCTGCAGAGCGCACCGTACGGCTGGGGAGCCTGCGTGTCCGGATCCGAGTGCGGGGGTACGGCGACCGGCCGCCCCTGCTCCTGCTGAACGGGCTCGGCGCGCCGCTGGAGCTCTGGGACCCTCTCCTGGAATGGCTGGGCGGGCGAACTATCGCCTTCGACGCTCCGGGGGCCGGCAGGTCCGACACTCCACGGATGCCGGTGTCCATGGCCGGGCACGCGCGACTGGCCCTGACCCTGCTCGACCACCTCGGCGAGGGCCAAGCCGATGTGCTGGGGCTGTCCTTCGGCGGCCTGGTCGCCCAGGAGCTGGCGCGGCTCGCGCCAACCCGGGTGGAGCGGGTCGTGCTGTCGTCGACGTCGTGTGGCTGGGGTGGTATCCCGGGGACTCCCGCCGCCCTGATGGCGGTCATGACGCCGCAGCGCTACTACTCCCCTGACGTGTTCCGGGCGGTGGCCACGCAGTACATCGGTGGCGTGGAGAGCGAGAGCCGCGACTTCCTGCGGCGTCAGGTGCGGATTCGCCAGAGCAACCCGCCGAGCGCTACCGGGTACCTCCATCAGGTCTGGGCGGCCGCCACCTGGTCGAGCCTGTGCTGGCTCCCTGAGGTGCGGCAGCCGACACTCGTGGTGGCCGGCGAGTGCGACCCGCTGGTTCCGCCGGCCAACGCGGACCTGCTGGCAGCCTTGCTGCCGAGCGCTCGCACCCATATCGTGCCCGGGGGAGGGCACCTCTGCCTGCTCGACCGTGCCGAGGAGCTCGCACCGATGATCGAAGGCTTTTTGAGCCGCCCGGACCTGTAACGGCGGAGGAGAGGAAATGACATGGCTGACATGAAGGACCAGGTGGCGCTGGTCACGGGCGGGATCCGGGGCATCGGTCTGGCGATCGCAGCTCGGCTTGCCGACCGCGGGGTCAAGGTCGCCGCTGGTTACTCGCGCGATGCGGACACCGCAGCGCAGTTCCTGGACAAGTACGGCGCGGGCCAGGCGAGCGTCCACCAGGGCAACATCGGCTCTCACGAGGACTGCGAGCGGGTGATCCGCGAGGTGATGGAGCAGTACGGTCGACTCGACATCCTGGTGAACAACGCCGGGATCACGATCGACAAGACAGTACGGCGGATGACGCCGCAGGACTGGGACCGGGTGG
Organism: Nocardioidaceae bacterium; assembly: GCA_033850885.1. Classification (GTDB taxonomy): domain Bacteria; phylum Actinomycetota; class Actinomycetes; order Propionibacteriales; family Nocardioidaceae; genus JAWWPG01. The sequence continues at coordinate 86,457 of JAWWPG010000020.1, forward strand.
TGCAGGTGAACCTGTCCGGCGCCTTCTACCTGTCGCGCGCCGTGCTGCAGCACATGCTCGACCGAGGCAGTGGACGGATCATCAACATCAGCTCGATCATCGGCTCGTCCGGGAACATCGGTCAGGCCAACTACGCCGCGGCCAAGTCGGGCATGTTCGGCCTCACGATGAGCCTGGCCCAGGAGACCGCACGCAAGGGCATCACGGTCAACTCGGTGACCCCCGGGTTCATCACCACGGAGATGACGGCCGCTGTGCCGCCGGAGGCGATGGAGAAGGTCGTGAAGCGGATTCCGGTGGGCAGGCTGGGGGAGCCGGACGAGGTCGCTCGCGTCGTCGAGTTCCTGGCGGATCCCGACTCCTCCTACATCACCGGGCAGGTGTACGCCGTGAACGGCGGGCTCTACATGTGAACCAGCCCCTCGAGGGACTGGTGGCGCTCAACGGGCGTCGGAGCTGGCGGTTGCCCTGCCGACGCTGACGGCTTCGCCGTTCGAGATGCCGATGAGAGCCGGGCCGGCAACGGCGCCACCGTCCTTCTTGACGGCGACCACGTTGCTCGAGGGCGTGACCGTCTGGTGCACGAAGACGCCGAGCACCGCGACGACCGCGATGTTGACGGCGCTGATCTGCTCGGCGTCCAGTCTCACCTCACCGAGCAGGACAAGTGCGTTGAGGACGGCGACGAGTGCTGCCGAGATCGCGGCAGGCTGGGCCTTGAGCGCGGTGCTCATGGTGGATCACTTCTCCCCATCTGCTTGCGGAACTGAGTAGTTCTTGGCGGCGAGCCACTGACGAATCGACGCCTGGATCTCTTTGTAGTAGGCGGGTTCCCGGGCCAGCCAGTCCTGGGCCGCTCGCGCCAGCGCGTCGTCCGCCGGGTTTCCAGGCGGGGGGACCGGCGGTGACACGGGGGGTGGGACCGGTGTCACAGGCGGAGGGAACGGGTTGGGCTCGCCGGTCAGCGCCGAGAGGTCCTGACCCAGCCCGTACAGGTCGAGGCCTCCTGGTGAGGTGCCGTTGGCGTTGAGCCACTCGGGGGTGATGACGATCCAGGCCTCTTCGACGTACCTGTCCCAGAAGGCCTGGGTCATGCCCTGAACGGCGCCCCAGGTGACGAGCTGCCAGCCGACGGCTCCCGCAGGGTCGTAGGAACCGACATGGATGGCGTGGCCGCCTTCGATCGTGGCGCCGGGCACTACGTCCCACGGCTTGCCCTGGTTGAACTGGGTCATGGCCGATCCCGGGAAGTTGATCCCGACGTAGAGCGCTCCGAACGTGGCGAGAGCCGTGCCCAGGAGGGACACGTTCGAGGCGTCGACCTGGGCGAACGCCAGAATCCTGTGACCGGCGATCCCGGTCTTTCTCCAGTACGACAGCGCGTCCTGCATCCGGGCGCCGTTGTCGTTCTGTCCGGTGGTGGGGTTGTAGCCGGACACCGCCTCGTACGCAGTGAGCACATCGTGATCGCCGACGGCGACCGTCGAACCCTGTCCGTACATCGACTCGGCCTCGATCACGTGACCGGCGCCGGCGCAGGTGCAGTCGCCGATCGAGTCGTTGAGGTACATCGGCCAGTTGCCGACCCTCGACAGGTAGTCGACCCGCTGAGGGGCCGCCTGCACCAGGTAGCGGGAAAGCATCAGACGGGGCTTTGTCGGGTCGGGGTGAAGCCGACCACCTTTGAAGTCAACCATGTGCACAAGAGCGCCGAGGGCGCCGCCAGATACGTGGCTGTCGGCACCCGGTGGCGAGGAGCTCGTCACCCGCCCGGCGATGACTTCTTGCCGGCCACCCGGTCTATACATCGAGAAGACGACACGCAAAGGTAGGAGCCATGACAGAGAGCGCAGTCCAAGAGGACTTCGTCCCGCTGGCCGAGCCGTACCGGCGCGAGCTGCTCGCGCACTGCTATCGCATGTTGGGCTCGGTGCACGACGCTGAGGACCTGGTCCAGGAGACGTACCTGCGCGCCTGGCGGGCGTACGACAGGTTCGAAGGGCGCTCCTCGCTGCGGACCTGGCTCTACCGGATCGCCACCAGCGCCTGCCTGACAGCACTCGAGAACCGTGGCCGGCGTCCACTTCCTACTGGGCTCGGCGCCCCTAGCTCCGACCCCGACGCCCCGCTGGTCCAGCAGACCGAGGTGCCCTGGCTCGAACCGATTCCAGACGGTTCGCTCGCGTCGGACGACCCGGCCTCGATCGTCGCTTCACGAGACAGCATCAGGCTCGCCCTGATAGCGGCGCTCCAACACCTGCCGCCAAAGCAGCGCGCCGTGTTGATCCTGTGCGAGGTTCTCAAGTGGCGTGCATCCGAGGTCGCCGAGCTGCTCGACACGACGACGGCGGGCGTCAACAGCGCCCTGCAGCGGGCGCGCGCCCAGATCCAGGCTGCAGCGCCCAGCGAGGAAGCGATCTCCGAACCCTCCACGCCCGAACAGCGCGACCTGCTGAACCGGTACGTCGCCGCGTTCGAGAGCTACGACGTCAACGCGCTGCTGACCGTGTTCGCGAAGGACGTGGTGTGGGAGATGCCCCCGTTCACCGGGTGGTACCGGACTCCGGAGGATATCGGCCGCCTGATCGCCAACCAATGCCCGGCCAAACGGGCCGGGGACCTGCGTCTGGTCCCCACGCAGGCCAACGGTCAGCCCGCCTTCGGCATGTACCTGCGCGGAGACGACGCGTACCACGCCTTCCAGCTGCAGGTCATCACGATGACCGCGGCCGGGATAGGCCACGTGACGGCGTTCTTCGAGCTGTCCTTGTTCCCGACCTTCGGGCTGCCGGACACGCTCCCGCTCGACGATGTCAGATAGCCGATCGGCACCGACACTTCTCGATGGTCTGGAGCTCCTCGAGCGAGCGGTCGGCTACACCCTTGGCAGCCTCCAGCTCGTGACGCCGGATGCCTTGTCGCGCCCGACCCCTTGTGAGGGATGGGATCTGGGCGCCCTGCTGTCGCACATGAACGACTCCCTTCTTGCCCTGCAGGAGGCCGTCGACGTCGGCGGCATTGATCTGGCGCCCGCCTCCGAGGACCATGGTGCCTGCGACGACCCGGTCACCGCCCTGCGGAACCGGGCCTGTCAGATGCTCGGCGCCTGGACCGCTGGAGAGGTCGCCCACGCTGCCTACATCGGTGGCTTTCCGGTGTCCGTGAGCGACGTCACGGGCGCCGGCGCGGTGGAGGTCGCCGTACACGGGTGGGACGTGGCACAGGCATGTGGGGGCGGCCGTCCCCTTCCGCCGCGACTCGCTGAGGACCTGCTCACCTGCGCTCAGCGGTACGTCACTCCGGCAGACCGCCCGGTCCGCTTCGCCGACCCCCTGGGGTTGTCGCAGCACGCGGCCGCCGATGAGCGCCTACTGGCTTTCCTCGGTCGGCGCCACTGAGTCGGCGGATGACGACTCGCGTCGCCTACCGATCTCGGCTCAGCTCGCCGTCGACTTCTGCACCGAAGCTTCGAAGATCTGCGCGATCGACTTGTCGAGCTGAGCGTTGAACTGGTCGTCGGTCTGCTCGTCAGACAGCCCCTCTAGCAACGCCCGCGAGAAGCTGGCGATCATGCTCGGATCCTTGGCAAGCAGCGCACACGCCTTGTCACGGCTGTAGCCGCCAGACAGGGCGAGCACCTGCACCACGCGCGGGTCGGCGGCGAGAGCTGCGTAAAGGCCTGGCTGAGTCGGAATCGTCAGCTTCAGCATGATGCTCGCGTCGGCGGGCAGCGTCTCGATGTGCGCCTTCAGGTCGTCGCGCAGCAGCGACTCCGCTTCGTCCTTGTGCGGGCTGTCGATGCTGACCTCGGGCTCGAGGATCGGAACGAGCCCAGCCGCTGAGATCCTCGCGCCGTACTCGAACTGCTGGTTAACGACTGCTGCCACCCCGTCCATGTCGGCGTCCTTGATCACCGAGCGCATCTTGGTACCGAAGATCCGGTGCCGATTCGCCCGCTCGAGCAATCCGTCGAGGGTGTCGATCGGCTTCATGAGCTGGACGCCGTGGTCCTCGTCGGCGAGCCCCTTGTCGACCTTCAAGAAGGGGACAACCTGCTTCTTTTCCCAGAGGTACTGCGCCGTCGGGAGGCCTTGCACCTCCCGTTCCATCGTCTGTTCGAACAGAATCGCCGCCAGGATGCGCGAGCCGGCGAAGTGCGGGCTGGTGACCACGCGCGTTCGCATCGCATGGACGAGGTCGAACATCTCGTCCTCGGAGCGGTACCGGTTCTCGGCGATGCCGTACTCGGCCAACGCCTTCGGCGTACTGCCACCGCTTTGGTCGAGAGCTGCAAAGAAACCCTGACCGGAGCGGATCTTCTCAACCTGTGTCCTGTTCACGACTGTCATCTTGTCAGGCCGGACAACACGGGGCACGACCGCCGCGGATGAGCCAAGGCTGGCACGAGATGCCGAAGGAACCTCAGGCAACCGTCTCTACGACATAGACGATCGCCAACACGATCGCGAGGCTCCCCAGCAACAGCCGAAGCGCCTTCTCGGGCATCCCAGGCTGTAGACGGGCACCCAGGTATCCCCCGACTAGTCCGCCGAGGCCGGATGCCAAGCCGACTGACCAATCCGGTGCAATCGAGCCCGACTGGTCCAGGGCCAGCAAAAGATAGGTCAGGGCGCCGGCGATCGACGTGACGAACGTGGAGACCAGGGCAGCTGGCGCAACCGCGCTCATCGCCAGGCCAGAGCCGACCAGGATGGGCCCGAGGATCGACCCGCCGCCGATGCCGTAGATACCGCCCACCACGCCGACAACCAGCGCCATGACAGAGATCCGTCGTGGTGGCAGCGGGGCGTGCGGTCGGGGCGTTCGTGAACATGACCGTTGAACTAGCCACACTCCGATCGGCAGCAGCACCGCCGCCGCGACCAAACGGAACACTTGAGGGCCAGGCACCAGGTAGACGCGAACTATTGCCCCGGTCACTACACCCGGGAGCGTTCCGAGAAGCAGTTGACGAGTGAGTGGTCCCGTCAGCTGCCCGGTACGTCGGTACCTCAGCAGGGCCCCAGGCCCGGCAACAACGTTGAACATCAGGTTTGTGGGCGTGACTGATGGGTTGGGGACGTGCAGGAGATCAAGCTGAACCGGCAGCATGAAGACAGCTCCTGAGACCCCTACGGGGGCTGTGACCGTGGCGATCATCAGAGCCGCTAGGAACCCTTCTAGCAACCTGATCCCGTCCACTTGCCCAGCCTACGGAAACTCCACTTCTTCACTAGACATTGCCCCCGTCGAGGTCCGGCTGGACTCTCGATGGTGCCGTCGGAATGACAGCTGGTCTGGCGGCGAGCTCGGTGGCTCTGATCGGTTTGGCCTAGCAGCAAGCAGCTGCGCTGGGTTCGCCGGCTTCGCTGGCGTTGGTGCCGCAGCACTGGGCTTGACCATCAGTCTCGTCGCTGAACGTGGGACTGTCAGCGAGCACCGTGTAGATCTCCCACGGCTCGCCGTTGGGTGCGCCCTGGACCCAGAACTTGTCCTGCTTGGCATAGCAACAGGTGGTGTCGCGTTCATCGATCGACGTCAGGCCCACTGCGGCCAGACGGCTCTGCTCGGCGTCGACCGTGTCGACATCTGCGACTTCGACGCCTAGGTGGTTCAAGGATCCGCCCTGGCCGGGGTTCTCGAGGAGCACCAATTTGAGCGGAGGCTCGGAGATGGCGAAGTTGGCATAGCCCGGGCGGCGCTTGGCCGGCTCGCTGCCGAAGAGCTTGGAGTAGAACATGACCGCCTCGTCAATGTCGTTGACGTTGAGCGCGAGCTGGACTCGTGACATCTCTGACCCTCCTCGTATTGATGAACATCTATGTGTGGATCAAACGTTGCCACAGACATAGATGCGTGTCAACATAGAGATGTGTCTAAGTCGCTGCTCGAGTTGACCCCCGTCCAGACGGTGGCGTGCTGTTCTCCGCTGCTTCGTGAAACCCTGAGCATCGAGCAGGCTGAGACCGTTGCCCCGCTTCTCAAGGCGCTGGCGGACCCGGTTCGGCTGCGTCTGCTGTCACTGGTGGCATCCCACGCAGAGGGCGAGGCGTGCGTGTGCGATCTGGCCGGCGCGTTCGACCTGACCCAGCCTACGATCAGCCATCACCTCAAGGTGTTGCACGAAATCGGGCTCCTGGATCGCAGCAAACGAGGAGTCTGGGTCTACTACCGGGTGCGCACCGAGGCTCTTGCTGATCTTGGGGTGCTGATTGGTGGGGGCGCCCGAGTCGCTGGCGCTGGGCGATGAGCATCGTGCTGGTACGTCGTGCCATGGCCGAACTCGTGGGCACTGCCTTTCTGGTTGCCGCAGTGATCGGATCAGGGATCGCCGCAGCACGTCTGTCGCCGAACGATATGGGTCTAGAGCTGCTGGAGAACAGCCTCATCACGGGTGCCGCCCTTACGGCGCTCATCTTGGCGCTGCAGCCGGTGTCGGCAGCGTTCAACCCGGTCGTCACGCTGGTCGAACGCGCGCTCAAGGTCATCACGACCGCCGACGCGGCGGTACTCATCGGTGCGCAGTTGGTCGGTGGGTGCCTCGGGGCAGTGACAGCCAACGTGATGTTCAACCTCGACGCCGTATCGATCGCCACTCATGAGCGGGCTTCTGCGGGGCTGTGGCTAGGAGAGGTAGTCGCGACTCTCGGGCTGCTGCTCGTCATCTTCGGCACCCTCCGGGCGGGACGTGGCCACAACGTTGCTTTCGCCGTCGGCAGTTACATCACCGCCGCCTACTGGTTCACCAGCTCGACAAGCTTTGCGAACCCGGCCGTCACCGTGGCTCGGATGTTCTCTGACTCCTTCGCTGGTATTGCCCCGTCGTCGGTCCCGATGTTCATCGTCATGGAGCTCGCCGGCGGAGTGCTCGGCCTCGTCCTGATCAAGTTCCTCTACCCAAGCTCGGCTGCGCTCGCCGCCGAGTTCGCGTCCGCCGCGGGATCGCCGGATGAGCTCGTCAGGGAGCTCTCACCGTGACGCTCCCGAACGGATGAGGCCAAGGTTCGCTAGCGGCTCGACCAGCTCCCCATCTGACTAACCACCCTGAAAGGCACGAATCGTGGTCGAAAAGCCAACCGTTCTGTTCGTATGCGTACACAACGCCGGCCGCTCTCAGATGGCGGCGGGTTACCTCGCCAAGCTCGCCGGGGACAGCGTCCACGTGCTCTCTGCAGGCTCGGAGCCGGCTGACAGGATCAATGCCGTCGCCGTCGAGGTCATGGCCGAAGAGGGCATCGACATCGCAAGCACCAACCCCAAGATCCTCACCACTGAAGCTGTCGATGAGTCCGACGTCATCATCACCATGGGCTGTGGGGACACTTGCCCCTTCTATCCGGGGAAGCGCTACGAGGACTGGGAGCTCGACGACCCCGCCGACCAGGGGATCGAAACAGTGCGGCTCATCAGGGACGAGATCAAACGGCGCATCCAGGCCTTGCTGTCTGAGTTAACACCCGGTCCGGGGCGGTGACGCGCCTGGTCAGAAGATGACCAAACGACCTCGCTCAGCCGTCCGTACTGCTGGTAGGAGGCCGCTACGCGGTCGGAGACCTCGGCATTTCGAGCATCGGGGAGACCCTGCGCCTTCACCGGTTGTCGGTCCTGATCTTTGCGTAGATGTGCTCGGTATGGTTGCGCACCGTCTTCGGTGACAGGGGCAGCCGTACGGCGATCTCCCCGCTCGGACAGTCCGCGCGCGATCAGCCCTAGGATCTCGACTTCGCGGGGCGAGAGGCCCGACGGCCCGCTGTGGCGTCGCACCGCCGGGCGTCCCACGGCTGGCCACACGTCTGCTCGCCCGCCACGGGAAGAAGAGCGTCAGCGCCGACCTGGCCCGACGTCAGGACTACCTCGAAGAGTCACGCGAGCGCGGTTGACGCTTGGCAGGCCCCTTGCGTCATGAAATACTCGCCATCCGATGACCCTGACCAAGGAGGGTTGATGGCGGCGTCAAGTCCTTGGGACCTTATCCACGCTGAGCGTGCAGCGCTCGCCGACGATCTGGACGGGATATCCGACTCGGATTGGCGCGCGGCCTCGTTGTGCGATGGGTGGACGGTGCACGACGTGCTCGGTCACATCCTCGTAACCGCCAAGATGACCCCGTCGCGCTTTCTCGCGAGATTCGCCGGGTCTGGCTTCCGCTTCGACGCTATGAGCGCGAAAGCTGTCGAGTCCGAGACCGCCGCGGGGCCTGCGGCCACCTTGGCTGAGCTGCGTGCGCATGTCGATGACACAACCTCGCCACCGGGGCCCGTCGACTCGTGGCTGGGGGAGACAATCGTGCACTCGACGGATATTCGCTGGCCACTTGCCCTGTCGCACGAGGTTCCGGTCGCGGCCGTAGTGCGGATCGCGGATTTCTACAAGGGCTCCAACCTGCTGATCGGCGCAAAGAAACGCGTCCTCGGGCTCGGACTGCGCGCTTCGGATGTCGACTGGGCTCACGGCGACGGACCTGAGGTGAACGGACCAATCCTCCCCCTCGTGATGGCGATGACGGGACGATCAGCGGCGCTGGAACATCTCTCGGGAGCCGGCGTGCCAATATTGGCCGAACGATGCTGATATCGCCCTTCGCAGCGTACGGCCTATGAGTGGTGCCATCGCAGCGACGTGATCAGCCTCAGAAGTTGATCATGTGTCCCGCGATGCCATGGATGGCCTCCTGAAGGGCCTCTCCGAGGGTCGGGTGGGCATGGATATTGCGGGCCGCCTCGGTCGCCGTCAGGTCCCACTTCTGAGCCAGCGTCAGCTCCGGGAGCAGCTCGGTCACATCGGGGCCGATCAGGTGGGCGCCGAGGAACTCGCCGTACTCCGCGTCGGCGACGATCTTCACGAACCCCCCAGCGTCGCCCAGACCGTGCGCCTTCCCATTGGCCATGAAGGGGAACTTCGCCACCTTCACCTCGTGACCCTGCTCCTTGGCCTGCTCCTCGGTGTACCCGAAGCTTGCGATCTGGGGCTGGCAGTACGTCGCGCGCGGCACCATGACGTAGTCGATCTCCATCGTGTCGACGCCCGCGATGGTCTCTGCCGCCACCACACCCTGCGCCTCCGCGGCGTGCGCGAGCATCACCTTCGCCGTCACGTCGCCGATCGCGTAGATGCCGTCCGCGCTCGTCCGCATGAAACCGTCGATGTCGATCGCTCCGCGTTCGGTGAGCTTCACTCCCGTGTTCTCGAGGTCGTAGCCCTCGACGCGCGGCGCGAACCCGATGGCCTGCAGCACCTTGTCGGCCTCGAGTGTCTGTTGCTTGTCACCCTTGGTGACGCTCACGCGCACCTTGTCACCGCTGTCGTCGATCTCATCCACCCGCGTCGACGTATGAACCGTGACACCGAGCTGCTTGTATCGCTTCGCCAGCTCCTTGGAGACCTCAGGGTCCTCGAGCGGCACCATCCGGTCGAGGTACTCGACGATGGTCACGTCGACCCCGTAGTTGGCGAGCACGTATGCGAACTCCACGCCGATCGCCCCCGCGCCGGCGATGATCATCGACCCGGGAAGCTCGTCGGTCATGATCTGCTCCTCGTAGGTGACGACGCGGTCGCTCAGCGTCGTACCCGGCAGCAGCCTCGTCGTCGCCCCCGTCGAGATGATGCAGCTGTCGAACGTCAGGGTCTCCGTGCCGCCACCACCGAGCTCGACCGTCATCGACTTCTCGTCGTTGAACCTGCCGACCCCGTCGTACTCGGTGATCTTGTTCTTCTTCATCAGGAAGTGCACGCCCTTGACGCGCCCGTCTGCGACGACGCGGCTACGTTGGAAGGCGGCGCCGTAGTCGAAGGTGACATCACCGGAGATGCCGAATGTCTTGGCGTCCGCCTGGAAGATGTGCGCGAGCTCAGCGTTGCGCAGCAGGGCCTTGCTGGGGATGCAGCCGACGTTGAGGCACACCCCTCCCCAGTACTTCTTCTCCACGATCGCCGTTCTCAGGCCGAGCTGCGCTGCCCGGATCGCCGCGACATAACCTCCCGGGCCTGCGCCCAGCACGACAACGTCGACATGTGAAGTCATGGCGTCAGCCTAGCGGGGCAGGCTACGTCCGCGTCTCGGGCGACGGCCCCGGCGGACAGGTCACCCGAGCACTCTGCGGGTACGACGATCCGGCGGCCCGGTGCGTAAGGTCGCAGTGTGAGGGAGCCAGAGCTGCGGGCGCAACGGCCACCGCCGCAACCGACGTTTCGCACCGGCGACGTGACACTACGTCCGTGGAGGGCGGAGGACGCGGACGTGGCCATCCTCCAACACGACGACGTCATCGCCAAGTGGTTCGGCTTTCCCGCCGTCACTCCCAGCGCGGACCAGCAGCACGCAGCGATAGAGCGCTGGGCCGACCTGTACGCCCGGGACAGGCAGACGGTGAACTTCCTCGTCGAGCACGCCGGCGCGGTCGCTGGAACGGTCGAGGTGCGCCAGCTCGGGGACCGGGTCGGGGAGCTCTCTTGGGCGGTCTACCCGGACCACCGGCACCAGCACGTCGCCACCACCGCCGTGCTCATGCTTGTCGACTACTGCTTCGAGGAGCTCGACCTGGTGCGAATCCAGGCGAGGGTCGAACCGACGAACGTCGCGTCGCTACGTACGGCCGGCCGGGCTGGGCTACGCCGTGAGGGTCTGATGAGGCAGGCGGAGACGGTGGGCGGGCAGCGACGCGACTTTGTCCTGCTGGCTCGCATCGCAGGCGACCCGCCGCCGACGAGCCGGGACGGCTTCCTGCGGGTGCTCAACGCGGCCCTACCCACCAAGCGCGTGATCGCCCAGGGATTGGTCCGAAGCCACTCGGGCAAGGTTCTCCTCTGCGAGCTCACCTACAAGCGGGAGTGGGACCTCCCCGGCGGTGTGGTCGACCTGCACGAGTCACCGGCGCAGGCGGTGACGCGGGAGATCCGGGAGGAGATCGGCCTCAGCCTGCCCAACCTCGGCCTGCGCCTGGTCAACTGGCTGCCGCCGTGGCGGGGCTGGGACGACGCCTGCCTCTTCGTCTTCGACCTCGGCGTGCATGACGAGGCGCTCGTCCGGGCCATGACGTTCGAGGCCCGTGAGATCGCTGCGGTGCACTGGTGCAGCCTCGCGGAGGCGGAGCCACACGTGGCGCCGTACCTGAGAACGCTTCTCGCCTGCCTGACCGAGACCGACGGGACGACGTACCTGGAGGCCGGCCACCCCGTTGACCCGTCGCAAAATTGGGGTTGACCCGTCGCAAACTTGGGGTTGACCCGTCGCAAAGTTGGACCGGAACCATCGACTGAGACCCAACCACGGCAACTTTCCGACGACTCGACGGCAACTTTGCGACGGGTGAACCGGTGGGTCACTCGCGGACGGCCTCGGCGCGGAAGCGCTTGATGCTGTAGACGAGCAACGCCATCGCGATCAGGCCGGAGACGATGATGCTGCTTCCGGTCGTCCATCCGCTGAACGGCAGCCTTGGGCCGAGGGGCCCGACGATGGGGATCGGCGGGTCGAGACCCCACAGGACCCCCGCGGCGACCAGGGCGGCGGCCATCAAGGCGCTGCCGGCGATCCTCGGGTACGACGACACGCCCTGCCGGGCCACGTCGAACGCCTTCTTCTTGACCGGCTCGACGCGTCGCTCGGCCCACTCGTACTCCTGAGAGAGCACGACGAGCCCGAGCAGGAGGAGCAGCAGGCCCGGACCGGGCAGGATTATCGCCGCCACCCCGAGCAGCAGGAGGATCCAGCCGAGGATCGTGATTCCGGTCTTGCGGAGCCTCATCGGCGCCCTCTCGTGCTGGTCTCCAGATCCTGCCGAACTGCCCACAGGCTAGCCAGTTGGGGCTGTCAAAGGGGTCGTAGCCAGCACATTCACCGCGGCGGGAAGGTCGTGCATCCGTCCGGGACGGGGCATGATAGGCCCACAGCACCCGTTGGCGAGGCCCAGGTTCGGGTTGTCTAAGGAGTGGACATGTCGAGGTACGTGAAGGACTTCAACGAGGGGAACGCGTCCCAGAAGGACCTCCTCGGCGGCAAGGGCGCGAACCTCGCGGAGATGACGAACATCGGCCTGCCCGTACCCCCCGGGTTCACCATCACGACGGACGCCTGCCGGGTCTACCTCGAGACCGGCGAGGAGCCGCAGGAGCTGTCGGGCGAGGTCGACGAGCACCTGACGAGCCTCGAGAAGGAGATGGGCCGCACGCTCGGCCAGCCCGACGACCCGCTGCTGGTCTCCGTCCGGTCCGGCGCCAAGTTCTCGATGCCGGGAATGATGGAGACCGTCCTCAACATCGGGCTCAACGACGAGTCGGTCGAGGGTCTGGCGTCCATGTCAGACAACCCCCGCTTTGCGTGGGACTCGTACCGCAGGCTGCTGTCCATGTTCGGCACCACGGTGCTGGGTCTCGAGCGCTCCGCCTTCGACGATGCGCTCGACGCGGCCAAACGGGACAAGGGCGTCGAGTCCGACCTCGACCTGGACGTCGACGACATCAAGGCGCTCGTGACGACGTACAAGAAGCTCATCATCGACAACAAGGGCGACGAGTTCCCTCAGGACCCGCGAAAGCAGCTCGACCTCGCGGTGCGAGCGGTCTTCTCGTCCTGGAACACCGACCGGGCCAAGATCTACCGGCGCCAGGAGGGAATCCCGGACGACCTTGGGACGGCGGTGAACATCTGCGCGATGGTGTTCGGCAACCTCGGCGACGACTCCGGCACCGGGGTCTGCTTCACCCGCGACCCGGCATCGGGTCAGCAGGGGGTGTACGGCGACTACCTCGCCAATGCGCAGGGCGAGGACGTGGTGGCCGGCATCCGGAACACCCAGCCGCTCGCGTCGCTCGGCGACACCGACCCCACGTCGTACGAGGAGCTGCTCGACATCATGGGCCGGCTCGAGCGCCACTACAAGGACATGTGCGACATCGAGTTCACCGTCGAGCGCGGCAAGCTGTGGATGCTGCAGACGCGCGTCGGGAAGCGGACCGCAGCCGCCGCCTTCCGGATCGCGGTCCAGCTCGTCGACGAGGGGCTGATCGACATGGACGAAGCGCTGCGGCGGGTGACAGGCGCCCAGCTGGCGCAGCTGATGTTCCCGCAGTTCGACCCGAGCAGCAAGCGTGACCTGATCGCGAAGGGGATGGCCGCCAGCCCCGGGGCGGCGGTCGGCAAGGCCGCCTTCGACTCCAAGACCGCCGTCGCGTGGGCAGCGGACGGTGAGGACGTGATTCTGGTACGCCGGGAGACGAACCCGGACGACCTGCGCGGCATGATCGCCGCCAAAGGCGTGCTGACCAGCAGGGGCGGCAAGACGTCGCATGCGGCCGTGGTGGCGCGCGGGATGGGGCGGACCTGTGTCGTCGGTGTCGAGGCGCTGCGCGTCGACCTGAAGAAGCGCGAGTTCCGGACTTCGGGCGGAGCCCAGGTGAGCGAGGGTGATCTGATCGCCATCGACGGCACCACCGGGGAGGTGTTCGCCGGTGACGTGCCCGTCGTCCCGAGTGTGGTGGTCGAGGCCCTGCTCGGCGCCTCGGCGGAGTCGGACGGGCACACCAAACCGAGTGGGGACGAGCAGCTGGTCGAGTCCGTGCTGCGCATCATGGAGCACGCAGACAAGACCCGCCGGATGGGCGTGCGTGCCAACGCTGACACCCCGGAAGATGCGCAGCGGGCGCGCACGTTCGGTGCCGAGGGCATCGGTCTGTGCCGGACCGAGCACATGTTCCTGGGCTCTCGCCGCAGGATCGTCGAGCGCGTCATCCTCGCTGACACCGGCGAGATGCAGGACAAGGCGCTGCAGGAATTGCTGCCCCTGCAACGGGAGGACTTCCTCGGGATCTTCGAGGCGATGGACGGCCTGCCGGTCGTCGTACGCCTGCTCGACCCGCCCTTGCACGAGTTCCTGCCGGACCTGACCGAGCTCTCGGTGAAGGTAGCCGTCGCCGAAGCGACCGGTGAGCCGGACGAGGAGGCGGCCGCCCTGCTCAAGGAGGTGCAGCGGCACTCCGAGCAGAACCCGATGCTGGGTCTTCGCGGAGTCCGGCTGGGCCTGGTGGTGCCGGGGCTCTTCCTCTTGCAGGTGAGGGCAATCGCGGAGGCCACGGGACAGCTGAAGAGGCGCGGCTTGAACCCGCACGCCGAGATCATGGTTCCCCTCGTCGCGGACGTGAAGGAGCTCACGATCATCAAGGAGCAGGCGGTGGCCACCATCGCGGAGGTGTCCGAGGAGATGGGGATGGACCTCGAGTTCTCCATCGGGACGATGATCGAGCTGCCACGCGCGGCGATGACGGCGCACGAGATCGCGAAGGAGGCCGACTTCTTCTCGTTCGGCACGAACGACATGACGCAGACGACATGGGGTTTCAGCCGCGATGACGTGGAGGCGGCCTTCTTCCCGCTCTACATCGAGTCCGGGATCTTCGGGATCAGCCCGTTCGAGACCCTGGACGAGCAGGGAGTCGGGCGGATCGTGAGTGTTGCCGCCTGGGAGGGCAAGGAGTCCAACTCCGACCTGGTGCTCGGCATCTGTGGAGAGCACGGCGGTGACCCGGCGTCGATCCACTTCTTCGAGAAGATCCTCCTCGACTACGTGTCGTGCTCACCGTTCCGGGTGCCGGTGGCCCGCCTGGAAGCCGGCCGGGCGACGCTGGAGGTCACCGACCAGGACAAGGAGAAGGACCCGTTGCCCGTATGACGGCTGGAGCTGTCTCGATCCTGGGTTGCCCCGGCGTCTGGCCAGCTGACTGCCGAGACAGGGAGCGGGTGATGCTCCCGGCGAGGACGCATGACCTGAGCACTGCGTGAGCCGGCTCGTGGTCCATGTCGGGCCGCCGAAGACCGCCACGACGTACTTCCAGCGCGGTCTCTTCGCGAATGCGGCGGTGCTGGCCCGCCACGGCGTCTATCTGCCGAGAACAGGTCGCCTCGAGTTCGAGCCGAACGCGATCAGCCACCATCATCTGGCCTGGGACCTCGTCGACAGCCCGCGCTTCCGTCCGGACATCGGAGGCTGGGACGCCCTCGCGGTCGAGCTGGCCGAGGTCGGTCCCGAGACCGTGCTGATCAGCTCCGAGGTGCTCAGGCGGGTGATCATCGAGGACGGGGTGAGCGAGCGCCTCACCGAGCGGCTGCTCTCGTTCGGGCGCGACGTCACGATCCTGTACGTCGTCCGCGACCAGCTGTCGCAGATCAACAGCGCCTATGCCCAAGTGGTGAAGATGCTGCTGGAGGTCATCGACTTCGATCCTCTCGTGGTGCGCCTGCTCGAGCTCGGAGAGCAGGACCTGGAGCACCAGCTCGGCATGTGGTACCGGTCAGCCGACGTCGACTTCGTCGGTGTGCCGTGGCCCGACCTCAGCCGTCCGAACCCGCTCGTCGCATTGCTGCGCGCGGCACGCATCGCCGTACCCGAGGACGAGCTCGTCATCGGTCCGCAGATCGTCAACATCACGCTCGGTCCCGTGGCAGTCGAGGCGTTCCGACTGCTCCGTGCGTATCTGGCCCGCTTGGACCCGACGCTGACCGACGAAGATCCCGTCATACGTCGGTTGCACCGGGTGGCGGCCCGCCGCGCCAACGAGCTCGGCTGGTGCGCGGAGTCCTACTGGGGCTGGACTCCGGAGCTCGCCGCGCGGGCGGCGGAGCGGCTCGGCCCCTCCAACGAGCGCTTCGCGCAGGCGGTCTGGGGTACGCCGTGGCCATTGCCGCTCCCTGTGGAAAGGCCACCGGCAAGGGTCCAGCTGCTGAGCCTGCCGTCGAGCGAGCTCGACCGCGTGCACCAGTTCGTAACCGGCATGGCAAGACGATATGCGACACTGCGATCTGGGGCGGATAGGGCAACCCCGCAAGGCCAGACAGCGCACAATCGGCTCGAGGAGTAGGACAGTGCGACGCATCGGACACCTGATCGGCGGCCGGGAGCTCGGCTCGTTCGCGCGAACGTCGCCGGTCTTCGACCCGGCCACCGGAGAGCAGACCGCGGAGGTGGCCCTCGCGTCGTCGGGTGAGGTCGACCAGGCGGTGGCGGTTGCCCAAGAAGCCTTCCAGGGTTGGCGAAGCGCCAGCCTCGCCAAGCGTGCCACGGTCATGTTCCGCTTCCGCGCGCTACTCGACGAGCATCGCCACGACGTGGCTGCGTTGATCACCGCCGAGCACGGCAAGGTGCTCTCCGACGCCGCGGGGGAGGTGGACCGGGGTCTGGAGTGCGTCGAGTTCGCGTGCGGGATCCCCCATCTCGCCAAGGGCGGTCACTCCGCCCAGGCGTCGTCTGGCGTCGACGTGCATGAGGTCAAGCAGCCGCTCGGCGTCGTCGCCGGCATCACGCCGTTCAACTTCCCCGCCATGGTGCCGTTGTGGATGATCCCGAACGCGATCGCCTGCGGAAACGCGTTCATCCTCAAGCCCAGCGAGAAGGACCCCTCCGCCTCGCTCCTCATCGCTGACCTGCTTCGGCGCGCGGGCCTGCCGGACGGTGTGCTGAACGTCGTCCACGGCGACGCAGAAGCGGTCAATGCGATCCTCGACCACCCCGGGATCGCGGCGGTCAGCTTCGTGGGTTCTACCCCGATCGCCCGGCACGTCTACCAGCGGGGTACGGCGGCCGGCAAGAGGGTCCAGGCCCTCGGGGGCGCCAAGAACCACATGGTGGTGTTGCCTGACGCCGACCTCGACATGGCGGCGGACGCCGCCGTCTCCGCCGGCTACGGGTCGGCCGGCGAGCGCTGCATGGCCGTGTCGGTGGTCGTGGCGGTCGGCGACGTGGCGGACGACCTGGTCGCCGCCGTCGAGAAGCGGCTCGGCTCCCTGCAGATCGGGCCCGGCACCGATCCGGCGTCCCAGATGGGGCCCCTGGTCACCAGGGAACACCGCGACAAGGTGGCGTCGTACCTCGACGTCGCGGACAACGAAGGTGCCGACGTCGTCGTCGACGGTCGCGACCAGGACTTCGACGGCGACGGCTTCTTCCTCGGTGTCAGCCTGGTCGATCGGGTCCGGCCCTCGATGGCGGTGTACCGCGACGAGATCTTCGGGCCCGTGCTCAGCGTGGTACGCGTCGACACGGCGGCGGAGGCGCTCGATCTCGTCAACGCCAACCCCTACGGCAACGGCACGGCGATCTTCACCCGCGACGGCGGGGCAGCCCGGCAGTTCGAGCAGGAGGTGCAGGTCGGCATGGTGGGCGTCAACGTCCCGATCCCGGTGCCGGTCTCCTACTACTCGTTCGGCGGGTGGAAGGACAGCCTGTTCGGTGACACACACATGTACGGGCCCGAGGGCGTGCATTTCTACACCCGCACGAAGGTCGTGACGTCCCGTTGGCCGGACCCCGCCACCAGCCAGGTCGACCTTGGTTTCCCCACCTCCACCTGACCGCCTCCGGCTCCGAGCGGGGGTTGCGCGCGAGTCGTCACAGCAGCCAGGGCAGAACGGCCAGCCCAAGAGCGATGCCGAGGACCACCCAGTCGCCGACCTGCCAAGGGGCCGGCATGGCCCAGGTACGGCGACCTGCCGCCGCGAACCCGCGGGCGTCCATCGCCAACGCCAGCTGCCCGGTGTGGCGCATCGCCACCACGAACAGGGCGAACGCGCTGCCGCCCATCGAGCGCACCCGTCGAACCGGGCTGCCGTCGGCGCCGAGTCCCCGGGCGCGCCGGGCCTGCAACACAAGGCGCCACTGCTCCCCGAGGTCCTCGACCCGCTGCAACGCCGCGACCGACGCCGCGACCGAGCGCCCGGGCAGGCGGAGCCGTTGGGCCAGGTGGTCGCCCAGCGCGCTCGGGCGAATCAGCGGCGACACGATGGCCGCCGGTACCACGATGCACATGATCCGCAGGGCGGCGGCCCCAGCGGTGCCGAGGTCATGGCCGGCGTACAGCCAGGTGGTCAGTGCGAGCGTGCCCGCGGCGACCAGCCCCACACCGGCGCGCAGGGACGTGCTCCGCGGGTCGCGCATGAGCCAGCCCAGACCGACGATGTCGGCGGCGATCGTGATGACACCGATACGTGGCGTCGTCACGGCGAACGCGCCGACAACCGGAAGCAGGCAGCAGGCCAGGAGGGACAACGGCCCGACCCGGCTCGGAGGAGTCACGGACCAGCCACCCCTTGAGTGAGCATCAGCCTGTCGTCCGCGAGTACGTCGACGGCGAGATCGTCGTGGGATGCGATAGCAACGCCCATCCCTGCGCCTCTCGCGGACGCAACCGCGCCCAGCACCGCTGCCCAGGTGGACCGGTCCTGCCCGACCGTCGGTTCATCGAGCAGGACCCCGAACGGGCCGTTGGCCAGCGCGGCCGCAACCATCAGCCGCCGCTGCTCACCGCCTGAGAGGTGGTACGGACTGGCGTTCACCAGCGAGTCGAGACCGAGCACCTCGAGCAGCCCCTCCGCGCGCATCGCCGCTCTGCCTGCATCCCTGCCGCAGGCTCGGCTGGCGGCCAGCACCTCGTCATACACCGTCCTCGACACGACGCCTTGTTCAGGCGACTGCGGCACCCAGGCAAGTCGGGCGGCTAGATCGCGGGACCGCCATCGGCCTGGCTGGCGGCCTCGCCTGGTGCCCAGTGACGGTGCCGACAGCACCGAGCCACTGGTGGGCGGACGCAGGCCGGCCAGGACCGAGATGAGACTGGACTTCCCCGCGCCGCTGGGACCCGTCACTGCGAGAACACGCCCGGCGTGCAGCGAGGCGTCGACCCCTGAGAGGGCAAGCCGCCGGGGGGCGTCGCGACCCACCGGACGGTGACTCAGCAGCCGGTGACTTAGCTCCAGTGAGACCGCCTCCGCGCGAACCAGCTCAGCCCCGGGCGCGGCGGTCCAAGGGGCCACGAGATCGCTGTCCACCTCGAGGAGGTCCGGGGCGGGCAGCCCCGGCACCCAAACGCCTTGCCTGGAAAGGCATTCCCCTTGCTGATCGATGACTCGTCCGGGCTCCCCGTCGGCGATCAGCCGGCCATCCTTGCCCAGCACCAGGACGCGCTCGACGAGATCGAGCCACGGCTCCAGGTGGTGCTCGACGATGATGGTGGTGGGACGCCACCCGTCGACGTGGCGTCGTACTGCCTCCCTGACCGTCGCGCCCGCCTCGGGATCCAACATCGACGTCGGCTCGTCGAGAAGCAGCACCCGGCTGCCGAGAACCAGGCTGCCGGCAAGAGCCATACGCTGGCTCTCCCCGCCCGACAACGCCGACGTCGGATGCCCTTCCGGATAAGGGAAACCAGTCGCCGCCAAGGCCCCGCGGACCCTCGGCCAGATCTCGGCGGGGGTTACTCCGGCGTTCTCCAGGCCGAACGCGACGTCCCGGCCCACAGTCTCCGCGACGATGCCCGCCAGCGGATCCTGCAGCAGCAGGGCAGGTCGAGCGGACGTCTGCCCGGTCGGCTCACCGTCGACAAGCACCTCGCCCGTCAAGTCTCCGTCGGCCGCGGTCAACAACAGCCCCGCAAGAGCGCGCAGCAACGTCGACTTCCCTGCTCCGCTGGGTCCGGTGAGCAGGACCCGTTGGCCAGAAGGGATGTGAAGGTCCAGGTCGTTGAGGACCGGGGTACGGCGTCGGGCGGGACGCCAGGTCAGGCTACGGACGCTGACCTCGGCACCACTGTTAGACGGCGTGATCGCGGGCCGCCTGCTGGCCTGCCGGCAGAGCGTCGATGGCACCGGTCGCGGCGACAGCACGCGTGAGGTACCAACCTCCGACTCCGGCGACGACAGCACCGGACAGCGCGAAGAAGCCTAGGTAGGCCAGCTTCCAGCCGACGCTGTACCCGACCCAGTAGGCATGCCATTCGTAGCACCACTCGGCGAACGCGGCCATCGCCCCGGCCAGCGCCGCAACCGCCCAGCCGAACCTGCGGTACAGGAACACGGCAAGCACAGCCTCGACTCCCAGCCCCTGAAGGGCTCCGGAAATCACGGTGGACCAGCCCCACTCGGTGACCAGGGTCGCCTCGACGACGGCCGCCAGGATCTCGGCGAGGAACGCGGCGCCGGGCCGGCGTACCACGAGACCGGCGACCACTCCCGCCATTAGCCAGGGGCCGCCCAGCAGACCTTGGCTCGGACCGAGCAGGCTCGTCAGGGGGGTCAGGAGCGTGTTGTAGGCGCTGCTCCACCCCCAGTACGCGACGCCGAGGACGACGCCGATCATCGCTGCGGTGATGATGTCGATCGTGCGCCAGGTACCGCGGTTCGCCCTGACGGTGCTGCCGGCTGACGTAGCCAATGTGGACCTCCCAGATCTCGGGAGGGGAAGCAGGCGGGGGCCTGCTCGAGTCTCGACTCCCTTCGCCGGTGCTAGCCGGATCAGGTTCGAGGGTCTGCGGCTGTCCGCACTCTCAGCGCCGCGTGGCGCTCCCCTGTCGTGACGCCGAGTTTAGCCTGCGTCGAGCCTGCACGTCTGCCCGTGCGGGCCGCCGGCTGCGTCGACACTCCGGTCCAGGCGAGCGTGGACCCGCCAGACGTTCGAGGCGAGGGTTGTGGTTGGGTCGAGACCAGTCAACGCAGAAGAGCGTTCCTTACCGCGTCGGATTTGGGGAACGGCCCGTGAGCGACGGTCCTGAGCTCGTCCACCTGACCATCGACGGTCACGTGGCCACCGTGACGCTGGACTCGCCCACCAACCGCAACGCGCTCTCGCGGCGGCTCGTGGCCGAGCTGATGTCTCACCTCGCGGCAGCCGAGGCCACCGAGGGGGTCAGGGTGGTCGTCCTGACCCATACGGGTGGCACGTTCTGCGCCGGAGCCGACCTTGCTGAGGCGGTAGCGGACGGGATGGAGCTGGGCACGCGGGCCCTGCTCGAGCTGCTTCGCATGGTCGCAGCCCTGTCGGATCCCGTGGTCGCGCTGGTGCACGGGCACGCGAGAGCAGGCGGGGTGGGCCTGGTGGGCGCGTGCGACGTGGCGTTGGCGAGTGACGAGTCGACATTCGGGTTCGCGGAGGTCCTGCTCGGGTTGACGCCGGCTGTCATCTCCCTCACGACCCGCTCCCGCCTCCGTGACCGGGATGCGTCCCGGCTCTACCTGACCGGCGAGGTGTTCGGTGGTCGCCCGGCCGCCGACTACGGGCTTGTCACATCGAGCGTGCCGGAGCGCGACCTCGACGAGGCGCTCGCCTCGCTGCTGGACGCGTTCTCCCGAAGCTCCCCCCAGGGGCTGCGGGAGACCAAGGCGCTGCTCAACAGGCCACTGCTGTCAGCCATCGACGCGGAAGGTGACCGGCTCGTCGAGCTGTCCGCCCGGCTGTTCGCCTCGGCGGAGGCCAGGGAGGGGATGACCGCGTTCCGGGAACGGCGATCCCCGAGCTGGGCGGCGGCTCCCGACGCCTGACCTCCGCTGGTGGCAGCTTTAGCCTGGCATTCGGCACGCCATAAGACGTCCCGAGATCCAAGAAACCAGTCACGGGAAAGAACGCCAGAAGGTGACCAGCGCCCGCGATAAGCGGGGCGCTAGTCAATATTAATGACAGCCGCGTAAGTAACATCAGTGTTATTTGCTTGCTGGTGAAAGCATTCATGGATTCCGAAGAAAGCGTGCGGCACTTGATCGGAGGTCCCGGCGACCCGGAGATGGCCACCCGCAAACTGGCGGGATCTCGGCGGCAGTCGGATCAACGATGCAACCTCTGTTGCTGAAGTGACTGAAGAGATCAGTGTGACTGTCAGCTGATCCTCACTGTGCCTTTTGAATCATATAATAACGGTCACTTTATGGACGAAAGAAATTACAACCGTGTAAGCAAAGAAAGCGACACGCCGTGTTACCAAAGGTTTCTGAGTGAAAACTGTTCCCATTGGGGCTGAAGGTGGCTACCGTCGTTTATCTGAACCAGAGATAGCCGGTCGCCGGGACAATTGGCGGCCGACTATGCACGACCCGACGAAGGGACCCCCGTGCCATCGCCACGCCGGACCAAAGCCACCCGGGCAACGGCATGCGCCGCAGCTCTTTGTCTCGCCATCTTGGTGAGCCCGACCGCCCAGGCAGCGCCGACCAAACCCGTGATTCCGAGCAAGCAAGCGGTCCAGGACGCCCAGCAGAAGGTCACGGACACCCAGAGCTCGGTGAGCAGTATCGAGGCGCAGCTCGCGGCTGCCGACAACCAGCTGGCGAGCCTCGGCATTGCCGCGGGCAAGGCGTCCGACGCATACGACGGAGCCCGGTATCGCTACCAGCTCGCGCAGCAGGCGGCCACCGCCGCCAAGCGCCGGGCAGACCACGCCGTGGCGGCCGCAGCGCGCTCGCGGAGCAGCTTCGCCGGGTACGTCGTGAGCCACGAGACGGCGGGCACCCAGCTGACCACGCTCGGCGCGGCGATGAGCGCAACGGGCACCACCTCGCTGATCAACCAGCTGGCCGACTACTCGACCACGTCGTCAGCTCTGGATGCTCGCCTTCAGCAATGGCGAGCACAGTCCAGGCTGGCGCGCGTCTACCAGAAGCAGGCAAAGGCAGCCCTCGCCGCGGCCGGGGCCGCGAGGCGGGCGGCCGCCGAAGCCAAACAGGCAGCGGCGGATGCCGTAGCGCAGCAGCAAGCCGCGGTGTCGTCGATCGCCGCCCAGAAGTCGTCCCTCATCAGCGAGCTCGCGATGGCTCAGCACACCTCGGTTCGGCTCGCGACCCAGCGTGCCCAGGGCTTGGAGCAGCTCCGGCAGGAGCGGCTCGCCGCGGCGCGCCGGGCGGCCGCCCTCGCGCGCAGGCGTGAGGAACTACGGCTGCAGCGCATCGCCGAGCAACGCCAGCGGCGGCTCGAGCAGCGCCGAGAACAGCGTCGGCAACACCAGGACCCGTCGAACCCCGCCCCTCCGCCCGCGCCCACGCCTCCGCCGACTCCTCCGCCTCCCCCGACTCCTCCGCCCCCACCGAGTGGCGGAGCCGCCGCCGCCATCGCATTCGCCTACGCCCAGGTGGGTGAGCCGTACGTGTACGGCGCCGCTGGCCCAGACGCATGGGACTGCTCCGGACTCACGATGGGCGCCTGGGGCGCTGCGGGCGTCTCGCTGCCCCACTACACGGTGGCGCAGTACGAGTCCATGCAGCACATCTCGTTCGGCGAGCTGCAGCCCGGTGACCTGGTGTTCTGGGGAGGCAGCTCCCCGTCCTCGATCTACCATGTAGCGCTCTACATCGGGAACAACGAGATCATCCAGGCGCCGCACCCCGGCGCGTACGTCGAGGTCTCGAGCATCTACGACTGGATTCTCCCCAACTACTTCGGCCGGGTCTGACTCCCCCGCGACTGACCCCGCGCCGGGTCTGACCCCCGCGAATTGCGGGAAAGTTCACCTCGCGGAGGCCGCCAGAGGGGCAACTTTCCCGCAAATGCCGGGGGCAGCCAATGCTGGGGAAGGGGTTCTCAGTCGGTGTCGACGGCCGCCTCCGACTCCGCCTTCCGGGCGCGTTCACGAGACGCGAGGATCTCCCTCTCGGCGTCTGCCCGACCGACCCAGGTCGCGCCCTCGACGGACTTGCCGGGCTCCAGGTCCTTGTAGACCTCGAAGAAGTGCTGGATCTCGAGCCGGTAGAACTCGGGAAGGTGGTGGATGTCGCGCAGGTGCTCCTGCCGCGGGTCGCTCGCCGGGACGCACAGCACCTTGTCGTCGGGTCCCTTCTCGTCGGTCATCCGGAACATGCCGATCGCCCGGGCCAGGATGAGACAGCCGGGGAACGTCGGCTCCGGCAGCAGCACCAGGGCGTCGAGGGGGTCACCGTCCTGGCCGAGGGTCTCGTCGATGAACCCGTAGTCGGCCGGGTACTGGGTGGCGGTGAACAGCGTGCGGTCGAGCCGGATCCGGCCGGTCTTGTGGTCGACCTCGTACTTGTTCCGCTGCCCCTTCGGAATCTCGATCGTGACGTCGAAGTCCACCGTTCACATCCTTCAGCTCTGACTGCGCCACCGACCCACGACGGCGCGAGGTCGTCAGGGCAGGATCGTTAGAGTAAGTGTCCCGCACTTCACAAGCTCGGGAAACCCGGAGATGTCTCATGCCCCGTAGCCGCTGGCAGCTCTCGAGGCGCGGCGGCGGAGGGGATGGGGCGCTCTCCCACAAGCTGGCCATCGGCGCCGCAGCCCTCGTTCTCGTCGCCGCGATCGGTGTCGGTGTCGGTGTGGAGGCAGGGTGGGTGCCCGGGGTCGGCCAGCACTCCTCGACCACCTCACCGGGTGTCGGCCCTCCGCCCCCGCCCGTCCCGGGGCTCAGACTCGCGCCGCCGCCGAGGGCTCCGCGCGTGCTGGCTCCCACAACCGGCCGGGAGAAGGTCCGGGTCGACCGGCTGAGACGACGCCTGGCCGGCGACCTGCGGCTTGCCGGTCTCGGCCCGAACGTCGGCTTCGCCGTCTCCCAGCTCGGCAACCCCGCGGCCAGCTGGCAGACCGGTGTCTCGGACGTGACGCCGGCGTCGACGATGAAGCTGCTCACGACCAGTGCCGCGCTGGCGGCCCTTGGCCCCGACCATCGCTTCACGACGACGGTGACGCAGGCGAGCATCCGTGGCCCGATCGTGCTCGTCGGAGGCGGGGACCCGTTGCTGGTCGCAAGGACGCCGACGGCCCGCCAGCAGGCGAGCCTCTACCCGCGGCCGGCGAGCCTGCAGGAGCTCGCGACCTCGACCGCGGCTCGTCTCACCGGCGAAGGGGTACGGCGGGTCCGGCTCGGCTACGACGCGTCGCTCTTCACCGGCCCCGCCGTCAACCCGCGCTGGCCGTCGACGTACATCGCCGACAACGTCGTGAGCCCGATCAGTGCCTTGTGGGTCGACGAGGGCCGAGTGAAGGCCGGGCTCGAGCAACGCAGCACCGACCCGGCGGCGTTCGCCGCGGACGTGTTCCGCAACCTGCTCGAAAGGGCGGGTGTCAAGGTCAGCGGTCCGGTCCGGCCCGAGGTGAGCCCGAGATCCACGAAGGAGCTGGCGGTCGTCTCGTCGGCACCGCTGCAGGAGATCGTGCAGCACATCCTCGAGCTCAGCGACAACGAGGGGGCGGAGGTGCTGCTGCGCCAGGTCGCGGTCGCATCCGGTCTGCCGGGGTCCAGCACCGCGGGGGTCTCCGCCCTTCGCAACACGTTGACAGGCCTCGGGCTCGACCTGCGCGGCGCCACCTTCTACGACGGCAGTGGGCTGTCGCGCCAGGACGTGCTGCCGGTGCGGCTTCTGCTGCACGTGCTGGAGACTGCCGCGGCGCCGTCGCATCCGACGCTGCGCGGGGTGGTCACCGGCCTGCCGGTCGCAGGCTTCTCCGGAAGCCTGGGCTACCGCTTCATCCACGAGGACGAGGTCGGACGTGGCTACGTCCGGGCGAAGACCGGGACGCTGACCGGCGTGAGCGGGTTGGCCGGGATCGCGCTGACCCGGACCGGCCAGGCGCTTGCGTTCGTGGCGGTCGCCGACCGCGTGCCGGAAACCGGGACGCTGACGGCTCGAGCCGATCTCGAGCAGATCGCGGCCACTCTCTCCACCTGCGGCTGCTGACCAGCGGACGCCGCAAGTACCCACCGACGGGCCGTGACGCAGGTGATTACCGAGACCGACCCCGTAACGTGGACGCATGCCTTCGAGCGCGTCCGAACCCTCCGCCACCCCGTCAGCCGGCTTGGTCGACTGGGACCTCGCCGTCACGACCGCGAAGCGGCTGATGAAGCCTGGTCCCACGATCGACCGGGACGAGGCGACCCGCGCGGTAACCGACCTGCGGCGCTACGCGGCGCAGTCGGAGGAGCATGTCCGCCGCTACACCCTCCTCGAGACAGAGTCTTCGACCGCGCCCGTGGTCGTGGTCGACCGCGGCGGGTGGGTCCAGGCGAACATCGACGGGCTGCGCTTCGTCATCGACCCGCTGATCGACAAGCTGCGGACGTCGCGTGCGGACCCCGGCCCGCTCGCGACGGCGATCGGTTCCCGGGTGACGGGTCTGGAGGCGGGCGGCCTGTTCGCCTTCCTCTCCAACAAGGTGCTGGGACAGTTCGACCCGTTCTTCACGGGGACGACCGACGCGGAGCTCTCGAGCGCGGGGTACGGGGGGCGCCTGCTGCTCGTCGCGCCCAACGTCGTGCAGGTCGAGCGCGATCTCAAGGTGGACCCCGACGACTTCAGGCTTTGGGTGTGTCTGCACGAGGAGACGCACCGGGTCCAGTTCACCGCCGTACCGTGGCTCCGCCCGTACCTGCTGGGGCAGATGGAGCAGCTCATCGCCAAGACCGATCTCGACCCCGGGCGGCTGGCCGAGATGATGCGCCAGGCCTTCGAACGCGGCGCCAAGCTGCTGCGCGGCGACGAGGACGTCTCGCTCCTCGACATCCTCCAGACGCCCGAACAGAGGGCGATCATCGAGCGGCTGACCGCCGTCATGTCGCTGCTGGAGGGGCACGCCGACGTCGTGATGGACGGTGTCGGCCCGGAGGTCGTGCCATCGGTGGAGCGGATCCGCACCGTGTTCAACGCGCGCCGGGCAGGGGCCGGGCCTCTCGACCAGCTGATCCGCAAGCTGCTCGGCTTCGATGCCAAGCTGAGGCAGTACCGCGACGGTGCGGTCTTCGTGCGCGGCGCGGTCGACAAGGTCGGGATGGCCGGCTTCAACGCGGTCTGGGCCGAGCCCGCCAACCTGCCCGACAAGGACGAGATCGCCGACCCGGCCCGCTGGGTCACCCGCGTGCACGGCTGACGCATGAGCGGGCGGCTTGACCCGAGCGTCGCCGCGGTACGGCGTGCGGTTCGCCTGTCGCTCGGCGACCTCGAGCCGGGGCAAGTCGTGCTGGCAGCCTGCTCCGGCGGCGCGGACTCCATGGCGCTGACGGCGGCGGCCGTCTTCGAGGGTGCCAAGGCCGGCTGGCTGGTGGGCGCCGTCGTCGTCGACCACGGTCTGGCCGGCGAGTCGGCGCAGGTCGCGGCCGCGGTGGCTGATCGGCTGGCGACGTGCGTGCCGTTCCAGGGGCTGGACCCGGTCGAGGTGGTGGCGGTGTCGGTGGGCTCCGCTGGGGGGCCCGAGGGTGCCGCCCGTGCCGCACGGTATGCGGCTCTCGGCACCGCGGCCGCGACGCGGGACGCGGTGGTGCTCCTTGGGCATACGCTCGACGACCAGGCGGAGACCGTGCTGCTGGGGCTCGGCCGAGGGAGCGGGCTGCGCTCGCTGGCGGGGATGCGCCCCGTCCACGGTCCCTACCGTCGGCCGCTGCTCGAGCTGACCCGCGCGCAGACCCGGCAGGCATGTGCGGCACTCGCGCTGCCGGTCTGGCACGACCCCGCGAACGACGACCTCCGGTTCGCGCGAGTGCGGGTACGCCGCAATGTGCTGCCCGTGTTGGAGGACCAGCTCGGGCCCGGCGTGGCGGAGGCGCTGGCCCGAACCGCCGACCTGGCCACCGCCGACGCCGACGCCCTTGACGCGATCGCCGGCGAGCTCGCGACCCTCGCGGGCCTCGGCACAGCGGCCGGCCCGGCAGCAGCCACGGAGGGCGCAGTCTCCCTCGACGTGCGTCGGCTGGCGCCGGCCCCGCGGGCGGTGCGCACCCGAGTGCTTCGGCTGGCCGCGCTCGCCGCCGGCTGCCCGGGCGGTGAGCTCTTCGCCGTACATCTGGGCTCCGTCGACGCGCTGGTCACCGGTTGGCACGGCCAACGAGGCGTCGACCTGCCCGGCCACCTGACGGCGACCCGGCACGGCGGCACGCTCACGTTCTCGGCCAAGGTGCCGTGACGGTGTCGGTCCGGCACACTGAGCGGTACGTCAACCTACCGAGCGCCGACGCTGCCCATCCGACGTCACCCGACCATCCGACCGCAACCGGGAGCCCCAGTGGATGTCAGCCACGTCGAGTCAGACCTGAAGGCGATCCTGGTGACCGAGGTGGAGATCCAGCAGCGGCTGCGTGAGCTCGCCCGCCGGATCGACGAGGACTACCAGGGGCTTGACCTGCTGCTCGTGGGCGTGCTGAAGGGCGCCGTGATGGTCATGGCCGACCTCGCCCGTAGCCTCGACAGCCACGTCGCGATGGACTGGATGGCCATCTCGTCGTACGGCTCCGGCACGAGCTCCTCCGGCGTCGTACGAATCCTCAAGGACCTCGACACCGACATCACGAACCGGCACGTGCTCGTCGTCGAGGACATCATCGACACCGGACTCACGCTCTCGTGGCTCGTCGCCAACCTCGAGTCACGCCGTCCGAAGTCCGTCGAGATCTGCACCCTGCTACGGAAGCCCGACGCACTGCGGATGACGGTGGACGTGAAGTACGTCGGGTTCGACATCCCGGACGAGTTCGTCGTGGGCTACGGGCTCGACTACGCCGAGCGGTACCGGAACCTCCGCTCGGTATGCACGCTTGCCCCGCACGTCTACGCTTGACTGGACGTCTCCCCGAGGGCGTGAGATCCGCCACCTGCCAGGTCGTTTTTCGGCGCGGCGGGACCGTTCTCGCACGCGCCGGCGTCGGGCGCTTGGGCGGTAAGCGACAATGGAGGCTACTACTGGTTGACCGGCAGGAGGCACGGGGCGGGAGCTCCGGTAGATGAACGTGAAACGCTGGTTCCGCGGGCCCTGGCTGTGGGTCGCCATTTTTGCTGTCCTCGTGCTCGTCGTTCTCCAGGTGGTGTCCAACCGCAGTAGCTACCGCGACGTCCCCACCTCGACGATGGTGCAGGAGCTCTCGTCCGGCCACGTCGCGACGGTGACGCTCATCGACGGCGACCAGGTCATCGAGGCGACGACCGACACCGGCGAGAAGATCTCCGCCCAATGGCTCGCTGGACAGGGCGTCCAGCTCGTCGACCTGGTGCAGAAGGAGGTCCAGGCGGGCAAGATATCCGGCACGTACGACGTGCAGGTGCCGAAGCCCAGCCTGCTCTGGAGCTTCCTGTCGGGCATCTTCCCGATCCTGCTCGTGGTGCTGTTCTTCCTGTTCATGATGAACAGCCTGCAGGGCGGTGGCGGCCGCGTGATGCAGTTCGCGAAGTCCAAGGCCAAGCTCGTCAGCAAGGACACGCCCAAGACCACGTTCGCCGACGTTGCGGGGGTGGACGAGGCCATCGAGGAGCTCGGAGAGATCAAGGAGTTCCTCCAGCAGCCCGCCAAGTTCCAGGCGGTGGGCGCGAAGATTCCCAAGGGCGTCCTCCTGTACGGACCTCCCGGCACCGGTAAGACCCTGCTCGCGCGTGCCG
The DNA here is from genome assembly GCA_033850885.1 of Nocardioidaceae bacterium. Lineage (GTDB taxonomy): Bacteria > Actinomycetota > Actinomycetes > Propionibacteriales > Nocardioidaceae > JAWWPG01. Next base: position 115,573 of record JAWWPG010000020.1, read on the forward strand.
TCGCGGGAGAGGCGAGCGTGCCGTTCTACTCGATCTCGGGCTCCGACTTCGTCGAGATGTTCGTCGGTGTCGGCGCCTCCCGCGTCCGTGACCTGTTCGAGCAGGCGAAGGAGAACGCCCCCGCCATCGTGTTCATCGACGAGATCGACGCCGTCGGTCGCCATCGCGGAGCCGGACTCGGTGGTGGTCACGACGAGCGGGAGCAGACTCTGAACCAGCTGCTGGTCGAGATGGACGGCTTCGACGTGCGCGGCGGCGTGATCCTGATCGCCGCCACCAACCGGCCTGACGTTCTCGATCCGGCCCTGCTGCGTCCGGGCCGTTTCGACCGGATGATCGGGGTAGACGCCCCCAACATGCAAGGCAGGTTCAAGATCCTGCAGGTGCATGCCCGTGGAAAGCCGATCGCCCCCGGCGTCGACCTGCTCGCGGTGGCCCGTCGTACCCCCGGCTTCACCGGCGCGGACCTGGCCAACGTCCTCAACGAGGCGGCCTTGCTGACTGCCCGGCAGAACCGGAAGCTGATCGACGAGCGGCTGCTCGACGAGGCCATCGACCGGGTGAGCATGGGCCCGCAGCGGCACTCGCACCTGATGACCGAGCAGGAGAAGCTGATGACGGCCTACCACGAGGGCGGCCACGCCCTGGTGGCCGCCGCGCTGCCCGGCACCGACCCGGTCGCCAAGATCACCATCCTGCCCCGCGGTCGCGCCCTCGGGTTCACCCAGGTACTTCCGGAGACCGACAAGTCGTCGATCTCGCGCAACGACCTCCTCAACCAGCTCGCCTACGCGCTGGGCGGGCTGGCCGCGGAGCAGCTGATCTTCCACGACCCGACCACCGGTTCGTCGAGCGATATCGAGAAGGCGACCGGCGTGGCGCGCAAGATGGTCACCAGCTTCGGGATGAGCGAGCGGATCGGGGCGGTCAAGCTCGGCGAGGACAACGGCGAACCGTTCCTCGGCCGCGACTTCGGCCACACCCGCAACTACTCCGAGGAGATCGCGGCGATCATCGACGAGGAGATCAGCTCGCTGATGACGAACGCCCACCAGGAGGCCTTCGACATCCTGGTCCGCAACCGGAAGGTGCTGGACGACCTGGTGACCCAGCTGCTCGAACGCGAGACGATCGACCGCAACGGGCTGAGGGCCATCTTCGCCGGTGTCGCGATGAGCGCCGAGCGGCCGGCGTGGACCGGTTCGGACAACCGGGTGCCGTCGATGATCCCCCCGGTGAACGTGCCGGCCCACGTATCCGGCGGTCCCGAGCCGACACCCGAGATCACCATCGGTCCGGGGACCGAGGGCGGCTCCGGCCCCTCGGCGCTGCCTCCGATGGCTCCTCCGAGCGGTCCACCGGCCAGTGGCCCGGTTCCCCCGCACACGCCGAACGGCGGACCGCCGGCCGAGAACCCCCCGAGCTGACCGGGTGGACGGCACTCCAGGAGTACCGGCCGGAGGCAGCGTGCCGCCGTTCGACCAGGCCCGGGCAGAGGCCGCCGTGCGTGAGCTGCTGATAGCCGTCGGTGAGAACCCCGATCGGGAGGGACTGCTCGAAACGCCGCGCCGTGTCGCCCGGGGCTACGCCGAGACCTTCGCCGGGCTTCGGATGGAGGCCGAGGACGTGCTCTCGACCACGTTCGACATCGGGCACGACGAGCTCATCCTCGTCAAGGGCATCGAGGTCTGGTCGACCTGCGAGCACCACCTCGTGCCTTTCACCGGGGTCGCGCACGTGGGCTACATCCCGGATGAGGACGGCCGGATCGCCGGGCTGTCGAAGATCGCCCGGCTCGTCGACGTGTTCGCCCGCCGCCCGCAGGTTCAGGAGCGCCTGACCACGCAGGTCGCCGACTCCATGATGCGGATCCTCAAGCCCCGCGGGGTGATCACCGTCATGGAGTGCGAGCACCTGTGCATGACGATGCGGGGGGTGCGCAAACCCGGCTCGAAGACGGTCACCAGCGCCGTACGCGGCCAGCTGCTCAACCCCGCCACCCGGGCCGAGGCCATGAGCCTCATCCTCGGCTGAGGCGCCGGATGAGGAGCCAGTCCACTCCCCCCGTCTCCACCGGATGCCTGCCGGTGTTCGGCCGGCCGGTCCGTGAGGTTGCGGCCCTGCCCAGTCCAGGCCGCTGCCTGGTGATGGGCGTGGTGAACGTCACGCCCGACTCGTTCTCCGACGGGGGCAGCTGGCTGGACCCGGCGTCGGCGATCGACCACGGTCGCCGGCTCGTCGCCGCCGGTGCCGACCTCGTCGACGTGGGCGGCGAGTCGACCCGTCCAGGGGCCGAGCGTCCCAGCGTCGCAGAGGAGCTACGCCGCGTGCTGCCGGTGGTGACGGCACTCAAAGCAGCGGGTGCAGTCGTCAGCATTGACACGATGCGGGCCGAGGTCGCCCGCCTCTGTGTCGAGGCCGGCGCGATGGTCGTCAACGACGTGTCCGGTGGGCTTGCCGACGACGAGATGCTCGCCACTGTGGCTAGCCTGCGGGTCGCGTACATCGCCATGCACTGGCGCGGCCACTCGGCGTCGATGCAGCAGCGGGCGTCGTACGACGACCTGCTCGGTGAGGTGACGGCCGAGCTCGCCGAGCGCGCGAGAGCAGCCCTGTCCGCCGGCGTGCCAGCCGATCGGCTCGCCCTCGACCCGGGTATCGGGTTCGCGAAGACCGCTGACCACAACTGGACGCTGATGCGTCACCTCGACTCCCTGCACTCCCTCGGGTTCCCCCTGGTCGTCGGGTCTTCTCGCAAGTCGTTCCTGGGTGCACTCCTTGCGGACGACGAGGGGGTGCCCCGCCCGCCGCGGGGCAGGGACGATGCCTCGGCGGCCCTGTCCACGCTTGCTGCCCTGTCGGGGGCCTGGTGCGTGCGCGTGCACGATGTCGCCCGTTCCTACGACGCGGTGCAGGTGGCGGCCCGGATCGGCGTAGAGGCGGAGCGGTGAGGCCGGCCGTCGACGAGGTACTGGCGGTCCACGCCGACTTCTACACTGCCTTCGAGAGCGCGGACTTCGACATGATGTCCGACCTGTGGGCCGATGACGACGCCGTCGTCTGCGTGCACCCGGCCGCGCAGCCGATCCGCGGCCGCGCCGCCGTGATGCGGTCGTGGTTGGCGCTGATGGCCGATGCGCCGTACATCCAGTTCTTCCTCACCGACGTCGAGGCGACGGTCACGGAGGACCTCGCGACGGTCACCTGCGTGGAGAACGTCCTTTCCGCTGCTGCCGACACTCCGCTCGGAGTCTTTGCCGGGGGTACGGCGGTTGCAACCAATGTCTTCCGCAATACGTCCAAGGGTTGGCGGTTGTGGGTACACCACGCATCCCCGGTACTGTCGGGCACGGAACCGCAACAGGAAGAGAGCTCATGACGAGACTGCGCACCAGGTTGGCTACCGCCGACCGACTGGTGCTGACGGGGCTTCGAGCCGTCGGCCACCATGGTGTCCTCGACCATGAGCGCCGTGCAGGACAGGAGTTCGTCGTCGACATCCAGATCGGCCTCGACACCCGGCCTGCCGCGGAATCAGATGACCTTTCCGAGACCGTCCACTACGGAGATCTGGCGGAGCGTCTGCACGCGGCGATCGCCTCCGATCCGGTGGACCTGATCGAGACGCTCGCGCAGCGACTCGCGGACGTCTGCCTTGCGGAACCATCGGTCGACTGGGTCGACGTGACCGTCCACAAACCCCATGCACCCATCCAGGTTGCTTTTGACGACGTCAGCCTGACCATCCATCGGAGCCGAGATGACTGAGACGCCCAACCCGCACATCGTCGACCCCGACACCCTGACGGGAGAGATGCGCCCCATCCGGCCCGCCGTCCTGTCGCTCGGCAGCAACGCCGGTGACCGGCTGGCCAACCTTCAGGGCGCCATCAACGCCTTCGCCGACACCCCCGACGTCAACATCGTCGCGGTCTCGTCGGTCTACGAGACGACCCCGGTGAACGCGCCGGACGGTTCCCCGGAGTTCCTCAACGCCGTCCTGCTCGCGGACAGCACGCTGTCGGTCAACGTGCTTCTCGACCGGGCGATGGCTGTGGAGGATGCCTACGGGCGGGTCCGGACCGAACCCAACGGACCCCGGACCCTCGACGTCGACCTGATCGTCGTGGGCGACCGCATCTCGGACACCGACGAGCTCAAGCTTCCGCATCCACGCGCATACCAGCGCGCATTCGTGCTGGTGCCCTGGCACGAGATCGACATTCGCGCGCAGATCCCCGGCCGCGGCAAGATCGCCGACCTGCTCGCGGACCTCGACACCAGCGGAGTGGTCCACCGGCCAGATCTCGAGCTCGAGATCTAGCAGTTGCCCGACCAGGAGAGCCCCGAGCGAGGGACCGTCACACCGACGCACATCCGCTCGTTGCTCGCCCTCTTCGTGCTCGGTGGACTGCTGGGCTTCGCGTTCGCCCGCATCACCGTCGCGGTCAACGGCATCGCCCCGCAGATCCAGTGGAGCTCCGTCATCGTCCTGCTCGCGGCGGCGTCCATCGTCTTGGTGCTGGCCAACTCGACGTACCGGACGCTGCACCGAGAGCGCCGGGTGATGGACGTCCAGCGCGCCGTCCGCTTCTTGCTGCTGGCGAAGGCGAGTGCCCTCGTGGGGGCCATCGTGGCAGGCGGCTACCTGGGCTTCGCCCTCGACTTCGTCGGCCAGCTCAACGTGACGCTGCCGGAACAGCGCGTGATCAGGTCCGTCTGCGCGGCGATCTCCGCCGTGCTGCTCGTCGTCGGGGGGCTGTTGCTCGAGCGCGCCTGCCGGGTTCCGAAGGACAAGGACGAATAGAATCCGGCCATGGCAGTCAGCCACCGGACCCGGCGGAGCGTGCGCGTCACGGTGGCCGGGGCCCTCGTCGGACTCGCTGCGCTGACGGTCGTCGCGGCTGTCGTCTCGTCGACTCTTGTCGATGCGGCCGCCCTGATCTCGGTGCTCGCCGGGGGCCTTGCTGTGCGCATCGTCTCGAGCGAGGTCGTCCAGACGCGCCGCAAGGCCGCCGTTGAGCGAGCCGACCTCGCGAGGGCGTTCCAGGACGTGGCGACGCAAAGCCACCGGGAGCACCTGGAGCTGACCGCGGTGATGGCCGACCGCCTCTCGGACAAGGACGCCGTGGTCGAGGACCTCGCGGAGATGCTGCGCGTAGCCGAACGGCGCGCGGGCGACGCCGAGATCCGGCTGCGCCGGGAAGCCCGGCGCGCCGAGGAGGCCCAGGACCGGCTGGCTGCCCTGCTCGACGAGGTCCTCGGCACCGCCGGCTCGTACGTCGACACCGACCGCGAGGGCGCCCTGGTCGACCCGCCAAACGTGGTGAACCTGTTCCGCCGGGACGACCGACTGCACGCCTGACCGGGACACCGGACGAGTCCCGAGACGCCGCCGATCGGCGGCCGCGAGCCGGCTAGACGTGCAGCGGGCCGGTCGAGGAGACCTGGACGTCGGCCAGCTCTCTGCCGTCCTCCTCGGCACTCACGGACCGACGCAGCGCCTCGTGCAGGGTCGCTGGCGTCAGCACGCCGAGGAACCGGTCACCGTCCAGCACCGCCACCCAGCCGGCGTCCCACTGGAGCATCGTCGCGAGGGCGTCCTTGAGCGACGCCTCGTTGGTGACCCAGGCGTCCATCCGCTCGCCCCGGTCACGAACGACGCCGGGACCGGTGGCCCGTTCGCGCGATATCCAGCCGCGGAGGTTGTCATGGTCGTCGAGCACGACGGCCCAGCGGGCGTCCTGGCCGCCGATCCGTCCTGCGGCTTCGGCAAGGTCGTCGTTCTCGTGCACGATCGGCGGCATCTCGAGGTCGGTCTCCGCGATGGGGGTGACGGCCAGCCGGCGCAGCCCACGGTCGGCGCCGACGAACTCTGCGACGAACTCGTCGGCCGGCCCCCCGAGCACCCGCGCCGGGGTGTCGAACTGGGCGAGACGCCCGCCTCGTTCGAAGACGGCCACCCGGTCGCCGAGCCGTACCGCCTCCTCGATGTCGTGGGTGACGAGGACGACGGTCTTGGCGAGCTGCTCCTGGATCGCGAGGAACTGGTCCTGCAGGCGGGTCCTGACGATCGGGTCGACCGCGCCGAAGGGCTCGTCCATGAGGAGTACGGCGGGGTCGGCCGCCAGCGCCCGGGCCACCCCGACCCGCTGTTGCTGGCCGCCGGACAGCTGGCGTGGGTAGCGGTCGGCGAACTCGGACGGCTCGAGTCCCATCGTGGTGAGCAGCTCGTCCACTCGCTCGTTGGTCCGCTTGCGGTCCCAGCCGAGCAGCTTGGGGATGGTCGCCACATTGGTGTGCACGGTCTGGTGGGGGAACAGGCCGATCTGCTGGATGACGTAGCCGATCCGCCGACGCAGCCTGACCGCGTCGATGTGCGTGACGTCCTCACCCTCGAGCTCGATGCGTCCCGTCGTGGGCTCGATGAGTCGGTTGATCATCTTGAGCGTCGTCGACTTGCCGCAGCCGGACGGCCCAACGAGCGTGACGAGCTCCCCGCGCGGGATGTCCAGGTCGAGCTCACGGACCGCGACGGTCCCACCGGGGTACGTCTTGCCGACCCCGATCAGCCGGATCATGAAGTCTTCGCTACGGTCCATGGCGTGACCCTACCCGCGTCGCCGCAGGCTGAATCGTGCTACAGCCTCTTCGTCAACCACTGGTGGTGTCCGTCGTACCTGCATGCCTATCAGAGCCAGCTGGAGTCTGCGACCAGACAACACGCGGAGATCACCGTCATCTCGGTGCTGCTGGGCCTGGTGATCGCGCTGCCTCTCGCCGTGGTCGCCCGGCGCTTCACCAGGGTGGAGGCCGCCATCCTCGGCGCCGCGACGGTTGTCTATACGGTGCCGTCGTTGGCGCTGTTCCCGCTGCTCGTGCCGTTCACCGGTATCACGGAGAGGACGGTGGTGATCGGGCTAGCCCTCTACTCGCTCACGATCCTGATCCGTAACACGCTGGCTGGTCTGCGGGCGGTGCCTCGCGACGTCCTCGAGTCGGCGGCCGGGATGGGCTACGGTCCTACCCGGATGCTGCTCACCGTCGAGTTCCCCCTGGCGATGCCGGTCATCATGGCCGGCCTGCGGGTGGCCACGGTGTCCACGGTGGCCCTGACCACGATCGGCACCATCGTGTCGTACGGCGGCCTGGGCAACCTGTTGGCGCAGGGGGTGCAGCAGAACTTCAAGGCCCAGATCCTGGCCGCCAGCGTGCTCTGTGTGCTGCTCGCGCTGGCGTTCGATATCGCGCTGCTCGGCATCCAACGGGTGCTGACCCCCTGGACCTGGAAGCGGGGCTGAGCCATGATCGGCGACGCGTTCTCCTACATCTTCACGAGCTCGAACTGGTCGGGGTCGGTCGGCATGCTCGTCGAGCTGGAGCAGCAGCTGCTGCTGACGGTGACGGCCCTAGCGCTCGCGATGCTCGTCGGGCTGCCGATCGCTCTGGTCCTCGGCCATCTCGGACGCGGCGGGTTCCTGGCCATCAACGTGTCGAACATCGGACGGGCCGTCCCGACGTTCGCGGTCCTGATCCTGCTCTCCGTCGGGCCGCTCGGCACGGGAGTTCTGGGACCCTACGGTCGAGCCGGACTGGCGACGCTCGTATCCCTGACGCTCTTCGCGCTGCCGCCGATCATCACCAACAGCTACGTCGGGATGCGGGAGGTGGACAGGAACACGGTCGAGGCTGCTACGGGGATGGGGATGAAGGGCAGCCAGCTCTTCGCCAGCGTGGAGCTGCCGTTGGCGATGCCGCTGGTCCTCACGGGGCTGCGGCTGGCGCTGGTCCAGGTCTGGGCGACGGCCACCATCGCCGCGCTGGTCGCGGGACCCGGTCTCGGAAACGTGATCACCGCGGGCTTCCAGAACAGCGACTACGGCAAGGGGCTGGCCGGAGCCATCGTGGTGGCGGCCGTCGCCCTGGTCCTGGAGGGCACCGCAGCGCTCGTCGAAAGGTTCGCGAACCCGCTGGCCCGGGCGGAGCGCAGGGAAGCGGCGACCGTCGCAGTTGCATAACGGGTCTGCGCGTCTGTCGGAGCGTGGTGCCATACTCTTCCTGAGATCTCGGGTGCCACCCGGTGCCCGACCGGACACGCGTTGCCGACTTGCGGCTGCGGGACACAGAAGGCGGTACTGGGTTATGACGATCCGGGGAATCAGGGCGCGACGGGCACTCGGGATGGGACTGGCGGTCGCCTCCCTGTTGGTCGGCGCAGCCTGCTCCAACAGCTCGCCGGCGGGTGGTTCAGGCGGAACGTCGAACGGGGGCGGCGGGAGCAAGGGCACCATCAACCTATCCGGCCAGGACTTCGGCGAGATGCAGATCATGGCGTCGCTGTACCAGCAGATCCTCGAGAACGCCGGCTACACGGTCAACGTCAAGCTCGTCACCACCCGCGACGTGTACGCTGCCCAGCTGACGTCCGGGGGAGTTGACGTGGCGCCCGACTACCTGGCCGCGATGGCCGACTTCCTCAACAGCCAGGCGAACGGTGCCAACGCACCGCTGATCTCCAGCCACAGCCCGACCAAGACGCTGGCAGCCCTCAAGCCACTGGCCGCGAAGGCGCACATCACGATGCTCAGCCCGGCCAGCGCCACCGACCAGAACGCGTTCGTCGTGACCACGGCATTCGCGAAGAAGCACAACCTGAAGACGTTGTCCGACCTCGCGGCGCTCCACCTGCCGATCACACTGGCTGCCCCGACCGACTGCCAGGGGCGCTCCGACTGTGAAGGCGGACTCACCGGCGTGTACCACCTCAACATCGTCAAGATCATCCCGCTCGACTTCGACTCGGCGCAGGCCAAGGACTCCGTCACCTCGGGCGAGTCCCAGCTCGGGGAGGTCGGGACGACCGATGGGGCGCTGGCTCAGGAGGGCCTGCAGATACTGCAGGACGACAAGGGCATCCAGCCCGCGGAGAACCTGATCCCGGCGGTGAACTCGACGTTCATCAACGCGCACCCGGATGTCGCAACCCTGCTGAACAAGCTCTCGGCGACCCTCACGACACCCGAGCTGGCCGCGATGGACCTCAAGGTCGCGGTCAACCGGGCCAAGCCGTCCGACGTGGCCAAGGCCTACCTGGACAGCAAGGGCCTGCTCTCGTCATAGGGGCCCGTCCCCGCGGGTCCACCGCGCCGGCGGCAGGCGTCGGCGCGGTGGATCGATGTCCTCGCCGGCACTACTTGTCGATGTCGCCGACGACGAAGAACATCGAGCCCAGGATGGCGATCATGTCGGCCACCACACATCCCGGCAGCATCTGCGGCAACACCGAGATGTTGTTGAACGACGCCGACCTCAGCTTCAGCCGCCACGGCGTCTTCTCGCCCCGGGACACCAGGAAGTATCCGTTGATTCCCAGCGGGTTCTCGGTCCAGCAGTAGGTGTGGCCCTCGGGGGCCTTCAGGATCTTCGGCAGCCGGACGTTGATGGGTCCCTGCGGGAGCCGGCCGATGCGGTCGACGCAGGCGTCGGCGAGGTCGAGCGAGACCTTCACCTGGTCGAGCAGCAGACCGAACCGGGCCAGGCAGTCCCCTTCCTGCCGCTTGCAGACCCGCAGTACACCGGCGGCGAGCAGGTCGTCGTACGCCAGATAGGGGTCGTCTCGACGGAGGTCGAAGTCGACCCCCGAGGCCCGGGCGATCGGCCCCGAGACGCCGTACTGCTCGATCAGCTCGGGTGCCAGGACGCCGACACCGCGGGTGCGGGCACGGAAGATCTCGTTGCCGAAGATCAGGTCCTCGATCTGGGGGAGCCGACCGCGGACGGCCGCGATGGCGGCGGAGGTACGCCCCAGCCAGCCCGCCGGCAGGTCCTCCTTGAGGCCGCCAACCCGGTTGAACATGTAGTGCATCCGACCGCCGGAGATCTCCTCCATGACCTCCTGGATGGTCTCCCGCTCCCGGAACGCGTAGAAGATCGGGGTGATCGCCCCGATCTCGAGCGGGTAGGAGCCGAGGAACATCAGGTGGTTCAGCACCCGGTTGAGCTCGGCGAGCAGCGTCCTGGTCCAGGTGGCCCGGACCGGCACCTCCATGCCCAGCATCCGCTCGACTGCGAGCACGACCCCGAGCTCGGACGAGAACGCCGACAGCCAGTCGTGCCGGTTCGCCAGCACGATGATCTGCCGGTAGTCGCGGACCTCGAACAGCTTCTCGACCCCGCGGTGCATGTAGCCGACGATCGGCTCGCAGCCGACGATGCGCTCACCGTCGAGGGTCACCCGCAGCCGTAGCACGCCGTGGGTCGCCGGATGCTGCGGACCGATGTTGAGAACCATGTCCTCGGTCGCGAGCTGGCTGCCGGCTCCTCGTCCGCCTCGCTCGTGGCTCGTGAAGCCTGCGGCCCCGGCGCCCACCCCGATGATCCGTTCGTCGGCCACCTGCCCATGCTCCCACTACGGAGCGGCGGGTGGCTCGTCCTCCGCGGTGCCCGGATCGGCCAGGGACCGGACGACCCGCGCCGGGCTGCCCAGCGCGAGCACCCCAGACTGGAGGTCCCTCGTGACGACGGACCCGGCCCCGACGACCGTGTCGCGTCCGATCGTGACGCCGGCGCAGACGATGACGCCGGCGCCTAGCCAGACGTTGTCGCTCACCGTGATCGGCCCGGCCGTCTCCCAGCGGTCCCGCCGCCGTCCCGGTTCAAGGGGATGGGTCGGGGTGAGGAGCTGGACGTTCGGGCCGATCTGGACGCTGTCCCCGATCGTGATACGGGCGACGTCGGCGAGCTGGCAGCCGTAGTTGACGAAGACCCAGGTCCCGATTGTGACGTTGCTGCCGTAGTCGACGTACACCGGTGAGCGAACCTCGACGTCGTCGCCCACCTCACCCATCAGCTCGACGAGCAGCTCGCGCCGCCTGACGACGTCGGCCACTGCGGTGGCGTTGTAGAGCTCCATCAACGTCTGGCGTTCACGCTGCAGCTCGAGGATCGACTCGTCCGTGATGTACCACTTGCCGGCTGCCATGTTGTCCAGATGAGAGCTCATGCCCCGAGACTAGGCAGCCGAGCGTCGACATAGGGTAACGGTGTGTCGAAGACCTCCCGAGCGGCCCAGGCAACCGCCCGCCGCGCAAAGCTCCTCGAGATGCAACGTGCCCAGCGGGCCAAGGAGCGCCGTCGGTTGATGATCGTGGCCGGCGCTGTCGGCGCGGTGATCGTGGTCATCGCCGTGGTGGCCATTGTCCTGACCAGCGGCGGCAGCTCGACGGCGTCTCCGCTGAACGTGTCGGCCCAGGTCATCCCCGCTACACCGGTCGGACCCACGACGGTCCAGCAGCCCCCGACGCGGGTGCCCAACACGACCGGAATCCCCGGCGTGATGGCCTGGGACACCAAGGGCTACCCGGCGAGCGGCACGGCCGACGCCGGCACGCTCGAGCACCAGCACGTGACGGGACCTGTCACGTACGCCGTCGTGCCGCCGGTCGGGGGGCCCCACAACGCGGTCTGGATGAACGCCGGCGTGTACACGAAGCCGGTGCCGTCCGAGAGGGCAGTGCACAACCTCGAGCACGGGGCCGTCTGGATCACCTACCGGCCGAACCTGCCGGCCACCGAGGTCGCCAAGCTGGTGACGTTCGTGGGCAGCCAGAGCCTGATCCCCGAGTCCGAGCAGGCCTCCCCCGGACAGGCCAACCGGTACATGGACCTCAGCCCGTGGGCGACCAACAGCCTGCCGGCTCCGATCGTGATCAGCTCCTGGGGCTACCAGTTGCGCGTCCAGAGTCCCACGGACCCGCGGCTCCAGCGCTTCGTCGACACGTTCCGCTACAACAAGACGTACACGCCCGAGTTCCCCGGCGCTCCGGTGGACGGCCAGCCGGTCAGCACCAGCGGTCGACCCGCCGGCTACGGCAGCAAGAACCCCACCTAGCCATCCCGCCAACTGCGGGATAGTTCACCTCTTTCGGCAGGTCGGGCCGTGCACTTTCCCGCAATTCGCGGTTAGGTTCGGTGGGTGAGGTACGCCGTCAACATCCCGCCCTTCACCGACCCGGCCACGTTGGTCCAGCTGGCCATCGACGCGGAGGCCTCGGGATGGGACGGGGTCTTCGTCTGGGACCACCTCGTGTGGGCGACCCGGAACGCCCCTGACGTGCACGATCCCTGGGTGCTGCTCGGCGCCATCGCCCAGGCCACCGAGCGGGTGCGGCTCGGGACCTTGGTCACCCCGCTCTCGCGCCGGCGGGTCCACGTCGTGGCCAAGCAGCTGCTCACCCTGGACCATCTGAGCAGCGGGCGGGTCACGCTCGGGGTCGGACTCGGCGAACCGCCGGTGGCGGACTTCAGCGCGTTCGGAGACGAGTCGGACGCCAAGATCCGCGCCGCCATCCTCGACGAGGGCCTCGGGGTGCTCGACCAGCTCCTGCGGGGCGCTGCCGTCGACCATGACGGAGAACACCTCACCGCGCACGGCCAGCTGAGGCCGGGCCCGATCCAGCAGCCTCGCCCGCCGATCTGGGTGGCCGGCGTGGTTCCGAACCGGCGACCGCTGCGCCGAGCCCGCAGGTGGGACGGGGTCGTACCGATCGGGCCCCAGGAGCTGCTCACGCCGGACATGCTGGCCGGTTACCTCGGCGGCGACGCGCCGCCGGGCTGGGACGTGGTGGCCACCCGGAAGGAGGGGGTTCCCGCCGAGGAGTACGCCGATGCCGGCGCCACCTGGCTGGTGGAGTCCACCTGGCCGCTCGACGACTGGGTCGACGACTTCCGCTCACGGATCCGGCGGGGGCCGGGCGCCGGAGCCGGGGTCACCAGCCAGTAGAAGTCGCCGAGGCCGCCGGTCGCCATGAGCTCGGCAGTCTGGGTGGCAGCCGAAAGGTCACGGAGGTAGCCGCGTGGGTCGTCTGCTGCACGGCTGAGCGCGGGCCTGGCAGCGCTGATACCGAGGTCATGAAGCAAGTCACGCTGCCGTACCGGAACGCCCCCCACCACGGCCGCGAGAGCATCGAAGGCGACACCTGCGGTGATGTCGTGGTCGCCGTCGAACGTCACCGGGGTCTGGGTCCCGCTTCGGTACGACGACAACGAGCCGCCCATCGGGCGGCCGGCCGCCAGGTGACCGTAGTCGACAGCGACGCAGACGCCGTTCGGGTTCATGGCGCATGTCCGTGCCCAGAACGCCTCGCGGGTCAGCCCTATCTCGGCGCGTTGTCCCGGTTCCATCAATGGCCACCACCGGTTCAGCCAGCCTTCCTGGTCGGCGAGGACGTGGTCGCCGAGGTGCTCGATCCCGTCGAGCGGGTCGACCTCGACGCTGCGGTAGCGCCCCTCCGCGTCGAGCTCGACGACATCACACGCCACGTTGTCGAGGAGCTCGTTGGCGAAGACCAGCCCGTCGCAGGCCGGCGTCAGCTCCGGCTGCCACCCGACCGGGGGCGGCAGCCCGACGGGCCGGGGACGGACGTCGACGCCGCAGAGCTCGAGGTCGGGCGCGCGACGGTGGATCGCCGTCAGCAGCTCACCGCCCCCGGCGCCCACGTCCCAGACGCTGCTGAGCCCGTGACGTCGGGCCAGCTCGATGACAGGCTCCGCGAAGCCGGGCGACGCCGTGCTCGACGTACGGAAATGGTCACCGGGGACCTCCCGCCGGTAGAAACCCTGCGGTCCGTAGAGTGCGGTCTGCCAAGCCACCCGCAACGGGACGCCGCGCGCTGGGCACATGGGGCTGGCTCCTTCAATCCTGCTCCGGTCCGGGTTCGATCCGGCGCCGTCCTGCTTCTGGGTAGCCTATGGCCGAGCCGTCGCTGTCCGCCGACCACGGGACTCGGCCCGCTCGAGCCGACCGTTGCTCATCCTCAGGGTGTACGGCGACCAGCCCGCAGACCGACGTCTCGGGACACCTCAAGCCGTAGCCTCTAAGGGTGCGCAAGAGTGTCTACGACGTGGTGCGGCTGCCTCCGCTGGTCGTCGACGCCCTGATCACCGTCGGCATCGCGGTTGTCGTGATCCTGCTCCCGGCGTTCTTCCAGCGGCTGTTCGGCGTCTACCCGTTGGGGTCCAGCGTCCTCTACAACCTTCTCCTGACTGCCCCTCTCGTCCTCCGACGGCTGAGACCGGTGTTGAGCTTCGCCCTCGTGTCGATGGTCGGTCTCCTCCAGCTGTGGGTGATAGCCCGACCGTTGTGGGGGGACGTCGCGATCCTCGTCGCGGTCTCCTCGATCGCCCGCTACGGCCCCACCTGGGCGCGGTGGGGCGGCCTTGCGGTCGGCCTGTTCGGCGCCGTCCTCGGACCCCTGCAGTGGATCGGCGGTCTCGGCAGCATCAACCGGCGCAGCGACGTGTACCCCATGCTCGTCGTGGCCTTCGCGGTGCTCTCCTGTTGGATTCTCGGCGACCTCCGTCGTACCCGCTCGATCTATGTCGCGGAGCTCGAGGAGCGCAACCGCCGGCTGGCCACCGAGCGCGACCAGCAAGCGGTCATCGCCGCCGCGGCCGAGCGGCAGCGGATCGCCCGCGAGATGCACGATGTGGTCGCACACAGCCTGTCGGTGATCGTCGTGCAGGCCGACGGCGGTCGATACGCGGCCGAGAGGGACCCCGAGGCCGCGAAGCGGGTGCTCGAGACCATCAGCGCGTCGTCACGAAGCGCGCTCGCTGAGATGAGGCGGTTGCTGGGGCTCCTGCGCCCCGGCGACCTGACCGAGGCGATGGCACCCCAGCCAGGCGTGGAGGACATCCAGCGGCTGGTCGACAATGTCGCCACCAGCGGACTCCAGGTGACGTTCGGCGTCGTGGGCAGCTCGCGCCGGGTGGATGACGGGACCGGGCTCACGGTGTACCGGATCGTGCAGGAGGGACTGACGAACACGATCAAACACGCGGGTCCCAGAGCTTCCGCCACGGTCCGCCTCGAGTACGGCGACCGCGATCTGACGGTCGTCGTCGCCGACGACGGTCGCGGACCACGGGGTTGGCCGGGCCGGGACGGCACCGGCCAGGGGCTGATGGGGATGCGGGAGCGGCTCGAGCTCCACGGTGGGACCCTGCTGGTGCGCGCCCGGCCGGGTGGCGGTTTCGAGCTGAGGGCAACCGTGCCGCTCGTCCCGGTCGTCGAGGTTGCATGACGAGCCATGATGCGGGTCCGGGACCGGCCGACGGAGCCGATTCTGCCGGCGCGGGGGAAGTCGGGGAGCAGGATGCGGTCATCCGCGTGGCGATCGTCGACGACCAGCAGCTGGTACGGGCGGGCTTCCGGATGCTCGTCGAGTCACAAGCCGACATGACGGTTGTCGCCGAGGCGGGCGACGGCGCCGAAGCCCTCCAGCGGCTCCGCCAGGTGCCCGCGGACGTGGTGATGATGGACGTCCGGATGCCCACGCTGAACGGGGTGGAGGCGACCCGCCAGATCGTCCGGGTGATGGGCGACCAAGCCCCGAAGGTCATCGTTCTGACGACGTTCGACATCGACGAGTATGCGTTCGCGGCCGTCAAGGCCGGGGCCGCGGGGTTCCTGCTCAAGGACGTGCCCGCGGCCGACCTGCTGACGGCGATCCGCACGGTCCACCATGGCGACGCGGTGATCGCGCCCTCGACGACGAGGCGGCTGATCGCCCACTTCGCGGCGCTTCTCCCTGACGAGGACCGGCCTCCCGCCCAAGCGCTGGCGGACCTCACCGACCGGGAGCGGGAGGTTCTGCTGGAGGTTGCGCAGGGCAAGTCGAACTCCGAGATAGCCGCCACCCTTTTTCTCGCCGAGGCAACCGTGAAGACACACGTGGGAAGGATCTTGATGAAGACGGGACTCCGCGACCGGGTCCAGCTGGTGGTCCTCGCCTATGAGTCGGGCCTGGTCAGGCCGCGCCCTGCGCCCTGAGCCGTCGCGCCAGCTGGTCCCTACAGGGGGTGTGGCAGGTCCGACGTACACCCTGAGGTTGACGTGGGGTCGAGACGTCAAGGCGACGACTCGGGCCGCGTGAGTTCGTAGCGTCGTGGGGACGGCGAGAACACTCGCCGACCCAACCGAGGGGAAGCCATGACGACCAGGACAGAAACCCCAGCGACGAGCCGGGGTCAGCAGGGGACGGGAGGCGCCGTGCAGGCGACCGACCTGGTGAAGGTGTACGGCCAGGGACCGGCCGCGGTACGCGCGCTCGACGGCATCACGGTCGGCTTCGCCGCGGGCCGGCTCACCGCGATCATGGGGCCGTCGGGATCCGGCAAGTCGACGCTCATGCACTGCCTGGCCGGGCTCGACACGGTCACGTCGGGTGAGGTCTGGCTCGGACACCTCTCCCTTTCCGGGATGTCGGACTCGGGCCTGAGCCGGATGCGTCGTGAGCGCGTCGGGTTCGTCTTCCAGTCGTTCAACCTGCTGGGCATGCTGTCCGCGCGGCAGAACATCCTGCTCCCGTTCGAGCTGGCGGGCAAGGAGCCGGACTGGACGTGGTTCGACGCCGTTGTCGAGGTTCTCGGTCTCGGCGCGCGGCTCGGTCATCGTCCATCCGAGCTCTCGGGTGGTGAGCAGCAGCGGGTGGCGGTGGCCAGGGCGCTCGCAACCCGGCCCGAGGTCATGTTCGCCGACGAGCCGACCGGCAACCTCGACAGCAGGACAGGCGCTGAGCTCCTGGGCTTCCTCCGTACGTCGGTCCGCGAGCTGGCGCAGACGGTCATCATGGTGACCCACGACCCGATCGCTGCCTCGTACGCAGACCGGGTCGTCCTGCTCGCCGACGGCAGGCTCGCCGGTGAGGTGGTCGACCCGACCGCCGACTCCGTGCTCGATGCGCTCCGCGCGATGGGCGACTGAACCCGTGGTCGGGCTGGTCCTGGCGTCCTGGCGTCAGCACGGACGTCATTACCTGGCTACGTTCCTGGCGATATTCCTCGGCGTCGGGTTCTGCGCGGCAACGCTGTCCCTGACATCGGCCGCCCGCCGCGGCGCGGGTGACGCCGTCGCCATCCGGTACAGCAAGGCAGATGTCGTGGCCTTCGCCGGGGACCAGCCCACCGCCGGGATGGTTCTGCGAATCAGCGCTCTGCCCGACGTGACGGCGGTGGCAGTCGTCGACACCGGCGTGCTCCACGTGACCTGGCCCGGCAGTCATGTCGCGGGCCCCGAAAACGTCTCCGAGATCCCTTCGTCAGATGGGCTCAGGTGGCAGCAACTCGCTGCTGGAGTGTTTCCGTCCAGCCCGACCCAGGTCGTTGTCGATGCCGACCTCGCCGCGGCCAAGGGCGTGGTGGTGGGGTCGACACTCCGGCTGGATGCTGGCGCCCCCGCCCAGACGGTGACCGTTGTTGGGCTCGTGAGGTCAGCCAAAGGGGTCGAAGGGGTCAGCCCGATCTTCGGCCAGGCAGGAAGTCTCGCTCGGTGGCGCGCCGCAGCCCCGGAGCACGAGATCGACGTAGCGGGCTCAGCCGGGGTCGCGCAGACAGCCCTTGCGCAAGAGGTGCAGCGCATCGTCCCGTCGCTGACCGTGTCGACGACTGACAGCCTACGGACGGAAGCGGTCAGCAGCCTCAGCAACCGTGTTGACGTGTTGGGGAGGTTCCTCCAAGGGTTCGCCGTGGTGGCGCTGCTCGTTGCCGGACTGGTCATCGCCAACACGTTCAGGATCGTGATGGCCCAACGCACCCGGGAGTTTGCGCTGTTGCGATGCGTCGGGGCGGAGCGGTGGCAGGTCTTCATGATGGCGGTGGGCGAGGCGCTCCTGCTCGGTGTGCTCGCCGGAGTGGCCGGTACGGCGTCCGGAATCGCCTTGGCCGCAATGCTCGTCGAGACGCTGAACCACACGGCCATCGCGGTGCCATTGACCCTCGTCGCCCCTGCCCTCGGAACGCTCCTGTTCCCCCTTGCCGGCGGAGTCGCGGTAACGGTGGCCGCGGTGCTGGCGCCAGCCTCGTCAGCGGCCAGGTCTGCACCGCTGACGGCGTTGCGTCCTGGCTCCGAGGCGAGCCTGGTGAGCCGCGGCAGACTTCTGCAGCTGTGCTGCGGAGCCCTTCTCGGCGTGACGGGCTCTGCTCTCCTCGCGCTGGCGATGGCGACTGGGCGGTTGGCGCCCGGCCTCTTGGGAGGGCTGGTCTCCTTCATCGGGGTGCTGGCCCTGACACCCGCCGCCGTGCCGCTGGCGATTCGCCTTGCCGGTGAGGCGAGACGCCTGCTGCCGAGGCGTTGGCAAGGCGGCGTACCGGTTGAGCTCTCCGTGCTCAACGCCGTCCGCAACCCGCGGCGTACGGCAGCAACAGCAGCCGCCCTGCTGGTCGGGGTCACGCTGATCTCGATGATGTCGGTCGGCGCAGCGTCGGTCTCGAAGACGGAGTCACAGGCCCTCGACCGGGTCACCCCGGTGGACCTGACCGTGTCCGGAGGGCCCATTCCGGCCGGGCTCGTCGAACGAGCGCGCAAGGTCGACGGTGTGCAGCAGATCGCTGCAGCACAAGGGGAAACGGTCCGCGCCGGTTCATCGGCGGTCGACGTCGCGACGCTCAGACCAGCAGCCACCGCGGCGGTGGTCCGGGACGTCGCTCTCCGCGGCGACCTCGCGGACCCGTCCATGGTCGTCGTTCCGGTCTCGGCACAGGCACTCGTCCCGGGGGGCGGGTTGCGGCCCTTCAGGATCCAAGCCGGCGCTGTCAGCCTCCGCCTGCACCCGGTCCTCAGCAGCATCACCTCGGGTCCGCTGCTTGTCTCCCCGGCGGCGCTGAACCGGCTCAGGGGTCGCCTCCACACCACGGCGCTCTACGTCAAGGTGTCCGACGGCGCGGACCCGCGGGCCGTGGTGTCCGGCTTGCAGGACGCCATCGGTGCCGTCTCCCCGCACTCGCGGCTCTCCATCGACGGCGGGTATGCCGAGCGGTCGACGTACGACGAGACGATCTCCGTGCTGCTACTGATCTCCACCGGGCTACTCGGCGTCGCGGTGCTGATCGCCCTCGTGGGAGTCGGGAACACGTTGAGCCTGTCGGTTCTCGAGCGGTCCCGCGAGCACGGCCTGCTGCGGGCACTGGGCCTCACGCGGACGCAGCTGCGTCTGCTGCTCGCGAACGAAGCGGTGCTGATCGCCGGCGCGGCCGCCGTGCTGGGCGCTGCGCTCGGCGTCGGCTACGGCTGGGCCGGGACGTTGACGCTGCTGCACGGCACCACCAACCACGCACCGGCTCTCGTGTTGCCACTCGCCAGGCTGGGGCTGATCGTCTCGGTCGCGGTCGGAGCCGGGGTGCTGGCATCGGTCCTGCCGGCCCGGCGAGCCCTCAGAGTGTCACCCGTCGCGGCCCTCGCCGAGGAGTGACCCGGGCGGCATTGCCGAGGTCGGTCGACTGTGGCCGGAACGGGCATGGTTCCGTTTCGCCAGCCACTCTCCCATGTATGAAGTTGCCATCCCCCGCAAGAACATGCAGAATTGGCCGGTCCGGTTGTTCGAGCGAAGGTGTGTCACTCGTGGTGAGGGTTGCGGTCGCCGGTGCCAGCGGGTACGTCGGAGGTGAGCTCCTCCGCCTGCTCAGCGGGCACCCGTCCATCGAGATCGGAGCGCTGACGGCAGGAGACAGCGCAGGCTCCCCGCTGGGCGAGCACCACCCTCACCTGGCACCGCTTGCCGACCGCGTGCTTCTGGAGACCTCGCCGGAGACCCTCGCCGGTCACGACGCCGTCTTTCTCGCTCTCCCGCACGGCCGCTCGGCGGCCCTGGCCACGAGCCTGGACGAGGCCGTGGTGGTCGTCGACTGCGGGGCAGACCACCGGCTCGTCGACGCAGCGGACTGGGAGCGGTTCTATGGCACGCCGCATGCGGACTCCTGGACCTACGGGCTCCCCGAGCTCGCGGGCCAGCGCGGGGCGCTCGCCGGCGCAACCCGGATCGCGGTACCGGGATGCTTCCCAACGGCCGTGACGCTGGCCATGGCCCCAGTCGTCGCACAGGGCCTGGTCGAGACGGACGACGTCGTCATCGTGGCCGCCACCGGCACCTCCGGCGCGGGCAGGGTGCCTAAACCCCACCTGCTGGGCTCCGAGGTGATGGGCTCCACGACGGTGTACGGCGTCGGCGGCACCCACCGTCATACCCCCGAGATCGAGCAGAGCCTCAGGTTGGCCGGCGCAGACAACGTCACGGTGTCCTTCACGCCCGTCCTGGTCCCGATGTCGCGCGGCATCGTCGCCACGTGTACGGGCGTCGCCGTCGACGGCGTCACCGCAGACGACCTGCGGGCCGCCTATGAGAAGGCAACCGCGGAGGAACCGTTCTGGTACCTGCTCCCGACCGGCAGGTGGCCGCAGTCGCAGGCGGTTGCCGGATCGAACGCCGCACTCGTCCAGGTCGTCCTCGACCCACACGCGCACCGCGTCGTGTCCGTATGCGCGATCGACAACCTGACCAAGGGCACCGCCGGGAATGCGATCCAGTCGATGAACCTCGCACTCGGTCTGCCCGAAGGCGCGGGGCTGTCCGCGATCGGAGTCGCGCCATGAGCGTCACTGCTGCGCAGGGTTTCCGCGCCAGCGGGGTGTCCATCGGGTTGAAGCCGAGTCGGCGCCCGGACATGGCTCTGCTGGTCAACGACGGGCCGCTGGCGGTCGGCGCCGCCGTCTTCACCACGAACCGCTGCCGGGCGCACCCGGTGGCCTGGAGCCGGCAGGTCGTCTCCGACGGCGTCGTCCGCGCCGTCATCTCGAACTCCGGTGGCGCGAACTGCTACACCGGCCCTGACGGCTTCGCCAACGTGCATGCGACCGCCGAGCGGGTGGCGTCGCTGCTCGGCATCGGGGCCGGAGACGTCGCCGTCTGCTCCACCGGCCTGATCGGCCTGCTCAACCCGAAGGACCGCCTGCTCGCCGGGTGTGACCTGGCGTACGGCGACCTCAGCGTTACCGGCGGCCACGCCGCGGTCGAGGCCATCCGCACCACGGACACGGTCGCCAAGGAGGCAACAGTCGCGCGCGCCGGCTACACGGTCGGGGGCATGGCCAAAGGGGCCGGGATGCTCGCGCCCGCCTTGGCGACGATGCTCGTCTACCTCACCACCGACGCCCATGTCGACGCCGCCACCGCCGACCGGGCGCTCCGGGCGGCCACCCGCGTCACGTTCGACCGGCTCGACTCCGACGGATGCATGTCCACCAACGACACGGTCCTCCTGCTGGCGAGCGGCGCTTCGGGAGTCGAGCCGGATGAGGCGGAGTTCCGCGACGCCGTCCGGGAGGTCTGCCACGACCTCGCCCAGCAGTTGCTGCATGACGCCGAGGGCGCCGAGCACGACATCGCGATCACCGTCCGCGGCGCCGCCGACGAGAGCGACGCCGTCGAGGTCGGCCGGGCCGTCGCGCGGAGCGCCTTGTTCAAGTGCGCGATCTTCGGCAAGGACCCGAACTGGGGACGGGTCCTTGCCTCGGTCGGCACCACCGCGGCGGCGTTCGACCCGCTGGACCTCGACGTGGCGCTCAACGGCGTCTGGGTCTGCCGGGCGAGCGCGCCGGGCGAGCCGCCCGACCTCGTCGACCTCGGCCCGCGCGAGGTCGAGGTGACGATCGACCTCAAGGTCGGGGTGGCCCAGGCAACCGTCTGGACGAACGACCTGACCGACGCGTACGTGTACGAGAACTCGGCGTACTCGACATGACCCACCCGGCGGTAGCAGCCGACGTGGCCCTCGGGGCGGCGCTCGAGAAGGCGGAGACGCTGGCAGAGGCCCTGCCCTGGATGGCCCGGTTCCACGGCAAGACCGTCGTCGTCAAGTACGGCGGCAACGTCATGGTCGACGACACCCTGCGCAGCGCCTTCGCCCAAGACATCGTGTTCCTGCGCTACGCGGGCGTCCGCGTGGTTGTCGTACACGGGGGAGGCCCGCAGATCAGCAGCATGCTCGACCGGCTCGGCATCACGTCCACCTTCACCGGTGGGCTGCGGGTCACCAGCCCGGAGGCCATGGCCGTCGTCCGGATGGTGCTTGTCGGCCAGGTGGGCCGCGAGCTCGTCGGCGCGCTGAACCAGCACGGGCCTTTCGCGGTGGGCCTGTCCGGCGAGGACGCCGGCCTCTTCACCGTCGAGCGCACCACGGCCGTCGTCGACGGGATGTCCCATGACATCGGGCTGGTCGGCGATGTCGTGAGCGTGCGACCGGAGGCGGTCCTGGACCTGATCGAGGCGGGCCGCATCCCCGTGGTCGCCACGGTCGCACCTGACGGCAACGGCCTGGTGCACAACGTCAACGCGGACACCGCTGCCGCTGTGCTGGCGACCGCGCTCGGCGCCGAGAAGCTCGTCGTTCTGACCAACGTGGCCGGGCTCTACCGCGACTACCCCGACAACCTCGACATTGTCACGAGCATCGACGCCGGCCAGTTGGCGTCGATCCTGCCGACGTTGAGCGCCGGGATGATCCCCAAGATGGGCGCCTGCCTGCGGGCCGTCGAGAACGGCGTCCCGAACGCGAGCGTCATCGACGGCCGGATCCCGCACTCCTTGCTGCTCGAGCTGCTCACCGACCAGGGCATCGGAACGATGGTGTGCCCGTGAGTGACTTCGCCGGACGGTACGGCGCGTCCATGATGAACGCCTTCGGCACGCCGCGTCGCGTGCTCGTCAGCGGCCAAGGCTGCTATGTGGTCGACGACAGAGGGCGGAGCTACCTCGACCTGCTCGGCGGGCTCGCTGTCAACGTCCTGGGGCATGCTCATCCGGCCGTCGTGGAGACGCTCACCAGGCAGGCCAACACGCTCGGGCACGTGTCCAACTTCTTCGCGACACCGCCCCAGATCGCCTTGGCGGAACGCCTGCTGGAGATCCTGGCCTGCGGCGAGGGAAGGGTGTTCCTCACGAACTCCGGCGCCGAGGCGAACGAGGCCGGCCTGAAGCTCACCCGGCTCACCGGCCGGACCACCGTCGTGGCAGCCGTTGGGGGGTTCCACGGTCGCACCATGGGTGCGCTCAGCCTGACGTCGAAGGCGGCGTACCGGGAGCCCTTCCTTCCGCTTGTGCCTGGCGTCTGCTTCGTCCCGTACGGCGACCCGGACGCGCTTCGGGAAGCGGTGGACGGCCAGACGGCTGCGATCCTGCTCGAGCCGATCCAGGGCGAGGCGGGCGTGGTGGTCCCGCCCACCGGGTACCTGCAACAGGCGCGGCAGATCGCCGACGAGAACGGTGCCCTGCTCTGGCTCGACGAGATCCAGACCGGCGTCGGACGCACCGGCGCGTGGTTCGCGTTCCAGCACGAGGGGGTCCGTCCCGACATCGTGACCATGGCCAAGGGCCTCGGCGCGGGTTTCCCGATCGGCGCCTGTGTGGCCCTCGGGGGCACCACTCGGTCGTTCGGCCCCGGACAGCACGGGACGACATTCGGCGGAAACCCCTTGGCGGCGGCCGTGGCGCTGACCGTGCTCAACGTGATCGGGTCCGAGGGTCTGCTGGACCGCGCCAAGTCGAGCGGCGAGGAGCTGGCCGCGCTGCTCTCGGGCCTCCCCGGCGTCACCGGGGTGCGCGGCAAAGGCCTGCTGCTGGCGGCGGCGCTTGACGAGCCGGTGGCCTCCGCTGCAGCCGCTGCGGGGCTTGACCACGGGGTCATCGTCAACGACGTCCAGCCGGACGCCGTACGTCTCGCGCCGCCTCTCGTGATCGGGCCGGCGGAGATCGCGGACGCCCGGGAACGGCTGGCTGCGGCCTGGCAAGGGCTGTCGGTCAGAAGCCCGGACGAGCGACCGTGAGCACACTCGCCACCAAGGCGGCCCGGCAGCAGCGGATCGTCGACCTGCTCGGGAGGCATCCGGTGCGCTCCCAGACCGACCTGGCCGAGCTGTTGTCCAACGACGGCGTCGCCGTCACCCAGGCAACCCTTTCGCGCGACCTGGTCGAGCTGGACGCGGTCCGGGTCAGAGGGGCGGGCGGGGCACTCGTGTACGCCGTACCGGGTGAGGGTGGCGACCGGACGCCGCGCGCGGCCGCGCAGACGCCGGCCTCGGCGCACCGGCTGGCCCGGCTCTGCGCGGAGCTGCTCGTGAGCGCCGAGTCGTCGGCGAACCTCGTGGTGCTGCGGACGCCTCCGGGGGCGGCGCAGTTCCTCGCGTCGGCCCTCGACAAGGCGGGCCTTTCCAGCGTCCTCGGCACCATCGCGGGCGACGACAGCGTGCTGGTGATCACCAAGGACCCGGCCGGCGGCGACGCGCTGGCCGGAGAGCTTCTCGCCCTCGCCCGGAGCGGCGAACCAGCAGATGACGCAGATGACGCAGATGACAAGGAGCGGACGTGACCATCGCGACTGACAGGCCCGGATCGAACGACCGGATCGTGCTGGCGTACTCCGGGGGGCTCGACACCTCGGTCGCCATCGGGTGGCTCGGCAAGGAGACCGGATCGGAGGTCGTCGCCGTGGCCGTCGATGTCGGCCAGGGCGGCGAGGACATGAACACCGTGCGGGAGCGGGCCCTCAGCTGCGGCGCCGTCGAGGCGGTCGTGGTCGACGCGAAGGACGAGTTCGCCGAGAGCTACTGCCTGCCGGCGCTGCGCGCCAACGTGCTCTACATGGACCGTTACCCACTCGTCTCGGCGCTCTCCCGCCCGTTGATCGCCAAGCACCTGGTGGCTGCGGCCCGCACGTTCGGGGCGTCGACGGTGAGCCACGGCTGTACGGGCAAGGGCAACGACCAGGTCCGGTTCGAGGTCGGGGTGAGCTCGCTCGCGCCGGACATCGACGTCATCGCCCCGGTCCGCGACTACGCGTGGACCAGGGAGAAGGCGATCGAGTACGCCGTCGACAACGACCTCCCGATCGACGTGACCAAGCAGTCGCCGTACTCGATCGACCAGAACGTCTGGGGTCGCGCGGTCGAGACCGGCTTCCTCGAGGACATCTGGAACGCCCCGGTGGAGGACGTGTACTCGTACACCGCGGACCCGGGCGTGGCCAGGGAACCCGACGAAGTCGTCGTTTCCTTCGTCGACGGCGTGCCGGTGGCGATCGACGGCTTGCCCGTCTCGGTTCTCGAGGCGATCCAGCAGCTCAACGCGCGGGCGGGTGGCCAGGGCGTCGGCCGGCTCGACGTCGTCGAGGACCGGCTAGTCGGGATCAAGAGCCGCGAGGTCTACGAGGCGCCGGGGGCCATCGCGCTCATCACCGCGCATCAGGAGCTGGAGTCGGTGACGGTCGAGCGGGACCTGGCCCGGTTCAAGCGGACCGTCGACCAGCGATGGGCTGAGCTCGTGTACGACGGCCTGTGGTTCTCGCCCTTGAAGCGCAGCCTCGACGCCTTCATCGCGTCATCGCAGGCCGGTGTCACCGGTGAGATCCGGATGACCCTGCACGCGGGTCGCGCGGTGCCGACGGGGCGCCGGAGCCCCACCAGCCTGTACGACTTCAACCTCGCGACGTACGACGAGGGTGACTCTTTCGACCAGTCGCTCGCCAAGGGGTTCGTCGAGCTCTGGGGGCTGCCCAGCCGGATCGCGGCCCGGCGCGACCAGACTGCCGGCGAGGCAGCAGGCAGGTGACGCCGGACGCCGAGCCCACCAGGCTGTGGCGCGGTCGCTTCCGTGCCGACCCGTCCCCGGAGCTCGTCGAGCTGTCCAGATCAACCCAGTTCGACTGGGAGCTGGCGCCGTACGACATCGCCGGATCGCGGGCCCATGCCCGAGAGCTGGCGCGGGTCGGCCTGCTCGACGACCACGCCGCGGAAGAGCTGCAGTGCGGTCTCGACGAGCTCGAGCGCCGGATCGCGGATGGGCAGTTCCGGCCCGAGCCCGCAGACGAGGACGTCCACACGGCGCTGGAGCGTGGCCTGGTGTCCATCGTCGGGCCTGCGACCGGCGGCCGGCTGCGCGCGGGCCGCTCCCGCAACGACCAGATCGCGACCCTCGGACTGCTCTACCTGCGTGACCACGCCCGAACCATCGCCGGGCTCGTACGTGACCTGGCCGGGACCTTGGCCGTGCAGGCGGACGCCCAGGCCGGCGCGGCCATGCCGGGCCGGACCCACATGCAGGCCGCCCAGCCGGTCCTTCTCGCGCACCACCTGCTCGCGCACGCCTGGCCGCTGGTGCGCGACATCGACCGGCTGCGGGACTGGGACGCCCGGGTCGCGGTGGCCTCTCCCTACGGGTCGGGGGCCCTCGCCGGGTCCTCCCTCGGCCTCGACCCCCGGCGAGTGGCAACTGACCTCGAATTCCTCGACTCGGCGCCCAACAGCATCGACGCGACAGCCTCACGCGACCTCGTCGCCGAGTTCGCCTACGTGGCGGCCCAGGTCGGGGTGGACCTCTCGCGGCTTGCCGAAGACGTCATCATCTGGTCGACGCGCGAGTTCGGCTTCGTCGCGCTCGACGACGCCTACGCGACCGGGTCGAGCATCATGCCCCAGAAGAAGAACCCCGACATCGCCGAGCTCGCCCGCGGGAAGTCCGGGCGGTTGATCGGCAACCTGGCTGGCCTGCTGGCGACGCTGAAAGGCCTGCCGCTCGCGTACGACCGCGACCTGCAGGAGGACAAGGAAGCGGTCTTCGACTCGGTCCGGAGCCTCGAGGTGCTCCTCCCGGCCATGACGGGCCTGGTGCGGACGTTGACGTTCGACCGCGCGCGGCTTGCCGAGCTCGCCGGGGACGGCTTCTCGCTGGCCACGGACATGGCCGAATGGCTCGTCCGGCAGGGCGTTGCGTTCAGCGAGGCGCATGAGCTCGCCGGAGCCTGCGTACGGCGCTGCGAGGATCTCGGGATCGGGCTCGAGGCGCTCCAGGACGACGAGCTGGCCCGAATCTCGCCGCATCTGACGCCGGACGTCAGACGGGTGCTCACCGTGGAGGGCTCCATCGCCTCCCGCGACGGGCGCGGCGGTACGGCGCCGTACCGGGTGGCCGAGCAGCTGGCCGAGCTCGAGGACGCTCTGCGTACGACGACCAGCTGGCTGGCCTGACAAGCCCAGGCCCGCGGGTGCCGGTGCTGTTTGAGCCAGCCACGGGTGCGGGTGCCGTATGAGCCAGCCGCGTGTAGGGGGGTTGCCGTTTGGGTGGTGTACCACTCAGATTGCCCTCAAGCCGGCGACGGGTGCGGTTCTGTTTGAGTGGTGCACCACGCAGATTGCCCTCAGGCCGGTCACGGGTGCGGTTCTGTTTGGGTGGTGCACCACTCAGATTGCCCTCAAGCCACCCAGATCTGGGTGGCTTGAGGCGTACTTGGGTGGTGCACCACCCAAAGGCGCGGTGGGCAGCCTCCGACTCGCCACGGCCAGCCTCCCGCCTTGCCCCAACCTCCCGCCTTGCCCCAACCTCCGTACCCCGGGTTTGCCTGGCAAGCCAGGCGGAGACACCCTTTGCCAGGCAGGCCTGGGTGGCAAACGGTGCGCTTGCCTGGCTTGCCAGGCAAATGCGGCCCTCAAAGGCTGGGGCGCTAGGCAACCGCGGCCCTCAAAGGCTGGCGCGAGGCAACACCGGGCCTCGGAGGCTGGCCGGCTGGGCAAACGGTGCACCTGCGTGGCTTGCCAGGCAAATGCGGCCCTCAACGGCTGGCGCGCCAGGCAAACGCGGCCTTCGAGGGTCCGCCGGGGTGAGGGAGGTCACCCCGAGCGACGTGCTGCGGGCCCGGCCGGCGCCGGTATGCTGGAGGTACCCCAAACAGTCGGGGCAAGCTCTTCGCACGAACGTCTGGATCCCCTTGCAGGGACTGGAACGGGAAAGGCGACATCTGTGGACACCCGTCTGCTCTCTGTGGGAGTGATCGGCGCCGGCCGCGTGGGCGCGGTGCTGGCAGCAACCCTGCGTTCATCCGGGTACCAGGTGGTCGCGGCCGCCGGGGAGTCGGCAGCATCGCGGACCAGGATCGAGACGCTCCTGCCGGGAGTTCGCGTCGACAAGCCGACTGCCGTGTCCAGGGCTTGTGACCTGCTCCTTCTCACCGTCCCGGACGACGCCCTCGACAACGTGGTGCGGATGCTCGTCGCCTCCGGGGCCGTGCGGCGCGGCCAGTACCTGGTCCACACCAGCGGGCTGCACGGTGTCGAGATCCTCGCCCCCGCCGTCGCGATCGGCGCCCACGCCGTCGCGATGCACCCGGCGATGACGTTCACCGGAACAGATCTCGACGTCGACCGCTTGCGCGAGTGCGTGTTCGGGGTCACCTGCGACGAGGCGGAGCGGCCAGTAGCGGAGCAGGTCGTGCGGGACATCTCGGGCCACCTGATGTGGATCGCCGAGAGTGACCGGGCGCTCTACCACACGGCGCTCGCCCATGGGGCCAACCACCTCGTCACCCTGGTCACCGAAGTCATGCAGCTGCTCAGGCAGGCCGGGGCCGACGACCCCTCGGCGGTCCTGCGCCCGCTGTTGACGGCTGCTCTCGAGAACGCCCTTGCGTACGGCGACGCGGCCCTCACCGGCCCGATCGTCCGGGGTGACCTCAAGACCGTCGCCGCCCACCTGCACACCCTGTCCGCCTCGTCGCGCGAGACGCTGGAGTCGTACGTCGTCCTGGCCCGCGCCACAGCCAACCACGCAGTCGCCGACGGGAGGCTCGAGCCGCGCCGCGCGGCCGCTCTCGTGGAGATCCTCAACGACGCCCTTGCCGGGACCATTGCGTGAGGGTTGTCTCCACCAAGGCTGAGCTCGAGGCCGGCCTGGTCGAGCTGCGCCGTCAGCCGGGACGGGTGGCGCTGGTGCCCACCATGGGCGCCTTGCACGCCGGTCACGAGGCGCTCATCGACGCGGCCCGAGACGTGGCGGACGCCGTTGTCGTCTCCATCTTCGTGAACCCGTTGCAGTTCGGTCGAGGCGAGGATCTGGCGTCGTACCCGAGAACCGTCGACCAGGACCTGGCCCGCTGCGCCGAGCACGATGTCGACGTGGTGTTCATGCCGGATTTCGAGACGGTCTACCCGGGCGGGGATCCCCGGGTGACGATCGAGCCAGGGGCGCTGGCGACCGAGCTAGAGGGGGTGAGCCGGCCCGGTCACTTCCAGGGAGTCCTGACCGTCGTCGTCAAGCTGTTCGGGCTCGTCGGCCCGGACGTGGCGGTCTTCGGCACCAAGGACTACCAGCAGCTCGTGCTGGTGCGCCAGTGCGTCTCGGACCTCTTCCTTCCTGTGGACATCCTCGGCGTGGAGACGGTTCGCGACGATGACGGACTGGCACTCAGCTCGCGCAACAGGTACCTCAGCGACGAGGAACGCCCGGCTGCTCTCGCCCTGAGCCGAGCCCTGCGGGCCGGCCGGCAGCGCGCACCGGCCGGTGCCGCGGCGGTCCTCTCCGCGGCTCGGGTGGTGCTCGACGACGCGCCGGGGATGCAGACCGACTACCTCGAGCTGCGTGCTGCCGACCTTGGTCCGGCACCGGCGAAGGGAGACGCCCGGCTGCTCGTCGCGGCCCGCGTCGGACCCACCCGGCTGATCGACAACATGGCCGTCGTCCTCGGCGGTGACGCCGAGACGGCAATGCAACAAGGAGTCTGAGGACGACATGACGCGCTTGCTCTGTATCGACCTGGGCAACACCCACACGAGCGTCGGACTCTTCGACGCCATCACGCTCTCACACACCTGGCTGTTGTCCACCGAGGGTCGGCGTACCTCCGATGAATGGAGGCTGCTCCTCACCGGGCTTCTCGAGCGGGCCGACGTCGACACGATTGACGGCGTGTGCATCTGCTCCACGGTGCCCGCGGTTCTGCACGCCTTGCGCTCCCTCCTCGAGGACACCTTCCGCGGGCTGCCAGGAGTGGTGCTCGGCCCCGGGGTCCGCACCGGACTGCCGGTGCTGATGGACAACCCCCGCGAGGTCGGCACCGACCGGATCGCGAATGCCGTGGCAGCGCTCGAGCTCGTCGGCGCCCCGACCGTCGTCGTCGACCTGGGCACCGCCACCACGTTCGATGTGGTCAGCCCGGCCGGGCAGTACGTCGGAGGCGTGATCGCGCCCGGTCTCGAGATCTCCGTGGCGGCCCTGGGTCAGCACGGAGCCCAGCTCCGCCAGGTGGAGCTGGTCACCCCTCGCACCGTGATCGCGAAGAACACCGTGGAAGCGCTGCAGTCGGGCGCCGTCTACGGCTGCGCGGGACAGGTCGACGGCATCGTCCGGCGGATCGCCGATGAGCTCGACGTGCCGCTGTCCGGGCTCACCGTCATCGCCACCGGCGTCCTTGCCCCAGCGGTTCTCGACGAGTGCGAGACGATCACCCGCTACGAGCCGGACCTTACCCTGCAGGGCTTGCGCCTCGTGTTCGAGCGCAACATCTGAGGGTTCCAAACCGCTGTGGATCAGGCGAGCCGATGCCGTAGCCTGACGCGCATGTCCGACGACCCAGGGGCCGCGCCTCCGCCCGACACGTCTGGCGAGCTGTCGGAGCAGATGAGGGTACGGCGGGACAAGAGGGCCCGGCTTCTCGCGGCCGGCGTGGCGCCGTACCCGATCATCGTCGACCGCACGCACACGCTCGGCGAGGTCGTCGCGACGTTCGATCCCGAGGAGATGGGACCAGACCACCGCACCGGGGTCGAGGTTGCGGTCGCCGGACGCGTGATCTTCCTACGCAACACCGGGAAGCTCTGCTTTGCCAGGCTGCGAGAAGGCGACGGCACCGAGCTGCAGGTCATGCTCTCCCTCGCTGATGTCGGCGAGCAGTCGCTGGCCGACTTCAAGGCGCTGGTCGACATCGGCGACCACATCGCCGTGCGGGGGGAGGTGGTGACCAGCCGGCGGGGGGAGCTCTCGATCCGGGCCACCTCGTGGCAGATGGCCGCGAAGACCCTCCGACCCCTCCCGAACGAGCACCGACCGCTTTCGGACGAGGCGCGGGTCCGGATGCGGTACGTCGACATGATCGTCCGGTCCGAGCAGCGGGCGATGGTGCGCAAGCGAGCCGCTGTCCTCCGGTCCCTGCGGGCCTCACTCGACGCGAACGGCTTCGTCGAGGTGGAGACACCGGTGCTGCAGCTCACGAACGGCGGCGCCGCTGCCCGGCCCTTTCGAACGCATCTGAACACGTTCGACCAGGAGATGCTGCTTCGGATCGCGCTCGAGCTCGACCTCAAGAAGGCGCTTGTCGGCGGCGTCGAGAGGGTCTACGAGATCGGCCGGACGTTCCGCAACGAGGGGATCGACTCGACGCATGCCGCCGAGTTCTCGATGCTCGAGGCGTACCAGGCCTACGGGGACTACAACTCGATGGCGACGCTGGTCCAGGAGCTGGTGGTGGCGGCGGCCACGGCAGTCGGGTCCACGCTGATAACCGCCAGGGACGGTTCGACAGTTGATCTCGCCGGTAGCTGGCGCCGCGCGACGCTCCACGAGCTGGTATCCGAGGTGGTCGGCGAACTCGTGACGCCCGCCACGACCACCGAAGCGGCCCGCGAGCTGGCAAAAAGACACCATGTTGAAATACAGCCGCAATGGGGTGCCGGTGACATCGTCTTGGAGATCTACGAAAAGCTCGTGGAGCACACGCTACTTGCGCCCACGTTCGTCCGGGACTATCCGATCGACGTCAAGCCGCTAGCCAAGCAGCACCGTAGTGATCCGGGAGTGGGCGAGGCCTTTGACCTGGTCGTCAATGGCGTCGAGCTGGCCACTGCCTATTCGGAGATGAATGACCCCGTCATTCAACGCGAGCGTCTTACCGAGCAGTCGCGGCAAGCCGCCCTCGGCAACCCCGAGGCGATGGACCTGGACGAGGACTTCCTTCGGGCGTTGGAGTTCGGCATGCCACCGGCCGGCGGCATGGGCATGGGCATTGATCGACTGATGATGCTTTTGACCGGGGTGGGAATCCGGGAGACATTCCTCTTTCCGCTGTTGCGCCCAGAGTAGACACCATCAGCAACAGCGCCATCTGCGGGCGTTCGGGGCGAGTGCTACCGTATATAGGGGAATCCCACTAACGAAAGGCCTGATTCATGGCTCAGCGCGTCCAAATCGTACTTGAAGACGACATCGATGGTGGCGAGGCAACAGAGACTTTGCTCTTCGGGCTCGACGGGATCGGTTACGAGATCGACCTATCGGCCAAGAACGCGGCAAAACTTCGTGATTCGCTGGCGAAATACGTCGGTGCGGCCCGGCGGACTTCTGCCCGTAACCGGCGTGCCTCCCGCCGTGGCAGTGCCGGCCCCTCGACAGCGCAGGTTCGGGACTGGGCCCGCAGCAACGGGTACCAGGTCTCCGACCGTGGCCGTATCTCCGCAGACATCAGAGCGGCGTACGAGAGCTCCAACTAGATGTAACGAGATGTACTGACCGGGCACGACCTGGAGCGGCTCACCTCGCCGTGCCAGTTCGTGCCCGGTCAGGGCGGGCGTCCGCAGCCGGGTCGGGGGAGCGCCGTTCGCTCACGGCGTAACGCCTACCTGGGAACACCGGGGACGGGTCGGGCGTTGTGACTTCACCGTGTGGACCACGCGTGGCGTGGTTGGTCGGGGGGTCCGACTAGCATGGATGGTGAGAGACGCGTAACCGAGGGAGCGATGAGCCAGATGTTCGAGAGATTTACTGACCGTGCCCGGCGGGTCGTCGTGCTCGCCCAAGAAGAAGCCAGAATGCTCAGCCACAACTACATCGGGACTGAGCACATCCTTCTGGGCCTCATCCACGAGGGGGAAGGCGTCGCCGCCAAGGCCCTCGAGAGCCTCAACATCTCCCTGGAAGCCGTCCGGGCCCAGGTCGAGGAGACGATCGGCCAGGGACAGCAGGCCCCCAGCGGCCACATCCCGTTCACGCCGCGCGCCAAGAAGGTGCTCGAGCTCAGCCTGCGCGAGGCCCTTCAGCTCGGACACAACTACATCGGCACCGAGCACATCCTGCTCGGCCTGATCCGCGAAGGTGAAGGCGTCGCTGCCCAGGTCCTGGTCAAGCTTGGCGCCGACCTCAACCGCGTTCGTCAGCAGGTGATCCAGCTGCTGAGCGGCTACCAGGGCAAGGAGACCGCCTCGGCCGGCGCCCCGGCGGAGGGTGCACCCTCCTCGTCCCTCGTGCTCGACCAGTTCGGGATGAACCTGACCCAGGCGGCCCGGGAGGGGAAGCTGGACCCTGTCATCGGGCGTACCAAAGAGGTCGAGCGGGTCATGCAGATCCTGTCGCGCCGTACCAAGAACAACCCTGTCCTCATCGGTGAACCCGGTGTCGGCAAGACGTCGATCGTCGGGGGTCTGGCCCAGAACATCGTCAGAGGCGACGTCCCGGAGACGCTCAAGGACAAGCAGATCTACACCCTCGACCTCGGCGCCCTGGTCGCCGGGTCGCGCTACCGCGGCGACTTCGAGGAACGCCTGAAGAAGGTCCTCAAGGAGATCCGCACCCGCGGCGACATCGTGCTGTTCATCGACGAGCTGCACACGCTCGTCGGCGCCGGCGCGGCCGAAGGTGCCATCGACGCAGCCAGCATCCTCAAGCCGATGCTGGCCCGCGGGGAGCTGCAGACGATCGGCGCCACGACGCTCGACGAGTACCGCAAGCACCTCGAGAAGGACGCGGCCCTGGAGCGGCGGTTCCAGCCGATCCAGGTCGCCGAGCCGTCGATCGCCCACACGATCGAGATGCTGAAGGGCCTGCGCGACCGCTACGAGGCCCACCACCGGGTGACGATCACCGATGCTGCCCTGGTCGCCGCGGCCACCCTCGCCGACCGCTACATCTCCGACCGGTTCCTGCCGGACAAGGCGATCGACCTGGTCGACGAGGCGGGGGCGCGACTGCGGATTCGCCGGATGACCGCGCCGCCGGACCTGCGCGAGTTCGACGAGAAGATCGCCGAGGTACGCCGCAAGAAGGAGGGCGCGATCGACGCTCAGGACTTCGAGGTGGCTGCCTCGCTGCGCGACGGCGAGAAGATGCTAATCGCGGCCAAGGCCGAGCGGGAGAAGCAGTGGAAGGCCGGCGACATGGACGTCGTCGCCGAGGTCGACGAGGAGCTCATCGCGGAGGTCCTCGCCACCGCGACCGGCATCCCGATCGTGAAGCTGACCGAGGAGGAGTCCGGGCGACTGCTCCGGATGGAGGACGAGCTGCACAAGCGCGTCATCGGCCAGGATGCCGCGGTGAAGGCGCTGTCGCGCGCGATCCGTCGTACCCGGGCCGGTCTGAAGGACCCGAAGCGGCCCGGTGGGTCGTTCATCTTCGCCGGGCCGTCAGGCGTCGGCAAGACCTGGCTGTCCAAGACGCTGGCCGAGTTCCTGTTCGGCGACGAGGACTCGCTGATCCAGCTCGACATGAGCGAGTTCTCGGAGAAGCACACGATCTCGCGGCTCTTCGGCTCCCCTCCGGGCTATGTGGGTTACGAGGAGGGCGGGCAGCTCACCGAGAAGGTGCGGCGCAAGCCGTTCTCGGTCGTGCTCTTCGACGAGGTCGAGAAGGCCCACCCCGACATCTTCAACTCGCTGTTGCAGATCCTCGAGGAAGGCCGGCTGACAGACTCCCAGGGCCGGGTCGTCGACTTCAAGAACACCGTGATCATCATGACCACCAACCTCGGGACCCGCGACATCTCCAAGGGCAGCGTCAACCTCGGCTTCCACCAGTCGGGTGACGTGAGCGGGTCGTACGAGCGGATGAAGAGCAAGGTGTCGGAGGAGCTCAAGCAGCACTTCCGCCCGGAGTTCCTCAACCGTGTCGACGAGATCATCGTGTTCCCGCCGCTCACCCAGGACGAGATCATCGCGATGGTCGACTACATGATCGACTCCGTCGAGATCCGTCTCAAGGACCGCGACATGGGGCTCGAGCTGACCCAGGCGGCCAAGGAGCTGCTCGCCACCCGCGGGTTCGACCCCGTGCTCGGTGCGCGGCCGCTGCGCCGTACCGTCCAGCGCGACCTCGAGGACGTCCTCGCCGAGAAGATGCTGTACGGCGAGGTCGGACCAGGCCAGATCGTGCTCGTCGACGTCGACACGACCGACAGCGAGAACCACTTCTCGTTCGTCGGTACCCCGAAGTCGGAGCTGCCGGACCTGCCCGAAGTCGAGGAAGTGGCACCGGGGGCCGGCACCGGCGCCTAAGGCAGACCGAGCGAGCCCTCGCCAACCCGCACGACGAGACCATCGTCGAGCAGGGAGGCGAGCGCTCGTTCGCGTTGGGTGGGGGCATCCCAGGCGGCTCGGACGTCGTCCAGGCTGACCGGGCCGAGGGCGTCGCGCAGCACGGCGAGGATCCGGCCGCGACACTGGCGGTCGGTACCGGCGTACGTCTGCGGCCGCCTCGGGACCCGGTCCGGATCTGGACAGCCGGCGGCTCGCCAGGCGCACAGCCCTGCGACGGGACAGCTCCCGCACCGGGGCTCGCGCGCCGTGCACACCAGGGCGCCGAGCTCCATCAGGGCCACGTTCCAGGTCGCGGCCCGGCCCGGCTCGTCAGGCAGCAGATCCGTGGCGATCGTGCGCTCCTGCCGGGTCACCGCCGCGGGCGGAAGGGCTGTACCGCCTGCGAGCCTGCCGACCACCCGCCGGATGTTCGTGTCGAGGACGACCTCGCGCTGACGGAAGGCGAAAGCGCTCACGGCCGCGGCGGTGTAGTCGCCGATCCCCGGGAGCGCGCGCAGCTCGCCGTATGAGCGGGGCACCTCGCCGCCATGGCGGTCGTCGATCACGGTCGCCGCCTGGTGCAGCCGCAGGGCGCGGCGTGGGTAGCCGAGACGACCCCACAGCCGGACCGCCTCGCCCGGGCGTTCCTCGGCCAGCGCCGAAGGGGTCGGCCATCGTCGGAGCCACTCGCCGTACACGGGCAGCACCCGGGCCACCGGGGTCTGCTGAAGCATCACCTCGCTCACCAGCACGCCCCACGCCGGGGTTTCGGGGCGTCGCCAGGGCAGGTCGCGCGCATGGACGGCGTACCAGTGCAGCAGCGGCTCGTGGGCGGGGGACTCGGGCATGTCGAGGCGATGATGCCACGGATCCTGGGCCGGCAGCGTTAGCGTGGTCGTGTGAGCACGGTGATCCGCCCACGGGGTCCGCTGCCACCTCGCGTGTACTGGACAAGGCGGCTCCTCCTGATGGCCGTCGCCGTTGTCGTACTGGCATTCCTGTGGTGGCTGATGCCCGGCGGAAACGGATCCTCCCCGGCGGCCGCCTCTCCCGGACAGGGTCGTACGACGACCGGATCCCACCCGCCCCCGACCACGATCGGGCACCCGACCGTGCCCGCCTCGACGGGCGGCGCCACGCACCACCCGGGCGGGAAGACGCCGGGCCACGTGTCGCCACCACCCAGCCGCCCCACGGGCAAGCCTGGGCGGACTCGCCCGACCGGCCCTTGTGACGCTGCCAAGATCAGGCTCGCGGTTGCCGTCAAGAGCCGCCCCGAAGGGGCCGGCACAAGGGTCCGGCTCGCGATGTCGACGACCGACGGTTCGACGTGTTCGCTCGGCATCACGCCGAAGGTGCTCGAGCTCAGGATCACATCAGGGCCGGCCACGATCTGGCAGAGCACCAGCTGCCCCGACGGGCTCGCCGCCAAGAGCGTCGTGGTGCGCCCGACGCCGATGACCGTGTACTCCTACGACTGGGACGGCCGGTTGAGCCCCGATGCCTGCAGCGCGGGCGGACCTGTGGCGCAGCCCGGTGGCTACTGGGCCGAGGCGGCCCTCATCGGCGGTGAGCCCCAGAAGGCCTACTTCGAGGTCACCCCCCACGGTTGACCCGTCGCAAAATTGGGTTCGAGCCGTCACAAAATTGGGTTCGAACCGTCACAAAATTGTGGTCGACCGTCGGAAAGTCCCTCACAATGTCCAGGCCGACTCGTCAAGTTCCTGCGCGGGAGGGCACTCTTCAGGCTGAGCGGCAGACTTTGCGACGGCTCGACGGCAACTTTCTGACGGCTCAAGGGCAATTTTGCGACGGCTGAACGGTGGGGGTCAGACGTAGCGTTCGAGGATGCTGGACTCGGCCAGCCGGGACAGGCCCTCCCGAACAGAACGGGCCCGCGTGTCGCCGACTCCCTCGACGGCTTGCAGGTCGTCGATGCTGGCGGCCAGCAGCTTCTGCAGGTGGCCGAAGTGTTCCACGAGGCGCTCGACGACGGCGTTCGGCAGCCGGGGCACCTTGGCCAGCAGCCGGTAGCCGCGCGGGCTGACGGCGTTGTCGAGGCTCTCCGCACCGCCGAGGCTGAGGGCCCGCGAGATCGCGCTGAGCTCCAGCAGCTCCAAGGAGGTGAGCGCCTGGATGTCGGCGAGCGCCTCGTCAGTGGTTCGCACCCGGCGGCCGCCGGGCAGGTAGTCGCGGATGACCTGCTCCCGGTCGTCCTCGACCCCCGCGACGAGCTCGTCGAGCTGCAGGCTGAGCAGCCGGCCGTCGGTGCCAAGCTCGAGCACGTAGTCCTCGATCTCCTTGGCGATTCGCAGCACCATCTCGAGCCGCTGACCGACGGAAGCCACATCCCGCACGGTGACCAGGTCTTCGATCTCCAGGGCGGACAGGGTGCCGGCGACCTCGTCGAGGCGATGCTTGTATCGCTCCAGGGCGGCGAGCGCCTGGTTCGCGCGGGCCAGGATCGCGCCGGCGTTCTCGAGGACGTAGCGCTCCGATCCGACGTACAAGGCGATGATGTGCATCGACTGCGACACCGAGATGACGGGGAGCCCAGTCTGCCGGGCGACGCGGTCAGCGGTCCGGTGCCGGGTGCCCGCCTCGTTCGTGGGGAGCGATGCGTCAGGCATCAGGTGCACGCCGGCGCGGAGGATCCGGGCGGCGTCGCGGTCGCAGATGATCGCGCCGTCCATCTTCGCCAGCTCACGGAAACCGGTTGCGCTGAAATCGACGTCGAGCAGGAAACCGCCGGTGCAGATCGACTCGACGGTCTTGTCGTTGCCGAGGACGACGAGCGCGCCCGTCCGCCCACGCAGCACCCGCTCCAGCCCCTCGCGAAGCTCGGTGCCGGGGGCCACGGCCGCCAGCGTCTCCCGCATCGGACCGAGGTCGGCCACCTTGTCACCGCTCGCCACTTCTGCCTCCCGTAGGCCCCAAGTGCCCAATCAGTGGTTCTCGACCAGTCTAGGCGGATCGGCCAGCAGCCTACCCATCCGAGACCGCATGCAGGCCGAGTCGTGCCTGGCCAGCGGCCGGTTCGGCACGCAGGTGCAGCGCGCGTACGGCGGAGCCGATGTCCGGACACTCCAGGACGGTGAGGCCGTCGACGTGTGGGACCGGCCCGGGCACCGGTCCGCGGTCGGAGGGCACGATGGCGTAGCCGAAACCGAGCCGGGCCGCCTCAGCGAGTCGCTGGTTCATGCCCGGCACCCGGCGCAGCTCGCCGGCCAGTCCGACTTCGCCGATCGCCACCAGCTGCTGAGGGAGCGGGATGCCGACATCAGCGCTGACCAGGGCGAGCGCGATGGCGAGATCGGCGGCGGGTGCGTGCAGAGCTGCCCCGCCGACGGTCGCGGCGTAGATGTCCTGCGACGGGCAGCGCATGCCGACGTGGCGCTGGAGCACGGCGAGCAGCATGGCGAGTCGCGACGAGTCGAGGCCGCTGACAGACCGCCTGGGCTGAGGCGTTGCGCTGAGCGTGACGAGAGCCTGCACCTCCGCCAGCAGCGGACGACGCCCTTCAAGGGTGACGGTGACACAGGTGCCCGCCATCGGCTCGGGACAGCGCGAGATGAACAGGCCCGTCGCGTCGGCGACCTCGACGATGCCGTCCTCGCTGATGTCGAAGCAACCGATCTCGTCCACGGGTCCGAAGCGGTTCTTGACCGCACGCACCACCCGTAGCCGGGAGCTGCGCTCGCCCTCGAACTGAAGGACCACGTCGACCAGATGCTCGAGCGAGCGGGGACCGGCCACCGAGCCGTCCTTGGTGACGTGACCGACGAGCAGGGTGGGCATGGCGAGCTGCTTGGCGACCCGCACCAGCGCCGAGGTCACCGTGCGCAGCTGGGTGACACCGCCCGGTGTCGAGTCGATGTCTGCACAGCCGATGGTCTGCACCGAGTCGACCACCAGGAGCTCGGGCTGCACCTCCTCGATGTGGCCGAGCACCGCCGACAGGTCGACCTCCGCTGCGAGCAGCAGGTTGTCCTCCAGGGCGCCGGTGCGCTCCGCTCGCAGCCTCACCTGGGCGGCCGACTCCTCGCCGGTGACGTAGAGGGTGCGCGCCCCCGCGCGCGCCGCCCTTGCCGCCACCTCGAGCAGCAGCGTCGACTTGCCGACGCCGGGCTCGCCGGCGAGCAACAACACACTGCCGGCGACGATCCCGCCGCCGAGCACGCGGTCGAGCTCGCCGACACCGGTGGACCGGCTGGCGTTCGGCTCGGCGGCAACCTGGGAGATCGGGAGGGCCGGCGCGCTCACCGGCCCCGGACGGCAGCCCGTGACCGGCGTGCCGCCGGACTCTGCGACAGTCCCCCAGGACTGGCACTCGCCGCACCTGCCCACCCACTTGACGCTCACCCAGCCGCACTGGCTGCAGCGAAACGTCGATACGGGTCTCCTGGTCGTCGCCGTACCTGCCATGAGAAGGACGCTAGACACGACCTCCGACACTTCGAGGTCGGGCGCGTCAGGGCACCCCGAGCCAAGGGCCCGCAGTTCGAGGTCGCGGAGGCTCAGATCCGAACCAGGCCGTCGGGCGTCGCGAAGGTCGCCGCGACCAGCCCCGGACGCGCTGCTTCCACCCACTCCACCTGGTAGTCACCGACCGAGTAGTCGGCAGGCGTGTCGAGCCAGCTCGCGACCCGAGCGGGGTCGCCGGCGATCTCCATCCTCTCGAGGGTGACGTCACCGGTCGCGCCACGCGATGGGTGCAGCTCGTCGGGCACCTCCCAGTGCACGAAGAACGGCAGCTGCGGATCGGTCTGCAGACTCCGGAGCCCGATCTGCTTCCAGCGCAGCTCCACCCCGTCCGGTCGGTGCCGGTTACCCTGAACCGCCTTGCGGTCAAGGCGTTTCTCGACTGCGGCGAGATCGTCCACCCGAACGGCCCACCCCAGCCAGCCGCCGCCCGCCTCCGAACGTGCACGCACGGCCTGGCCGAAGGCCGCCTTGTCGGAGGCCGGGTGGTCGAGCACCTCCACGACCTCGAGGTAGTGCATGTTGTTGAGGGGCATGATCATGTTGGTCGTCCCGAAGCGCGGGTGGATCCCGCCGTTCACGAACTTCTCGCCGAGGAGCTCGGACAGACGCTCAGTAGTCCTCGTCAGCCCGTCCGGCCCTGCTGCGTACGAGAGGTGGTCGAGGTGCATGGGTCTCATTGTTGCGATCAGGTCTGCGCCGTCGGCACTCGGGGTCAGCCGGCGATCGGACTGGCTGTCTCTCCCGCGCGACGGGTCCCGGGGGGACCACCCACCGGGTCCGCCGGATGCAGGGTCAGGGACCGGGTCGCCGCCAGGTGGTTTCGGCAGTGTTCGGCCAGTACGTCGTAGGCCTGCCTGCCGATCAGCTCGACGAGCTCGGGCTGGTAGGACAGGTAGACCGGCTCGGCGGCCTGATGGGCCTCGCTGTTGCCCGAGCAGTACCAGTCGAAGTCGTGGCCGCCCGGTCCCCAGCCGCGCCTGTCGTACTCGGTGATCGTCACCTCGGTGTAGCTGGTTCCGTCGGTGAGCTCGACGTCGCGGAAGAGCCGGCGCACCGGCAGCTGCCAGCAGACGTCGGGTTTCGTCTCGAGCGGGTGCCGGTCGTTTCGCAGCGCCCAGCTGTGCAACGCGCAACCGCTTCCACCCTGGAACCCCGGCCGGTTGAGAAAGATGCAGGCGCCTTCGTGGACAGCCGTCTTGCGGTCGCCCTCCTCGTCGGTCTCCACCCAACGCTTGCCGCGGTGACCCACCTGGTGGAACTGCCAGTCGTCCGGGGTGAGGACCTTCACGAAGGTGGCGACCCGCTCCTCGTCGTCCGCGTCTGAGAAGTGGGCACCCAGGGTGCAGCAGCCGTCGTCCGGCCGCTCGGCGTAGATCCCGGGGCACCCGGCACCGAAGATGCACGACCAGCGTGAGCACAGCCAGGTGAGGTCACAGCGAAGGCGCTGCTCGCCGTCGGCAGGGTCCTGGAACTCGACCCAGGCGCGGGGAAAGTCGAGCGAGACTTCGGGCACGCGCTCACTGTAGTCGGCCCAGGCGCGCGGTCCGGGCGGCGTGGCATCCGCGAGATGACTGCCGGACGGTAGCCTCGGGCCATGCGGGAAGCAGTCCTCGACGTGGGCTCGAACACGGCACACCTGCTGGTCGTCGACGCCCACCGGGGTGCCGCACCGTTGCCTGCGCTGTCCGTCAAGCGTGAGCTGAGGCTCGCGGAGCACCTCACGGCTGAGGGCGCGCTGTCGCAGACCGGAGTCGATGCGCTGGTGTCCTTCATCGCGGCCGCACTCGTCGAGGCGGAGGACCGGGGGTGCGAGACGGTGACCGCCTTCGCAACATCGGCCATCCGCGAGGCGACCAACACCGACGAGGTGCTGAAGCTCGTACGCGAGACGACGGGCGTGGACCTGAAGGTGCTCACGGGCGAGGAAGAGGCGATGCTGACCTTCCTCGCGGTACGGCGCTGGTTCGGCTGGTCGTCGGGCCGGCTTGCCGTCTTCGACATCGGGGGCGGGTCGCTGGAGATCGCGACCGGTGCTGACGAGCTGCCGGACGTGACGCTGTCGTTCGAGCTGGGCGCCGGGCGCCTCACCCGGGAGTGGCTGCCGGGCGACAGACCGCGTGAGTCCGACTATCGCGACCTGCGCAAGTATGTCCGGGCCCAGATCGCCAAGGCAGCGGGAGCGGTCCTACGGGCGGGGTCGGAGGACCACGCGGTCGCCACCTCGAAGACGTTCCGGTCGCTGGCCAGGGTGTGTGGCGCGCCGCCCTCGTCCGAGGGAGCCTTCGTACGTCGGACGCTTGCCCGGTCAGACCTCGCCGAGCAGCTTCCGATAATCGCGAAGCTGACGCGGGGCGAGCTCACCAAGCTCCCGGGTGTCTCGCAGGGACGAGCGCACCAGCTGCTCGCCGGTGGCGTGGTCGCGGAGGCGGTGATGGACATCTTCGGCATCGAGGAGCTGGAGATCTGCCCGTGGGCGCTCCGGGAAGGCGTGATCCTGCAGTCGCTCGACACCCTCTCCGACGGCTGACCCGGCAGGCGTTTCTCCGCGTTTAGGCTGGAGGCGTGAGCGCGACCGACGACGGGTTGGGGGCGGACCCCCTGCAGGTGCCGTCCGCGCTGGTCGGGCTGTCCTCGGCGTCGGTGTACCCCGAGTCATCCGCCAGCACCTTCGAGTACGCAAGCGTCCTCGGGTACGACGCGGTGGAGGTGATGGTCGGCATCGACCCGGTCAGCCAGGACGTGGCCACTCTCCGGCGGCTCAGCGAGCGCCACGGCGT
The DNA here is from genome assembly GCA_033850885.1 of Nocardioidaceae bacterium. Taxonomy (GTDB): domain Bacteria; phylum Actinomycetota; class Actinomycetes; order Propionibacteriales; family Nocardioidaceae; genus JAWWPG01. The sequence continues at coordinate 157,762 of JAWWPG010000020.1, forward strand.
CCCGGTTTGCGCCATCCACGCACCCTGTCTGCTCATCACCCAGCGGGTGTGGGGCTCGGACCCGTGGGGGAAGCTGCGACGCAGTGCCGAGACGGCCCTGGCGCTCAGCGCCGCGACCGTGGTCGTCCACCCGCCCTTCCGCTGGCAACGCGACTACGTCCGTGGGTTCGTCGACGGGATCGCCGACCTCGAGGACGAGACCGGCGTCGCGTTCGCGGTCGAGAACATGTTCCCCTGGCGGGCATCGCGCCGCGAGCTGCAGGCCTACCTGCCGGGGTGGAACCCGGTTGAGCAGGACTACGCCCACACGACCCTGGACCTCTCCCACACCTCCACGTCAGGTAGTGACCCGATCCAGATGGCGCTCGACCTGGGCCCACGGCTGCACCACGTCCATATGACCGACGGCTCGGGATCGGCGAAGGACGAGCATCTGGTGCCGGGGCGCGGCAACCAGCCGTGCGCTGAGTTCCTCGAGCTGCTCGCCCGGCGAGGGTTCGGGGGGAACGTCGTGGTCGAGATCAACACCCACCGTGCGGCCAACCGGGCGGCACGGCAGGTGGATCTCGCAGAGTCTCTCGCGTTCACCCGGCTCTACCTGGCGACCGCGGTCGACGGCCCAGCTGAGCCGTCGTACGACGGACCACGCCGGCCTCCCGCGTCGTACGACGGGCCTGGCGGCGCCTAGCAGCACCGGCCCGGGCGGGTGCGTCACTCCTCGTCGATCTCCGCGATCTGGTCGCCCTCGGTCACCACCTGGCCCTCGCGCACACTCAGCTCGACGATCGTGCCCGACACCTCCGCTGGCACGGGGATCTCCATCTTCATCGACTCGAGGATCACCAGCGTGTCGTCGGGAGACACCGAGTCGCCGTTCTTGGCGACCACCTTCAACACGTTGGCGACAAGCTCGGCGTTGACGTAGTAGCTCATCGCCATCCTTCGCGTGGTCGGCCATCGTGTGTGCAGCGTCCGGCGGCTCGGTCCGGCGACCAGTGGACGGAGACGACCCGCGTCGATCCTAGTGGGAGCCCGCTCCGCAGCGGTTTCGAGCCGGCGCGGGGCGGCGTACCCTTGGACCGCCCTGGAGCCTTCCTCAGGCCAGGCCAAGGAGGAGCCGTGCTTCGTCGTTCCCTACTCATGCTGTCGCAGAGCGACCGCCTCAAGAACCTGGCGAGCACGCTGCCGATCTCGAGCGGAATCGTGTCGCGGTTCGTGGCAGGCGAGCATGTCGAGGACGCAGTGACGACAAGCCGCCGACTCGTCGACGACGGCCTCCTGGTGAGCCTGGACTACCTCGGCGAGGACACGGTCGAGGCCGCCCAGGCGGCGTCCACCGTCGACGCGTACCTGCTGCTCGTCAAGAACCTCTCGGCTGCCGGTCTGACGCCCGAGGTTGAGGTGTCCGTCAAGCTGTCCGCCGTCGGCCAGGCGCTTCCCGGCGACGGCGAGCGGGTGGCGCTCGACAACGCCCGGCGGATCTGCCAGGCGGCCAGCAACGCCGGCACCACGGTCACCCTCGACATGGAGGACCACACCACGACGGACTCCACGCTGCGCATCCTGCACGAGGTGCGGCAGGACTTCCCCGCCACGGGTGCGGTCGTCCAGGCCTACCTTCGCCGTACCGAGCAGGACTGCAAGGACCTGTCGTACGAGGGCTCGCGGGTGCGGCTCTGCAAGGGTGCCTACAAGGAGCCCGAGTCGGTGGCCTTCCAGGGACGGACCGAGGTGCGGCTTTCATACGTCCGGTGCCTGAAGGCCCTGATGGCGGGCGCTGGGTACCCGATGGTAGCCACGCACGACCCGAAGCTGATCCAGCTCGCCGGCCGCCTCGTCGAGGCCAACGGCAGGGTCAAGGGGAGCTACGAGTACCAGATGCTCTTCGGGATCCGGCCCGACGAGCAGAAACGGCTCACCGCGGCCGGTGAGAAGGTGCGTGTCTACACCCCCTACGGGGACGAGTGGTACGGCTACCTGATGCGCCGCCTCGCAGAGAAGCCGTCGAACCTCGCCTTCTTCGTGAGATCCCTCGTCACGAAGGGATAGCACACTCCGAGCGGAAGGGTCCGGCCATGGGTGGTCTCGCAACGGTCGTGTACGACGACTCGCTGATCCGCTACAACTTCGGGCGCGGCCACCCCTTGGCGCCGATCAGGGTGGATCTGACGATGCGGCTGGCGCGTTCGCTGGGTGTGCTCGACGGCCAGACCGCCGGACTCGTCGCCGGGCCGTCCGCGACAGACGACGAGATCGGCCTCGTGCACGGCCCGCACTACATCGAGGCGGTCAAGCGGCTCAGCGACGACCCGACCGGGCGTGACCTCGAGCACGGTCTCGGCACGGAGGACGACCCCGTGTTCGAGGGGATGCACGACGCGTCGGCGCACATCGTGGGCGCCACGCTGGAGGCGGCCCGCCGGGTCTGGCGCGGAGACTCGTTGCATGCGGTCAACATCAGCGGTGGGCTCCACCACGCGATGGCCGACGCGGCCAGCGGGTTCTGCATCTACAACGACCCGGCGATCGCGATCGCGTGGCTGCTCGGGAACGGCGCCGAACGGATCGCGTACGTCGACATCGACGCGCATCACGGCGACGGCGTCCAGGCGGCCTTCTACGACGACCCGCGTGTCCTCACGATCAGCCTGCACGAGTCGCCGCGCACCCTCTTCCCCGGCTCCGGCTACTCGAGTGAGACCGGCGGGCCGGGCGCCCTCGGTAGTGCCGCGAACGTCCCGCTCCCGCCGGGCACGGGTGACGCTGGCTGGCTGCGGGCCTTTCACGCTGTCGTGCCCGACCTGGTGCGGGCGTTCGAGCCCGACATCTTGGTGAGCCAGCACGGCTGCGACTCCCATATGGACGACCCACTCACGCATCTGATGGTGAGCGTCGACGCCCAGCGGGCAGCGCACCTGGCGCTGCACGACCTCGCGCACGAGGTCTGCGGTGGGCGGTGGGTGGCGACCGGAGGGGGCGGCTATGCGGTCTTCGACGTCGTACCACGGAGCTGGACCCACCTGTTGGCCGTCGTCGCGGGCCGACCGCTGGAGACCTCCACGCCCGTGCCGGCGGACTGGCTGGGCTACGTCGCCGAGGTCTCCGGCGGACACCGCGCTCCCGGCACCCTCGGCGACGGTACCGTCCCCAGGTACGACGACTGGTCGACCGGTTACAACCCCGACTCGTGGCTGGACCGCTGCGTGGCGGAGACCCGCCGCGAGGTCTTCCCCTACCACGGGATCGACATCTCGTACTGACCGCGCATGTGGCCGCGAACACCGGGCACACTATCAGAAAAGGGTACATTATGCCTCTATGAGGGACATTGTGGCCCTTCGACTTCCCCATCGGCCCCACTTGCCACTACTCTCACGCTTAGCGCGACCGCAATCATCCCTGGCGGGGAAGCCAGGGTGCGGTCGTGTCGGGAGTTGGTTCTGCTATGGCTCGTGCTTCTGCCGGGGACAGCCTCTCCGAGGTCAATTTCTTGACTGTCGCTGAGGTCGCGGCGGCGATGCGTGTGTCCAAGATGACTGTCTACCGTCTGGTGCATGCCGGCGACCTGCCGGCCGCCAGGGTGGGCAGGTCCTTCCGCGTGCCCGAGGACGCGGTGAACGAGTACCTGCGCAAGTCGTACTTCCAAGCAGGATGAGCCAACCGGTTGAGTTCGGTGCACCGGGAGTGGCCCGCTAGGCTGGCCGAGTCGTGCGGCGAGCGGTTGGTCGTGACAGCCGTCACCGACATACTCCTGACCGCCCGACGTGGGGGTCGAGAACCACCCCCGAAAGGTAGACCGTGGGCTCAGTCATCAAGAAGCGCAAGAAGCGGATGGCGAAGAAGAAGCACCGCAAGCTGCTGAAGAGGACCCGTATCCAGCGCCGTCGCGCAGGTAAGTAACAAGTACGGGATCGCCCATGGGTCGCGTTCTCCTGGTCACCGGCGTCTGCCGCGATCTCGGCGGCAGGTATGCCCGCCGGCTCGCCGGTCACCCAGCCGTCGACCGTGTCATCGGGGTTGACGTCGTACCACCGCGGCACGACCTCGGCGATGTGCGCTTCGTGCGGGCCGACATCCGCAACCCGGTGATCGCGAAGGTCATGGCCGCGGAGGATGTCGACACCGTCGTCCATCTCGGCGTGATCGCGACTCCTCTCGGTGCGGGCGGCCGTACGTTGATGAAGGAGATCAACGTCATCGGCACCATGCAGCTCCTCGCCGCCTGCCAGCGCGCATCCGGCGTGAAACGCCTCGTCGTGAAGTCGTCCGCGCACGTGTACGGTGCGTCCCCGAACGATCCCGCGATGTTCACCGAGGACATGGCGCCGAAGCGCACCCCGCGCTCGGGCTTCGGCAAGGACTCCGTCGAGGTCGAGGGCTACGTGCGGGGGTTCGCCCGCCGCCGACCCGACGTGACCGTCACGATGCTGCGCTGCGCCAACCTGATGGGCCCGCAGATCGAGACGTCGCTGACCCGCTACTTCTCGCTGCCCGTCGTCCCCACCGTGCTCGGGTACGACGCCCGGCTTCAGTTCTGCCACGAGGAGGACGCCCTCGCCGCCCTCGAACGCGCCGCGGTCTCCGGGGTGGACGGGACTTTCAACGTGGCCGGTGACGGGGTGCTGATGCTCTCGCAGGCGGTCCGCCGGGCCGGCCGCCCGGAGCTGCCGCTGCCGCCTGCCCTGCTCTCTGCCCTGGGTTCGGCGCTTCCCCAGCTGCGCGGCGCCGAGATGTCCGCCGAGCAGGTGAGCTTCCTCACCTACGGACGCGGGATCGACACGCGGCAGCTGCGCACGACCTTCGGGTTCGAACCGCGGTTCAGCACCGCCGACGCCTTCACGGCGTTCGCCAGGCGCGTACGTCCAGGGGTCGTCAACTCGGCCCGGCTCGAGCAGTGGGAGCGGCAGGCACAGGAGGCCGTCTCGCAGGTGGTGTCACATGCCCGACGCTGAGATCATCCCGATCGGAGGCAAGGCCAGGCCTGGTCGTGGTTCGCGTACGTCGCCGAGTGCCGCCGCGCGCGCCCTGGCGCCTGCGGAGGGCCGGGCCGACAAGCCTCCGCGGCCGACCGGGCGCGGCAGGCGCACAACGCCGCCGCCACCGGACCCGGCTGCCCAGGCTGGCGGCTTCTTCCCCGACGATGCGGCCCCGTCGCGGGCCACCTCTTCGTGGGATGCGCCCCTGGAACCGGAAGCCACGCGTGCACCAGAGGACACGCCTGTACCGGAGGACACCTTCGCACCGGGCGGCGCAGGCCCGGCACCGCTTCGGGGAGAGCCAGTCGGGGGGAGCGACCTGGAGCGTCGGGTCGCAGAGCTGCTCGCCTTTCTGCGGCACCGCTTGACGGGTGACTACGACGTCGACGACTTCGGGTTCGACGCCCAGGTAACGGAGCGTCTCATCCTGCCGGTCCTCCGGCCGCTCGCCGAGAAGTGGTTTCGCATCGACGTCCGCGGGATCGAGAACGTCCCGGTCGACGGTGGTGCGCTCGTGGTCTCCAACCACTCCGGGACGCTGCCCATCGACGGCCTGATGACCGCGCTCGTCCTGCACGACCGGGCCAACCGCTCGCTGCGCATGCTCGCCGCCGACCTGGTCCTCAAGACGCCGTTCCTCGGAGAGCTTGCCCGCAAGGGTGGGGCGACACTCGCCAACAACGAGGACGCTGAGCGGATGCTGGCCCGTGGCGACCTGGTAGGGGTCTGGCCGGAGGGCTTCAAGGGCGTCGGCAAGCCGTTCACGGAGCGTTACAAGCTTCAGCGTTTCGGCCGCGGCGGGTTCGTCTCGGCCGCGTTGCGGGTTGGGGTGCCGATCATCCCGTGCTCGATTGTCGGCGCTGAGGAGATCTACCCCATGATCGGCAACGTGCCCGCGTTGGCGCGGCTCCTCGGCCTTCCCTACCTTCCGATCACGCCGTTCTTCCCCTGGTTCGGCCTGCTCGGCCTGGTCCCGCTGCCCTCGAAATGGCTCATCGAGTTCGGTGAGCCGATTCGCACCGACTCGTACGGCGCCGGCGCGGGTGAAGACCCGATGCTCGTGTTCAACGTGACCGACCAGGTCCGGGAGACGATCCAGCAGACCCTGTACTCTCTGCTCACCCAACGTCGAGGCGTGTTCCGGTGACCTGCACACGCGAAACATGAGAGGCCCCCTCGACCTGCCGTCCAGCCTGGCGGGCGCGGTCTCCGAGGCGGTCGGGCGGACCCGACGTTCCGACCCGGTCCTCGCGGGCTCCGGCGGGCCGGCGGGCAACGCCAGCCTCACCGCCTGGACGGGGCTCGTGTTGTTGGTCCTCTCGCTCGCGGAGCTCGTCACGCTGCTTGACGTCCACGGCCTGATCAGCTGGCACATCGTGATCGGGGTGCTGCTCGTCCCGCCGTCGCTCCTGAAGACGGCCACCACGGGATGGCGCATCGTGCGCTACTACCGAGGCAGCCCAGGGTATGCCCAAGCCGGTCCGCCGCCGACCATCCTGAGGGTGCTCGGACCTCTCGTTGTCGCCTCCACGCTGGCCCTGCTCGCCTCCGGGCTGCTCCTCATCGTGCTGGGGTCGGCCGCCAGCCGGAGGAGCGTCGTGAGCGTGCTCGGTCAGCGTGTTGACGCGATCACCGTCCACCAGGGACTCTTCGTGGTCTGGGCCGTGGTGACCGGGCTCCACGTCCTGGGCCGGTTCGTGCCCGCGTTGCGACTCACGGTGGTCCGACCGACGAGTGAGGCCGTCGTGCCGGGCGGTTGGCGACGGGCTCTGACGCTCCTCGTCGTGGGCGTGCTGGCCGCTGTCGCCGGCCCGTTGGCGTTGTTCGCGTCGGGTTCGTGGCAGTCCGACCATCCTCGTCACGATGACGGTCATGCCACGTCGAGTCAGCGGATCTTCCTGCGCAACGCGAGCGCCGCCGCGACCGCACCCGTGGCCGCCCCGGCCCCGGCGGCGCCGACCAGGCTGGCCCGCGCTGCCTTGCGCCCGGTTCGGTAGTCCCGCACCCGCCAGCCCTCGCCTCGCGCGTGATCTCGCAGCTTCCGGTCCGGATTGATCGCGCAGGGGTCCCCGACCAGCGAAAGCATGGGGAGGTCGTTCGCCGAGTCCGAGTAGGCCGAGCACCTGGCCAGGTCGAGACCCTCGCGGGCGGCTATCGCCTTGACCGCCTCAGCCTTGGCGGTGCCGTGCAGCATCTCGCCGACGAGACGGCCGGTGTACACCCCGTTGACGTGCTCGGCGACGGTGCCGAGGGCGCCGGTGAGCCCGAGCCGGTTCGCGATGATGGTGGCGATCTCGACCGGTGCGGCGGTGACCAGCCAGACCCGCTGGCCGTGGTCGAGGTGGAGCTGGGCCAGGGCGCGTGTTCCCGGCCAGATCCTCGATGCCATCACCTCGTCGAAGATCTCCTCACCGAGCGACTCGAGCTCCTCGACGCTGTGCCCGGCGATGAAGGAGAGCGCGGACTCGCGGGCCTTCGACAGCGCGTCGAGGTTCTCGACGCCCACCAGGCGGAAGTACGTCTGCCCCCACGCAGCCCTGACGAGGTCACGGGTCGTGAAGAACCGCCGGCGGTACAGGCCCCGCATCAGGTAGAAGATCGACGCCCCCTGCATGACCGTGTTGTCGACATCGAAGAAGGCCGCGGCGGTCGGGTCGGAGGGCGTGACCAGAGCGTCCTCGGCCGCACCGACAGAGGCTGCGGCCTCGCCTGCCAGCACCGACCGCGAGCGAAGGTTCGCCGGTCTCTCGGCGCGGCGACGCTCCGCTCGTGCTCGTCCGCGCGGAGGGCCCGGCAACGAGGGCGGCGGTGCTGGAGACATCCGGCAAGCCTAGCCGGGCGGGTCGTGAGCAGGACTCGGCCAAACCGGGCCACGCCGTCTCGGCTGGGGCGTGTGCCACACTCGGCCGTGTGCACCCGCGGAGCGAACAGCGGAGCGAAGAGCGGAGCTCCGACGAGGCGCCGAACAACGCGCGCGGGTCGACGATGAACGTAGCCGGACTGTTGCGGCGGCAGGCCGCCCGCCACCCGGAAAGGGTCGCACTGATCGACGGCGACGCCAGGCTCACCTGGAGCGACCTCGACCGCCGAGTAGAACGGGTTGCCCGAGGTCTCGCCGGGCTGGGCTTGGTGGCCGGCCACCGAGTCGGCATCGCACTCGCGGACGGCGCCGAGTTCATCACCTGCTATCTCGCGACGCTTCGCGGGGGGCTGGTCGCCGTACCGGTCAACCCCACCTCACGTCCCGGCGAGATAGGCCCCGTCCTTGCCGACTGCGGAGCCAGGGTCTGCTTTGCCGACCTTGGCTGCATCGATGCGCTGCGGCTTGCCGTATCGGCCTCCGACGATGTGGCGCCAGGCGGAGACGTCGGTTACACCTCACCCTGGCCTCCCCTCGTCGTCGTCGTGGGGTCGGCTCCGCGGCCGGGGGAGATCGGGTACGCCGACCTACCGCCCGACGAGACGCCGGTGGTGGCTCCGCTCGACCCCGAGCTGCTGGCCGCGCTGGTCTACACCTCGGGCACCAGTGGCACCCCACGGGCCGCGATGCTCAGCCACCGGGCACTGCTCGCGAACATCCAGCAGAGCTCCGGCACCGACCCGCCGCCCGTCCGGGAGAGCGACATCGTGCTGGGCGTGCTGCCGATGTGCCACGCCTACGCTCTCAACGCCGTACTCGGGCAGGTGCTGCTCACCGGTGCGACGCTGGTCCTCGGGACCAGGCTCACCGCCGATGCCATGCTCGAGCTGATCCGGCGCGAGCGGGTCAGCTGTGTCCCGGTCGCGCCGGCTGTCATCGCGGCGTGGCTCGAACGCCCAGACGCGCCGGAGCTGCTGGCTTCGGTGGGGCTGTTGCTCAGCGCGGCCGCCCCGCTGGCCGAGGAGACGGTCAGGGCGTTCGAGGCGCGCACCGGGGTCACGGTCGAGCAGGGGTACGGCCTCACGGAGGCCGGGCCTGCCGTCACCTCGACGATCGGCACGCCGACCCACAAGCCGGGCAGCGTCGGACGTGCGCTGCCGGGCGTCGCGCTCCGCGTGGTCGACGAGGCCGGCGCGGACGTCCAGGGCGACGACGCCGGTGAGATCTTGGTGCGCGGCTGCAACCTGTTCAGCGGTTACTGGCCGGATGGTGAGGAGTCCCCCGGCGACGGGGCCTGGCTGCACACGGGCGACATCGGGTTCCTCGACGCTGACGACGACCTCTTCATCGTCGACCGGGTCAAGGAGCTCGTCATCGTCTCCGGGTTCAACGTGTACCCGTCAGAGATCGAGGACGTCATCGCGGAGGTCGCGGGGGTGCGGGAGTGCGCGGTGATCGGGGTTCCGCACGAGGCCACCGGTGAGGCCGTTGTCGCATATGTCGTCGCACTGCCGGAAGCGGTCGCCGGCCTCGAGACAGCCGTCGCCGCCCACTGCGCCGACCGGTTGGCCAGGTTCAAGCTGCCCTGGCGGATCGAGGTCGTCGAGAGGCTTCCGCACGCTGCCAACGGCAAGGTCGCCAAGGGCAGGCTCCGGCTGGCCGGCGCCCGTCGCGAGCCGGACCCGTCGTGAAGCGGGTCCGGCTGCTCTCGAAACCCGGCTGCCATCTCTGTGCGGAAGCGCGGGTCGTCATCGAGTCGGTGTGCTCCGACCTGGGGGAGTCGTTCGAGGAGGTCGACATCACCAGCGACCCGGATCTGCTGGCCACGTACGGCGACCAGATCCCCGTCACGTTCGTCGACGGCACCCAGCACGACTTCTGGCGAGTCGACCCCGAACGTCTGCGCGCCGCGCTCTCCTGACGATTTTGTTCTCCTGTTCACAAGCTCCTAGAGTGGGTCCTTGCACCGGTCAGCTGAGACCGCAAGGCTGCAGCACCCCTAGTCCGGTGTGCCAGGAGCATCGTGACGTCCGCAAGCAGCCGTACCGGTGGCCGGGTCGGCAACGACCGTGCCGACCGGAGCATCCCTGAGGCAACCGTTGCCAGGCTTCCGGTGTACCTGCGGGCGCTCACCGCGCTTGCCGAGCGGGACGTGGCGACCGTCAGCAGCGAGCACCTGGCCAGCGCCGCCGGGGTCAACTCCGCCAAGCTCCGCAAGGATCTCTCCTACCTGGGCACGTACGGCACCCGCGGCGTGGGTTACGACGTCAACTACCTCCGCTACCAGATCGCCCGGCAGATCGGCCTCACCCAGGACTGGTCCGTGGTGATCGTCGGCATCGGGAACCTCGGGCACGCGCTTGCCAACTACTCCGGGTTCGGCACCCGGGGCTTCCAGGTCGCGGGGCTCGTGGACAGCGACCCGAGCCGGGTGGGCGAGAAGGTCGGTGACCTCGAGATCTCGCCCATCGACGAACTCGAGGACATCATCCACGAGCATCACGTGACCATCGGGGTCATCGCCACTCCCGAGGCAAACGCCCAGGACGTGTGCGACAAGCTCGTCGCAGCGGGCGTGCGCAGCATCTTGAACTTCGCCCCGACCGTGCTGTCCGTGCCGGACCAGGTCGACGTACGCAAGGTCGACCTGTCGATCGAGCTGCAGATCCTCGCCTACCACGAGCAGCGCAAGGCCAACACGATGCTCGCCGACAGCGAGATGCCGGCCGCGTTCGAGCTCAAGGCGGGTGCGCTGTGAGCATCCTCGTCGTGGGCGCCTCGCACCGCAGCGCGCCCGTGGAGCTGCTCGAGCGGGTGGCGCTGGACAGCGGCCAGGCGAGCAAGCTGCGGGCCGCAGCGCTCGACACCGCTCATGTCTCCGAGGTGGTCGTGCTGGCGACGTGCAACCGGGTCGAGATCTACGCGAAGGTCGACCGCTTCCACGGCAGCGTGGAGGACCTGACGGCCCTGCTGGTGGAGCGCGCCGGGCTGGCTGACCCGGCGGAGATCGTCGCGTCGCTGTACGTCCACTACGACGCCGGTGCCGTCGCGCACCTCTTCTCGGTTGCGGCGGGCCTCGAGTCGATGGTCGTCGGGGAGGGTCAGATCCTCGGCCAGGTGCGGGATGCCCTGCGTCTCGCGCAGGACGAGGCGACCGTCGGTGTCGGGCTGAACGCGCTGTTCCAGCACGCGCTGCGGGTGGGCAAGCGGGCGCACCGAGAGACCGGCATCGACGCCGCGGGCAGGTCCCTGGTGTCGGTGGCCCTCGAGGAGGCGGCAGCCGTCATCGGCGACCTCGGTGCGGCCCGCGTCTGCGTCGTCGGCGCAGGCTCGGTGGCGTCCCTCGCGGCAGGCTCGGTACGGCGGGCCGGCGTCGCGGACATCGCGGTCCTCTCCCGCACCGTCGACAACGCCAGCCGAGTCGCCGCGAACGTCAAGGGCCGAGCAGGCGGCCTGGGCGAGCTCGCGGCCGAGCTCGCCGGCGCCGACCTGGTCATCTCCTGCACGGGCGCGACCGGGGTGGTGATCGACGCCGAGACGGTCGCCGCCGCCATGCTGCTGCGCACGACACGGACCCCCTTGGTCGTCGTCGACATCGCGCTTCCGCATGACGTCGACCTCGGCGCGGCGGGCGTACCCGGTGTCACGCTCATCGGGCTCGCGGAGATCGCCGCCTCGCTGTCCCACGGACCTGTCGCGGAGGAGGTCGCAGCCGTCGAGCGCATCGTCGCCGAGGAAGTGGTGGCGTTCGCCTCGGCGCGCGACCAGGACCGGGTCGCACCGACCGTGGTGGCCTTGCGTGCCATGGCGACCGGAGTCATCTCCTCCGAGCTCGAGCGGCTCTGGGGCCGGCTGCCGGAGCTCACCGAGCGCCAGCGCGAGGAGATCACCCAGACCCTGCACCGCGAGGCGGACAAGCTCCTGCACGAGCCGACCGTCCGGGTCAAGCGGTTCGCCGGTCGAGTGCCTGAGTCGTCGTACGCGGCTGCACTCGCGGAGCTGTTCGCGCTCGACCCGGCCGCTGTCGATGCCGTGACCGGAAAGCAGGAGGACGCATGACGACGCTTCGCCTCGGCACCCGGGGCAGCCGCCTCGCTCTCGCGCAGGCCGGCCAGGTCGCGGCAGGCCTCGAGAGCGGGCTGGGCGTGACCGTCGAGCTGGTCCCGGTCACCACCGCCGGTGATCACAGCGGTTCCGCGCTCACCGAGATCGGCGGGCAGGGGGTGTTTGTCGGCGCGGTCCGACAGGCCCTCGCGGACGGTGAGGTGGACGTCGCCGTCCATTCGCTCAAGGATCTTCCGACGACAGACGACCCACGTGTGCGGGTGGCCGCCGTACCGGCTCGTGAGGATCCGCGGGACGCGCTCGTGGCGCGGTCGGGACTGACCCTCGGCGAGCTGCCCCCCGGCGCCAAGGTCGGTACCGGCTCACCGAGGAGGGCCGCGCAGCTGCACGCCCTCGGACTCGGACTCGAGGTGGTCGCGATCCGGGGCAACGTCGACACCCGCATCCGCATGGTGGCCGACGGGGGAGTCGACGCCGTCGTGCTGGCCCGGGCCGGCCTGGTGAGGCTTGGCAGACAGGACGAGATCACGGAGATCCTCGACCCGCTCCAGATGCTGCCCGCACCCGGCCAGGGGGCGCTCGCCGTCGAGGTGTCGACGACGGCAGAGCAGCTTGGCAGCGACATCGCTGGCGCGCTCGACGACGACGACACCCGCTGCGCGGTGACCGCCGAACGGGCCCTGTTGAACGAGCTCGAGGCAGGCTGCACGGCCCCGGTCGGCGCGCTTGCTGACGTTGCCGCCGGCGACGAGGGTCCCGAGCTGTGGCTGCGGGCGGTGGTGTCCGCCTTCGACGGCAGCGCGTTCGTCCGGCTGTCCGCCGCGGGTCCGCCGGCCGCCGCCGACGGACTCGGCCGCCGGCTGGCCCGTGACATGCTCGCGGACGGTGCCGCCGACCTGGTCCGGGAGGCGGTCGGGTGAGCCCAGAGAGGAAGGCCTCGAGCCGATCAAGCCCAGACCCCGCAAGCCCGAAGAACTCCACGACTGGACCCTCTAGTAGCAAGACGGTGAATCACACGATGGCCAAGACCACAGCCACCAGGGCAGCTGCCCGCTCGACACCCCCACGCGCGCCAGGAGCCCGCTCGGTCGCAGCATCCGCCGACCAGACAGTGGCGGCGCCGCGCCCGCTCGGCTCGGTCGCGTTCGTCGGCACCGGACCGGGTGACCCGGGACTCCTGACGTTGCGCGCCCTCGAGCTGATCCGGGCCGCCGACGTCGTGATCACGGAGACGCCGGACCATGTGGAGCTGCTGTCGGGCCTGCTCGGCGACCGGCTCGACAAGGTCACGGTCGTTGACGGCGGGTACGGCGAGGACGGCCAGCCGCTGACTCACGCCTCGCGGGCCAAGCTCGTCGTACGGCACGCCAGGGGCCAGCAGAACGTCGTACGTCTGATCTCCGGCGACCCGTGGATGTATGCCACCGGTGCCGAAGAGGCGGCGGCGTGTGCCAAGGCCCTGGTCTCCTTCGAGGTCGTCCCTGGCGTCAGCTCGGTGACGGCGGTGCCCGCCTACGCCGGGGTGCCGCTGACGACTCGCACCGCACGCGAGGTCACGCTCCTCAACGCCGCGGAGAGCAAGATCGACTGGTCCCGCCACGCGGACAGCCAGACGATCGTGCTGCTCTCCCCGGTCAAGGGGGTCGCCGCCGCAGCCGAGGCGCTGCAGGAGGCCGGCCGCGACAGCGACACCCCGGTCTCCATCACGTCGGTCGGCACGACGACCGAGCAGCGCACGGTCGTGTCGACGCTGGCGAACGTGGCCATCGACGCACGAGCGGCCCACATCGAGGCGCCCGCCGTGACCGTGATCGGAGAGGTCGTGTCGATGCGCGACGCCTTGTCGTGGTTCGAGACGAAGCCGCTGTTCGGGTGGCGGATCCTGGTGCCGAGGACTCGTGAACAGGCTGCCTCCTTGTCGACCAAGCTGCGTTCCTTTGGTGGGGTTCCGGAAGAGGTGCCGACGATCTCCGTCGAGCCGCCGCGCAACCCGCTCCAGATGGACAAGGCGATCCGCGGACTCGTCGAGGGCCGCTATGAGTGGATCGTTTTCACGTCGGTCAATGCCCTCAAGGCCGTCCGTGAGAAGTTCGACGAGTACGGGCTCGACGCCCGCGCCTTCTCCGGGCTGAAGGTCGCTGCGGTCGGCGACAAGACCGCGGAGGCGATCGCCACCTGGGGGATCAAGGCCGACCTGGTCCCGTCCGGGGAACAGTCCGCCCGCGGGCTGGTCGAGGACTGGCCGCCGTACGACGAGCTCCTCGACCCGATCAACCGGGTCTTCCTGCCCCGCGCAGACATCGCGACCGAGCACCTGGTCGCCGGCCTGCACGAGCTCGGGTGGGAGGTGGACGACGTCACCGCCTACCGCACGGTGCGGGCGGCCCCGCCGCCGGCGCCGACCCGCGACGCGATCAAGAGCGGGAAGTTCGACGCGGTGGTGTTCACGTCGTCGTCGACGGTCCGCAACCTGGTCGGGATCGCCGGCAAGCCGCACGCCTCGACGGTCATCGCCGCCATCGGGCCGGCCACCGCGAAGACGTGCGAGGAGCACGGCCTGCGGGTCGACGTCCTCGCCCCGAAGCCGTCTGTCGAGATGCTGGCCGATGCGCTGGCCGACTTCGGCGCGAGCCGGCGGCTGGCGCTGATTGAGGCCGGCCTGCCGGTCACGAAGCCGTCCGAGCGTCGCCCCAGCAGTCGGCGTCGCCCCTCCTGACATGACCGGACCTATCGTGCGACCGCGACGGCTGCGGACGAGTCCGGCGATGCGCCGCCTGGTGGCGCAGACGCCGGTGCTGCCGCGCCAGCTCGTGCTGCCGCTCTTCGTCGCCGAGGGCACCGCCGACCCGCGGCCGATCTCGAGCATGCCGGGGGTCGTCCAGCACACCCGGGACTCTCTGCGCAAGGCGGCCATGGAGGCGGTCGAAGCGGGAGTGGGCGGCCTGATGCTCTTCGGGGTGCCGTCCGACGAGAAGAAGGATCCGGTGGGGACGGCCGGCACGGACCCGGAGGGGGTGCTCAACGTGGCGGTCCGCGACCTGGCGGCCGAGCTGGGCGACGCCACGGTGCTGATGGCGGACCTGTGCCTGGACGAGTTCACCGACCACGGTCATTGCGGTGTGCTGGCGTCCGACGGGACGGTCGACAACGACGCCACCCTGCTGCGGTACGCCGAGATGGCGGTCGCGCAGGCGCAGGCCGGCGTCCAGGTGGTCGGGCCGAGCGGGATGATGGACGGCCAGGTCGCGGCGATCCGGGCCGCACTCGACGCAGCCGGCCATCCCGACGTGGCGATCCTCGCCTACTCCGCGAAGTACGCCTCGTCCTTCTACGGACCTTTCCGCGAGGCCGTCGGATCGACCCTGCAAGGGGACCGCCGGACCTACCAGCAGGATCCCGCCAACCGGCGCGAGGCGCTTCGCGAGGTGGCGCTCGACCTCGCCGAGGGGGCCGACATCGTGCTGGTCAAGCCGGCCCTCGGCTATCTCGACGTGCTGGCGGACGTGGCCGCCACCTCCGACGTCCCGGTGGCCGCCTACAACGTGTCCGGGGAGTACTCCATGGTCGAGGCGGCTGCCGCCGCCGGGTACCTCGACCGGAAGCTGGCAGTTCTCGAAACCCTGACGTCCATCCGGCGAGCCGGCGCCGACATCGTACTCACCTACTGGGCCACCGAAGCGGCCCACTGGCTCCGGGAGATGCGATGACCACCCGGGCCGCGCTGCGGACCGAAGCCGTCTGCTCGAGAGCCCTGTTCGACCGGGCGCTCGCGGTGACGCCGGGTGGGGTCAACAGCCCGGTGCGGGCCTTCGGTGCCGTCGGCGGCACGCCACGGTTCATGGCGAGCGGTCGCGGCCCCTACCTCACCGACGTCGACGGTTTCGAGTACGTCGACCTGGTGGGGTCGTGGGGTCCGATGATCCTGGGTCATGCCCACCCGGAGGTCGTCGAGGCGGTGCGGCGGGCGGTGAGCCTGGGGACGTCGTTCGGCACGCCGTCCGAGCCCGAGGTGATGCTCGCGGAGGAGATCGTCGCGCGGACGCCCGTCCAGATGGTCCGGCTGGTCTCGTCCGGCACCGAGGCCACGATGTCGGCGATCCGGCTGGCTCGCGGTTTCACGGGACGGGACCTGGTCGTCAAGTTCGCCGGCTGCTACCACGGCCACGTCGACTCGCTGCTCGCCTCAGCCGGTTCGGGGATGGCCACCTTCGCCATTCCTGGCACGCCCGGCGTCCCCGCCGCCTCCACGGCGGCGACGATCGTGCTTGCCTACAACGACATCGAGGCGGTGACGCAGACCTTCGAGGAGTATGGCGACCGGATCGCGTGCCTGGTCACGGAGGCAGCCCCCGGCAACATGGGGGTGGTGCCGCCGCTGCCAGGCTTCAACGCGGCGCTCGCCGCCGTCTGCCGCGAGCACGACGCCCTCTTCATCAGCGACGAGGTGATGACCGGCTTCCGGGTCGACAGGTCCGGGCACTGGGGTCTCGACGGCGCTCGGGAGGGCTGGGTGCCGGACCTGATGACGTTCGGCAAGGTGATGGGCGGCGGATTCCCGGCCGCGGCCTTCGGCGGCCGCAGCGACGTGATGTCCTGCCTGGCCCCGGCAGGTCCGGTCTACCAGGCCGGCACCTTGTCAGGGAACCCGATCGCGACGACCGCAGGCCTGACCACGCTGCGGCTGGCAACGGACGCGGTCTACGCCCGCCTCGATGCCGCCGCCGCGAGCGTCAAGGAGCTCGTGGACCAGGCTCTGGGTGAGGCGTCCGTCCCGCATGTCACGCAGGCTGCCGGCAACCTCTTCAGTGTCTTCTTCGTTGACACCGATGAGATGACGGCCGTCCACGACTTCGGCGATGCGGTACGCCAGGCGCTGCACCGGCACCGGGCGTTCTTCCATGCCATGCTCGAGAGGGGTGTGTACCTTCCGCCGAGCGCCTACGAGGCATGGTTCGTCAGCGCGACCCACGACGACGAGGCGCTCGAGCGGATCGCTGCCGCCCTGCCGGCTGCCGCCGCCGCGGCGTCCGCTGCTCCCGACCCTGGTGACGCGACTGCGGGACGAAAGTGAGACTGCCATGAGCTCCCCCGACATCACGGTCCTGCACCTGCTCCGGCACGGCGAGGTCGAGAACCCAGCGGGTGTCCTCTATGGCCTGCTGCCGGGCTTCCACCTCAGCAAGATCGGTGACGAGATGGCGCAGCGCCTCGCGAAGACGCTCGCCGAACGAGACATCACGCACGTGGTGTCCTCGCCGCTCGAGCGCGCCCAGGAGACCGCCGCCCCCGCCGCGGCGGCCCTCGGGCTCGACGTGGTGCTCGACGACCGGCTGGTCGAGGCCACCAACAAGTTCCAGGGCAAGCACTTCGGTATCGGCGACGGCGCGCTGAGAAAGCCCTCCACGTGGAGGTACCTCTACAACCCCTTCCAGCCGTCATGGGGGGAGCCGTACAAGGACGTCGTCGTCAGGATGGTTGCCGCGCTGCACGACGTCCGCGAGGCGGCAGCCGGCCACGAGGCGCTGGTCGTCTCCCATCAGCTGCCGATCTGGATCGTCCGGACGTACCTCGAGGGCCGCCGGCTGTTCCATGACCCGCGCCGCCGTCAGTGCAGCCTCGCGAGCCTGACCAGCATCACGTACACCGGCGCCGACGTGACGGCCATCGCATACTCGGAGCCGGCCGCCGACCTGGTGCCCGCGAGGGTCTCGAAGAAGCCCGCGGCCGGGGCCTGAGCGGATGCTCGTGCGCCGCTTCGCCGCCGCTGTCCGACGCCCCGTGGCCCTCGCGCCGGGCGGGTGGGGCGCGCGACTCGTCGTTCCGTTGGTGGCCGCGGCCCTGCTCGCCGCCACCGTGAGCGGCTGCTCGACGTCGGGCGCCAGCTCGAACTCGGACGGCCTCGTCCTGGGCGCGGTCAACATCATCGCGCCGGCCGACCGAAAAGCCGCCCCAGACCTGTCCGGCGCGCTGGTCGGCGGTGGCCATGCCGACCTGAGCAGTGACGCCGGCCGGGTCGTGGTGCTGAACGTCTGGGCATCCTGGTGCGTCCCTTGTCGGGCGGAGGCGCCGGGTCTGGTCGAGGCTGCGAAGCTCCTGCCGAAGGTCGCCTTCATGGGGATCGACATTCGCAACGACGAGAGCAGCGCCGAGTCGTTCACCCGCACCTACCACGTCCCCTACCCGAGTTTCTTCGACCAGGACAGCAGCCTGCTGCTCCGGCTTCAACAGGTGGTCCCGGTGCCCGCTCAGCCGGTGACGATCATCCTGGACAAGCGGCACCGGGTGGCCGCCTCCATCTACGGCACGACCACCTCGACCACGCTCAAGGACATCATCCGTCCGTTGGAGCGTGAGAGATGAACCTGGCGGTGCCCGGGCTGCCGACCGAGTCGATCGGTTCCTGGTTCGCCAACACGGCGAGCAGCGGCTCGCTGGCCCTCGCCATCCCGGTGGCCTTGATCGCCGGCGCGGTGTCGTTCTTCTCCCCGTGTGTGCTTCCGCTGCTTCCGGGATACCTCTCATACATGACCGGGCTCTCCGGCGCCGACATCGTGGCCGGGGGCTCGCGGGGAGTTCGCGGCCGGATGTTCCTCGGCTCCCTGCTCTTCGTCATCGGTTTCTCTTTGGTGTTCGTGGCGATCGGTGGAGCCTTCGGGCAGCTGGGCTACTACCTGATCGAGTACCAGCGGACGGTCGCGAAGATCCTCGGCGTGCTGGTGATCGTGCTCGGCCTGGTCTTCATGGGGGTCCTGCCCTGGATGCAGCGAGACCTCCGGGTCCACCGGATGCCTTTCGTCGGAATCGGTGCGGCGCCGCTGCTCGGGGTGCTCTTCGGCCTCGGCTGGACACCATGCATCGGGCCTACGCTGGCCGCCGTGCTCACGCTCTCCGCCAACAGCGCCGACGCCGGCCGCGGCAGCTTCCTGGCGTTCGTCTACTGCCTGGGCCTAGGGGTGCCGTTC
Source organism: Nocardioidaceae bacterium (assembly GCA_033850885.1). Taxonomy (GTDB): domain Bacteria; phylum Actinomycetota; class Actinomycetes; order Propionibacteriales; family Nocardioidaceae; genus JAWWPG01. Next base: position 176,625 of record JAWWPG010000020.1, read on the forward strand.
ATGGTCGCGGCCGTCGCGTTCCGGCAGACGCTGGGTGCCGTTGCATTCGTGCGGAGGCACCAGATGTGGGTCATGAGGCTGGGCGGCGCCATGCTCGTCGGCGTAGGGATCCTGCTGCTGACGGGCGCCTGGGACTCCATGGTCGCCTGGATGCAGGGACAGGTGGGTCCGGTTGCCCCACCCGTCTGACCAGGAGGTCGTCCCGGCCGCGGACCAGCCGGAGCAGGCAACAGCCGACCAGGCCGCTGCCGGCCCGGCCACGGGTGGCGCCTCGACGTCCCCGCACGGTTCGGCTCCGGCGCTCAGGCCCCTCGAGTTCCTGCGGTGGGCCTGGCGCCAGCTCACCTCGATGCGCACGGCCCTGATCCTGCTCTTCCTGCTCGCGATCGCCGCCATCCCCGGCTCGCTCATCCCGCAGGACCGGGTCGACCCGTCGGCCGTCCTGCTGTTCGAACAACGTCATCCGGCGATCGCGCCACTCTTCAGGCACATCGGGATGTTCAACGTCTACAGCTCGACGTGGTTCAGTGCGATCTACCTGTTGTTGTTCGTCTCGCTGCTCGGCTGCATCATCCCGCGGCTCCGGGTCTACCTCCGCTCGGCGAGAGCCCGTCCGCCGAAGGCACCGCGGAACCTGGCCCGGCTGTCGGCGTACGACACTTGGACCACCGATGCCGGCGTCGACGAGGAGGTCGAGCGCGCGCGGACGCTGCTGCGCGGCCAGCGGCGGCGTGTCGAGGTGTACCCGTCCGACGGCGGCACGGTCGTCAGCGCCGAGAAGGGCTACCTGCGTGAGGCGGGGAACCTCGTCTTCCACGTGGCGGTGCTGGTGGTCCTCGTGGGCTTCGCGGTCACCGGCCTCTTCGGGTTCAAGGGCAGCGTTGCGGTCATCGCGGGGCAGGGCTTCTCCGACACGCTCACGCAGTACGACGACTTCACGCCAGGCGCGCGGTTCAACCCGGACGGTCTGACGCCGTTCAGCTTCACCGTCAGGCACTTCCACGTCACGTACGACACGTCCGGGGCGGGGATCGGGACACCGCTCACCTTCGACGCCGCCCTCTCCGTCACCGACCACCCGGGCGCCGCGCCGTATCCCTACGACCTCCAGGTCAACCACCCACTGCAGATCGGCGGAACGTCGGTCTTCCTGGTCGGGCACGGGTATGCGCCCGTCATCACGGTGCGGGACGGAGACGGGCACGTCGCGTACTCCGGGCCGGTGATCTTCCTGCCGCAGGATGGGTCCTTCACGTCATTCGGGGTCATCAAGGCACCGGACGCGCAGCCTGCACAGCTCGGGTTCGAGGGCTACTTCTTCCCAACCGCGAGGCTCGGGCCGGGGGCCACGCCGTACTCGGCCTTCCCGGCTGCCGACAACCCCGTCCTCTCGCTGGTCGGCTACCACGGTGACCTCGGGCTGGACTCTGGTCTGCCGCAGTCCGTGTACGTGCTCGACAAGTCCCACCTGACCCCGTTCAAGGCGGCTGCCGGTCGTCCGCGCGCGCTGCTGCTACGGGAGGGGCAGACCGTCGAGCTCGCGAACGGGATGGGCTCCGTCAGGTTCGACGGCCTCAAGACATGGGTCAAGCTGCAGATCAACGACCAACCAGGCAAGGTGATCCCGCTCGTCGGCGTGCTGGCGGCGATCGCCGGACTGCTGTGCTCGCTGTTCATCAGACCACGGCGGACCTGGGTCCGGGTGCGAGGGGAGGGTCGGCGTACCGTAGTCGAGGTCGCAGCCCTGGACAGGGCATCAGGAGGAGACCCCGGTGCCCACGTCAGGCAGGTGGCCGAGGCGCTGCGGCCGGCGGAACCAAAGGAGCCTCAGTGACCGAGACCTACGCCCATCTGAGTAACAACGCCGTCTACTCGGCCACCATCGTGTTCACCCTGGCGATGATCGCGCATGTCGCGGAGTGGGCGCTGGCGCGGCAGCTGACGGCGCCTCTCGCGGGCCCGCTCCAGCGAGCGCTGGTGCCCGCCCGGACCGCCGGCTCCGGGGTCGTCGACGGAGCTGTGACCGGTACGTCGGCCGCTGACGCGGCCGGATCCGGCGACGCCCACGCAGCGGCGGCCCGCGACGGGGACGACCTCGAGCGGAGCGACCGGTTCGGGCGGATCGGGTTCGGTCTGACGGTGCTCGGGTTCCTCGTGCTGGCCGTCGGCGTCGTCTTCCGCGGCATCGCCGCCCAGCGGGTGCCGTGGGGCAACATGTACGAGTTCTCGATCACCGGGTGTCTGGCGGTCTGCGCGGCGTACATCGTGATGGTCCGCAAGTACGACACCAGATGGCTGGGGCTGCTCGTCACCGGGTTCCTGGTCATCGTGCTCGGCATCGCGGTGATCGTGCTCTACCGGCCGTTGACCCCGTTGGTGCCGGCACTGCACTCCTACTGGCTGATGATCCACGTCTCCTCCGCGGCCGTCGCCGGCGGTGCTTACACAGTGGGAGCGCTCGCTTCCGTCCTCTACCTGCTGCGGCGACGCCTGGAGCGCAAAGCGGTCGAGCATCCCGACCTGCCGAGGACCGGCTTCCTGTGGCGGACACCGCCGGCAGAGGCGATCGACCGGGTCGCCTATCGGGTGCACGCGTTCGCCTTCCCGCTGTGGACGTTCGCCGTGATGTGCGGTGCGATCTGGGCGCAGTACGCGTGGGGCCGCTTCTGGGGCTGGGATCCCAAGGAGGTCTGGGCTTTCATCACCTGGGTCGCGTACGCCGCTTACCTGCACGCCAGGGCCACGGCGGGCTGGCAGGGGCGCTCGGCCGCGTACGTGGCACTGCTCGGCTATGCCACGTTCCTGTTCAACTTCGTGGGGATCAACCTCTTCGGGTCCGGGCTGCACTCGTACGCCGGCATGTAGCCCCCGTCCGGGATCGACCCCCTCCCGCGAATTGCGGGAAAGTGCACCTCGAGAGGGCCGGCGAGGGTGCACTTTCCCGCAATTCGCG
>JAWWPG010000038.1:0-4367 GCA_033850885.1 Nocardioidaceae bacterium
ATCACGCCGGAGACGGCCGGCACCCGTTCAAGACTCTCCATACCCCAGTAACCGAAACGGGCGTCACGCCGTCAAGCCGCACGGGATACAGGTCCATAGCGTCGCGCGTAGCCGAACCGCGAGCGCCCTCCTAGCCAGCTACGCTCATTCAGCAAGTCGAGCGATCATGCCGGTGTGGGGATGTGCGTTTGTGAGCCCGGCAACCTTCTGCCGCACCGATGCGTCTCACGAGTGTGCGCCCGCGCTTGCTTTCCATCATCACAGTTGTCGCCGCCCTGGCGCTTGCCGATGACTCTGGGTCCGAGCCACTCTCGCAAGGGCCTACCACTAGCAAGACCGCGCCGACCCAGCCCGCTGCGCCCGTGCATTCACTCGATCGCAACCCTCGACCCCAACTTCAAGCCAAGTCTGTCTATGCCGCGCCACCGAACACCGTGTACGTGCTCGCCGGTAGTGGGCCGGGGTTGACGGATCATCCAGCGTTGTTCCGCAGCGGAGACGGCGGCCAACACTTCGCTCGTGTTCACCTACCGAGCGCGAAGCCATTCCTCTGGTTGAAGTTCGTTGACGCCGAGCACGGCTATGCCGTCCTGGGTGGTGTCGGCCTCAACCAGCGGACCAGTTTGATGTACACCACTGACGGCGCTCGCTCTTGGCACCCTGCCACGTTGCCCCGCGCTGAGAGCCACATCTCCGCCATCGACGGTCAGGGGGGCCGAGTCTTCGCAGCCGCTATCCAGTGCCCCCATACGCAAACCTGTCCCCACGGCAACGCACGTATCTACTCCTCAGCCCTCGGCTCCAAGAGTTGGCATCCAACCGCTGCCACATTCCCTCGGCACGACCTCGCAGGAGGCGTGGGCTTCACCGCCTGGGGCGACAGCATCTGGATCACTTTGGGAAACGGGATGGAACCACGGCAAGTGACGATGATGTCTACGGACTCCGGCAGAACCTTCGCCCCTAGCAACACCTCCAACGCCGTCGCCTGCTACCCGAACGCCACCTCCGCGCAGATCACCTGGACCACCTGCTCGACCGGCATGCTGCTGGCGTTCTATCGACACTCTGGCGAGATGAACCCACAGAAGCTGCCGATCGCCGGCGCTGGAACCGGCGGCACCTTCTTGAATCCACTCGACGACCATGATGCCTACTTCGGAACAGCCATGGGAAGCGACGCCGGTCTCTACCTGACCCGTGACGGCGGCCACACCTTCGACCGACTGGCCGGCCTTCCAAGGCTCCTAGTCCGCTCCATGAATACCGGCCAGCTCGTGTTCCTCGACACTGCCATCGGCATCGCGCCCTTGAGCGGCCCCAACCTCCTGCGGACCAGCAACGGCGGGCACACGTGGCACGCAGTGCGCTTCACTCAGTAGCCCGGAACACCGACGAACATCCGCACATGCCGCGTTCAGCGATCGTGCCGATGCGCGGACGGGCGGAGGGCGGGGCTGAAGCTTGCGGCCGCGCCATGCAGCACACGTGTCGTAGACAATCAATGGACCCCACTCAGCTGACGTGCACAACCGTCCCAGTCGCTCGAGCACGCCGAGCGTCAACCCGCGCTCGAACTCCGCGTCCTTGCATTCCCATTCGCCGTCTGGCATCACCAGCGCGATAAGCACGAGATCCATGTGATGACTCTGCAGAACGTCGAGCTTGAACTTCGGCAGCACGCTGATGTCGACGTCCCACCCGATGAAGTCTCCGTGCAAGTAGCCGCGTAACACGCTCGACCATCGGTCAGCGAAGTAGAACCTCAGGCAGTCCGCGACCGCATCGCCGGCTGCCAACTTCGACTGTGTCCCGACGTCACACATGCTCCGCCGATGCGAGAGATGCGGGCGAAACCCCCGAGGCTCGAACCTGACCCCACTCTCGCATCACGGGCTCAGCCTCGCCGACAAGCGACCGCTATCGCCGTCTCCAGGTGGCTCCATTCCAGCGTTCGGTGAGGGGCTTGTAAGTGTCGGCAGTCTGGGATCTGCCGGCGGCGAAGGCCTTGGTTGGGGAGGTGGCCGACACCCCGTAGAGAATGTTTCCGTGGGCCGCGGGGTCGGGGCTTGGCACCTTGGTCCAAGTGGTTCCGTCCCAGTGCTCGATGAGGGTTCCGTAGATGATCTCGCTTTGGTTATTCGTGTCGTAGGACCCGACCGCCCAAGCATCGGTCGCCGAAATGGCGCTCACCCCTTGCAGCCTGGTGGTGGTGCCGGCATTCCAGCTGGGCACCTTGGTCCAGGTGGACCCGTCCCAGTGTTCGACAATGGTGCCACCGGTGATCCCGTCGTAGGTGTTGCCGACTGCCCAAGCATCTTGCCCGGATACGGCGCTGACGCTGGCCAACTCCACGATGGTGTCGCCGGTCGGGTTCGCGCTCGGGACAACCGTCCACGAGGTACCGTCCCAATGCTCAATCAGGCTGCTGTCGGTGTACATACCGGTGCGGTAGGACCCGACGGCCCAGATGTCGGTGGCCGACACGGCGCTGACCGCGCTCAGATTGCTGGCACCGTCCGCGTTCGGGCTCGGCACTTGAGTCCAGGTTGCCCCGTCCCAATGCTCGATCAGGGTTTTTCCTTCGCTCCCACTGTCGGAGTAAGCGCCCACAGCCCAGGCATCGGTCGGGGAGATGATGGCTACGCCATCCAGCCCTGACTGGAAGGTTCCAGGGTTAGGGCTCGGCGCGATGGTCCAGCTCGTGCCGTCCCAGTGCTCGATGAGCGTCCCGTAGACCTGGCTGCCCACGTAGTCGCCGCCGACTGCCCAGGCATTGTCCGAGGAGGCCGCGCTGACCCCGCCCAACCACTTGTCAGTTTGCAGCCTCGGGCTCGGCGAGACGGTCCACCGGGTCCCGTCCCAGTGCTCGATGAGCGAGGTACGCGGACGGCCGGAGCGGTCGGTGAAGCCAACGGCCCAGGCGTTGGACCCCGAGACAGCGCTGACCCCGAGCAGGGTGCGAGCACTACTTGGCGACGAAACTCCCGCCGGAGCTTCATGACGTGGAGCCGTTGCCCCCGCCTGCTGGGTAGCCACCACCAACGATCCGACGAGCACCACCGCGCCGAACCATAGGTGGCGCCTGTGTCTGCGAGTCTTCATCGGTCTCCGTCTCTGGGCCCGACCACCCGGGCCCCTCTGGGCGACCCTATGACACTACGTGCTGTTTGTCGCAATTGAAGGATTTTGCTTGGCTGTGACCCTCCGCCGCCGGTATGCAGCACCGTGAGCGCACCGATAAGCTCCTCGCCTGTTCCCCGCCGACCACAGAACGACTGGCCCTGAGGAGTCGGAGAACACTAAAACGGAGAGGTTCCTTGACGCCCTGGGGTACGCCGATGCCTCTCATCGCTCCGGGCGGCGACTAGGAGGAACCCACCTGGCGCCTCTTCGCTGAAATAATCGTGGCAACAAGGCCCGCTTCCAGCAGAGACGAGTTCACGCTCCGAAGCGTAAGCGCTGCGTGGTCGATTGCGCGGAAGCGGCGGCGATGGGAGCGTGTGCCCGGCGGCGTCCCCTTCGAGCTGGGCGCGACACCAGTGACGCCGTTAGATCGTCACCACCCCGGCCCCGCGATGAACGATGAGGCCAAGCACGGTGCCTATTGTGATGAAGATCGAAGGCAGGACGATAAGCATACGGCGTCTAATTCTCTTCTGCGCCACGGCAAAACGTTCGAAGTAATCTTCCATCGCTACGCGGTCGTGGAGGTTTTGCGAATATGCGGGCGCCCATCGCCGAGGATCCAATTTCAAAAATATGATTGAAGTAATTGCCGCTGCGATAGCACACCACAACCCGATTCCGATGAAGATCAAGTTAATGGTCACCCTAGACACCAACTTTCGGATTGGTCGAGCGGGCGAACGGGCGGCATGGCGTGGGCCCTGCCACCCCGTCTCCGGCGACCACCAGACCTTGAGCAAGTGCGCCTTGGCTGCTTCGAACTCCCCGTCGTTGAGGGCGCCGGGGGAGTGAAGCTCCGATAGTTGACGCAGTTGTTCTGCCAAACCAGCTTCGGGAACCGCCTGGGGTCGATCTCTCACGGGTACCACCTAGGGCGTAGTGAACGTCGCTCCCGGTCGTAGGACCAGCCGGACGATCAAGCAGGTAGGGGTACTACGACCATCGTCCAATCGCGCGCGTGGTCGCTTGAGAGCTAAGTTGCAATCGACGCCTTCGGCTGCGGGAGCCCGCGACTGGAGGCGTTGAACGGCCACCGCGGTGGGGCAGGTCCGCTGATCGTTGGTGGCATGTCTGAACGCATGCTCGCTTGGCCTCGTAGTTCGTTCCAGCAGCCATCCCAGGAGGATCAAGATGAGCATGACCAGACGTCTCGCAGCAGCGGTAGTAGGAATCGTTAC
>JAWWPG010000005.1:0-3660 GCA_033850885.1 Nocardioidaceae bacterium
GTCAAGCGCCTCCTCACCGACGTGAAAGATCCGCCGCGGATCGGGCTTATCGCACCGTCTCCGTTCCTTCTCCAGCAGCGCCTGATAGATCCCCGGAATCCGGATACCACCGCCAGCTCCGCCGCCGCTAACCCGTGGCACGGTTCCACCTCGTCTCCGCAGCCTTCTTCGCCTTCGCCGACCGATGGCTCAGAACCTGCGGCAGATCGGTCTTGATCTGCCCCACCAGACGGGCAGCGGCCTGCTCGAGGAGCCGCACCTCCGTGGAAATCTTCAACTGCACCTTCAGCTCGTCAGCCTCTTCATAAGCCACCAAAAAGTCGTGTTTTCTGTCCAAAATCGACGAAATTTGATCCAAAATCGTGCTCTCCTGAGCACTCCAGACGAGGTTTAGACCTTGCTGTGCACCCGCCTCCGCGAGCTGTTTCTCCAGCTCACGCAGCACACGGCGCGACTCGGGCGACTTAGCCGACATCAGGCCGCCCCCCGAACTCTGCGGGAATGCGTGCTCGCGGGGGAAGCGTCAGACCCGATGAGGCGAGGACGGACGGCGCCGGTGGGGGTGGCAGCCCACCCCTTGACGCGGTCATCGGAGCAGTCCCGGATGCCGCTCGGTGTCCCGCTTCCACGGCCGAGGTTGTGGTCCGCGGTTGGCTCGAGCGGCGACTCGTTCGGCTGTTGCCTTGTGCCGATTGCAGGGGGTGCAAGCACTTTGAAGGTTCGAGGGTTCGTATGGTGCTCCGCCTGCTGAGGTGGCGGTGACGTGGTCGACTGTGGTGGCGTCGTGGGTGCAGATGCCTGGTGTGCGGATCTGGCAGAGGTGTCCGTCGCGTTGGAGGATCTTGGGTCGCACGCGCTTCCACTCTGCGGTGGATGTGATGGTGCTGCTTGGGCTGCGCTGCCCTGACCACTTTGTCTTGCTGTGCTCGGGGCAGTAGCGGGTGTTGGCGATCTTGATGGGGCAGGCGCCGTGGTCGCCGGGGCATTGCCGTGGGGCTCTTGGCATCAGTGGCTCCGTGTGGCTGGTGCGGCGGCGAGGCGCGAGGGTGCTTGCGGGACAGCCGCCACGGCCCCGTCCTGCGAGCTTTCTCCGGAGGTAGTTCCGTTCGCGCCTTCGCCGCCGCTGGTCATTGGGTTACGCCTCGAGTGCGGCGAGTGCGTCGAGGAGGGCGCGTATGGCCTTGTCGGAGAGGACGGGTCCGACGGTGGCGCCGTAGTTCGTGGTTGGCATTGCCGCGATGACAGCACGTGTGAGTGGTGCGACGGAGCTCGGGTTGGCTTGGTAGGTGTCGAAGGTGTCGGACAAGGTGGTTCCTCTCTCAATGGACTTGGTGGATGGGCTTGTTGATGACCCGTGGCGAGTTGATCGGCGCTGGAGTGATGCCGGGGTAAACGCGCGGGTTCGGGTTGGCCGCAGTCTTGCGCTCGACAGCCAAGGCGTCGAGTTCGCCGAGGGTCGGCACCCACGGTTCCGCGTTGCCGCTGGCAAGCCAGACCAGTTGCTGCACTGGTTCACTGGGCCAGGGCCTGCCGTCGACGGGCCGGGTGTCGAGGCCGAAGGCTGCTGGCTTGCGCCAACTCGGCCAGAGGTCGTCCAAGTTGGCGATCGCGAGGTCGGAGGCGAGGGGATCGTCGATGCCTCGATCGGTGAGGTAGGAACTCTTCGCCGATTGGCGGTATTGCCGTCCGAGGTCGTCGCCGTCGATGACCAAAGACTGTGCGGCGCGGATGTCGTCGTACCGCACACGTAGCGCGTAGAGGTTCTTCCAATGGTCGGCGGCGCCGAGGTTGATCGCCTCGGTGGGATCGGTTGCTCCCTTCAGCCCGGGTAGTGCGGTGCGGACTTCGTCCATCAGTTCGTCGAAGTCGGCGGCGACAAGGGTGAGGAGTGGGTCGGGTGCGATCAGTACGCCGGCGATCTGGTTGTCGCAGTCGCGGACGAGTTCCTCGAGTTGGAGCAGGCTTGTCTGGCGGTCACGCTCAGCAGTCTGCGCGATGACCATGGAGTTGAGCCAGTCGTCGAGTGCACCGTCGGTGTGCAGCGGGGACAGGGGTGCGGCGGCTGGCGGGTAGTCGCGTTGCGCTGCGAGTGCGATGGCGCGGATTCCCATGGCATGGACGTAGGCGGGGTTGCTTTCCACGGCCGCTTTGAAATACGGATTACTGGCGGCGGCTTGGATGACCCGTTGTGCGTCGGCCATCAGGCTTCGTCCTTTCTGGGGAACCGTTTTGCGGCTTCGGCTGCTCCGGCTGCGCCGCGACCCGAGGTGTGCGCTGGCGCGTGTTGTCCTCCGAAGCGGCGGGCAGCTTCAGCTGCGCCTCGTTCACCGGGGCCGGGCTGCGGAGGAGGCGGTCGGTTCTGTCCGAAGTCCATTGGTGTAGGGCCTGTGTTGATCCCGAACAGGCCGCCGAGGCTGTCAGCCACCTTCGTCTCGTCGACGGCGCCGTGCTCATCTACGAACGCTGCCGTGTTCGCGACTTTTAGGACCGCCTCGAGCTGGTCTCCAGAGATGTGTCGGGAGAGTGCGGTTCGCAACTGCTCGGTGGTGTCGGGGGCGCGGACCCTAGCGACGAAGGCACTGAAGTCGCCTTCGCTCATGCTGGCGAGCTGCTGCTCGATGTCAGCCGGCAAGTTCCCCATCTGTCAGACCGTCCGCATAGTCTCGGACGACTGACTCACGGAACACGTACTTGCCGGCGACTTTCCGGCCGTCGAGATCGCTGGCGCGGCGTTGCACGGTCCAGATGTTCCAGCCGATAATGCTGCTGACCTGTTGTGACCCAATCCAATCGGTGGACTCATGGTCTAACTCTGATGAGTCGGGCACCGCCGACTGTTGCGATGACAACAGTGCGACTTCGCGGGCCAACTCGGTGACGACCTCATGGTTCCAGGGCTGAAGCCCCGGCGCCTTGCCGTTGCGCCGGACCTTCAACTCCTCCTCACTGCAGAACAGTGCCAGCCGGAAGATTCGGAGTGTCACACTCACCGGTCGGGCTCATCTGGGTCGAACGCATTGGCGGCGATGTCGTAACCGTCAATGGGATTGACACCGTAGTCGGCTGCATTGTCTTGCGCCCCGCGCAGTTCGGCAACCCTGGCGTTCCACGCCTTGTGTCGAGCCTCGGCAAGCATCACCCTGACGTCATAGTTACTTGCGCGGGTTTCAAGCTCGTCGACCATCTGCGGGACTACGAGGGTCGTGATCGTTGACAGCGCCGACATCGCGATGAGGGACATGTGGGCGGGGTCGCCGCCGACCACCGTGAAGTATTTCGATTGGACGTCTTCGATTTTGTCGAAGTCGTCGCCGCTGTCGAGCATGTCGAAAGTCAATCGAGCGCTGAATGTTTCCTTGGCCGTGATGTTCGGTAGCGCGAGCATGGCTGTGACGTCGCCGTGTTCGTTGTATCCGGGGATTGCTGTCCACTGCTCGTCCCAGGGTTCTTCGAGCATCGCCCAGTCACGTGCTTGCTCGGCCTCGTCGCGTGCCTTCGCGAGGCGTTGAGGCTGGGAGGCTTTGGCCTCCTCGATGAGCTTGATCTGTTCACGCCATTGGTCGACTCCGGAAAGTCCCGCCGCGACGATCGCGTCGGACTCAGCGTCAGTGTGGTTGGTGGTCATGCGGATTCTCCTGAAGTGTTGGTGTGGTGTTGTTC
>JAWWPG010000053.1:0-15822 GCA_033850885.1 Nocardioidaceae bacterium
GGGAACCAGATCGCGCCGGAGAACTGCACGAGGTAGCCGTCCACCGGACCCAACTCGCGAAACACCGAGAGCTCGGACGGGCGCGCGTCGTTCTGATTCAGCACGCGGAACCGGCCATCGGAGAGCCACAACGACGAATCGCCGATCGGGCCGTCGGTCGGTGAGATCAACGACTGGATCATGATCTCCAGCCCGTCCACTGTCACGGGCTCCTCGGACACCGTCGTCACGAACGACGTGAACCCGAGCTCGCGCAACGCATCCTCGAGCTCGCTGGTCGGAAACTGCGGCAACAGCACGGTCGTCTTCTTCGACACGTGCTTGCGCAGCTGATCGGGGTCGAAGTGATCGCGATGCAGGTGCGACACGAACAGGTAGTCCGCCTGCCCGATCGCGTCCCAGTCCAGCTGCGAGTTGTCGGGAAACGGGAACCATGATCCGAAGTAGGCGGGGTTGACCCACGGGTCGGTCAGGACAGTGCCGTGCGCGGTCTCGATCAGCACGCTCGCGTGGCCGAGCCCGGTGATGCGCATCCAGTCACGGTATCGGCACCGCGAGGTGCCAGAATGAGGCAGGACCCGCCCGACGGACGAAGGACAGGAGCGCGTACGTGGCCCTCAACGCCCACAGCGAGCAACCCGACCTGAGCCTGCCCGACGACTACAAGCGCGACCATCCGGACGAGCACCCGACCGACTGGGGCTGGCACGGTGAGTGGGGTCGCGCGGCGCGCATCGGTGGCGTCGTCGTCGCCGCCATCGTGCTACTGATGATCACCGCGACGCACTACAACGCGCAGGGCACGCTGTTCCTCGGACTCACCGCTGCGGCCATCATCGCGGGCCTGATGTGGGACCGGCACCGCCGCAAGAACGCCTGGCGGCAGTAGCCGTCAACGATCGGCGCGCTTGGCGCGCGCCGCGTCGCGTGCTTGCTCGAACTTTGCCGCCTGCTCGTCGAGTACGGCGAGGAACGCAGCAACCTCATCGCGCGCCTGCTCGCCCTCGGGGCCGAAATCGGTGCGGCTGAAGACTTTCCAGAATCGCAGCACCGGCTGCAGCACCTCGTCATGGTGCAGGCGCAGATCATAGATTCCGGCCTTCGCGATGACGACGGCGTTGCGTGCGAAGTCCGGCATGTTCTGGCCCGGCATCTGGAAGCCGAGAACCTCGTCGCGGATCGCGCACATCGTCGCATCCGGTGCGCGATCGAGCGCGGCCGCGACCAGGTTGCGGTAGAAGACCATGTGCAGGTTCTCGTCGGTGGCAATGCGTGCGAGCAGTTGCTCGGCGAGCGGGCAGCCGGTCGCTGCGCCGGTGTTGCGGTGGGCGACGCGCGTGGCGAGTTCCTGGAAGGAGACGTACGCGACGGTCTGTAGCGCGGTCTTGTCGCCCGACTCGTAGCCCGCGGTCATGTGCTGCATGCGCAGCGTCTCGAGCTCGACGGGGTCGACGCCGCGAGTTACGACGAGATAGTCGCGCAGCGCGATGCCGTGCCGGCCCTCCTCGGCGGTCCACCTGCCGACCCATTCGCCCCACGCGCCGTCCCGTCCGAAGCGCGTCGCGATCTCACGGTGATAGCTCGGCAGGTTGTCCTCGGTGAGCAGGTTGACGATCAGCGCGGACCGGGCCACGTCGGGGATGTCGGCATCGTCCGGAGACCAGGCCTCCCCACCCATCAGGCCGTCGAAGTTGCGGCCGTCGCTCCAGGGGATGTAGTCGTGGGGGAACCACTCCTTGGCGACCCCGTAGTGCCGGTTGAGCTCCCCTTCAACGACCTGCTCCAACTCCCTCAGCAGGTCGGTCTGGCTGATGTGGCTCGTTGCCATCGCGGGGCCTTTCACTAGACCTACGTGACCGTAGGTTATCAGCCGGCTGACGCCTCGAGCGCGGGTCGATCTCGTACCGGTCGCCGTACACGTGCCAGATGAGGGTCGGATCAAGGCTGAAGTTTCCCTGGTCGAGGAAGACCCGTTGCTCGGTGTCGATACGGGACGTGTTGTGATGTTTACGCTGCTCCTTCATGATCCTGCGACGGACGTCGAGGAAGGCGTTGAGGTATGTCGTCTCGTCGCCGCCCCGCGCCGGTGTCAACGCGTGCGCCATCGCGGAGCGCCGGATTCCGCCGAAGCTCTTGTCCCCGTTGCCTGGCCCGTGCATGACGATCGCGTCGTAGTAGATGAACTGTCCGAGCGTGCCCAGGCCGTCCGCCTTGGCTCGGTTCACGGCAGGGTTGAAGTACACCCGGTCGCGTTCGAGGTCCTGCGCCTGCCGGAATACCGGGTCCTCGGCGGCGGCCTTCCATGCATTGACGAACGGTGGGCCGAGCCCTTTGTGGGACGACGTCCCGTTCACCCGGCGCAGGGCCGGAAGGTACCTCGCCAGCGGGTTGCCGGCCTCCGTTCTCGTGTAGGCCTCGACCAGCTGCAGCATGTCGCCGGTGCCAGAACAGAAACCGATGATGCCGGCGGTGTAGCCGCGGCCATCATGGATGTCCTCGATGTAGGCGAACTGCTTCTTCCAGGCGAGCGTGGAGTTCTCATTGCTCGACACGATCTTCATGGCGATGTTCTTCTTGTACGGGTTGTCGAGACCGCCCCGGGTCATCGCCGCATCGATGGTCGGGGTGGTGTACGCCGACCCGGTCGCGCCGGCGGCGACCGGGACGAGGAGCACAGGCGTCGCCACCAGAGCGCCGAGCAGCAGGATTCGCCCGGCAGTGCGGGGGGCGAAAGTCGTGCGGGCAGCACCGGCGGAGGCGTGGCGGGCGAGCATCTCGAGATCGTATGCCGATCAGGACTGCCTGTTCGCATTCGGGCAGCCTCTCCGAGCGCTCTCAGCCGGTCCGCTCGAACGAGGTGGAAGTCAGCCGCTCGGACTCGTCCCAGAGTCGTCTGGCGACGGCCTCGTCGAGCGCAGCCGACGACCGCCCGACCAGGGCCGGCGCACCTCTTGACTCGTTCATGCCTCCCGGGCCGACGTAGCTGCCGCCTGGGATGTCTGCGGTGGCCGCATAGACGAGGGGCCAGGCTCCCTGCTCGGCGCTCTGGGCGAGGAGGATGTTCCCGGCCTTGAGGGCGAACGAGACCAGTGGGTTGCCGGTGTGGGTTTGCAGGTTGGTGGCCGCATACCCAGGGTGAGCCGCCATCGACACCACCGGTGAGCCGATCGCGTCCAGCCGGCGCTGCAGCTCGGCCGCGAACAGCAGGTTGGCCAGCTTGGACTGCGAGTAGGCGCGCCACGGTCGGTATCGGCGCCGCTCCCAGCTGAGGTCGTCCGCCCTGATCTGACCGCGCTTGTGCAGCAGGGAAGACATCGTGACCACCCGGTCGGTCAGCTGTGGGAGGAGAAGGTTCGTCAAGGCGAAGTGGCCGAGATGGTTGACCCCGATCTGCTCTTCGAAGCCGTCAGCCGTGGTTGACCTGCGCACCGCCATCACGCCAGCGTTGTTGAGCAGCAGGTCGACGGAGCCGTCCAGGCCTGCGACGAACGCCCGCACCGTGGCCAGGTCGGCGAGGTCGAGCCGACGCACCTCGCTCGGTCCGTCGATGGTTCGAGCCGCGACCGCGCCTCGGGTAACGTCGCGCACCGCCAGCACGACCCGAGCGCCGGCCCGGCCCATGAGTCGCGCCGCCTCGAGGCCGATTCCACTGTTTGCCCCAGTGATGACGACCGTCCTCCCGGCCTGGCTCGGGATGTCGAGCGGGGTCCAGGCCCGGGAGACGGGCACCGGGCCGACGCTACCCGTGGTCGCCGCTTTCGCCGGGGTCGTCGTCAGGCGCCGGGTCCCCGTCGGCGTACCCGGCCTGGCTCTCGTCGTACGGGGGCTGGCCCTCGTCGTACGGGGGCTGACTCACGGCGGCCGACGGGTTGCTGAACCCGACGCTGAGCGACGGTATGCCAGGGGGAACGTGCCCTCGCGGGTCGACGTCGCCTCCCTCCGTCGGGCCGCCGCTCAGGGCACCGAGACCGGCACCCAGCGCGCCGCCCAGATCCCCCGTCAGGTCACCCATCGCCTCGGCGGCGCCACGGTGCGCGTTCTCGACGGCATTCTGCACAGCGGCGACGACCAGGTCGGCAAGCGTCTCCGGATCGTCGGGGTCGCACACGGACGGATCCAGGGTGAGAGAGACGAGCTCCCCCGTGCCGGTCACCGTGGCGTGGACGAGGCCGCCGCCGGCAGAACCCTCGACCCTGGCCTCCTCGAGCTCCTCCTGAGCGGACACGAGCCGCTCCTGCATGAGCGACGCCTGCTGAAGCAGCGCCTGGAGATCTGGGGTGCCTTCGGAAAACATCGCTGACCTCCCTGGTTGGTGGTATCAGCCAGCGTACGTTGACCGCGAGGGGCGGCTCGGGCGCGCCGCCGTCGTGGCTCGCAGCTCGAGGGCGGCCGCGCAATGTCGTCGTGGCTGGTGGCTCGTGGTCACGTCGCGGTTCGTCGCGGTTCGTGGCTCGTGGTCACGGCGCAGCATCGTCGCGGATGTCCTCGATCACCTCGGCGCCGAGCTCTCGAGCGAGCAGATCGTGGGAGGTCAGTGCCTCATCGATGACCGCGTCGTCTTCCGACACCTCGGGGGGCGCCTCAGGCGGCGGCGTGTTCGGCCGACCGGCGGCCCGGGTACGACGGATCTCGCTCTTGGCGGCTTTGATGTCGGCGGGGGTACGCCGACCTGCCGAGCCGTTGGGATCGATCGTGGCGGGATCAGCAGTCTCGGTGCCCTGTGGAGACCTCCCGCCGACGGAGGACGAGGTGCGGCTCGCGCGAGACTCGTCGCGTGGTGTTCCCTGGTCCAGCACCAGCTCGTCGGGCGCCGGGAATGCATCGGAGCCGCTCGCCGAGGCCTGGGATGAGTCGCGGTCCGCGGCAGTCGGCGTCGTGGTCGGTGGCGCGGTAGCCGCGGTGGAGTTCGTTGCAGACGTGGGTGCCGAGGAGGTCTCCGTCCCCGTGCCAGGTGCCGCGGCTCCGCCACTCGTCGGGCTTCGCGGGCCGTCGATGATGCCCTCCACCCGCCAGTCGACGCCGAGCTCGTCGATGAGCGCCTGGTGGAGGATCTCGTCGGCGCCGCTGGACTGGAAGTTCTTGGCAGCACCTGCGCTGGTGAAGCCGATCGTGATGATGCCGTCGTGCAGGTCCTTGACCTGGGCGTTCTGGCTGAGCAGCAGCCACGAGAAACGCCGCATCGACTTGACCCGCTCGAGGACGCCGGGCCACAAGCGCCGCGCATCGACGAGCGTCAGGCCGGACGCGGCCTGGGCTGATGGCCGCGCGGCCGACGAACCGGGCGCCGACCCCGGTCCGGTGGTCTGCCGAACCAAACGCTCGCGATCCGCCCCGGCTGAACGCTCGCGGTCCGCCCCGGCCGAACGCTCGAGGGGCTGGTCGGCGGAACGAACCCGGTTGTGCCCGGCGGGCTGCGGCGTGGACTCGTCGTGGGGGTCCCCCGCCGCTGGGGTGGTCGGCGCCCCCTGAAGGTCGGGGGGAACTGGCCCTGGCGGGCGGGAGGCCGGCGTACCGGGATCTCCAACGACAGAAAGACGCCGCTCGACCCGGTCGATTCGGGCGCCCAGCCCCTCCGCGGTCTGGTCGAGACCCGGCAGCAGGATCCGGGCGCACATCATCTCGAGCAGCAACCGCGGCGCGGTCGCCCCTCGCATGTCGGTCAGCCCCTGGCTGACGATGTCGGCTGCGCGCGTGAGCTCGGCACGGCCGAAGCGCGCCGACTGGGCGGCCAGCCGGTCCGCCTGGTCGTCGGGGACCTCGATGAGCCCCCGGGCGGCGGCGTCGGGAACCGCGGAGACGACGACAAGATCGCGGAGCCGGTGCAGCAGGTCCTCAGCGAACCTCCGAGGGTCCTGACCGGTCTCGATGACCTTCTCGATGACGCCGAAGAGGGTGCCGCCGTCGTCGGCAGTCAAAGCGTCGATTGTCTCGTCGAGCAGGGTGTCCGGGGTGTAGCCGAGCAGTACGGTCGTCAGGGCGTACGTGACCCCTTCGGGCCCCGAGCCGCCGATGAGCTGGTCGAGCACGGAGAGGCTGTCCCGGACCGAGCCGCCACCTGCCCGGACGATCAGTGGCACCACGGTCGGCTCGATGGCGACGCCCTCGCGCTGACAGAGCTCGACCAGGTAGTCGCCGAGAACCTTGGGGGCGACCAGCCGGAAGGGATAGTGGTGGGTCCGCGACTTGATCGTCCCGATCACTTTATCGGGCTCGGTGGTGGCGAAGATGAAACGCAGGTGGGACGGCGGCTCCTCGACCAGCTTGAGGAGCGCGTTGAAGCCCTCCTTGCTGACCATGTGGGCCTCGTCGATGATGTAGACCTTGTAGCGAGACCTGACGGGTGAGAAGAACGCCCGCTCGCGCAGGTCACGCGCATCATCCACCCCGCCATGGCTCGCCGCATCGATCTCGATGACATCGAGCGACCCGCTGCCTCCGGTGCTCAGCTCCACGCAGGAGTCGCAGACGCCGCATGGGGTCGCGGTCGGACCCTGTTCGCAGTTCAGTGCCCGTGCCATGATCCGGGCGCTCGTCGTCTTTCCGCAACCGCGGGGCCCGGAGAACAGGTAGGCATGGTTGACCCGGTTGTTCGCGAGTGCCTGCGACAGCGGCCCGGTGACATGTTCCTGCCCGATCACGTCCGCGAACGTGTCCGGGCGGTAGCGCCGGTACAAGGCGAGAGGGGCGTCCACGCTCACGACCTTAGCGCCGAACGGGGACACAGTCGGCGGGCCTCCCGTCGTCCCCGCCGAGCCCACCGACCGCCCGCCAATGGTTGTGCGGAAGGTCGCTGAGACACGCGCAGAGACCCCCCGTGCACCCGGCAGAGCTCGCTTACCCTTGCTGCCTTCCGGCCCTGGGGGAGTTCGGCAAGATACCGCCGCACGAGGGGCTGCGCCGAGTGTACGACAACCCGCCACTCTCCCCGGAATTGCGGGAAAGTGTGCGGTCGCGGGGGAGCTTGGAGGTGCACCTTCCCGCAATTGTCGGGAGCTAGCCTCCGGAGCGGGCGCCTACAGGTTCCGCCGCCACAGCGGTTGCGGGTAGCCTCTGCGGCGGAGGATTCGCATAGTGGCCTAGTGCGCACGCTTGGAAAGCGTGTTGAGTGAAAGCTCTCAGGGGTTCGAATCCCCTATCCTCCGCCACCCGGAACCGGGCGCTGACCTGGAAAAACGTCAACCGAGGCCGGAACCGCCCTCACCTCACGTCAACGCTCTCCACCAGTCTTAGTCTCGGTTCCCAGTCTCAGTTGGCGCTAGAGGCGGTGCTCGCGTCGCCGCTCGCCACCGTGTCGGGCTGAAGCCCCTATGGCGCGTCCGCCCACTGCCGTTGGGAGCGCCGGCTGTACCTCTCGAGAGCTGCCCCACAAGCGGTGGTTTGACGCTGGTTGGCCTACCCGTCCAGCGCCCGGCGTAGGTCGGATTCGCTTCGACGGTCGAGGTCGACGACCGGCGTGTGGCCGGCGCCGTAGACGATGAGGGGTTGCGGTTCGTTGAACTGCCGTCGCCACCGCGCGGCGTAGGTCCCTTAAGGCCGTGTAGATGCCGATGACGCCGCCCTTGGCTCGATTGAAGAGTGCGACGGTCTTGTGTACGGCGGGGGACGAAGGAATCAGCGTCCACCACCCCGGCGCCAGGCGCATCCAATTCGCCGCTTCGACGATTCTGGAGGCGCTCCTCCGAGACGTGACCGGGGAGGCGTGGTTAGTGGCGTCACTTCGGGCGGACGGGTCGCGCCGTGGTCGACCAGAGCGAGTCGAGATCAGGGCGGCTTGCGTTAGGTGTTGCGCGGCCCGCCATCGATCCAACTCGCGTAGGCGGAGTAGTCGATGGCCGGCGCCGTCCCAAGTCCTTGCAGCCTGCCCAGCAGAGTCAACAGGAAGGACACGAGGGCCCTGTCCGCGCTGCTGGTGGTGAACTCGTTGGGAGTCCCTCTGTCAACAATCTCGAAGGCACCCTGACCCAGGACGCACCCGAGGTCGAGGCGCCCATCTTCCTCAACGTCCGCGAGCGCGTCCTCGAAATACGCGCCAAGGCCCGAGGTCCAGCCGCACGAACCGGCGAGCAGACCGCCGAGTGGGACGAAGTCTTCACGTCCCTCGTGCGTGCCGCTCGCCCAGGTGAAAGACGATGAGGTGCGCGACAGGCGGCGGACTGAGGCGATCTTGCTCGAAGCATAAAGAACGTAGTCTCTGTTGATCTCCGGCTTGATTTCGAACACGGCGTACACGCTCTCGGCAGGCACGTAGTTGTGTTCCCCGCGCTCCCAGACTTGCGGCGAGTACTGCCGGTCGTGAATGACAGCGTCAATCTGGTGACTGCGCCCACCCGCTGAGTCGACAACAATCGCTTTCGACACCGTGTAGCGATTGGGAAGCCGCTTCCTGAGGAGGTCAAGCCAGAGGCCTTCGTTCCCATCGCCATGCACGCCAGGATGGCCAGCAAGCTTGCTCGCCTGCAGGTCCCGAGCAAGCACCTCCTCCTGACCCGCAAAGATGCGGTACAGATCGATGTCGGGCAGATCTCCGGGCCCGGACAGATTCTGCCCCGTCACGACAACACTCCAAAGGGGCGGGTGGGCTCAAACGTCTTGGCGACATCGATCAGTCCCGGGCCAGTGAGAGGAGCACTTGACGAAAACGCGCGGAGCACCGCGCCCGGCACGAGGCGCTGACGGATATCGGAGTAGGTCGCGCCGTAGGCACGACCGGCGCGCGGACCCGTGAGTTCGACAAGCGTATCCACGGCAGTCGCCGAGATCCCGAAGCCATCGAGGAGCCCTTCGAGCAAGACGCGACGCTGCTCGTCACCCGGCCGCTCGAACGTGAAGATCACTGCGGCACGGCGCGTGACAGCCGGATCGAGCGCCTCCAACCGATTGGTGCACATCACCGTGAGCACCGGAAGGTTGTCACTGCGCAGACTGTCGATGCCACGAACGAGCGTGTTCACGCCTGCCCGATCCTCGTGGTGCATCTGTGCAAGTTCCCGAGACTGTGCGAGCGCGTCTGCTTCGTCGATCAGCAGGACCAGACCACGCGACACCCGGCCCTTGCCGTTGCGTGCCTTCGCTCCCGCCGCACGCACTTCGTTGAAAGCCGCGGTCAGCAGGGAGGTCATCTCACCGACCGCACCCTTACCCCGGGCACTCAAGCTCAAGGGATACAGCGTCACGTCCACCTGCATCGAACGAGCGACGGCATCGCCGAAGCTCTCCGCCAGCTCGGTCTTGCCAGTGCCAACGTCGCCTGCGAGCACGATCAGAGGTGTGCGGCGTGCAACCTCCTTGGCGCCGAACGGATAACCGTCGTGATGCTGGTTGCTCCAGCGCTCGATCGCTTCGGGATCGATCAGCAGCGAGGCCTCGGCAGTGAGGCGAGCCTTGACGTCGTCGATCCCTACGAGTGCTGCAAATCGGGCGTGCGCGTCAGGATCAGGGAACTCCCTGACCTGAGCAAAGAGGTCTGCCTGCCCTACCACGGGCGGAACTCATCACGCTGCAGGAGCACACCGCCAGCGCCGTAGGAACGGTCCTGCACCCAGCGGCCGTTTCCATCGGACGGCGGCTGACCCGATGTGCGATCCACGTTGTGTTTGGCTCGCTCCTCGTTTCGCTCGGATTCAGACGCGTTCCACCAGCTGGTGTTCGTCCACATGAAATTGAACATGGCGGCCCCAGCGACGTCGCCCTTGGCGTAAAGGCCTCCTGAACGCCCGCCGTCGAGGTCGCCAGAGGAGTTCACCCGATAGCTCCACGAGACGACGCGCCGATCGTCCGGCGTCTTGAACCCGAACTCGTAGCGGTCGATGTACTGGCCGGCCAGCATGACCACCAACTCCTCGCGATAGTCGGTGATATCGGAGGCCGTCGGTTGTCCGTAGAAGAGGCGGCACTGATCCATATCGGCCGACACCTTCCCGGCCAGCTTGCGCGCGTGCGCGACGGTGAACGTCTCGTTGGTCGTGTAAGAGTAGGTCATCGTCAGCTTCCAAAGCTCGGGCCGAGGACGTCGCGCCATGCGGCGACCGCCTCACTCTTGGTCGTCGCAAACTGCGCCTCGCCGATGGCGTCGAGCGCGCGGTGTGCGGCCTCGACGATCGCCTTGCGGTCGAAGGCCTCATAGTTGATCGCCACGTTGTTGTTCGGGTTCACGGGGTCGAAGATCTCGATGGGCTGGCCCGACGCCGCGGGCAGGTCCGCCGCCTTGTAGTTGTCGGTGAAGAAGATGCGCTCGCTTAGCTCAGTCTTGACAAGGTAGGTGAAGAAGGCGCGCATCGCCTCGGGGTAGTCGCCAAGGTTGAGGTCGCCATCGGCGAGGTGCGCCCAGATCAGCTCGATCATGAACGATTTGAAGCGGAAGTCGTCGTCACTGTTCTGACGTTCGGTCCGCCTCCACCATTTGGTCAGACGGATGAGCTGCTTGAAGTCATCTCCATAGTCGTCCTTGCGTTTGCGGATGAACGCCAAGTGCAGCGAGACGCTCGTGAGGACGCGTTCTCCGGTGTACTTGCGCACCAGGTAGCCACAGTCGTTTGCATCCCCCTCATGGAGAACAGGAGCGACGTCAACGTCAAGACCGGAGCCCGCGAAGCTGACCTTCACGCAGTGATCCTGCGGCTCGAACTGGCTCGGCTTCATGTTGGGGTTCGCGTCGGCCAGGCGATCCGCCAGCCAGGGCAGCAGCTCCTTGTCCTCGACCGGTGCCGATCCGCTCCGGACGTATACGGCGACGTCGAGGTCGTTGACCGTCTTGAGCGCCGTGCCCTTCGCGACACTGCCGCAGTGCAGCATCTTGACGAGATCGAACGCCGGATCGGCTCTGATCTTGGCCTCCAGCCGCTCGCGCAGCCGGTTGACCTGGTCGCGGTAGTCGTCTGCCTTCCCTTTCGGCAGGTTGACCCGATCCTTCGCGAACTTCTTGATCTCCGCATGTCCGATCTCCGACACGCTGTCCTCCTTCTGGATCGCCTGAAAGCGGTCCACACCATCGACTCCTGCGAGGGCCGGCCGTCGCGTCCCGCCGGCTTACACCCCCTCTCGACGTCGCACCCCGCCCTTCCGTCCGGGACCACGCGTCAGGGACGAAGAGGCGGATTGGAGCAGGCGCTTGCCGCTAGGGTGGTCGCCGATGTTCGATCTCGGGGAAGGAAACGCTGGTGTCGAAGAAGTCGCACGCGACTTACCTCGCCCCGAGCGGACCGCCGTCACCCCCGTTCCTTCCTGTCGCTGGCGACCTTTACTGGGTCGACACCCTGCTCTATACGGCCTCAGACCCCGCGCCCCGGCGTCCGGCGGTCGTCGTGGAAGTGCCGGAGCCACTGCACAGCCCGATCCGGATCGCGACACGGACAACCAACCTCGAGGTTCGCGGGGTTCCGCACGCAGCGCAGCCACAATGGGGACTTGAGGACGGCGTGTTCTCTGACCTGAACCTCGTCAAGAAGAGCGAGTGGTGCAATCCGCGTGTCTCGCTGATCGGGTCGCTCGACACCGACACGATGGACGCTGTCAGGGACCGGTTCTGATGACAGCGCGGACAGAACTCTGTGAGGACGGCCAGCTCGGCGCCTTGGGCGCAGAAGCCCTCTACAGGAGCGTGTTGGTGACCGCTATGGCACACAACTTCCCACCTCCTGCGGGCAGCGACCACTGGGATGAGACTGCTGTCGCCGATGTGGCCCACGACTTCCTGACCGGACCCAAGGGCCTGGCGCGGCTGACGGAGCTCGCGTTGAGATCTGACGATGAACCCTCGTTCGCACGCCTGCTCGACACGGCGGTGCTGAACCACCTGCGCGACGTCGCGCGACGAACCGACCGCGGACGACTGATCCGGCGCATCAAGGAAGTCATGTCCGACGACGAGCGTTTCGCCCGCGCCCAACAGGGACAGGACTGGTGGCACCTCGTAGACCAGCCGTCAGAGGCCAGCTCGGTTCCGCTGGAAGTCATCGCGCCACAGCTCCGCGACGTGGAGGTCGTGGTTCCGCGCTGGAGCAGCGAGGAACGCAACGCGCCGGTCGCGGACCGGCGTACGCTCGCCAACCTGCTGTCCGCAGCACTCATCGGCGCCGGCGGCGCGCTGACCGATGCCGACCTCGCCGAGCTCGTCTCGCGGCGCATCGACACCAGGCGTTCGCCACTCACGACGGAGTTGGAGACCTTGGAGGCGGTCTCGGAGCCGGCGGCGGCGGAGCTCGCCGCCGTTGACCGCGTGATCGGGCGTGCCCAGGCAGTCGCGATCTTCAACAACCTGAGTGACGTGGCTCGGATCATCTTGACCGTTGCCGACCAGCCCGTTCGTGAGATCGGCCTCGCCGTGGGGATGGGCAAGTCTCAGGCAGCGGAGCAGCGGCGGCGCCTCTTTGCCGACCTGCGCAATACGCTGGAGGAGTCCGAAGACGCACTGGCCGTCTTGGAGGAACTCAGTGTGTTGTGCACGATCTGGGTTCGATCACGGACAAGCGGCGCCGGTTCGACGTCTGTAAAGAGACGTGCTGACGAAGGTGGTGACTAGTACATGAGCGACCACCCAACCTCCCACGAACTGTTCGAGGCAGCAGCGCACAACGCAACCAATGCCACAGATCGACACATCGCGACCTGCGTGAGGTGCCAGGTCTTGATCTCGCGGCTACGCGAGGGCCGGTTGGACCAGGTTGATCCATCGCCTGCAACCCTCTCCGCGCTTTGCGAGGCGTCGCCGACGGTGAGACTCAGCGCCTCAAGAACAGTCGCTCGAGAGCCCGCCGAAGGAGACGTATGGCGAACCTACGCGCCTGCGTCACTCCTGGTTTGGGTCCGAAGAATCGTTGACGACGACACCGTCGAGGCGATACCTCTGACCCTCGATTCAGATATTGCAGACGACATGTCGCTCGTAGTCGGCCCAGAGGACACCCCCTGGGGATGCGAAGCCGTGCTGATCCTCGACTACCGCACCCATGTCCACCTCGGCGCGCTAGCAGAAAGGGTCGGAGCTCTTGACGCGGCGGCGGACGTGCAACTCATGCTTGGCGATGACACCGAGCTCAGCGTGGGCCGCGTTGGTGCGCCGATTCTTGACCCGAACGACCAACGGGTCGAGTACCGAGAGAAACTGCGCTTCGAGCTCAGCAACTACGCGCCAAGCATCTGGGCCGAGAGCCATCCTGCGACTCCGGACTACTGGGAAGTGCCTCGGGACGAGCTGAGCCTGCGGCTCGACGGGATCGCATTCGTCGAATGGTCCGGGTTCGCGCGGGTAGTCGCCCCCGGCATTGAGTTGGTCCCTTGCCTCAAGTGTGCGTACCTGGATTCGGTGGTGCTCGTCTGCCGGCTCAGTGATCCGGCCTTCCTGGCCTCCACCGAGCGAGTCGTCGATGCCTGCCGAAGCATGGTCGCCGAGGATGATGACGCGGACGCAGTGGCGGTCTTTGCCGCCGACGCGCGGCAAGAGGCGATCGTCATTCGACGTGCCGACATGCGGAGCGCGCTAGGACTTCCAAGCGGAGTTTCGGTCGAACCGGGACCGTACCTGAGTGAATTACCGCTAGTAGACATCTTGTTCAAGCATTTCGACCGTTACGCTTTCGCGATCTCGTGGTCGGCGAATGACGAGATGCCAGATGTTCGACAGCGAGACCTCGGGGTGCTCGCTTCAGAGCAGGTGCGCACATCTGCCGAGACTGTTGCGGCGAAAGGCCGCGCGGCGCACCAACTCGCGAAGCAGGTCGGCTACGGCAAGGCTGTCGACGACTTGGGCTCTGTCGAGGCCTTCGTTCTCCAAGCGGCGCGCGGCGACATCGAGGCTGCACTTCGAGGCCTGATCGAGGACGAAGAGCGATGATACGACGGTTGGTCCTGGAGAATTGGCGAAACTACCTAAGCGCCGATGTGCCGCTATCGAGGGGAACGACGTTCGTGGTGGCTTCGAACGGCGTCGGCAAGACATCCTTCGTCGAGGCGGCACGTTGGGCGCTGTTCGGATCGCCGCTCCCCACAAGCCCGGCACGAATCGGAACCGAACGCACAAGCGCGGCAGTCGAGCTGGTCCTTCCCGACAGCACCGTGCTGACCGCGACTCGCGTGTGGGACAGCCGCAAGACCAATCCGAACCATCCGCTGACATTGACGCGAGATGGTCACTACCTTCAGCTGCAGGCTTGGGAGGCGCTGTGCGTCGAACTCTTCGGCTGCAGCCCAGACCTCCTCGAGCGACTCACGATGCCCACATTCGGAGCCGCCCTTCCGTCAAGCCTCGGTCTTCACGAACATCTCAGCGCGTTGTACGGGGTCGACGATCTCAGCAAGGCATCCACTCGCCTAGCCGTGGAACTGCGGTCGATCGCCAAGGACATAGCGGCGCTCAAGAACGCGAATGCCGTGAAGGCAGCTGAGTTTGACGCCCTGCAGACCCGTGTTGACGCCACCTCGGAACGCCTGACCAAGACCAAGATCAACGTCGAGAATGCTGAACGCCAACTCAACCTTGCGCGGCTCCGCGACGAGCGCTTCGAACGGGCGGCGGCGTGGCTGCACGAGCGCGATCAGGTAGCCGAAGCGCAGGGACAGCTACTCCAACGGCTGGTCGAGCTACTAGACGAGCCTGTCGCGGCTGACGGTGTTACTGACGTGCTGGACCAACGCGCTCAAAGTGCCCGAACCAACCTGGAAGACCTTCGCCTCGAACTCCAACTCGTCGCGCGCCGACGGCAAGATATCGAACGCAACCTGGCAGGGCTCGATGCCGCAACCGACGAATGCCCAACCTGCCGACGTCCCCTCGACGATGAGGCTAGAGAGCACGCCCACACGCTCTGGAGGACTGACCTGGCAGATCTCGTGGAACGTGAGACCGCTGCTCGCCAGGCCGAACCCCACGCCGTCGCGCGAGTGGCCGCACTCGAGCAGGCGCAGAGAGAGCTCGCTGGCATTGCTCAGCGCGCGTCCGCGCTCGGGGCGGCCGCCGACGACGAGGAGGAAATCGTGGCGTCACCGACACAAGAAGCGACGCAGGGGTACCGCGAAGCAGCCGGGGCCGACGCCCTCGCCCGGGATTCCCAACAACGAGCTCTTGCAGCGCTGGATGAAGCGCGCGTCGCGGACGAAAACATGAAGAAACTCGTTGACCTCTTCGCCCTTGAAGCGCGACTCGAGATCGCGAAGAAGGCAACCGAAGCGACACGGGAAGAGATCCTCAACGAGATAGTCGAGCCACTCGCCGAGGCAATTGACGTCCGATGGTCAAGTCTCTTCCCGGATCGAGGCACTGTGAGAACCGAACCCGACGGAACCATCTCGCGCAGCGTTGGCGAACACAACCTGTCCTTCGAAGCATTCAGCACCGCCGAGGGTACGGCGGCGCTAATTATCATGCGACTTCTCGTTGCCCAAATGACCACCAACGCAACCTTCGCCTGGTTTGATGAGCCGCTCGAGCATCTCGATCCTGACGTGCGACGTAACGTGGCGAGCCTCATGACGAAGGTCACCGCGGACGGCTCGCTGGACCAAGTAGTGGTCACCACCTATGAGGAGACTCTGGCCCGGAAACTGCAAGAACGCTCTCCCAGCAGGACGACACTTCTCGATGTCCGCCAAGAAGGCGTCGCCTGACGCTGGCTAGCTGTGAACGTTGCCAAGATCTCCTGGGCCGGGTGACGCATCCATCGCAGAGACGGCTCACAGATCTCGGCAGACGCGGCCCCGAGGCAGGATTGAGTCCCGCTGAGTGGTGTAAATCGGGTTCCTGATCGTGGTGGCCGTGTCGGTCACCAGGGTGGAGGGGCCACCGCGTGAGTCTTTGTGAGATTCCGACCAAAGAACTCACGAAAGAAGGTT
>JAWWPG010000006.1:0-157868 GCA_033850885.1 Nocardioidaceae bacterium
TCCGGCATTACACGTCCCGGGCCGGTGACCCGCACCGGCACCTGCATCTCCAGGTCAACGCACGCGTCTTCGTCGAGGGGAAGTGGCGGGGACTGCACACCGTCGGATTCCGCGACAGCATCGAGGCCTTGAACGGTATCGGGCACGCCGCCGTGATGTGCGACCCCGGCTTCCGGGCCGTGCTCGCCTCGGCCGGGTTCACCCTCGACGCCTCAACCGTCGAGGTGGCCGAGCTGGCCCCGTACGCGGGCCGGTTCAGTGAGCGGGCTGCGCAGATCGGCCGCAACATCGACCGGTACGAGGCCCAGTGGCGGGCCGCCAACCCCGGCCAGGAACCGGGGCCGGTGGTGCGGCGATCGTGGGACCGGCGGGCCTGGAAGGACGCCCGCCCCGACAAGATCATCCCCACCGACGGCGCCACCATCCTCGCCCAGTGGCGGCAGCAGCTCCACGACCTGGGCTACCGCGACCCCATGCAGACTGGCTTGCCGATCGTCGTCGGCACATCACGGGCGGGCGAGATCAACCGCGAGGTAGCTGTGGAGACCGTGCTGAGTCGGCTGGGTGCGCGGCGGTCGGCATGGAATGCCGCCGACATCCGCGGCGAGGTCGAGAAGGGGATCGCGGCCACCGGCCTCGTGGTCGACGCGGCGGTCCGGATCGAGCTGGCCGAGGACCTCGCCGCCCGGGTCATCGAGGCGTCCGTGCCCTTGCTGGACCGGTCGGATGTGCCGGAGCACGTCCGATCACTCACCTCGGCCCAGGTACTCGCGGTAGAGGCGGACATCGTGACCCGGCTCGCATCACGCGCCGAGTCCGAGAGTTCGCCAACCACAATGCCCGCGGGTCACGTCGAGGACCTCGACGAGGTTCAACGCGAGGCTGTCGCCGCCCTCGCCGGACGAGCCCAGTTGGTAGTTATCGAGGGGGCTGCCGGCGCTGGCAAGACCACCACGTTGGCCGCAGCCACGACCGCCGTGGAAGCGGCAGAGCACCGGATGCTGGTGGTCACCCCGACCTTGAAGGCGGCCCAGGCCGCCGCCCGGGAAGTCGGACAAGCCGGGTCGGTGGCGTGGCTGGTCTATCAGCACGGCTTCCGGTGGGACGAGGACGGCCGTTGGACTCGCCAGGCCGCCGGAACCGCCGGAACCGCCGCCGAAGCCCTACTGGCTTCGGGCGATCTGTTGCTGGTTGATGAGGCGGGGATGCTCGACCAGGACACGACGGCAGCGCTGCTCACCGTCGCCGACGAGATGGGTGTCCGGGTCGCGCTGGTGGGTGACCGACACCAGCTCCCCGCGGTCGGGCGCGGCGGGATCCTCGACCTCGCCGCCGCCTGGGTTACCCCGCAGGCGCATGTTGACCTCGACGTCGTGCACCGGTTCGCCGATCCGGAGTACGCCACGATCAGCCTGGCGCTGCGCAATGGCTCGACCACTTATTCCATCCCCGGTGAGGATCACGGTGAGGGGAATGGTGAGGGGGATGGTGAGGGGGATGGTGAGCGGGTTGGTGAGGTGTGGGACGCGCTGTGCCGCCGTGACCAGGTCCGCATCTACACCAGCGAGGCCGAGCGAACCCAGGCGCTGGCCGGACTCTCCGCCGATGCCATCGCTACCGGCCACCGGGACGCCGCCGGCACCTTGATGATGGCCGACATGCGTGAGCAGGTCGCCGGGTTGAACGGGGCGATCCGGGACCGCCTCGTGGCCGTCGGTCATGTCGACGACGACCAGGCTGTGGTCACCGGCGCGGGTGAGCGGATCGGTGTCGGTGACCGGGTCGCGACCCGCCGCAATGACCGCGACCTTAGGGTGACGAACCGGGCCATCTGGACCGTGACCGCTATCGGGACCGATGGCAGCCTGACGCTGCGTGGCCGCCGCGCCACCGACCTCCACACAGTCCCGAGGGCTTATCTGCGTGAGCATATCGAGCTGGCGTACGCCACCACGGTCTACGGCGCCCAGGGCGAGACCACAAGCACCGGCCACCTGGTCCTCGGCGAGCACACCAGCGCCGCCTCGGCATACGTCGCGATGACCCGCGGCCAGGTCGAAAACGTCGTCCACATCGTCGCCGACGACCTCGACGACGCCCGCCGGCAGTGGGACGGCGCCTTCGGCCGGGACCGGGCCGACCTCGGACCGGCCGTCGCCGCCCAACGCGCCGGCGAGGACCTTGATCGTTACGGCACGCGGACGCCGATCCGTTCACTTGACGAAGTGCTGGCCGAGCTGCGGGCCGCCTGGACCCAGCAAGCCGAGCTGACCGAGCAGCATCAGCGTCTGATCGGCGAACGTGACGCTCTGCGGCAGGTGGCCACGATCCGTGCCCGGTTTGCACCGGCCTGGGAGCGGCTACACGCCAAAGAGTCCTCCACCGAGAACAGATGGCGCGACGCACACCGCCGCGTCGCCGCCCTCGACACCACGATGGAGTCGCAGACGGCCGACCTGCAGACCCGGCTCTGGAATGCGTGGCGCACGGAACTTTCGCAGGCCCAGCAGGCTGCCGGTGTGGTTGACGAGGGTGCGGGCCGGTTCGGTCAGCGGCGTCGGCAGGTCCACGCCGCCACCGACGAGTTGACGACGTTCGCGCAACGGTGGCGGCCGGTCCACCCCAACCTGCCCACCGACCCGGCCGAGCTCGCCCGGCAGGTGCGGTGGCTACACGGACGTCGAGTCGAGGCCCAGATCGACGCCTACGCCGCCCGCCACGTGGCAGAGGCCCACCCCGACGCCGACGCCGCCCGGCAGGCCGAACAGGCCGCCCGGGCGGTGTTCCAGGCTGCCCAGAAGGCCCGCACCCGACTCGAAACCACGATGCACGCAGAGCTCCGCCCGTACGGCCGTGTCGCCCACGTCACCGAACCGGACCAGCGGCTCACCACCGTCACCGATCAGCTGTCCGCCGTCGAGGGCGACCTGCGCACCGCCACCATACGGGTGGGCCGTCTCCGCGACGAGCAGGTCATCCGCACACTCCCCGCTGGTGGTCTCGACACCGAACAGGACCATTGGGCCGCCGACCGGACCGCCCAACGCCAAACCGCCGCCCGCGAAACCCAGGCGCGCTGTCGGCGGCAACAAAAAGCCCACCGGATCCGGCTGACCCAGCCGATCCACCCCACGTCCGACCATGGACCGAGCATCAGACGATGACCAGGCTCCTACCCCAGCGCCATGACCACCCCCGCACAGGAACATCACCGCCACAGACGAAATGCGTTCTGAATGAGGGACCAATGGTGGACCACACAGCGGTATATCCAGCAGCGACCAGCAGACCCAGCAGAGCCGGACCTCGGTCGCCACGGCGAAGAACTCACGCCGCGAAGTCCATCCGCACCCCCAAAGTGCGCCTATAAGTTCCAGCACTACCAACAAGGAGAAGCACATGACCACGACACACCAGGCCCAGGAAACCGACCACACCCATTCCAACGACGAACTGCTCACCATGGCCGAGGCCGCCGCCGTCATCCGCATCCCCCTCGCCACCCTGCGCTACTGACGCCACCTCGGCACCGGACCCCGCGGCTTCCGCATCGGCCGCAGCGTCCGCTACTGGCGCACCGAAGTCCACGCCTGGCTACACCAACCGAACAACCGTCCACAGACATCCCACTGAGACTCACCCGGCCGAACGGCGCTGGAAGAGGATGGACCCCGGCACAACGCGCCTCAAGACAGCGCGGACGCCTCAAGCGGGCGGACGCTAGAGCAGTTTCGTGCGCATCTCACCGCGCAGAACGACAAGTGAACGGAGCAGGCGCCGATGGCAAGTAAGAGCGTCGAGGACAACTGGTACACCAAGAAGGATGGGAAGGTTGTGCCGACCGCATCCCACGGTAAGGGCTCTCGTTGGCGGGCGAGGTATCGCGACGTAGCAGGGAAGGAACACGCCCGCAGGTTCGGGCGGAAGGCTGACGCCCAGCGGTGGCTCGACGAGGTCACAACGTCGGTGATGACAGGTCAGTACGTCGACCCTCAGGCCGGCCAGACCACATTCGAGGCATACGCGGAGCAGTGGCGAGCGGTGCAGGTTCATCGGCCGACCACTCAGAATCACTACGAGTTGGTGCTGCGCCGGTACGCCTACCCAACCTTCGGGGCTCGGACGCTGTCGAGCATTCTGCCGAGCGATGTTCAGGGCTGGATCAAACGGCTCGAGACTGGGGATCCGAGGAACAGGCAACGACCCCTCTCCCCCGCCACCATCGCGGTTGCTCACAGCATCGTCTCCGGCGTGTTCCGAGCCGCCATCCGCGACCGGCGCATCACCGGCAACCCCTGCGACGGCTCGAAGCTACCGAAGACGCAAACCGTGCGGGTCGTGCCCCCGACGACCGAGCAGATTCATGCTCTCCATCAAGCGATGCCGGCCGCTTTCAAGGCGATGGTGACACTTGCAGCCGGCACAGGCATTCGGCAGGGCGAGTGCTTCGGGTTGTCGGTCGACCGCGTCGACTTCCTTCGTCGGACACTCACGGTAGATCGCCAACTCATCAAAGTTACCGGACAGGCACCCTTCTTCGGTCCCCCCAAGACAGCTGCGAGCGTACGCAGCATTCCACTCCCCCAGGTCGTCGTGGATGCCCTCGCCGCTCACCTGGCCGAGCACGGAATGGGTCCCCACGGACTGCTGTTCACGCTCGACGATCTGCCGGTTCGACGCGCCTCGTTCTTTCAGCGAGTCTGGCGACCGGCACTTAAAGCCGCCGACCTGCCCTCAGACACTCATTACCACTCGATACGCCACTACTACGCCAGCTTGCTCATCCGGCACGGAGAGAGCGTCAAGACGGTTCAGGCCAGGCTAGGTCACGCAAGCGCCACAGAGACTCTGGACACCTACTCGCACCTGTGGCCAGACAGCGACGACCGAACCAGAGAGGCCGTGGACGCCGTCCTTCTTGCGGACGATTTGCGGACGATGGCGACCCGCGAGCCATGAAAGCCCTGCTCAGAGCAGGTAAGGCGGGCGAGCCGACTCGTAGGCCGGATTCTGTTGGGGGCACCTCGTCGCCGAGAGGCCCTGAGCAGCCATCCATCTGGACGCGCCGTTGCCGGCACGTTCGTGCGACCTACCCGCAGGCTCGGACGGGCCGCCCGTCGGAGACCGAGGTCTCCGGCGCCTGCGCAGCCGCCCCGACGTTGTCGAGGGGCCTTCTTGGTCTTGCTCCCAGTGGGGTTTACCCAGCCGCTCCGGTCACCCGGAGCGCTGGTGGTCTCTTACACCACCGTTTCACCCTTACCCGCACCATGGCGCGTACGCCATGGCCGCTGGCGGTCTGTCTCTGTGGCACTGTCCCGCGAGTTGCCTCGGGTGGGTGTTGCCCACCACTGCGCCCTGCGGAGTCCGGACCTTCCTCAGCACGGTACGGCGCCCAGCCGTGTCATGCCGCGGCCGCCCGGTCGGCTCGCCCGCCCTGCGAGCCTACGGGAGCCGGTGGAGTGGACCAAGTGCCGGTCAGTACCCAGGCGGTGAGGTCGGTCCACGAGCTCAGGTGACGAGCTCGAAGCGGACGACGCGCCTGGCCGGGTCGGCCTCGACCAGCCGCACGAGCACCTCCCGACCCAGGGGCAGCACCCGCCCGGCGGGGGCGTCCACCCGGGCCTCGACGGCAGGGTCATGCAGCATCACGAGCCCCTCGGCCGGCCTGCGCGCCTCCGTGTCCGTGATCACGCCCGTGAACGCCTCCCCGACCCGGTCGGCAAGCGTGCCCGCCTCCACGAGTGACAGCACCGCCCGCTCGAACTGATGTGACCGTTGCTCGGCTTCGTTCATCTCCTTCGGCAGGTCACGAAGCCGGGCGCCCACCCATTCGGGGATCGGGTTGTCGGCGCACAGGGCCACCGCGATCTCCCCCGCGTAGCGGTCGACGAGGCGCCGCAGCGGCGCGGTGACATGCGCATACTCCGACGCGAGCGCCGCGTGTTCGATGTGGTCCGGAACGCCACCCTCGAACGCCACGTAGCCGGCGCCTCGCAGGAGCGTGAGGCAGGCGTTCAGCATCGCTGCCCCGGTCGGCGTGTTGGGGTCGATCGAGCGGGCGAAGTCTGGATAGGTGACCTCAGCGCGCCAGTCCAGCTTGAGGGCGGCGGCGGTACGTCGAAGCCGGGCCACCGCCGAATGGGGCGGCGGCGGAAGCGTCCTGACGATGCCGACCTCGCCGTACAACATGATCTGGGCGCACGCCATGCCGGTCAGCAGGGACACCTGCGCATTCCACTCCTCGACTGGGAGCAACCGCCGATAGTCAAGCGACCAGCCGCCGTCCGCAACGACGATTTCCTGCTCGGGCAGCGGCAGGCTCACTCCGCCGCGTTCGGCCTCGCGGTGCATGCGGAGCTCTCCCACCTCCTTCAACAGCGTGAACACCTGGTCCGCGGTGCCGTCGGTGAGCCGGCGCTGCACCGTCTCGTAGTCTAAGCGGGCATGGCTTCGCACCAGGGCACGAGACACGTCGATCATGGTGCCTTCGCCCGCCGAGTCGAGGTCGATCGTCCAGAGGACTGCCGGCCGCAGCTGGCCCGGCAGCAGACTTGCGGCGCCTTCGCCGAGCACCGGCGGATGGAGCGGAATCCGGTGGTCGGGACCGTACAGGGTCTCGCCGCGGACATGGGCCTCGACGTCAACCGGACCATCCGGCTCGACGAACGCAGCGACGTCCGCGATGGCGTAGAAGACCCGATACCCGTTGCGACGACGCTCGAGGTGAAGCGCCTGGTCGAGGTCCTTCGAGGCGGGCGGGTCGATCGTCACCAGCGGCAGGTCGGTCCGGTCCAGGCCAGGTAGGCGTGGATGGGCCGCTGCCTCCGCGGCGGCTGCAAGCACGTGCGCAGGAAACTCCCCGGGCAGGTTGAGCTCCGTCTCGATTGCCCGCACACCCGCGACGAAGACGCCGGCATCCTTTCCCTGGATGGTGGCGCTGCGACGCGGCACGGGCGTCCTCCTCGCCGGCAACCTGAAGAGCCCTGGTGGGCGAGGTCAACCCTAACGTCACGGCCCGTCCGACGCGCCCAGCGCTCGGCTCGCCTCCCTCCCGCGAATTGCGGGAAAGTGCACCCTCCGAGGCCCGAAAATGGGGCGACTTTCCCGCAATTCGCGGGGATGGGGGGTCGGGTGGGGGTGGCGGTCAGGGCGTCAGGGTGAGACGCGGAGACCGTCGAGGACGAGCCGCACCATCCGGCGCTGCTGCTCGGCGTCCGCCCCCGGCATCATCGTGCAGCCGCCGACCAGGCGGGTGATGTCGTTCACCTGGATGTCGTTGCGTACGACGCCGGCACGCTGGGCCCCACCGATCGTGAGGTCGGCGGCGGCCACGATCACCTTGCGGGAGTGCGAGAGCACCTCCGCCTCGCGCCCGGCGACCTCCATGATCTCGTGGAACAGCACTCGTTTCGTCGCCGCATAGGCGCTGAACGCCTCGACCCAGTGGGCCATCGCGTCCCAGGGTGACTCAGTCGCGACCAACCGGTCGGCCAGGGCGGCCAGACCGTCCACATCCTCGCGGTAGATCGCCTCCAGCAGCGCCAGCCGGTTGGGGAAATGCCGGTAGAGCGTCCCGATCCCTACTCCGGCGCGGCGGGCGATCTCCTCCAGCGAGGTGTCGGAGCCCTGTTCGGTCACGACGGTCCGCGCAGTTGCGATGAGCTTGTCGTAGTTGCGCTGGGCGTCGGCGCGCAACGGCCGGGTCGCCTGCTCTGTCACCTCGTCCGTCGCGGTCGGCCGTGTCGTCGTACTCACCGCGCAACCTTTCTGGTCGATAGGACTTGCATAAACGGAGGGAGCCTCCATATACTAAGTGGAGGTTGCATCCGCTTCCCACACTCTACCCTAAGGAGTCGGTCTCCGTGCCTCTCCACTTTACCTCCCGGGATCGCCTCACGGGTTCGTCGAGCGCCGCGTCTGCTCGCAGCGACCGGGACGTCCGGCCGCTCGCGACGCGCCTGCTGCTCCCCGTGATCTTGGTGGCCCAGCTGATGGTCGTGCTCGACATGAGCATCGTCAACGTCGCCCTGCCCGACATGCAGAAGGCACTGAGCTTCTCCCCCACCGGGCTCTCCTGGGTGCTTAACGCCTACACGCTGGCTTTCGGCGGGCTGTTGTTGCTCGGCGCCCGCGCCGGTGACCTGCTCGGCCGCCGCCGTACCTTCCTGATCGGGATGACCCTCTTCACAACCGCCTCGCTACTGGGGGGGCTCGCCACAGCCGGCTGGTGGCTGCTCGGCGCCCGCATTCTGCAAGGCGTAGGGGCGGCGATGACGGCGCCGGCGGTGCTCGCGTTCCTCACCTCGACGTTCGCCGAAGGCCGTGAGCGCACGCGTGCGCTCGGCCTCTACACGGCCGTCTCGATCGGCGGAGCCGCGATCGGCCTGATCACCGGAGGCATCCTGACCCAAGAGCTCTCGTGGCGCTGGGTGATGTACGTGAACGTCCCGATCGGGGTTGCCGTGCTGCTGGGTGCCTCCGTCGCCTTGACCGAGACCGCACGTCAACCGGGCAAGTTCGACCTGCCGGGAGCGATCCTGGCGACGCTCGGCATGACCTCGCTCGTGTACGGGTTCGTGCGGGCGGCCTCGGACGGCTGGCTCGATGCCGGCACGATCGGTGCTCTCGCGGCGGGTGCCGCCCTCATCATGGCCTTCGTTGCCAACGAGCGCCAGGCCTCTCACCCGATCACGCCGCTGTCGCTGTTCGCCGACCGCACTCGCGCCGGTGCCTACCTCGGGCGGCTCCTGCTGGTCGCATCCATGACCGGCATGTTCTTCTTCCTCACGCAGTTCATGCAGGACGTCCTGCACTACGGTCCGTTGAAGACCGGACTGGGCTTCCTGCCGGTGACGATCGCGCTGTTTGCGGCGTCGCAGGCCAGCGCCCGCGTGCTGGTCGAGCGGTTCGGTGAGCGCGCTGTCCTGCTGGTGGGGATCAGCCTGTCGTTCCTGAGCATGGTCTGGCTCACCCAGCTCTCGGAGAGCAGCGGCTACCTGAGCGTGCTCGGGCCGCTCGTGCTGCTCGGCCTCGGCAACGGGTCGGCGTTCGTGCCCCTCACCTCGGCAGGCCTGCACGCCATCGAGCCGCGGCTCGCGGGTGCGGCATCCGGCCTGGTC
Organism: Nocardioidaceae bacterium; assembly: GCA_033850885.1. Lineage (GTDB taxonomy): Bacteria > Actinomycetota > Actinomycetes > Propionibacteriales > Nocardioidaceae > JAWWPG01. Next base: position 9,120 of record JAWWPG010000006.1, read on the forward strand.
AACGTGTCACAGCAGGTGGGCGCCTCGGTCGGTCTCGCCGTCCTGGTGACGATCTTCGGGTCGGCCCAGGGCAGCGGCTCGAGCCCCACGTTCGCGGGAGTCAGCGCCGCCGAGCAGGCCCGGCTGGCCTTCGTCAACGGCGCCGACGCGGCCTTCCTGGGCGGAGCCATCCTGCTGGCCACAGCGGTCGTGATCGTGGCGGCGCTGGTACGTCGCAAGCAGCGCCCTGACACCGACCCGGGCGTCGACCTCGACCTGGAGCTGGAGCTGGAGACGGAGCTGGACGTCGAGCACGCCTGACGGCCCGGCCCCGCCGCACGGTCCGGCAACACCGGCGGGACGGCGGACATCCCCGGCTCAGGGCACGACCGAGAAGTCGCGGAGCGTGCTGGCGCCCGACTCGTAGAACCACATGGTGGTCAGCGAGCCGGGCGCCAGGAGCATTCGGTGGGTCACCTCCCACGGCGCCTGCAGGCAGTACCGCAGCACGAGCTTGATCGGGTTGACGTGGCTCACCACGACGACGGTCTTCTCGGGGTACTCGGCCAACGTCGAAGCCAACGATGCCTCGACGCGCTCCTGTACGTCGGCGATGGACTCCCCGCCGGGCGGTCGCACGGTCGTGGACCTGAGCCAGGCGGCGAGCTCGGTCGGCCACCGCTGCTGGACCTCGCCGAGTCCCAGCCCGTCCCAGCGGCCGAAGCTGCACTCCCGGAAGCCCGCGTCGACCTCGATGGGCAGGCCGAGGCTGGCCGCCACCACTTCGGCGGTTTCCAGGGTGCGACGAAGGGGCGAGCTGACCAGCACGTCGATGCCTCCGGCGTCGCTGAGGTGCTTGGCGGCCCGTCGTACCTGCTCGATCCCCGGTTCGATGAGACCCGGGTCGTCGCCACCGGGCCCTGAGAACTTGCGGTCGGCGGTGTGCTGGGTCTCGCCGTGCCGCAGGAAGATCAGCTTGGTTGGAACACCCTCCAGATCGCTCCAGCCGAGCAGCGGATGCACGACGCTCGACTCCTCGGGTGGCTCCTCCGGGGCGTCGCCCGGCGTGAACACCTCACCCCTCGCGGCCGCATCCATCGCCAGGTTCGCGAGGCGGTCGGCGTGCAGGTTGCGCTCACGCGGCACCCAGGTCCACTCGGTTCCCATCGGGGCCAAGCGCTGGGCGGCCACCGCGAGGGGCCGCAGGTCGGGGTGCTTGATCTTCCAGCGTCCGGCCATCTGCTCGATGACGAGCTTGGAGTCCATCCTGACCTCGAGCCGCGCTTCCGGGGTGTGGGCACGGTAGAGCTCGAGGCCGGCGATCAGGCCGCGGTACTCGGCGACGTTGTTCGACGCGCGCACGATCGCCTCGGCGGCCTCGGCGACCACCTCGCCGGTGGCCGCGTCCTTGAGGACGGCACCGAACCCGGCGGGGCCGGGGTTGCCCCGCGAACCGCCGTCGGTCTCGATGATCACCCGCTGGCTGGCGGCCACCGCTCAGAGACCCGACTCGCTGGTGCGCACGAGGATCCGGTTGCACTCCTCGCAGCGAAGTACCTCGTCGCTCGGCGCTGAGGCCATCCGGGCCAGGTCGGCCGCTCCGATGTCGAGACGGCAGCCGCTGCACCGCCGGTGCTGGATCGTGCCGACCCCGACACCACCTAGCTGGGCACGGAGCTTGTCGTAGAGGGTCAGCAGGTCTGCTGGGATATCGGCTGCCAGCGTCTCGCGCTCGGCCTGCGCGTCGCCGCGCTGGCGCGCGATGTCCGCCGTGGCGGAGTCACGGGCGGCTGAGGTTTCAGCGATCGCGGACTCGAGCTGCCCGACCTCGTCGCCCAGCCGCACCAGCTTCGTCTGGGCGGACTCGAGGCGTTCCATCACGTCGATCTCGACGTCCTCCAGGTCGCTGATGCGTCGGTCGAGCGTCTCGATCTCGTGCTGCATCGCCTGGAGCTGCTTCGGGTCCCCCACCTGTCCCGCGTCGATGCGATCCCGGTTGCGGCTGCGCCGGCTCTTCACCTGCTCGACATCTGCGTCCGCCTTGCGCTGCTCGCGGCCGAGATCGGCGACCTCGGTCTGCAGCCGACCGTGCTCGGCCGCGAGGTCGCGATGGCGATCCGTGAGCTCCGCCAGAGCGATGCTCTCGGGAAGCCGGGCCAGCCGATGAGCGAGCAGATCCAACGAGGCATCGACCGCCTGCAGGTCGAGCAGCTTGAGCTGTGCGATCGAGTCTGCCTTCAGGATGACTCCTCGTGCTGGTTGGGCGTTGCGACACGGTGTGGGACCCACGAGGTCCAGGGGTCGGTGCAGGTCCGCGACACCTCGAACGAGACCTGCCTGCCCCCGGCGGCGGCCAGTCGACGGCCGAGTGCCTGAGCCAGCCGCGGGAGCCACGTCCATTCTGCTGCCCAGTGTGGTACGTCGACCAAGGCCGGCGCTCCGACGTACTCGCGGAACTCCGACGCCGGGTGGTGGCGAAGGTCGGAGGTGACGAAGACGTCGACGCCGGCCGCTCGGGCGGCGTCCAGCATGAAGTCACCCGAACCACCGACCAGGGCCACCCTGGAGACCGTGGAGCCAGGGTCGCCGGACACTCTGACGCCGACGGCCGTGCGCGGGAGCGACTGCGCCACGAGGTCCGCGAACCGTCCCAGCGTCACGGGTCTCGCCAGCACGCCGACCCGACCGGTGCCCCGGTCGCTGGGCCACGACGCGAGCTCGAGAACGTCGAACGCCGGCTCCTCGTAGGGGTGCGCCGCCTGGAGCGCGGCGACCACGTCGGCTCGCCGATGTCGGTGCAGCACCATCTCGACCCGGACCTCCCGCACGGTCTCGATCTCACCAACGCTGCCGATCGCCGGCGTCGCACCCGCTCCCGGTCGGAACGTCCCCTCCCCCGTGGTGAGGAAGGCGCACCTGTCGTAGGCACCGATGGCTCCGGCACCCGCCGCGGCGAGCGCATCGACGACCGCAGCTGCGTGGCTCTCGGGCACGAACGTGACGATCTTGTCGAGCGGGTCGAGGGCGGCCGCCTCCAGCGGTCGGAGGTTCTCGAGCCCCAGCGCGAGAGCCATCGACTCCGACACCCCGCCCGCCGGCGAGTCGGCGTTGGTGTGGGCCACGAACAGCCCGATGCCGTGACTGATGAGCTCGTGGACGACCCGCCCCTTGGGCGTCGAGGAGGCAACCGCGTGGACGGGCCGGAAGAGAAGTGGGTGGTGCGCCACGATGAGATCTGCTGCGGAAGCCACCGCCTCGTCGACCACGGCCTGCACCGGGTCGATGGCCAGCAGCACCCGTCGTACCTCAGCGGCCTGGTCGCCGACGACGAGGCCGACCGGGTCACCCGGTTCCGCCCACCGTGGAGGGAACAGGTCGTCCATCGCCTCGACGACGTCGCTGAGCGTCGTCGCTGTGGTCACGCACTCACCCTATCCACCCGGGCGTACCGGTCAGGTGCTCACCGGCACCGAGGGGAGGCTGTCAGGACGGGTGTTCGGCACTCTCACCGCGGCCTGTGGGAGGACCCGACGAAGCAGGACGGAGAGCGCGACGCCGAGCAGCGCGACCGCTGCCAGGACGCCCCACAGGGCGGTCGACCCCTCCTCGAGGAGCCAGGTCAGGGAGATCGGCGCGACGGCAGAGGACACCGTCCAGGACATCTGGTAGAGCGACACGTACCGCCCGCGCAGGTGTGCCGGTGCCGCGTCCGTCGCCAGCGCGGACAGCACCGGGCCTGCGATCAGCTCCCCACCCGTGTACACGATGGCACCCGCCAGCGCTACCGCCACTCCCACCCCTACCGAGGTCCACTGGGCGCTGAGCATGACCAGGTACGACGCTACGAAGAACAGCGCACCCACCGCGACGATGTCTGCTCGAACCGAACCTTCCATCGCATTGACGACGAGGCCCTGGCCCAAGCCGATCATGATGGTGTTCACCGTGAACACGGCACCGGTCACCCAGCCAGGCAGTCCCAGGGACTGGGTGAGGTAGACAGGAACGGCGACGTTCAGCGCCATCGCCGACATCGCATAGGTGTAGTTCGTGCCGACCAGAAGCAGATACGGGCGGTCGCGCAGCACGTGACCCCAGCCCGCAGGGGAAGCGTCGAGCGGCGTGGCGGCCTTCGCGTGTCGTGGCGCCTTCACCGAGAGGATCAGCAGGTAGGCGAGTAGGTAGGAGACGGCGTTGACCAAGACGACTGCCGTGTACGCCGCGGTGGTCCCGATCGTGATGGCGATGCCGGCCGCCAGGCCGCCGACGGCGAAGCTCGCGTTGCGAAGTGCGCCGAGGAAACCGAACCATCGCTCGCGCTCCCCCGGTGCCGCAATGGTGGCGACGACGGGGCTGTACGAACCCCAGAACGCCGTCTGACCGAGCTGGACGACGGCCGCGGCCAAGAGCACCGAGGTGAACGAGCTCGCGAAGACGTACCCGACGAAGCCGACAGCCTCGAGCAGGTTGGCGGCCAGAAGCACGCGCCGAGCTCCCACCTTGTCGACCAGCCCACCAAGCAGTGGGGAGAAGGGCAGCTGCAGAGCCGACGCGATCGACAGGGCAAAGCCGATCTGGATGAGGGAGAGGGGCGTGGTGGCGAGGAAGTACAGCAGGGACACCGGCAGGAAGACACCACTTCCGATCGCATCGACTGCGATGGCGGAGACGAAGCGGCGATGCTCACCCACAACGGGGAACCCGAGTCTCTGCAACATGGGTCCATCCTCATCGTTCAAGTGAGGTTGAAGTCAAGTCGGTTTGGCCGGCGAGACACCCGCGGACCCTCGGCGGTTGCTGACGTTGCCGTTCTCGCAAGGCTGTTCCCGAGCTGGCAGGCGTCGCCCGATAGGCTGCGCCCGCCCACGCCATCGGCGTATCTTCAGCGGGTGAGAAACGACTACGAGTTCGTCACCGTATGGCGCGTCGCGGGCACGATCGATGAGGTGAAGGACGTGCTGGGGGACGCGGACGCACTGCCGAGGTGGTGGCCCGCGGTCTACCTCAGCACGCGACTGGTGGCGGAGGGCGAGCCCGGCGGCATCGGCCGAGAGGTCGAGCTGCACACCAAGGGCTGGCTGCCGTACACCCTGCGATGGGTCCTCCGCATCACCGAACCGATCACGGACTCCGGGTTCGCGCTGACAGCCAGCGGAGACCTGGAGGGTGCGGGCCAGTGGACCTTCACCCCGGACGGACCCGAGGTCGAGATCCGGTACGACTGGCGGGTGAGGGCGGCGAAACCGCTGCTGCAGCGCCTGAGCTGGCTCTTGAAGCCGGCGTTCGCCGCCAACCACAAATGGGCGATGGCCCGCGGGGAGGAGAGCCTTCGGCTCGAGCTGCGGCGCCGCCGAGCCAGCACTGCCACCGAGCGCGACCAGGTGCCCGCACCGCCACGTACCACGTTCCGCCGGCTCTCCCGTCCCTAGGTCAGCCCTCAGCCGACAGCGCGGCCCACATGCTCGTCCAGCCATGAGGTCACCGCCTGCGCGCTACGCCAAGTCTCGGTGACTCCACCCAGCGCGGCGCCGCGAGAGATGCCGTCGGCTGCGGGCCAGGCGCGTCCGACGATCACCGACGTCATCCGCAGCAGCTCGATTCGGGGATGGTCTTTCGGGTACCCGCGAGGGGCCGTGCGGAGCCCACCGCCCTCCACCGTGAGACCACGCTCCCGGGCCAGCCCGACCTCCTTCGCGAGCCGGGAACCGGTGCCGTCCTCCGCGACGGCCTGCCGGTAGCGCTGGAGCTGGTCCGGTGACATCCGGTAGTAGCCCGTGCCCGCGTAGAGGCCTCGAGACGACAGCTGGGCGTACAACCCTGTCAACGCGCCTGGGACGTCGTACAGCAGGCCATAGGTGGTCGTCTTGTACGGCGACTTGTCGCGCGAGAACCGAAGGTCTCGGTGCTGGCGGAACATCTTCACGTCCCCGCCGAACACGTCCGCCAGCTCCTCGAGCATCGCTTCGAGACCACCACGGACCTCGTCGTCGTACCGCTTCCGGGTCGCCGCGAAGAAGTCTCGCGAGTTGTCGCGCTCCAGCTCCTCGAACCACTCGAACACAGCAGGTCCGAACCCCTCGAAGACATGGTCCATGGGACGAGCATCCTCCTGGTGGTCTCTCGCACCGGCCGAGGGAGGGCCTGCGGCAGGGCCGGGTCAGGAGAGCGTGAGGCGGAGCACCCGGTCGCTCAGCGTGGGGGTCTCGCCGCCCACGAGATACGCCGCCCCGCTCGTGGCCACCACCGCGGAGTCCGCCAGCGGGCTCGGAAGGGATCCCGCTCGATGCATCGCGTCGGGGGCAGCCGGGTCGAACCACCACATCGCCGCCGTGAGGCGCGTGCCGCTCGTCCGCCCGCCCGCGAGCAGGACGCGGGATCCGAGCCGGACAGCGGATGCGTGCCCGAGCGGTCGAGGAAGGTGTCCGGCGACCTGCACGCGCCCCGTGCCGAGGTCGATGCGTTGGATGGCGCTGACCTCCACCCCGTTCCGCTCGCCTCCGAAGACCCAGAGTGCTCCGTCGCTGCGGGCAACCGCTGCGTAGCGCACTGCCAGTCGAAGCCGCGCGAAGGCATGGAACACTCCACCCCTCGTGCTGACCAGGACGTCCGGCAGGGCGGGCGTCACACCGTCGTACCCGCCTATCGCGAACACCCGCGCACCCACCGTGACGGCCACCAGGTCGGACCGCACCGAGGGCAGATGCCCGGAGATGCGCCAGCCGCCACGTCGGCGAGCCTTCTGGACGACGTCCTGCTCGGTGGCGTTCCCTCCGCCGACCACCTCAGGCTCACCCTTCGCCGTGGCTCCCCCGACATCGTGAACCGGGACCGGCAGATCAGCCAACGCCGCGGCGTGGCCACTGGTGAGATCGAGGCGATAGGCCGTCGCTGTCGACTGGTCGCCGGCGGCCAGGCCTCCGGCCACGACCAACCCTCTCGAGGTCGCGACCGCCGCCTCCCGGGCCACCGGCTCCGGCAGCCGCCATGGCAGCACCCGGACGCTCAGCCGGGACGGTCGCTCGGAATTGCCGGTGGCCGCCGGACGCGTCGGCGAGCCGACCGCGCGGTGACGGTGATGATGACTGACCGGCGTGGCCGAGGAAGAGCACGACACGAGCGCGCAGAGCAGACACAGCAGCAGGGTGCCCCTTGCCGGCCTGCCGATCACCGCATGTTTCCGGTGTGCCCGAGGGAGTAGCGGCCCGGTTGCGGCCAGACCAGCAGGCCGTGCGGGCTGCCACCCACCCAGATGCGGGCGATCAGCCTGCCCGATGTCGTGTTCCAGCCGTAGACGTACCCGTCGTTGCGGCCCGACAGCCACAACACCTTGCCGTTGGCGGACACCCCTCCCATGTCAGGGGACCCGCCCCCGGGGATCGTCCAGGTGTCGACGATCTTGTTGCTAGCAAGGGAGACGACGCTCACCTCACCTGCACCGCGGTCGGAGACGTAGAGGTACTTGCCGTCCCGACTGGGATAGATGCCGTGCGGCATGGTGGGCATCTTGGTGTAGCCCTCGACCTTGAACCTGTTCCAGCTGACTCTGTCCAGGCGGTTGCGGCCCATGTCTGCGACATAGAACGTGCGGCCATCGGGCGACAGCCGGATGTCCTGCGGCTGGCTGAAGAATCCCAGCGAGAGTCGGCCGAGCACCTTGTGACTCATCGTGGACACCTTGAGAAGGGAGCCGGAGAACTCGCAGGTGACGATGAAGTATCGACCGTTTGCCGAGAAGTCCGCGTGGTTGGGGCCGCGGCAGCTGGGATCGGAGACCACGTCCTGCCGCTTGAAGGTGTGCGGGTCGGTGAAGACGATCTGGTCGTACTCTTCCGACATCACCACGGCGTGCCGCCCGTTGGGCGTGAAGTAGAGGTTGTAGGGGCGCCGAACCGGGATCCGTCGCTTGATGCGACCCGTGTGGGGGTTGAGAGCAACGAGCCGGTTGGACTCGCTGGCCTCGACGTACAGCGTCTTGAGGTTCCAGGAAGGGGTGACGTGCTGGTTGAGCAAGCCTGTGTGCAGGATCCGGACGATCTTGTGGGTCCGCTCGTCGATCACCGTCGTATGCGGCGCGCCGTAGGAGTTGGGCACGTAGAGGTATGCGGGCTCGCCGGCGATCTTCGGCGACACCATGGAGGGGCCGTCAGCGGCGTACACGTCGTTGTGAAGCACCGGCGGCATGCCCGGCAGCGGGTTTCGAAACTGGGGAGGTACGGCGCGCCCCCCGCTCGGCGACTGGCTCGTTCGGGTCGCGTGCGAGCCAGTGCCGGTGGAATGAGTCCCCTGACCGACACGGGCGGCAGACTCGGAATCGCTCTTCGAGCAGCCCGCGAGCGAGATGGCGACGATGACCACGGCAGCAGAGACCGTGCGGCCTAGCCGGCCACGTCGTTCAACCATCTCGGTGCTCCTCCACTGCCTGGTGCCCCTCCAATTTTGCCCCCCGGCGCGGTGCTGAGCCGGCAGTCACGCCGCAAACGTAGCCACCAACCCTGAAAGCAGGGCGAGAGAAGCGCGGCACGCCGGCGAACAACGCCTGCTTTTTGCCGTGTGCTAACCATGCGCCCGAACCCTAGGAGGTCGGCTCAGGGATCCTCACCGGGGATCAGCAAGGTGATCCGAGTCTGCGCCTCGTCCGTGACGTGCATCAGCCTGCCGCCCTGCCCTACCGCTGTCGACAGCGCCATCGCCAGTCCGAGTCCCTCCCCAGAAGGCGGCAGCACCGCCTCCGCGTGACCCTCGTCAATCACATCCAGCGCCAGGGCCCCGCTGCTGGCCCGCGCCCGCACGGTGACCGTTCCCCGCCCGTGCCGGTAGGCGTTGTCGATCAGGACGTCGAGCACCTGCCGCACTGCGGCAACCGGGGTAGGGGTTCGCGGCGGATCCTCGAGCACGATCACGATGTCGCGGCCTCGCGCACCCAGCAGCCCCGACCAGCGTCGTCTCACGTCCTCCAGTAGGTCCTCCATCGACAGCAGGGGACCTCGCGGCGAGCTCAGCCGGGCCAGCGTGACCACGTCGTCAATGGTCCGCGACAGCTCGTCTGCGGAGTGGATCGCGCTCCGAGCGGCGGCCTGCAGGCCTGCGGCATCCGACTCCAGCCCGGCCTCGAGCTGAAGCCGCAAACCGGTGAGCGGGGTGCGGAGCTGGTGGGAGGCCTGGGCCGAGAAGGACTGCTCTCGGGCGATGAGCGCACCCAACCTCGCGGCGGTGACGTTGAGAGCCGCACTGGCCCGGTCGATCTCGGCCACCCCACTCGTCGGCGCGCGAGCGCCCAGGTTGCCGTCGCCGAGCTCGGTTGCCACACGTTCCAGCCGCTGCAGGGGTCTTGCGAGGCGCCGGCTCTGGACCATGGCGATCGCGCCGGCGACAGCAGCTGCCGCGACGCCCAGCAGCCCGAGCACCAGCCAGTCCCGGTGGACCTGCCCGGACACCTCGGACAGAGGCGAGGCTGCCCGGACGACACCGATCACCCGCTCGTGCGCCGACACCGGGACGGCGACCACGATCTCCTCGTCCGTCGTCCCCTGGGCGATCGTGCCGTGCAGGGACCTCCTGAGATCGGGCTCGAGCTTCCCCGGACCGGCGCCCTGCACCCGGGTGCCGCTGTCGTTGTACAGGCCGACCGGCTCGGACTCGGTCTGGTTGGGCAGTCTGACCGGGTCACCGGTGAAACTGTCCGGAGTCATCTGCACGGCGGCCCGCAGGGCGAGCCGCTCAATCTCGGAGCGCTCCTGGCTCGTGACGTTCTGGGCGATGAGCAGCGCCAGCGGAACGCCGAACGTCGTCACGGCAAGCGCGACGGCGGTCAGCGCGACGAACAGGATCTTTCTCCGCACGATGCCTCTCTCGATATCGGCAGGTCAGCACGTGTCGGCGCTGTCGCTTCGGGCCTGCTGGGAGGGCCCGGGAACGGTCTGCGCGCCTAGGCTGGTGCCATGGCCGCCATCATGCTCGTGGAGGATGACTTCACCATCGGCGGCCTTGTCATGTCGACCCTCCGCGGCGACGGTCACGATGTGGCATGGGTACGTTCGGGAGCCGACGCACGCCGGGTCGCGGCTCGGAGACCTGTGGACATGGTTCTGCTCGACCTCGGGCTCCCCGACGTCGACGGCCTCGACCTCTGTCGTGAGCTCAGACGAGCCCAGTCGGAGACCGTCCTCGTGATGCTGACCGCGCGTCGCGAGGAGATGGACGTGATCATGGGTCTCGAGTCGGGTGCGGACGACTACCTGACAAAGCCGTTCGGCGTCGACGAGCTGCTGGCCAGGGTCCGCGCCCACCTCCGGCGGGCATCTCAGACCGGTGACCAGGCATCCTCCTACTCTTGCGGCGATCTGACCGTGGACGTCTCGGTACGTCGATGCTTTCTCGCCGGGAAGGAGGTCGTCCTGCGGAGCAAGGAGTTCGACCTCTTGTCCAGGCTGGTCTCCTCCGCTGGTCACGCCCTCAGCCGCGAGACTTTGATGTCCGACGTGTGGGGAGCCAACTGGTTCGGATCCACCAAGACGCTCGACGTGCACGTTGCCGCCGTACGCCGGCGCCTCTCGCAGGCGGCATCCCTCCAGTCGCCGCCACCCCAGGTTCCCGAGATCGCCACGTTGCGTGGCTTCGGCTACCGAATGGAGCTCCTCAGACCGGAGAGGGAGACGCCTCGGCCCCGGACCTAGGCGTTTTTGCCGGGCCATTGCCTGACTCTTCGGCCCGGCTCAGGAAGAGTTCCTAGGGTCGAGTGGTGAGTCGCAACGGTTATCCGATCGATGCGCGGCTCGGGCTGGCAGTCGCCGGCGCCCGCTGCGTATCGGGACTGAGCCGGGTCCTCGGAGTAGGCGGAGGGACAGCCGCGCCCGGCCATCTGGCGAGCCGGGTCGACCCGCAGGCCCTGGAGAAGCTGGCCGGGCGACTTGAACAAGGCGCCGTCCTGGTAGCGGGGACCAACGGCAAGACGACGACTGCAAGGATCCTGGCTGACATTCTGGCAGCGGACGGACGCCACGTGGTCCACAACCGGGCCGGGGCGAACCTCGTCGAAGGCATCTTGGCGACCCTCACCGCTGATGCTCCGACACGTGGTCGGCTTGGACCTTCGATCGCCGTCTTGGAGACCGACGAGGGAGCCCTGCCCGAGGTGCTCACCCGCGTGTCGCCCACCCTCGTCGTGCTGACGAACCTCTTTCGGGACCAGCTCGACCGCTTCAGTGAGGTCGACATGATCCTTGCGGCTTGGCGGCGAGCCCTGGAGAACCTATCGACGGAGACGACCCTGGTCGTCAACGCAGACGATCCGTCGCTGGTCGCACTGACCGACGGTCTCGAGGCGCGGCGCGTGCTGTTCGGGATCGAGGAGTCTCTCTACCAGCTCGATGAGGTTCCCCACGCGGCGGAGGTCATCTCGTGCCTGCGGTGCGCACGTCCGTTCTCCTACCGCTCCATCTACCTGGGGCATCTTGGCGACTGGCGATGCGAGCACTGCGGCACCTCGAGGCCGCCCCTCGACGTGGCCGGACGCGACGTCGAGCTGTGGTCCTATGACTTCCAGTCACTGAAGGTCACCGGAGCCGGGACGGACACCCGCTTCGAGGTCGGACTCCCTGGCCTCTACAACAGCTACAACGTCGTCGCTGCGATAGCAGCCGGCCGCACGCTCGGCGTACCCGGCGCGGTTGCGAAGACGAGCCTGTCCCACTACCGGGGCGCGTTCGGTCGAGCTGAGCGGGTCGTCTATCGCGGTCGAAGCCTGATGATCATGCTGGTCAAGAACCCGGTCGGGTGCAACGAGGTACTGCGGACGATCTCAGGGGTCGACCGCGCGTTCGCCTCCCCGATGTTGTTGTGCCTCAACGACCAGGCATCCGACGGGCGTGACGTCTCTTGGATCTGGGATGTCGACTACGAGCAGCTCGCCTCCTCTCCCACCGATCTCTACTGCGCGGGCACTCGGTGGGCCGACATGTGCAACCGTCTCTACTACGCGGGCGTGCAGCCCGAGCGCATCCACCCGCTGGGTGCGGACCTAGGCCTCGCGGTGGACTCGTTCGCCGCGGCTCTGCCGGAGAAGGGGTCCGGGTTCATCCTCCCCACGTACAGCGCGATGCTCGCGATCCGTCACGACCTCAGCCGGCGCGACCATCTCGCCGCCTTCTGGAGCGAGTGATGGCCGGGCGCGGACATGTCACGATCGGCTGGCTCTACCCGGCAGCGTTGAGTACGTACGGGGACCGCGGGAACGTACTGGCGCTCGCCCAGCGGGCACGCTGGCGAGGACTCGAACCACGGGTCGTGAAGATCGACCAGTACGACCCGATGCCGGAAACCCTCGACATCATGTTCATCGGCGGAGGGCAGGACAAGGCGCAGGCACAGGTCGCCCACACGTTGACCGACACCCACGGACCGGCACTTCGGGACCGAATCGACGGGGGGGCGGCGTTGCTGGCGATCTGCGGGGGCTACCAGCTGCTCTGCCATGAGTACGTCACGCTGGGCGGCGAATCCATTCCAGGTCTTGGGATCTTCGACGCCGTGACGCGGGCGTCGCGCGTCAGGTTGGTCGGCGACCTGAGCGTCAGGACCCGTTGGGGCGAGGTGGTGGGGTTCGAGAACCACAGCGGCCGGACGTATCTGGGTGCCGGCGTGGAACCCATGGGCTGGGTTGCGACGGGACAGGGCAACAACGGTGAGGATGAGACGGAGGGGGTCGTCTGCGGGCGTGCGGTCGGCTCGTATCTCCACGGGGCACTGCTCCCCCGCAACCCCGAGCTGACGGACTGGTTGCTGCTCGAAGGTCTCCGTCGCAGACAGCCGACCATCGAGCTCGAACCGCTGACCAACGACTGGGAACGCGCGACCCACGAGCCGTTCCACCACGTGCATCCGGCCAGAAGGCAGTCGCCACACCGTTCTCAGGCAGCACAGCGCCGCGCCGCAGCACAGACCTCCACTCGGCCGTGATGCGCTGAGCAGACCTTAGGATGAGATAGCCTAACTTTTAGTTACTTATCTGTATGGTCCAGCTACCTCGGTGGACCCGCGAGTCCTGTGAGGTCGAATGTCTGCGGTGCGGTTCACCGTCGTGGTACCTGCCTTCAACGAGGCTGCCTTCCTGCATCGGACCCTCGAGTCCCTCCGGAGCCAGGACTTCGCCGGGGAGGTCGAGATCATCGTGGTGGACAACAACAGCACCGACGGGACCGGCGACGTCGCCAGGTCGTACGGCGTACTCACCCTCTTCGAGCCACGTCCGGGTGTCTGTTGGGCCAGGCAGCTTGGCTCGTCGGCCGCCAGTGGTGAGCTCGTCGTGTCGACCGACGCTGACACAGTGCACCCTCCCGACTGGCTGTCTCGGATAGACGAGCAGTTCCGGGCCAACGAGGAGTGTGTTGCCGTCGCCGGACCCTGCCGTTTCGCAGCCGCCCCGATCTGGGCCCGGCTGTACCCCAAGCTTCTTTTCGGCGCCTTGCACCTGATCTTTGCGGCGACCGGGCGCGTCCTCTATGCCAGCGCGACCAACATCGCGTTCCGGAGCAGCGCCTTCACCGGTTACGACACGGCTCTGACGCAGGGCGGTGACGAGCTCGGCCTGCTGCGACGGCTGCGGCGTAAGGGGCCGCTCATCTTCGACAGGACGAACGTCGTCACCACATCGGCCCGCCGGCTGCGTCGAGGGTTGGTCTACAACGTGTTCGTGACCCTGATCTTCTACTACCTGATCGGTTACTTCGTGAACCGGCTGGCATCGCGGACCATCCTCCGAACGGCACCGGCCTTCAGGGACGACACTCCCCGCCGGCCTCAGCTCGCCTTCCTCATCGGCGTCCCGCTCACCCTCGGGTGCCTGCTCATCTGGGCGGTCTAAGAACGCAGGCCTCCCGCAGCTCCGGACGGAGAGGACGCGACCGTGGAAAGCCAAGCCCGCAGACACCTCCTGCTCGGAGCGGGAGCGGGTGCGGTGGCTGTGGCGGGCGTCGGCTACTACTCCGTCTTCGGACCGTCTTCGCAGTGGTTCGGCGAATTCCCGTACCGAGCCAGGACGCAGGAGAAGGTCGTGGCGCTGACCTTCGACGACGGGCCTAACGAGCCGTTCACGTCGCAGCTGGTGGACGTTCTCGGCGAGCAGCGCGTGCCGGCCACGTTCTTCCAGGTGGGCAGGTGCGTGGAGCGTCACCCCGGTCTCTCCGCGAGGATGGCCGACGCGGGACACGTCATCGGCAACCACAGCTACAGCCACCGGTTCCTGCGTTTCCTGACGGAGCCGAGTCTCGGCTCCGAGATCAGCCGTACCCAAGAGATCCTCAGCTCGGAGACCGGCCTTCGGCCCGCCCTGTTTCGCCCGCCGTGGCTGGGCCACCCTCCCCAGGTGCTGGCAGAAGCCAGGCGGCAGGGGCTGCGCGTCGTCTCCGGCACCTTCGCGCATCCCCTCGAGGTCGCCCAGATCCCGGGCTGGCGGATCGCCCGCCACGCCGTCGAGCTTGCCAGGCCCGGGGCGATGCTGATCTTCCACGATGGCTTCGACGCCCGCGGTGGCTATCGGGGTCAGACCGTCGAGGCAGTGCGTCTCGTGGTTGCCGAGCTCGCCGACCGCGGCTTCCGCTTCATGACAGTCGCCGACATGCTGGCCACTGCGCCCTATCAAGGGGGAACCCAGAGCGCAACCGTAAACCAAGGCATCCCGAGGTCGTCCGTGAGCTAGCGCCGATGTGATCCTGCCGCCGAGGCACAAGCCCTTCAGGAGAAGGTGTTCCACGGACCCTTCGCCATACCGCCCGCTCGCCCGGCGAGGCACTGCAGGTACTCCTCACGGTTGAGGGGGTTGCAGTCCGAACGCGGACGGGTCGGGAACGCGCCGCGCACAGGATCGTAACGGTCCAACTCGCACTCCAGGACGCCCTCGCCGCCGCTCAGGGTGGGGAGCTGCTGTCGTAGCTCGTGCACCCGAGCGGCCGGGATGTCGCCTGTCACTGTCGACGCGGCCCCCACGGTCATCCGCGTCTTGGGAAGGGCGCCCAACCGGGTCAGTGCCGGCAGCAGCGATCCGAGGGTGTCAGCGGGCGCATCCAGCCGGAACCGGTCGATCGGCTCGCAGACGACCGTCGTCGCCTGCCGCAGGGCAGCCATCAGGACGAGGGGTGTCAGCTTGCGGAAGTCCTCACCCGTGCTGGAGAGGCTCTTGTTGAAGCGCTGGTGGCCGAGACTGTGCTTCCCCAGGTAGCCCGAGTGCGTCATCGCCACCGTGCAGTCCGTCACCCCCCAGCCGTACAGGCCTTGCTGAAGCGTCTCACGCACCGTGTCCTCGACCGCCCGGAAGAACGCGAGTGGCATGGAGCCCAGCTCCGCCTCGAGGTGGAACTCAACGCCGGATCCGACCGCGGCCGGTTCGATGCGAAGGCCCACGGTAGCGAGGAACGGGTTTGGCGCCTGGTGGAGGCGTTCGATCGCCGCACCGGTACCGACCGGCCGTTCGAGGCAGATCGTCGTGGTCTCTCGGAAACCGACATCGACGCCGAACTCAGTAGCCAGCGTCGCCCCGATCACCTCCTTCTGGATCTCGCCGTAGAGCGAGATGGAGATCTCCCCACGACGGTCGTCCTGGCGAACGTTGATGAGCGGGTCCTGCTCGGCCAGCTGGGCGAGGGCGACACGAAGGGCACCACGATCACTCGGGATGCAGGGGACGACAACACTCTCGAGCGACGGTGGGGCGAACTGGTGCAGATCGGCGGGCCTGGGCGCGGTGCCGACCGAGTCGCCGACCTGGATTTCCGTGAGACCCCACAGCTGGCCGATCTGTCCGGCAGAAACTGAACCGCGCCGAACGGTCGTACCGGCATCGAAGACGGTGATGGCGGTCAGCTTCCCCTCCCGGTCGCAGCCGAATCGAACGCGCTCTCGGGTCCGAAGGGATCCGGAGAACATGCGAATATACGCGATCTTCTCGCCAGCCGGACCACGCTCCACCTTGAAGACATGACCCGCAACCGGCCCGTCGACATCCCCGACGGCCGTCGGCAGCAGCTCGGCGATGCCGTCCACCAGTGAAGGGACACCCGCTCCGGTGAGTGCTGAACCGAAGAACACGGGATGGACCAGCATCGCGCCCGTCTGCGCCGCGAGCTCCGCGCGCAGCCGCTGGTACGACGCCCCGGGCTCGCCGTCGACGTACGCACCGAGGATTGACTCGTTGTTCTCCGCGAGCACCTCTGCCAGTCGTCCCCGGAAGTCGGCATCCTCGTCGCCCGCGGGCGTGAAGTCGACATCCCGTGTGCCGGGCTCGTGCACGTCGCCCATCGAGACGACCGCTGGCGTCAGTCGCTCCGAGAGCGCCCGAAACACTCTCCCGGGGTCTGCGCCGCGACGGTCGATCTTGTTGACGAACATCAGGGTCGGCACGCGCAGCCGCTGCAGCGCACGCATGAGGATGCGTGCCTGTGGCTGCACGCCTTCGACGGCGGAGACCACCAACACCGCGCCGTCGAGCACACTCAGCACCCGTTCCACCTCGGCGATGAAATCCGGGTGTCCGGGGGTGTCGATCAGGTTGACCGTGACGCCATCCACGACGAACGACACGACCGCCGACTTGATCGTGATGCCGCGTTGTCGTTCCAGGGCCAACGAGTCGGTCTGGGTGCTGCCGTGGTCGACGCTGCCGACCTCGTCGATGACACCGGCGGCGAACAGGAGCCGCTCGGTCAGGCTTGTCTTACCGGCGTCGACATGCGCCAGGATTCCCAGGTTCAGTGTGTGCACAAAGCGTCATGTCCCTTGAATGGGCGGAATAGACCATCTGGGTGAACATGAGCGCTGCCCGCATCTCGGTTTCTCCTTGGGACGTTCGGGTGTCGGTAGGGATACCGGCCCGCCGGCGGTGCACGGACACCCCTGGACTACAGCAGCATCCGCCGAGCGGTCGCAACTGGTTTTCCGGCTCTTACCTGCCGCATTCGCCGCGTGGCAGGCCGTGCCGGCACGGGCGCAGCACACCCACCCACTCACTCACTCACTTGCGCGTTTGCCTGGCATGCCAGGTAAGCGCACCGTTTGCCAGGCAGGCCTGCCGTGCTAACGATGTACCTGCCTGGCATGCCAGGCAGGTACCAAAACGACCCAGCGGTTTTGCCTGGCATGTCAGGCAAGCCGCCCGGGCCTAGCGGGTCCCGGAACCGCGCCGCCACCGCCCCTGCTCCCTCAGGAGCCGAGAAGGCCAGGGCTGATATCTGCGCTAGGGAGTCTGCTGCGTCTGCGGGCCGTATGCCGTGAGGAAGCGGTCACGGAAGGCGCTCATGGGCCAGACCGGCGCGTTGGGTCCGGGCCGCAGGCCCTCCTGCCAGCCCCAGCCGGAGATCCGGTGCATCACGGCCGGGTCGTGGGCGATGATCGAGATCGGTACCTCGTGGCTCGCATCCTGTCCGCTGACGATCGTCGCTGGCTGGTGGTCGCCGAGGACGACGAGGACGAGGTTCTTGTCTGCGTACGTCTGCACGAAGGAGACCAGAGCGTTCAGGGTGTACTGGATGGACTGCCCGTAGGCGGCCTGCACCTGACCGGCGTCGCGCCACACAGCTGCGGGCGACTGACCCTGCGAGGGCATATTGTCGAAGACCGCGCCGTCACCCACCTTGCTCCAGGGGACCAGGTGGGGAAGGGGTGCCCAGGGCGTGTGGCTGGAGACGAGATCGATCTCCGCCATGACCGGGCGGCGCTGGGCCTTCGCCAGCTCGAGGCGCTGGAACGCCGACAGGACGTACTGGTCGGGCATCGTGGCGTAACTGAAGCGTGGACCGACGTACCCGACGTTCCCGTCGTTGTAGGTCTTGTCGTAGTGGTAGAACGCCGTGCCATCCGGCCAGCTCGGGCCGTTCGAGGGTACGTCGCCCACCGTCCGCCAGCCGGCCCGCTTGAAAGCGTCGCTCAGCGTGAAGCGGTCGCCCGCGGTGAGCTGGTCGTACCGCTGTTGGGTGTCGACCCACAGACCCGACTGCAGCGTCGAGTGGGCCAGCCAGCTGATACCCCCAAAGGTTGGTGACGTGAGAAAGGCGCTTCGCGACGAGAACCCGGCTGCACGCAGCCGCCTGGTTCCGGCCTCGAGCGTGGCGTCCACCCGGGGCGAGAACGACGACCCCTGGACAGCAACCTGCCCGTAGCTCTCGACGAAGGCGACGATGACGTCCTTACCGCGCAGGCCGGTCAGAAGGTCCCGGGCCGGCGTGCCGCGAAAGGCGTCGTCGGCCGCCAACCTGGCGAAGATTTGTCGGTCCTCGAGACCATCCCGTACCGCGACCACCTGGTCGTAGGCGAGGCCGGCCGCGCTCGTGGAGGCGATGGGCGCTCCGTCGACGAGCTGGGCGCCGGTCACGGCGCACAGCACCCAGACCAGGCCGATGACCGAGACGGCACGGATCGACCCTGTTCGGTGGCGAGCCGTCAGCCGTGACAGGCGCATGACCGACAGCGGCATGAAGACGAGGATCCCGAGGAAGAGAACCAGCGCTGCGACCACGAAGCTGATCGCGTCGGTCCGGCCGATCGAGTCGCTCAGCACCCCGACGGCCGGGCCGAAGTAGCCCCGGTCGGTCACGGGGTTGAAAGGTCGGTCGAGCTCCTCGAAGAAGCCCATGTCGAGGATCTTCAGGATCGTCAGGAGTCCGAGCCCCAGACCGACGAGTGCGGCGAGCACCTGCCTGACCCGGACCGGCACGGCAACGGCGACGGTGACAAGGACGAGTCCCTCGACCGGGATGCGGAGGAACGCGCTCAGCGTTAGGCCACTGATCTCTTCCGGGCCTACGAGCGCGAACCACACGAGCCCGCCGGCCAGCGCCGTGACGCCCCAAGCGGCCACTGTCCGCACTCCTGAGCGGATGCCTGGCACCTGCTGCGCGCCTTCGTCACCCGCGGGGCGTCCTGCGCCGTCAGCGAGTGCGTCGTCCCGATCTCGCCACAGCCACCACACCTCACGGCCGAATGACTCGGCCAGCAGGACCAACGCGGCGAGGAGCAAGATATCCGTCAACGAGCGAGGAAGGACGCGGGCCGCCGCGAACGCCAGCACGATGGCCTGGATGGCGGCGACGACCTTGCACCAGTACCGCGGCGGCACGGCTCCGCGCATCCAGGGCAACCACCAGCCGGCCGCCACGAACACGTAGCGCGCCAGCCCGATGGCGAGCACCCAGGTGCCGGTCGAGGGCGCGACATAGACGCTGAGGACGAGGATCAGGAACGCGTCGACCTCCGTGTCGAAGCGGGCACCGAACGTCGAGGTTGTCGCCGTTCGCCGGGCGACCCAGCCGTCGACCGCGTCGAGCACCAAGGCAACCACCGTGAGCGCCATCAGTGCCGTCAGCGATGGCGACCCACCGATCGAGTCCGCCGTCAACGCAGCCACGCCGCCGGCGAGCGTCGCCCGGACCAGCGTCACCCGATCGGCCTTGCCGAGCACGGGGAGATCCGAGCGAGCAAGTCCGCGAGTCACCGCGGCGTAGGTGACAAGACCGCAGGAGACACCGACGACCCACCCGGGGCCGCTCAGACCGACGGTCTCGGCGAGGGTTGCGAGCAGAGCCACCTGAGCCACCAGCCCGCTCAGCGGGCCCGTTCGAACCGATGGCACTCTGCCTCCGTGTCTTTGGGTACAGCGACATCACGATGGGTACAGCGTCTACACGCGACGTGCGACGGTTCAGTTCGATCGTGGTGTCCGGGGAAGGGTGAGGCCGGTGTGCAATGACGCACTGGCATTCTGGCTGCGCGAGCCCGGCGTCGGAGAGATCCGGCCGGCCACACTTCCAGCGCCTGGCCCAGGCGATGTCACCGTGCGAACCCTTCGTTCCGGGGTGAGCCGCGGCACCGAGACGCTCGTGTTCAGCGGCGGTATTCCCGCCAGCCAGTACACCGTGATGCGGGCGCCGTTCCAGGAGGGGGACTTTCCGGGGCCGCTGAAGTACGGCTACCTCAACGTGGGTGTCGTCGAGCACGGTCCGGCGGACCTACTGGGTCGCACGGTCTTCTGCCTGTACCCGCACCAGACGACATACGTGGTCCCCGCCGGGGCCGTAGCCGTCGTCCCCGAAGACGTCCCGCCGGCCCGGGCGGTGCTCGCGGGCACCGTGGAGACCGCCGTCAACGCCTTGTGGGACGCTCCACCACTTCTTGGCGACAGCGTCACGGTCGTCGGTGCCGGCATGGTCGGGTGCTGCGTCGCGCGCCTGCTCACATGGTCACCCGGTGTCCGGGTCACCGTGGTCGACGTCGACGCGACCCGGGCAGACGTCGCCGCCCGGCTCGGCGCCGACTTCGCGCTGCCTGCCGACGCCGCCGAGGGCCAGGACCTCGTCTTCCACACCAGCGCGACGTCCGCTGGCCTTCAGCGTTCGCTGGAGTTGCTCGCCCCGGAGGGCACAGTCATCGACCTCAGCTGGTACGGCGACGCCGAGACCCGGTTGTCGCTCGGCGGCGTGTTCCACTCCGGCCGCCTCAGCATCCGGGCCAGCCAGGTCGGGATGGTCTCCCCCGCCCGCCGCGGGCGGCGTACCGCGGCCGACAGGCTTGCGCTCGCGCTGGAGCTGCTGCGCGATCCGGCGTTCGACGTGCTGCTCAGCGGGTCGTCTCGCTTCGACGAGCTGCCCGACGTCATGGCGCGGCTGGCCGCCGGAAGCCTGCCTGCGCTCTGCCACACCATCACGTACGGCGAAGGGTAAGTCGTGTTCAGCGTGACCGTCCGCGACCACATGATGATCGCCCACAGCTTCCGCGGCGATGTCTTCGGGCCCGCGCAGCGGCTGCACGGCGCCACCTACCTCGTGGACGCGACGTTTCGGCGCGAGGCGCTCGACGCCGACAACATCGTGGTCGACATCGGACGGGCGGCCGAGGAGCTGCACGTCGTCGTCTCCGCGCTGAGCTACCGCAACCTCGACCACGAGCCCGCCTTTGCCGGCGTGAACACGTCTACCGAGGCGCTAGCCCGGGTGATCGCCGATCGGCTCGCCGAACGGGTTCAGGGCGGTGCCCTCGGCGACTCCGCCCGGGCGCTGGCCGGGTTGACCGTCACCCTCCACGAGTCGCACGTCGCCTGGGCGAGCTACGAGCGAACGCTGTGACCACCGTTCACGTCGTCGTACCGGACGGCATTGACGACCCCGCCCGGCCGAGCGGCGGCAACGCCTATGACCGCCGGATTTCCCTGGGGCTCGCCGCGATCGGATGGACGGTACGGGAACACGCCATGCGCGGGTCTTGGCCCCGGCCGGATGCCCTGGCCAAGGTCACCCTCACCCGCGCAATCGCGGGCATACCCGACGGGGGCATCGTGCTGGTCGACGGCCTCATCGCCTCGACGGTCCCCGAGGTGCTGGTTCCCGAGTCCCGACGGCTGCGCCTGGTCGTCCTCGTGCACATGCCCCTGGGTGAGGGAACGCCGGGGGCCGAACCGCCAGCTGGCGAGGTCTCCCGCGACCGCGCTCGGGAAGGCGCCGTGCTGTCGGCTGCCGTCGCGGTCGTCTCGACCAGCGCGTGGACACGACGCAGGCTGCTCGACCGGTACCGGCTGCTGCCGGGCCGAGTCCACGTCGCGGAGCCGGGGGTGGACGTCGCCGACGTCGCGTTCGGAACGGAAGACGGTGCCGAGCTGCTCTGCGTCGCGGCGGTGACGCCGGCCAAGGGCCAGGATGTCTTGCTCGAAGCCCTGTCGGGGTTGACGGACCTGTGTTGGCACTGCCTGTGCGTCGGCAGCCTCGCTCGCGACCCGGTGTTCGCCGACCGCCTCCGGCACCAGGCCGAGGAGTACGGCCTCGCCGAGCGAATAAGTCTCGCCGGCCCGCGGACGGCCGATGACCTGGGCCGCGCGTATGCCGCCGCAGACGTGCTGGTACTGGCGTCGCGCGCCGAGACCTACGGCATGGTCGTCACGGAGGCTCTGGCACGAGGAGTGCCGGTGGTCGCGTCGAACGTAGGGGGGGTGCCCGAGGCCCTCGGTCAGCTGGCCGACGGGAGCCGGCCGGGGGTGCTGGTCCCCCCCGGCGACATTGCGGCCCTCGCGGGCGCGCTACGCGGCTGGCTCGTCGACCGCGACCTGCGCCAGCGACTCCGCTCGGTTGCCCGGGAGCGCCGGGCGTCGCTGCCCGACTGGTCGACCACCACGGATCGGATCTCGTGGGTCCTGGCCGAGGTGGCATCTTGACCGCCGAGCCAGCCGGGCTCAGGGTGCGCAGTGCGAAGCCGGCACCATCGAGGGGCTTGAACCGGACGCTGTGGGCATGGACGCGGGTGCTGGGCGGCGCCGCGATCCTTGCCGTCCTGCTCTGGCGGCTGGGCACCGGTCCCTTCCTTGACGGCGTCCGCACCATCAGCGGGTGGTCACTGGCGGCCGGCGCGGCCATCGCAGTGGTGACGACGGTGTGCTGCGCCTGGCGGTGGCGCCTTGTCGCACGCGGTCTTGGCGACGACATGCCGCTACGGGCCGCGGTTGCCGCCTACTATCGGTCGCAGTTCCTCAACACGGTGCTGCCGGGCGGCGTACTCGGCGACGTGCACCGCGGCGTACGCCAAGGCCTCGACGTCGACGATGTCGGGCGAGGGCTGCGGGCCGTCGCCTGGGAACGCTCAGCCGGGCAGGTCGTGCAGGCGGTCCTGACGCTGGGCGTGCTGGTTGCGCTCCCGTCACCGGTGCGCTCAGCCGCACCGGTGGTCGCTGCCGGGCTCGTGGTGGTCGCGCTCGCCGCCGTACTTCTGGGTCACCTCCTGCCTGACAGCGGGCCGTCTCGGTGGGCGCGCAGCGTGCGCACGGTGAGCGCCGACATCCGGCACGGGCTGCTCGACCGGCGGGCGTGGCCCGGGATCGTTGTCGCGTCCGTCATCGTCGTGGCCGGCCACACGGCGACCTTCCTGATCGCCGCCAGGACCGCAGGTTCGACCGTGTCGGTCTTCCGGATGCTGCCGCTGGTGCTGCTGGTGCTGCTGGCCACGGCGCTGCCGGCAAGCGTCGGCGGCTGGGGTCCACGTGAAGGCATGGCCGCGTGGGCTTTCGGGGCTGCCGGGCTGAGCGCGGACCTGGGCGTCGCCACCGCTGTCGTGTACGGCGTGATGGTGCTCGTAGCCAGCCTGCCCGGCGCCGTCGTACTGCTCACGACGTGGCTCCATGGCCGCAGCCGGCACCGCGACCGGGAGGGTCCACCCGAGGCACGGACGCCGGCGACTGCCGGGTCAGGTACCGCGCGTGCGTGACCGTCCCTACACCCTGCTGAGCTGCGGGATGTCGATCGACGGCTATCTCGACAGCGTGAGCGAAAAGCGCCTGGCGCTGTCCAACGAGGCCGACTACGATCGCGTGGATGCCGTGCGCGCCGCCAGCGATGCGATCCTCGTAGGGGCGGCCACCGTGCGGAACGACAACCCGCGGCTGCTCGTGCGGTCGCAGGCGCGGCGCGACGAGCGGGTCGCCCGCGGGCTCACGCCCTCGCCGACCAAGGTGACGGTGACCGAACGGGTGCAGCTGGATCCGGGCGCGAGCTTCTTCACGAGCGGCGACGCGGAGAAACTGGTTTACTGTGTAAGCGCAACCGTGGACGACGCCCGGAAACGGCTCGGGGAGGTGGCGACGGTGGTCGACGGCGGCCACCGAGTGGACATGCGCTGGGTCAGCGAGGACCTGCTGGACCGGGGCGTGCGGCGGCTGATGGTGGAGGGGGGCGGAAGGGTGCACACACAGTTCCTGACCGGCGATCTGGCCGACGAGCTGCAGCTCGTCGTCGCACCCTTCTTCGTTGGGGACTCCCGGGCCCGGCGGTTCGTCGGCGACGGAAGGTTCCCGTGGAACTCGGACAGACGCGCCCCGCTCGCAGAGGTGCGCCAGATCGGTGACGTCGTACTCCTGCGGTATGCGCTCTCGGCGCGGTTCTGCATGGACTGATGGGGAGGGCTCCGATGCTTCGAACTCTGCTTTCCGCGACGATTCGTACGCAGGTGAGCGTGCCGCTGCGGTTCGCCGATGGGTACGCCACAAACGCGCGCGTCTTTACCTTCGACGGGCTAGCTGACGGGCGTGAGCATCTAGCCCTCGGACTCGGCGACCGGTCCCAGTTGTTCACGTCCGACGGGCACCGAGGCGCCGTCCCGCTGGTCCGTCCGCACAGCGAGTGCCTCACCGGTGATGTCTTCGGCAGCCAACGGTGTGACTGCGGACCGCAGATGCGCGAGGCCGTCGAACGCATCACCGACGCCGGCGGTTTCCTTCTCTACCTGCGCCAGGAGGGGCGTGGCATCGGCCTGTACGCAAAGCTCGACGCCTACGTCCTGCAGGACGAGGGCTTGGACACCTACGAGGCCAACCTTGCACTCGGCCACGAAGTGGACGAACGCGACTATTTCGTCGCGGCACAGATGATGCACGCTCTCGGGCTTGACCGGGTGGCGCTGCTGACGAACAACCCGGACAAGGAGGCTCAACTCTGCCGGCTAGGGGTGACCGTGACCGAGCGCGTGCCCACCGGCGTGCATATGTCCGCCACGAACGCGCGCTACTTGGCGACGAAGGCGAGACACGGCGCCCACACGCTCGATCTGCCGCCAGCCGGTCCGCACCTGGAGCGGCTCGGCGGCGAAGAGGGCGGACCGGAGCGCTCGAGCGTGGCTTGAGCGCTTGGCCCGAGGATGGCGGGACCCCGACGAACGCATCCGTCGTCCGGTTGTGTAGGGGTCGGGCGATCCAGCCCGACGTACGCCGACCTACCCGTAGGTGGGCTGCTGCGGCCAACCCGGCGGGGAGTCCTCCCAATCCTGCTGCCGGCCGTACGGTGTCAGGTCCATGATGTTGTGGTCGAAGAGCAGGTGGTCAACGCCTCGGCTGGTGGTGAAGTACGTCCGGTAGACCTCGTCGCCGTCGCGAAGGAACACGCTCAAGCCGAAGCCACCACCCACACCGCAGTCGTCACTGAACGAGGTTCCACGCGACGACACGAACGGCACCGACCAGCCCATCCGTTGCTTGTAGGCTTCGATCTGGGCCAGTGGCATGTTCGACACGTTGACGAACGTGATGTCACCGTCGTTCACTCCCGCCAGGTTGCTCACGCTGTTCGTGAAGTTGGTGCAGCCCGGACAGAAGTCATCCGGACCGAGATCCATGAACTGGTACACCACCAGCTGGCGGCGACCGTCGAACAGGTCGAGCAGCGACAAGCTTCCGGTCGGGCCCTCGAACACATAGTCGGCTTCGAACCTGACCATCGACATCCGCCGCCGTCGCGCCGCCAACGCATCCGAGGCGTGCGTGAGCTCCTTCTCCGCCTCGAGCAGCTCGTCACGAGCCTGCTGCCACTCCTCGGCCGATACGACTGGCGGCATGGACATGACCTGCCTCCTGGTGCTTCCGGTGAATCTTCTCCCGACGGTGTGCACAACCTCGCGATTCTCGCACAACCCTGAGGGCTGCTCTCCCGGGTGTGAAGGGTGGAAGGTCAGGCTGGCCGGCACCGATCGAGGCGCACTCGGCCATCGCGCTCGTCGTTGGCGCCTCAGCTGAACGTCATACCTGTCGGTGCCGTCCTCAGCGCCTCCCGGGCTACCGCCGAAGCAGGCGCTCCCCGAGGGCGTCCGCGATGCGTTGGTACATCTCGTGCGTCCCCGGCGGAGGGATCGGGCCTGGAGTGCTCTCCACCAGCACGACGTCGAGCTCGCAGACCCCGGCAATGTCCGCCAGCTGTCTCATGGTGAGCCCGGTCCTGCGGCGCATCTCTTGCAGCACGTCCGCGAGCGCGTAGTCTTCCATTCCCCGCCACCCCCCGGTAGTCATGACGTCATCCTCCCCCGGCTCGGCCGGGTCCGCACCGTGAACGGATATATACGCCTTTGTTTCTGGCTGCTGGGGGCCATGGCACGGCACCAGACGGGCCTACAACTCGCCAGCAGGCACCAAACGTCTCCGCCGCCGAAGGGGTGTTCAGGCGACGGAGACTCTTGAAGGAGGCACACCTCCTGCCTCCGCGGCGGGGAGCTGCCCGAGGGCGGCACTTGCCGGAGAGCGACCCTGTCAGGTGGTCGCCTCACCCGACAGGGCCTAGGGAGCCCCTTCTACCCCTGCTCCAGAGATTCCCCTCCCGATCTCCGGAGCCCCATCGATCGCTACCTGCGCGACCGATAGGCAGTTGATACCCGAAAGTAGAGGATTGAAACCTCCGTGGGGACTTTCACTGATTCGCAGGCCGGCATCCGATTGCCATGGTGGCGCAGCAGGGCATCCGGTCCTCGTTCAGCCGCGGCTGCGGCTCCGCTACCCGACGATTCTCACCACACGTGGCTCATGGCAGCCCGTTCGCGGCAACCGCGTCGTCTCGGCAGCGGTACTGCTGCATCGCCACCACCTGTCCGTGCGCCACCGTGATCCCAGTGGCGGCCTCGGGTGAGTCGGGACCACCCATCGCCTGACGTAGGTCTCGCAAAGCGAGGACGCCGGCGGGTCCACTCTGCTGGGAAGGCGACATCAATGGGAGTCGGGCGATCTGGGGGTGTCTGCGACCAGACCGACCCCGATGCCGAGCATCCAGACATCCTTGCTGACCCCTGTTCCGGCCTGGGTGGGCCAGATGCTGCCCGGCTTGTGCAGGGCGGGGGTACGCAGGTACATCGTCAGGAGGCCACCGGCAAAAGCGGTGAGGGAGGCGCCAGCGATCCTGTTGGGAACGATGGGTATGAGCAGAGCTGTCCCGATCGCGATCTCGGCGCCCGCGAGCGCTTTGAGGAATGTTGTCGGCCGTACCTTTTGGAGGAAGGGATAGGCGCCGGTGGCCATGCCGTGCAGAGCTGTTGCTTGGTCCTCGTCACCGGACCACTTGCCCAAGCCGGCGTGGAGGATGAAAGCCCCGGTGGCCAACCGGGTGGGGACATTGCGGGGGGCTATCGACATGATGAGTCCTCTGTGTCGAGGTCAGAAACCAGGGAACGCTGCGCGAAGGGTGTCCAGCGTGACACCGTCGGCTTGCACGGATCCGGCGGCGGTGTGGTCGGAGTCGAGCCGGCCGTAGATCAGCCGAACGAACGCATCAGCGGTCAACCGCAGGGTCGCCGTCGGCGCTGACGTTGGTGGGCCAGGGATCAGCCGCGCGGTATCGGTGGTGCATGCGAGCACGAACTCGTGGTCAGGCTGGCTCGTCACGACGTGTACGGTGACGGGCTCGCGCGCGCCCTTCCCGACACGTTCAACCAGCCTGGGGAGGTCGACGATGATGAGGGAAGTCGCCTCGTCAGGGAGCGTCGCAGCGGGATCGAGAACGACGTCGATGTCCCAGGTGTGCACCGCGTGTTCGGCAAGGCGCATCCGTAGCAACTCTGGCAGCGTCTTTTCTGCACCGAGGAAGTCCAGGTGCCAGCGCTCCCAGTCGTCGGTCGTCAGCCGTCCAAGTCTGTCGACAAAGGCAGCGTCTGCCTGCACGGCGTCTCGGGACTGCTGGACGGCGGTCTTGGCGTTCCAGATCTCCCAGACCGGCTTGAACTGGTCCAGTCCCGGAGCGGGTTGCTCACGCAGTCCGGCGTCGAGCACCAGACTGAATATGTCTGCGCCGGACCCAAGATGGGAGGCGACCTGCGCGATGGTCCAGTCGTCGTCGTAGGACGGATCACTGACGTGTTCGTCATCGACCTCGTTGAGGGCTGCAACGAGGTGCAGATGGGAACTGTGCAGCGCCTCGAGTACGTCGCGGCCCGCAAGCTCAGCAGAAGTACTCGGGTTCATCGCGTGACCACGATGTTGGCGAGCTCTCCCCTTACCCCCAGGTCATCGCGACCGGGCCGCCGGAGACATCCGCGTCCTGCCCCGACCAATGCACGCATCGCCACCATCCTCGCCAGAAAGCAACCGGGGCCGGTTTCCCCGCATCTCCCGAACGTAGCAGAAGCGGGGAGATGTCCCTACTTTGGGGTACGTTGATCTCATGTCAGCCCCGGTCCACGCTGGTGTCCGGCTGCGTGTCGATGCTGCCCGCAACCGGCAGGCGATCGTGGACGCGGCCCGGCGGCTGTACGGTCAGCGGGGCCTCGGTGTGCCGTTCGACGAGATCGCCAGGCTCGCCGGCGTGGGCAACGCGACGCTATACCGGCATTTTCCGACCCGCTGTTCCCTGGTCTCCGCTGTGTTTGCGGAGACCTTGCGCCAGGTCGTGCAGGCGGCCGAGGACGCGTTGCTCGCCTCGGATCCTTGGGTCGGGTTCGCTCAGCACGTCTTGTGTCTCGCTCGGCTCCAGGCGGCCGACCGGGGGCTCGCTGACCTGCTCACCACCGAGGTGAACGGAGCACCTGAGTTGGAGAACCTCAGGTCGAGCGCGTATCAGAAGTTCGTACGCATCGCGGACCGGGCGAAACGCAACGGCGCGCTACGCCCGGACTTCGTCCCCGAGGACATCGTCTTGTTACTGATGGCGAACGCCGGGCTCGTCCACCGAACCGCCGAGACGGCACCGGACGCCTGGAATCGGTTCATTCACATCGCGCTCGATGGACTGCGTACAGCCGCCGCCACCTCCGGGCCGCCCTCACCCGGCCGGAGGGCTGTGCGCCGCGCGATGACCCAGTTCGGTGGCGACCTCGGGTACCGCTGATCAACAACATGGGCAGGGTGCCCTCGCCGCGATCACGGGATGAGGAGGCCATGGTGCTCAGTCGGCCCGCCAGCGCGCCTGGGATTCGTCGTACTCTGCAAGTCGCCACAGCATCGCCCGCCGCGGACGCAAGCGCCACAGCACGTCGAAGTCCGGGTCCGTGCTCGGAAGATACTGGGCGTCTTCCGGCGAGGCGTACTTCGCGTCCAAGGCGCGCAGGATGCCCGGGTGTCCTCCTGGCAGCCCGATGTCGTCCAAGAGTCCGTTAACGATGACGACCTCCTCGGGGCTCTCGAGGTGGACCACGACCTGAGGATTGGCGGCCACGTGCCTGGCCTTGGCGGTGCGACGTTCGCTGAAGAGGTAGAGGTCGTGGCTCACAACGGCACCCCACACGGGGACCGCATGGGGCGAGCCGTCCGGGTCGCAGGTGCCCAGCCAGTAGCTCCGAGCGGCGTCCAGCCTGTCGGCGACCTCGGCCCACGGAATGTCCCTCGGTGTCATCTCCCCAGTATGAGCAGGGCGGGCGGCTCGCGGTTCGCTGAGTCGTCCAGGATGGCCCTGTTGGACGCGGTCCGCGCGTGCCACGCTCACGACTGGGAGGCGGAATGACCGAAGCTGACGACGTCGTCTGGATGGTGCGGGGTGCTTGGGTGTCGCTCTGCGTCCGGGCGACGTGCGAGTTGGGCATCGTGGACGCGCTGGACGAGCCGCGGAGCCTGCAGGAGCTGGCCTCCCGGACGTCGTCGGACCCGGCTACTCTTGCCCGGCTGCTGCGAGTGCTGGTCGACCTCGGTTTGCTGGCCGTGGGGACCGACGGCCGCTACGCGGCGACGACTCGGGGCGAGGTGCTCCGGGTCGAACACCCGAGTGGGGTCCGCAGTCTGGCGTTGATGCAGACGGTGTTGCCGAACCTGGCTGCCTGGCAGCACCTGGCGGACGCGGTACGCCGTGGAGGTGCGGTGTTCGAGAGCCTGCACGGGCTGACGAACTGGCAGTGGCTGGCCGCCCGTCCGGAGGAGGAGGCCATCTTCAACGCATCGATGGCGCGTCGGGCCACCCTCCAGGTCGCGGCTGTTCGCGCCGCCCGGGATCTCTCCGACGCCTCCCTGGTCGTCGATGTCGGCGGCGGGCAGGGAGCCATGTTGGCCGGCCTGCTCGCGGATGAGCCGTCGCTGCACGGGATCGTCGCCGACCGACCCGAGGTCGCCGCGGCGGCTACCGCCCAGCTGGCTGCTGCCGGCCTTGGCGACCGGGCGTGGGGAGAGCCGGCGGACTTCTTCGTCGCGGTGCCGACCGGCGGCGACGTCTACCTTCTGTCCAACGTCCTCCACGACTGGGACGACCCGGAAGCGATGTCGATCTTGCGGGCCGTCCACGCCGCGATGCGTCCCGAGGCGCACCTGCTCGTCGTCGAGAACGTCCTCGACGCACCGGGCCGTACGCCGTCACAACAGCGCGACGTCCACCTTGTCGACCTGCACATGCTTGTCATGTTCGGCGCACGAGAGCGCACCAAGCGCGAGTACGAAGACCTCTTGGTGGCCGCAGGATTCGGCCCGGCCCTTCTCGCGCCCTCACCGAACACATGGAACGTCATCCAGACGCAGCCGATCAAGTAACCACTCGCGACCAGCGCCGATCGCGGCCTTAGAAGGTCCGCAGCGCCGTCACGCTTCCTGTGCTGCAGGCAGCGTTGTGCACACGCATGCCTTGTTACCGTCCTGGTCGGCGATCACGGTGTACGACGGCGCCTGGCTGTCATCGACGACGATCCCACCTGCGGTGACGGCCGCTGCGATGCGCTGCTCGGCCACCTCGGGGGCCACCCAGACGTCGACGTGGAACCGCTGACGCGGGGTCTCGTGCTCGTCGGTGTCCTGGAACCACAGGATCGGCACCCGTCCTGTGGCGTCCCGGACGTCGTCGCCGATGGTCCCGCGGCCCTGGGCCTCGGTGCTCCCGGTCAGCAGGGCCGCCCACACCGGGGCGATAGTCGCGGGGTGCGCCGTGTCCAGGGCAAGCTCCATCGTGCTGATCGATGCCGGGTCGGCGTCGATCGCCTGCTCGGCGGCGATTTCGGTGACCTGTTGCGCGAGGTCGACGTCCTGCTGGGTCACCCATTCGACGACGTGCTCGGTGCCCTCGTCGTCGCGGTAGACGGCGTCGTCGCTGAGTAGCCTGAGATCGACGTACCTGTCGCCCATCGTCACTCTGGGATGGTGCCCGAGCACGTCGCCGGCCTTTCCCACTGCGGCGACGAACCGTAGGCCTGTACCGAAGTCGTCGACCAGGTAGCGGGCATGTAGCCCCTGACCAAGCTTGCGCCAGTCGCGCAGGTTGGCGTCGGCGATCTGCTTGCCCGTCAGCATGTCCATAGGCAGGACCCTAACCGGGATTCCGGACGATCAGCGTCCGAATCCGACTTCGACATCGACGACACGTCTCCGAGATCTTCCGGAGGCCGTCGCAGCTGGGACACGCGCTGCACAGACGGTGTCGCCGATGGTCGACCGAGTGCTCGTCACCGGTTTGGGTGTGATGGGAGAGGTTTCTTAGATCAATCCTCCGGGTCTTTGGCGAACGTTGGGTGACAGAGCGTTCCCCAAGCAACATCGGCAACGTACTGGCGGAGGGCTCCGCGTCGATCATTAGGTATCTTAGCGATTGGCTTCGTGTCGGCCACGTACGCTTCTCTCGCATCGCCTTGATGGGAAACGGGCTGGCCCTTGATCCACTGGCAGGCTCGATCGCCTTCGGCGAGGAACGTCTTTGACTCGGCCATCGCGAGAGAGTGCCAGCTTGGCCCCATACCAGTTGATACCTGACCGAGGAAGGCCAGCGGATCACGCCCGGCATCCGAGCCGCAAGCAGTGACGCCCGCGAGCAGCACCGAAGCCATGACGAGGCATGGCCATACGGGGCCCAACACAAGCGCAGTCGAACATCTCGGACGGCGTGCCGTCAATTTTGACGGCACAGGGGAAGTTGGCGGCATGAACGGACACCACTCCGACTCCACCTGACTCGCTACCGACCCGTGCTCGCATCGGACACAACGGCCGTCAGGCGCGTGAGCAGCGGCGATTGGCGGTTCGGGTCACAGCAGCACGGTGACCATCAGGAACACCCCCCACACGACAGCCGACACAGCCAGCACGATCACGACTCGATGACGCGTCTTCAGATAGGCATCCACCCGGAGGTAAGTGGACCGGGCCTGCCGCCACCAGGGGTCGCGCGGGTCGATGGGTGGGTTCATGGGTTTCGCGTTCCCTCGCTCGACGTGATCCAGACGTTGAACATCTCGATGAGTCCGGACCCGATCACGATGGGTGCTCCGGGTGGGAGGAGGAAGCACACCATGGTGTCTCCGCCCACGATCAGCACCTTGTCCGTCGTACTGAGCTTCGAGTCCAGCTGCCGGGCGGTGCTTTGGTGGTAGGCGCCTTCGCAGGACCAGTAGGGGACCATGCCGCCACCCGAACATGAGATCAGTCCCCGCTCGTGGCACCACCAGCCCGGACCGCATCTGTCGTTGGGGTTGGCGATGGCGTCGGCCCTCCACCGCGCCTTCTGTGCCGTGCATCGGGCCGGGTGGTGCCGGCACCAGGCGGCGTGCGCCGCCTGGGCCAGGTGGATGAAACGAGCGGGGAACCGGAACGAATGGCTCAGCCGGTAGAAGTGGTGGGTCCGGTGGACCAGGTAGAAGTGCATCTGGGTCGCCGTGTAGCACGGGTTGTCGGGGTCGTCGCAGGTATGGATGTGCTGGGGGGCTTTGCCGTAAGCCACGGCGTCGGGCTGGCGATGTGGCTGGGTGTGCCCACTGGCCGGGTTCATGCCCGCCAGACCCGCGACGAGAAAGACAGCCACCGCGACACCCGCGATCAGTCGTCTGACGCTGCGATGGCCCAGGCGGGACACGTCCATGAGCATCGTGGCCGCTTGGAAGGCACCGCCGTCACAGGAGATTGCGAGTTCTTCGTGCCAGGGCGGTCTGCCCTTGCCGGAATGAACGGTGGAGCTGGATGGATTAGGGAATGCTGTAGCCATGGTGATGACCTCCACGCAGGTTGTCTCCAAGGCCCTGTCAGGTGTTCACGCACCTGACAGGGCCGCTAGCGACCAGTCCTACCGCAGACGCCTCAGACACGTCGAAGGCAGCCGCTCGCCCTGGGGAAAACCGCCTGCCGTCCACACGGGTGTGGATGCCCCTCAAGACGTCATGCCAAGACCACCACCCGCGGTTCGCCCGAGCCTGGGGTTTCCGTCAGCAGATGGTGCCGTCAGAAATGCAGTGTGCCGCCCGTCGTACCCCCCTCGTGTAGAACGGCATGTCCCATGGGGACGACACCGGCGAATGAACGAACGGTGTCCCCACTTGGCTCCTGGTGAGGGTGAGGATCGCTCGGGCAGTACGCAAATCCGAATCGCAGCTCACGTGTTTCGTTCTTGTCCCGACAGCTGTGACGCGGAGGCCTCCAGGAGCCTGCTGAGTGAACAGATCGCTGAAGTTGTCACAGCCGCCGTCGTATATCAGCAGGTTGTACACGCGAGGTGAGGGGTGATCGATGACAGCCCAGGGAAGGCTCACCGTCGATTGGTCCGACGTCCATCGTACGAAGAGCAAGGCGAGGCCACCGGCGACGAGGACCAGCAAAGCGATCCTTCTCGCCACCGTATCTTCGCCGTACGCGCGCTTCGACGACCACATGCCCCCACCATCCGGCATCACCCACCCCAAAGACCATCGCCCGCTCCGATGTGTTCTCAGATCGTCGCTTGCACGGAAGAAACGTCACAATCATCATCGGACCGAATCCACCACGACCTCCGACACTTTTGGGCGCGATCATTGCCGCCCACGCCGGAGCCACTCTCGGCGAGCTTCAGCAACGGCTTGACCACTCCACGGCACAAGCCGCTCTCGTCTCCCAGTCCGCCGTCAGCGAACGCTCCCCAGATCGCGGCCGCACCTCTCAGGGCTCGCCAAGGACCAGACCAAGTAGCGCTGACGAGTGGCTCTTGGACCGTCGCTCGGGCCTCTGGCGCGAAACGGATATCGGTTCAGCCACGGTCAAGAGTCATTTGATCCATCACTTTTGCTGACGGGGGGCCAGTCACGCACCTGCGCGGCTACCGTAGCGAGGGAGCGCAGCATTCTGGCGCCGTCCGGCGGTCACATCGGCGGCACAGGGGTTAGCGGCAAGGAGCGGCCAATGACTGACTGCGGGCAGCAACCGACGAGCCCCGGCGGGCGTCCTACCAGGGTGCTGACGCGGCGAGACGTGCTTCGCTCGATAAGCCTGGTGGGTGCGCTGGCGGCGACTCCGCTGCTCTCCGGGTGTGGCAGCTCGGCTGGCCGGCCGAAGGGGCCGACCCGTGCCAAGGAGGGCGGTATCGCGCTGGCCGATGTCCCGCGCAGCCTTGGCGGCGCGGGCGCTCGACCGAGGGCCGTCTCGGCCGTCCAAGCGTTCACCGCCGACTTGTACAAGAGGATCGCGGCGGAACCGGGCAATGTGGTGTGCTCCCCGTACTCGGTCGCCGTCGCTTTGGCCATGTCTCGCAACGGTGCGAAGGGCAAGACCGCCACGGAGATGGACGCGGTGCTTCACGTGAGTGGACTCCAGGAACTCGACGACGGTCTGAACTCCCTGACTCGGCTGATCGAGAGCAGAGCCGGAAGCGTGAAGCGCTTGGACGGGACGCAGGGGACCATTTCCCTGGATGTGGCGAACTCCCTCTGGGGACAGCAGGGTACGCCTTGGCAGCACGCCTTCCTCCTGGACCTCGCCCGCTACTTCGGTACCGGGATGCGGCAGGTGAACTACGTCAAACGGAGAGAGACTGCGCGGACTCGGATCAACACCTGGACGTCCGACCAGACACACGGCCGCATTCCCGAGATCATCCCGCCGAATGTCCTGGATCTGGCCACCAGGTTGGTGCTAGTCAACGCGATCTACCTGAAGGCCCCCTGGGAGGAGACGTTCCCGTCTAGAGACACCAGACGTCAGCCGTTCACGCGTCTCGACGGGTCAAAGGTCGACGTCGACATGATGAGCGGACGCTTGCTGCTGGCGGCCTACGGCACCGGGCCGGGATGGAGAGCTGCTCGGCTGCCGTACGTGGGCGGCGACCTCGCGATGACCCTCGTGGCCCCGGACACCAACCTGCGTGACCTGGAAGCCACCCTGGACGGCCCGACGCTCGCCGCCATTCTCAAGGCCACGAAGCCGGTCGGCGTCATGAAGCTTCAACTGCCGCGGTGGCAGTACCGCCTCAGCGCTCGGCTCAACGATGATCTTCAGGCGCTGGGCATGCCCACCGCATTCGGGACCGAGGCGGACTTCAGCGGAATGACGACGCAGGACCAGCTCTACATCGGGGCCGTTCTGCACCAGGCGTTCATCTCGGTCGACGAACACGGAACCGAGGCCGCCGCCGCCACCGCCGTCATCATGGAGGCAGCATCAGGTGGTGGCCCACCCCCGGTCGTACTCAACCTCGACCGGCCGTTCCTGTTCCTCATCCACGACGTCACGACCGCCACACCGCTCTTCATCGGCCGGGTGAGCGACCCATCAGCGACGTAAGTAGCAGTCAACCGAGAACCTCGACCCTTGGGTGGCCAGATCATCGTCGACGACGCAGACAACCCCGGCCTGGTCGGCTGGTAGACCCGCCGCGGGTTCAGGTCGACCGGCGGTCAGGCCCTGCGGCTCTACCTGAAGGTCGCGACCGCCCGAAAGTACGTCGCGTTGCGCGCCCTGCGCGGCGTGCAACAGCTCCCCGTCATCCCCCGAAAAGTCCGACCACCTATATTGCACGCCGCGCGTGCAACGTAGAAAACTCCCCTGACCTGGCACTTGTCGTGGGCGCAGTCGTGGGCGCAGCAGGGATCGAACCTGCGACCACCTCCTTGTAAGGGAGGTGCTCTACCGCTGAGCTATACGCCCCGAGGGCTGACAGCCTAACGGGGACGCTCAGCCGAGGTTCTCGAGCACCTTGCGGTATTCACCGATGTCTCGCGCTTGCGGCATCTGATTCCACACCTGCCACCGCAGGGTTCCCTCCCGGTCGATGATGAACGTCGCCCGTCCGGCGCAGCCGAGCTGCTCGTTGAAGATCGCGTAGCGGCGCGACACGGCTCCGTGCGGCCAGAAGTCCGACAGGAGAGGGAACATCAGGCCGTCTCGGTCGGCGAAGGTTCGCAGCGAGAACATCGGGTCACAGGAGATCGCGAGCAGTGCAGACCCGTTGTTCTGGATGTCCGCCAGGTTGTCCCTGATCTCCACGAGCTCACCGGTGCAAACGCGGCTGAACGCGTAAGGGTAGAACATCACCACCACGTTCTTGCCGCGATGCGCGGCCAGGGACACGAGCTCCCCATGCTGGTTCTTCAACGAGAAGTCGGGTGCCGGCTGACCGATGGTGAGGGCCATGTGGTGCCTCCTGCACACATGAGAAGCGGCCGTCCACGGCCACCATGAAGAGTCCGGCAGCGATGTTAAACCTCGCCGAGGCGCCGGCGCACCTGGGCTGGAGGTATGCAGGCTTCGCGAGGCGCCTCAACGACGACCCGAGCGCGCCGCCTTCGGGGAGACCAGCCTGGTTGCGGCCCACTCGCTGCCCGCGGCGAGGCTCGTGGTGGCCGACAGGCCGGCGGTCGGAGCCGACTCGGAGATGTCGCTCGGGTCGACGTAGTGGTCCCGTCCCACCTTCGGCGTCAACAGCCAGATCGACCCGCCGTCCGCAAGGTCGGTGAGCGCGTCCACGAGACCGTCGACCAGGTCACCGTCGTCGTCGCGCCACCACAGCACGACGGCGTCCACGACATCGCCGTACTCGTCGTCGACGAGCGAGGATCCGATGACGGCCTCGATCCCCGCCCGGATCCCCGGGTCCGCGTCGTCGTCCCACCCAAGCTCCTGAACCACCATGCCGGGCTGGAGTCCGAACCGGCTGGCCGGTCCGGTCTCTGCGGCGCCCGCCGTCGCTGTCACGCGTTGCCTCCTGCTCTCGTCTTCATGCCTGTGCTGACCGTCGATTCCGGTAGTTTCACGGTGAAGCGGCCGCATGTGCAAGTCCCGCTGACGCTTCGGTGTACAAAGGCCTGCCGGCCCGCCTGACCGCACGCTACGGCAAACGCAGGGGTGCGTCGCAAGGCGCCACCACAGGGCGCGCCACCACAGGGCACACCACCGCAGGGCACACCACCGTAGGGCACACCACCGCAGGGCACGCCACCGCGAGGCGCGCCACCGCGAGGCGCGCCTTCCACCAGCCCGGCAAGCCGGCCTCCGGCCAGACATGAGCCGTCCGCCCACGAGGTGGAACAATGGAAATGAGTCTTCGACGACAACGCACCACGCAGGACCGGTCTGCCGCAGTGGCATGCCCCAAACGAAGAGAGGTGCCGTGGCTAGCCCCAGAGCAAGCGACCGACGCACAGTGATCCATGAGGGCCTGCCCACCCAGCTGCCTGACATCGACCCTGACGAAACCCAGGAGTGGCTCGAGTCGCTCGACGCGTTGCTCGACGAGAAGGGCAAGACGCGGGCCCGGTACGTGATGCTCAAGCTGCTCGAACGAGCCCGGGCGAACCACGTGGGCGTACCCGCTTTGCGCAGCACCGACTACATCAACACGATCCCCCCGGAGCGTGAGCCCTGGTTCCCGGGCAACGAGCACATCGAACGACGGATCCGGG
The DNA here is from genome assembly GCA_033850885.1 of Nocardioidaceae bacterium. Taxonomy (GTDB): domain Bacteria; phylum Actinomycetota; class Actinomycetes; order Propionibacteriales; family Nocardioidaceae; genus JAWWPG01. The sequence goes on from JAWWPG010000006.1 coordinate 46,398, forward strand.
CCTTCATCCGGTGGAACGCCGCGGTGATGGTGTCGAGGGCCAACCGCAAGGGACTCGAGGTCGGCGGCCACATCGCCACCTACCAGTCGGCCGCCAGCCTGTTCGAGGTCGGTTTCAACCACTTCTTCCGCGGCAAGGACCACCCGGGAGGCGGCGACCAGATCTACTTCCAGGGCCACGGCTCGCCGGGCATCTACGCCCGCGCTTTCCTCGAGGGCAGGCTCACCGAGGAGCAGCTCGACGGCTTCCGCCAGGAGGTGTCGCGAGGTCCCGGCAAGGGTCTGTCGTCGTACCCCCACCCACGGCTGATGCCCGAGTTCTGGGAGTTTCCGACGGTCTCGATGGGGCTCACCGCTCTCAACTCCATCTACCAGGCACGGTTCAACCGTTACCTGCAGAACCGGGGGATCAAGGACACCAGCAAGCAGCACGTGTGGGCGTTCCTCGGCGACGGTGAGATGGGCGAGCCGGAGTCGCTCGGCGCGATCGGCATTGCCGCGCGCGAAGAGCTGGACAACCTGACATTCGTGATCAACTGCAACCTCCAGCAGCTGGACGGCCCGGTGCGCGGCAACGGCAAGATCATCCAGGAGCTGGAGTCCACATTCCGTGGCGCCGGCTGGAACGTCCTCAAGGTCGTATGGGGCCGAGAGTGGGACGAACTGCTCGAGCGAGACGTCGACGGGGTGCTCGTCAACCGGATGAACACCACCCCGGATGGCGAGTTCCAGACGTTCTCCGTCGAGTCGGGGGCTTACATCCGGGAGAAGTTCTTCGGCAGCGACCCGAGGCTCCGGGAGATGGTCAAGGACCTCAGCGACGAAGACCTCCGCAAGCTGCCGCGTGGCGGTCACGACTACCGGAAGGTGTACGCAGCCTTCAAGGCGGCCACCGAGCACGTCGGCCAGCCGACGGTCATCCTCGCCAAGACCATCAAGGGCTGGACGATCGACGCCCTCGAGGGCCGCAACGCCACTCACCAGATGAAGAAGCTCACGAAGAACGACCTCAAGACGTTCCGGGACCGGTTGTTCCTGCCGATCACCGACGAGCAGATCGACCAGTCGGACACGGCGCCGTTCTACCACCCAGGCGTGGACTCGCCCGAGGTCAAGTACATGCTCGAGCGCCGCAGAGTGCTCGGCGGACCGCTGCCCAAGCGCGTCGTCGACCCCAACCCGGTCAAGCTGCCCGGCGACGAGATGTACGCGGAGCTGAAGCGCGGGTCCGGCAAGCAGGCGATCGCCACGACGATGGCGTTCGTGCGGCTGCTCCGCGACCTCATGAAGGACCCGGAGATCGGCCAGCGGATCGTGCCGATCGCGCCCGACGAGTTCCGGACGTTCGGCATGGACTCGATGTTCCCGACGGCCAAGATCTACTCGCCGCATGGCCAACAGTACGAAAGCGTCGACCGCAAGATGTTGCTCAAGTACCGCGAGGACGTGAAAGGCCAGATGCTGCACGAGGGCATCAGCGAGGCCGGCGCGATGAGCTCCACGATCGCGGCCGGTACGGCGTACGCGACGCATGGCGAACACATGATCCCGGTCTACATCTTCTACTCGATGTTCGGCTTCCAGCGCACCGGAGACTCCATCTGGGCGTACGCCGACCAGCTGGGCAGAGGCTTCCTCATCGGGGCCACCGCCGGCCGCACAACACTGACCGGCGAAGGCCTGCAGCACGCGGACGGTCACTCGCCGCTGCTCGCCTCGACGAACCCGGCCTGCGTGTACTACGACCCCGCCTACGCCTATGAGATCAGCTACATCGTGCAGGACGGGCTCGCCCGGATGTACGGCTCCACTGACGAACACCCGCACGGGGAGGACGTCTTCTTCTACCTCACCGTCTACAACGAGCCGTTCGTGCAGCTCCCCGAGCCGAAGAACGTCGATGTGGAGGGGATCCTGCGGGGCATTCACCTGGCGGTCCCCGCGGAGACGAGCGAGGGTGACGAGCGGCCGCGGGTGCAGCTGCTCGCCTCCGGCGTCGCCGTGCCGTGGGCGCTCAAGGCCCAACGGCTGCTCGCTGAGGAGTGGCAGGTTCGCGCCGACGTCTGGTCGGTCACGTCCTGGAACGAGCTCAACCGACAGGCGTTGAGCGTCGACTCGTGGAACCTCCTGCACCCGGACGAGCCGCGGACGCCGTACATCACGACGAAGCTCGCGGACGCACCGGGTCCGCTGCTCGCGGTCAGTGACTACATGCGGGCTGTCCCCGACCAGATCTCCCGGTGGGTCGAGTCCGACTGGCACTCGCTCGGCACCGACGGCTTTGGGTTCGCAGACACCCGCGCGGCGGCTCGGCGCTTCTTCAAGGTCGACGCCGAGTCGATCACAGTGGCCGCCCTCGAGGCGCTCGCCGAGCGCGGGGCGGTCGACAAGAGTGCAGTGTCGGAGGCGCAACAACGCTACCGGATCGACGACCCGACGGCGGTCGCCCACGTGAAGCAGGAGGGCGCGGGGGCCTAGCCGACGGCGGTCGCCCACGCGAAGCAGGGCGCGGGCGCGTAGCCGTCGCCGGACCGCAACTCTCGTCGCCCCTCGCGCTTGCGCGAGTCCCGGCCGGCTTGATGGTCCTGAGCGAGATTTCACACCACCTCGCATCGGCGGTACATTGACGCTACTGGCTTTGTTGAGGGGCTGAGCTGCCGCTGCAACATTGAGGCTGGATCCTGCCATGCTGAAACACCGTCTCCTCGCCCTGGCCGGAGGTCTCGTCATGACGGCCGCTCTGGTCGACGTTGCGGCCGCAGGCCCTTCAGCTGCCGGCGCCGGTCCGTCCAAGGCGTCGGCCTCATCCCACGTGCAGCCGACCGCCTCGACGGGTGACCTGTGGGCCGTGACCGCCGCCAGTGGCGAGTACACGTGCGGCATCAACACACTCGGACAGCTGTGGTGCTGGGGTGCCAACGACTTCGGGCAGCTCGGGATCGGTAACACCGTCACCGAGAAGGCGCCGCTTCAGGTCGGCAACAAGAACACGTGGGTCAGCCTCGCCGCCAACGAGAACCACACGTGTGGCATCCAGAGCGATGCCTCGCTGTGGTGCTGGGGAGCCAACGGGAACGGACAGGTCGGTGACGGTACGACGACCACCCGGCTCGCCCCTGTCCAAGTCGGCAGCGCGAGCAGCTGGGCATCGGTGAGCGAGGGTTTCGCCCATACCTGTGCGACGAGGCTCGACGGCAGCCTTTGGTGCTGGGGTGGCAACTCGTCAGGTCAGCTCGGAACCGGTACGAGGTCGGACCGGAGCGTCCCGACGCAGGTGGGCACGCGGACCACCTGGACGGAGGTGGCCGGCGGCGGCAACCACACCTGTGGCACGCAGTCCGACCAAAGCCTCTGGTGCTGGGGCGACAACTCACATGGCGAGCTCGGCCAGGGCAGCACCGACCACCAGACGTCACCGATCCGGGTGGGTACTCAGCTGTGGCGATCCGTGACCGCTGGCGCCTCTCACACCTGCGGGGTCCAAGCCGGCGGCTCGCTGTGGTGCTGGGGCGATGACGGGGTGAACTCCCCCGTCGGCAGTCCCCGCGAGGTCGGCACCGTCAAGGGGTGGGCGGGGGTCAGCGCCGGGGTCGCCAACACCTGCGCGCTCAGGGTCACCGGTGGCGCTCTTTGGTGCTGGGGGCTGGGCGACAACGGCCAGCTCGGTCGGGGCAACACGGTGCCGAGCGCCGTACCCGTCAAGGTGGCCTCGGCAAGCGGCTGGACCAGCGTGAGCGTCGCCGGCGAGCATACCTGCGCGCTTCGCCCCGACCACACCTTGTGGTGCTGGGGCCAGAACGACCAGGGCGAGATCGGGGACCACGGCTTCGGGGACCGCTACCGGCCTACCCCCGTCGATGCGCTCACCAACTGGGGCGTCCTCGCAGACGGCGGTGGGGGGCAGACCTGCGCGATCGAGATCAACAGGACGTTGTGGTGCTGGGGAATCAACTCCAGCGGACAGGTGGGAGACGGCAGCACGACGAACCGAACGGTTCCCAAGAACCTCGGCGTCTCGTTGTGGTCGAGTGTCAGTGCCGGCGGAGACATGACCTGTGGCGTCATGGCCAACTTGACCCTCTGGTGCTGGGGAGCCAACACCCATGGCCAGCTGGGCCTGGGCAATACGACGCTCGCTCTCAGCCCCAAGCAGGTAGGGGCTGCCTCCTCGTGGACCGCCATCAGCGCCGCTACGGACCACACCTGTGGCGTCAGGACGCCCGGTACGCTCTGGTGCTGGGGACAGAACGCGGATGGCGAGGTCGGAAACGGTACGACGGCAGACGCCCTCAGTCCGGCCAGGGTCGGAACTGCGAGCGACTGGGTATCGGTGAGCGCCGGCGACACGCACACCTGCGGTGTCCGAGGGGATCACAGCCTGTGGTGCTGGGGCGCCAACGCGGCCGGTGAGCTCGGGGACGGCAGCCAGACACCGGCGGTAACACCGGTGCAGGTCGGCGGCGATGTGTGGTCGACGGTCAGCGCTGGCGGCGCGTTCACCTGTGCGACCCAGCAGGACTTCTCGCTGTGGTGCTGGGGTCTCGACAGCCACGGGCAGATCGGGCAGCCGCCCGGAGGGAGCCACAACTCCCCCGTCCAGGTGGGGGTCGACGGCTGGGTGATGGTCGGATCCGGCGCCGACCACTCGTGTGGAATACGCAAGGACCAGACTCTGTGGTGCTGGGGCAACAACGTGCTGGGTGACGTGGGCAACGCCAACCCGGAGAGCGACGCCCCGACCCAGCTGGGCATGGACACCAACTGGATGTTCGCGAACGCTGCCGACTCGACGAGCTGCACCCTCAAGTTCGGCGGCACGATGCTGTGCTTCGGCGAGGACACCGCGGGTCAGCTGGGCGACGGCAGTCCGACTCCCGAGCGCGAGCACCCGGTGCCCGTGTTCATCGTCCCCGCCTGAGCTGACCGGGTACGGCGGTCCTGCCGCCTTGGGGGAATTCGGTACCGCCGGGCCTTCGCGGCAGTCGGTCCCGCCGCCCTAGGGCAGTCGCTCTCGCCGCCTTCGGGGCAGTCGGTCCCGCCGCCTTCGGGGCAGTTTGAGTGGTGCACCACCCAAGCACTCCCCACGCCACCCAAATCCCTGCGACGGCTCGGCAACCTGAGTGGTGCATCACCCAAGCACTCCCCACGCCACCCAAATCTCGGTGGCTTGATGGCAACCTGGGTGGTGCACCACCCAAACGATCAACACACCACCCAGATCCCGGCGACGGCTCGGCAACCTGGGTGGTGCACCACCCAAGCACACCTCACACCACCCAGATCTCGGTGGGTTAAGGGCAACCTGGTTGGTGCACCACCCAAACCCGAAGGACTCCTGGCGTGGCGGCTCGAGTCCGACGCAACCGGAGCACAGGTTGAGAGACGTCTCAAACCCTCGGGCGTTTGCCTGGCATGCCTGGCAGGCACATCGTTTGCCAGGCAGGCCTGCCTGGCAAACGGTGCGCTTCGATGGCATGCCAGGCAAACCCGGGCGGCGGGGTTGCTCGGCCCGCGCTGACCCCGACTTGACGTCTTGCCGTGAGGCCCAAGAGACTTCCGTCGGGCGCCGAGAGACTCAGCGCTTGGCGTGCGACCACTCGAGCAGTCGTTCGAGGGGCCAGGTGTTCACGATCCGGTCAGGGGGCACGTTGGCCGCGGCTGCCCGGGCACATCCGTAGTCGAGGAAGTCGAGCTGACCCGGCGCGTGTGCGTCGGTGTCGATGCTGAACAGGCACCCTGCGTCCAGCGCAACCTCGATCAGCCGCCTCGGCGGGTCGCGGCGCTCGGGGCGGGAGTTGATCTCCACGGCCACCTCGAACTGGGCGCAGGCCGCGAACACGACGTCCGCGTCGAACTCCGACTCCGGTCGGACGCCGCGCGAACCCTGCACGAGCCGCCCGGTGCAGTGCCCGAGGATGTTCGTGTGGGGGTTTGCGATTCCGCCCACCATCCGCACGGTCATCGTCTCGGCGTCGGCCCGCAGCTTGGAGTGCACGCTCGCGACGACGATGTCCAGCTGGTCGAGCATCTTCGGGGTCTGGTCGAGGCGTCCGTCCTCGAGGATGTCGACCTCGATCGCCGGGAGCAGTCGAAACGTGTCGTCCGCACCGTCGCGGTTGATCGCCTCCACCACCTCGAGCTGCTCTGCGAGGCGCTCGGCGGTGAGGCCACGGGCGACGGTGAGCCGTGGCGAGTGGTCAGTCTGGGCGAGGTACTCATGCCCGAGGCGGCGCGCCACCGCGACCATCTCCTCGATCGGCGACCCGCCGTCCGACCAGCTCGAGTGCGAGTGCAGGTCTCCGCGCAGCAGCTTCCGCAGCGACTCTCCACCCTCCCCGAGCGGCCCCTTGCCCTTGTCTCGCAGGTCAGCCAGCTTGCCCGGGACTACGCCGGTGCTCGCCTCCATCACGACCGCGGATGTCGAGGGTCCTACGTTGGGCACTTCTGTCAGTGACCCCGCCGCGATCCGCTCCTCGAGCTCACCTGGCGGCAGCGCCGCGAGGGCCCACGCAGCCTTGCGGTATGCCTCGACCCGGCGCGTCTCGCCGCGGCCGCGTTCCATCCAGTAGGCGATCTCCGACAGAGCCTGCACGGGGTCCATGGGTCAATCCTGCCTCACCCGCCGGCTTTGTCCACTCACGACAAAGAAGTCGGTAGACTAGACCCATGTCCCCCGGTACGGCGGCAGCGACACGCAGGCTCGAGGAGTCGGTCGGCCACTTGACCCAGGCGGCCATCGCGAAGATGACCGATGACCTGCCCTGGTTCCGCGCACTGCCGGCCCAGGAGCGCTCGTGGATCGGGGTCATCGCCGGCGCCGGGATCGCGAGCTTCGTCGACTGGTTCCGAGATCCCACGACGAGCCCGCCGGTCACCGCCGACGTCTTCGGCACTGCGCCTCGCGAGCTGACCGGGATGGTGTCTCTCCACCAGACGGTGGAGATGGTCCGGACGACGATCGCCGTCGTCGAGGACCACGTGGAGGATCTGGTCGGCCCGCGGGACGCGCAGCAGGTGCGCGAGTCCGTGATGCTCTACTCCCGTGAGATCGCCTTCGCCGCCGCCGAGATCTACGCCCGCGCCGCCGAGCAGCGCGGCGCCTGGGACGCCAGGCTCGAGGCGCTCATCGTCGACTCCGTGCTCCGTGGTGAGGCTGACGACGCGGTCCGCAGCCGGGCCACCGCGCTCGGTTGGGCATCCACCAGTGGGGTCTGCGTCGTCCTGGGCTTCACGCCAGCCGGGAACTCCGCCACTGCTGTGGACGCGATCAAGCGGTCTGCCCACGCCGGCGGCCTCGACGCGCTGTGCGCGGTGCAGGGCGAGCGGCTGGTCGTCGTACTCGGCGGTGTGGATGACCCGGACAAGGCGGGCACGCGGATCGCCGACCACTTCGGCGCTGGTGCCGTCGTGACCGGGCCGGTCGTCGAGGACCTGCTCGCGGCGAACCTCTCGGCACGCGCGGCGGTCGCCGGGTTGCGCGCCGCGGTGGCGTGGCCGCAGGCTCCGCGCCCGGTCTCGAGTGGCGACCTGCTGCCGGAGCGGGCGCTCTCAGGCGACGGTCACGCTCGCCGTCAGCTCGTCGAAGAGGCCTACCGTCCGCTCGCCGATGCCAGCCCTACCTTGCTCGACACGCTGACGGCCTATCTCGACAGTGGTGGCTCGATCGAGGCCACCGCCCGGGCGTTGTTCGTGCACCCCAACACGGTGCGTTACCGGGTACGTCGGATCGCGGACGTGACAGGGCTCACACCGACCGAGTCGCGGGACGCCTACACGCTGCGCGTGGCGCTCACGCTGGGCAGGCTGCTGGGACCGAGCTCCGCGTAGCGGACAAGGTCACGTTTGTGGGAAACCTCCAAGAACACTCCAACAAGTTTCGTGCTCGTGCCAGTGCGGATGTGGCCCGCGGACACGGCATGATGGCGATGTGCTCGCGATCGTCGCGCCGGGTCAAGGCGCCCAGACCCCAGGCTTCCTGAAGCCGTGGCTCGAGGATCCCGCCTTCGCCGACCGTCTCACCTGGCTGTCCGCGGTCGCCGGTCTCGACCTGCTGCACTTCGGCACGGACGCCGACGCGGAGACGATTCGGGACACCGCGGTGGCCCAGCCACTGCTCGTCGCCTCGGCGATGGTCGCCGCCCTGTCGCTCTTCCCACACCCGGCCGACTACTTCGGCAAGATCAGCGTCGTCGCGGGTCACAGCATCGGTGAGATCGCGGCCGCCACCGGCGCCGGCGTGATCACCGCCGAGCAGGCGATGGTTTTCGTACGCGAGCGTGGCCGTGCGATGGCGTCCGCATCCGCGGTCACCCCGACCGGGATGACCGCGGTGCTCGGCGGCGACCAGGACGCCGTCCTCGCCGCCCTCGAGCGCCACGGTCTGACGGCAGCCAACAACAACGGCGGCGGACAGCTGGTCGCCGCCGGGACACTCGAGCAGCTCCAGGGCCTCGCCGACGACCCGCCGGAGAAGGCGCGCCTCATCCCGCTCAGCGTGGCGGGTGCCTTCCACACCGAGCACATGCGGCCGGCAGTCGACGTACTCGCCAAACTCGCAAGGTCGATCAGCACGCACGACACGCGCACCCGCCTGATCTCCAACCGTGACGGCCAGGTCATCCACAGCGGACCCGAGGTGCTCAAGCGCCTCGTCACCCAGGTGAGCAGCCCGGTCCGCTGGGATCTCTGCATGCAGACCATGGCCGACCTGGGCGTGACCGGCATCCTCGAGATGCCACCCGCGGGCACCCTCACGGGTCTCGCGCGTCGCCAGCTCAAGGGCGTCGAGACGTTCGCGCTGAAGACCCCGGACCAGATCAGCGACGCCATCGAGTTCGTCGAGAAGCACGGTGACGCGACGCCGATCGGTGACTCCCCCACCTGGCGGATGCTGGTGTCGCCCTCGAAGGGGACGTTCAACCAGGCCGCCGAGATCCCGCAGGGCGCCAGGCTGGAGCCGGGCGTGACCATCGGCGACGTCAGCAACCTGCGCGGAGCCACCCCCGTCCTGGCACCGTACGGCGGAACGATCGTCGAGTGGATCGTCGAGGACGGCGACCTCGTCTCCCCCGGTCAGCCACTGGTGCGGCTGCACCCCGAAAGCGAGTGACATGGCAGCAACCATCAGCACCTCACACGGCGCGGACCACGCCTCGATCCTCGGGATCGGCGGTTACCGGCCCAGCCGTGTCGTGTCGAACGCCGAGATCTGCGAGAGCATCGACTCGAGCGACGAGTGGATCCGAACCCGGTCCGGGATCATCGAAAGACGGTGGGCGCTGCCCCACGAGACCGTACTGTTTATGAGCGCCGGCGCCGCGCGGAAGGCGATCGAGCGAGCCGGCATCCAGCCGCAGCAGCTCGACTGCGTCATCGTGGCCACCGTGACCCACCTGATGCAGACGCCGGCGGTCGCAACGCTCCTCTCCGAGGAGCTGGGAGCCACCCCGGCTGCCGCCTTCGACATCTCCGCCGCGTGCGCGGGGTTCTGCCACGGGGTCAGCCTGGCCTCCGACATGGTGCGGTCGGGCACCGCCAAGCACGTGCTCGCGATCGGCGTCGAACGGCTCTCCGACATCACCGACCGCCATGACCGGAGTACGGCGTTCATCTTCGCCGACGGCGCCGGGGCCGCCGTGATCGGTCCGTCACAGACCGAAGGCATCGGCCCCGTCGCATGGGGCGCCGACGGGTCGAAGTACGACCTGATCCGCCAGAAGGAGAGCTGGACAGACGTCCTAGCGATGGACGTCCCCGCCATGCCGAACCTGCGGATGGACGGCAACCCGGTGTTCCGCTGGGCCTCGTTTGAGATGGCCAAGGTCGCCCGCGAGGCGCTGACCCGGGCCGGCGTGTCCGTCGACGACCTCGACGTGTTCATTCCCCACCAGGCCAACATGCGCATCGTCGACGCCATGGCACGCACCCTGAAGCTGCCCGAGAGGGTGGCGATCGCCCGTGACATCGCCCACCAGGGCAACACGTCGGCCGCCTCCATCCCGCTGGCCGCCGAGGCGATGCTCGAGTCGGGCGAGGCGAAGAGCGGGGACCTGGCGCTGATGATCGCCTTCGGCGCCGGACTGGCGTACGCCGGCCAAGTGGTGAGGCTGCCATGATCGCTGGCGTCGCCGTACCCCGGCTGCCTCCAATGCCGCCGGCCCCGACCTCCGACGCGCAGGCCGCCACAGCCACCCTGATCGCGACCCTCCCCCACAAGCCCAGCACAACCCCAACCACCAGAAGGAGCCCGCTACATGGCCAGCACTGAGGAGATCCGCTCCGGACTCGCCGACATCGTCAACGAGGTCGCCGGGATCCCCGCTGACGATGTCCAGCTCGACAAGTCGTTCATCGACGACCTGGACGTCGACTCGTTGTCGATGGTCGAGGTCGTCGTCGCGGCCGAGGAGCAGTTCGGGGTGAAGATCCCCGACGACGAGGTCAAGAACCTCAAGACCGTGGGTGACGCCGTCGCCTTCATCGAGAGCTCACAGAACGGCTGAGACCACGACCATCCGGCTCGGGCAGGTGCAGCCAACCGGCGGCTCGTTCGACCCGGCGCTCCTGAGCAGCTATCGACCCACGAGGTGAAGACCTGATGAGTTCCACCCGCGTCGTCGTGACCGGCCTCGGTACGACGTCCCCCGTCGGGGGCGACATCGCCTCCACCTGGGAGGCTTTGCTCGCCGGGCAGTCCGGGGTGCGCCGACTCGAGTACGACTGGGCAGAAGAACTGCCCGTCAAGATCGCGGCGACCGCAGCCGTCGAGCCCACCGAGGTTCTCGAGCGCGTCAAGGCGCGACGCCTCGACCGGGCGTCTCAGTTCGCGATGGTGGCGGCCATCGAGGCGTGGGCAGACTCGGGGCTGGACGAGTACGACGTCGACCCGGACCGGGTCGCGGTGGCGCTGCCGTCCGGCATCGGTGGGGTTCAGACGCTCCTGTCGAACTACGACCTGCTCAAGGAGAAAGGCCCGCGTCGGGTGTCTCCGCTCGCCGTACCGATGCTGATGCCGAACGCCCCAGCCGCGAACGTCAGCCTCTACGTGCGAGCCAGGGCCGGCGTGCACTGCCCGGTCTCCGCCTGTGCCTCTGGCAACGAGGGCATCGCGCTCGGTCTCGACCAGATCAGGTTGGGGCGCGCCGACGTCGTAGTCGTCGGCGGCACCGAGGCGGCGATCCACCCGCTGCCGATGGCGGCGTTCGCCAACATGATGGCGCTGTCCAAGCGCGAGGGCGACCCGACGCTCGTGTCGAGACCATGGGACGTCGACCGCGACGGATTCGTGCTCGGCGAGGGCGCCGGAGTGCTCGTCATCGAGTCCGAGGAGCACGCGCGGACACGCGGGGCGAAGGTCTACGCCGAGCTACTCGGTGCCGGCATGACGGCCGACTCCCACGACATCGCCCAGCCCGAACCGACGGGCCGCGGGGGCGCGCGGGCGATCGTGGCGGCACTGCGCGAGTCCGGCATCGAGCCGGGCGACGTCAAGCACATCAACGCGCATGCCACGTCGACACCCCTTGGAGACGTCGCCGAGAGCCTGATGATCAACGACACACTGGGCAGGTACGCGTCCGAGGTCGTGGTCACCAGCACGAAGTCCATGACGGGCCACCTGTTGGGGGGCGCGGGAGCACTCGAGTCCATCGCGACCGTGCTGGCGATCCACCACCGCGTCGTACCTCCAACGATCAACCTCGACCGGCCCGACCCGGCGGTCGAGCTCGACATCGCAACGAAGCCGCGCGACCTGCCGGCGGGCGACATCGCCGCACTCAACAACTCGTTCGGCTTCGGCGGGGCCAACGTCGCTGTCGCCTTCGCCAGCGTCTAGCCAAAGGGGCCACCCGTGACCACCACGCACGACACGACGTCGACCGGCGACACCACGGCCGCCGCCTCGGACACCGCACGCGCGGGTCAGCCGGAGCCGGCCGCCGTCCGGCCACCGAAGCTCCCGCGCGACCAGGACCCCCGCAATCCCAACAAGCGCCTCGCGGCCTTCTTCGACGAAGGCAGCCTCGAGCTCATCAGCGAGGACAACGACTGCGGGATGCTCGCGGCCGTCGGAACGGTCGACGGCACCCCCACGGTGGCGTTCTGCTCGGACGCGACCGTGATGGGCGGCGCTATGGGCAACGACGGTTGCGCCGTCGTGGTGCAGGCCTATGCGCGAGCGATGGCCGACGAGGCGCCGATCGTCGGTCTGTGGCACTCGGGCGGCGCCCGGCTGGCCGAGGGTGTGCTGTCCCTGCACGCCGTCGGGCAGATCTTCCACGCGATGACCCAGGCATCCGGCAAGATCCCGCAGATATCCGTGGTGCTGGGGCCCGCGGCGGGTGGCGCCGCCTATGGTCCGGCTCTTACCGATGTCGTGATCCTCGGCCCCGAGGGGCGGATCTTCGTCACCGGCCCCGACGTGGTGAGGTCGGTCACCGGCGAGGACGTGGACATGCTTCGTCTGGGCGGACCCGAGCCGCATGGCCGCCGCTCAGGAGTGGTGCACATCCTCGCGGACTCCGAGCCTGACTCGTTGCTGCGGGCCAGGCGACTGGTGGTGCTACTCGGCAACCAGGGCCGGCTGGATCCTTCCGCTGTCTCGGACGTCGACCTGGCACTGCAGATGCCCGAGTCGAAGAAGCGGGCGTACGACGTCCACCCCCTCGTCGACGAGCTGCTCGACGCCGACACGATGCTCGAGATGCACCAGCGCTGGGCGCCCAACATCGTCACGTCGCTTGGCCGCTTCGGCGGACGGACGGTGGGCGTGATCGCGAACAACCCGCTGCGCCTCGGTGGCTGTCTTGACTCGCCCTCCGCGGAGAAGGCGGCGCGGTTCGTGCGGATGTGCGACGCCCTCGGGGTGCCCTTGGTGGTCGTCGTCGACGTACCCGGCTATCTTCCCGGCGTCGGCCAGGAGTGGGACGGCGTGGTACGACGGGGCGCCAAGCTCCTGCATGCCTTCGCGGAAGCGGTCGTACCCCGGGTGACGCTCGTAACTCGTAAGTCGTACGGAGGCGCCTACATCGCGATGAACGCCCGCGCGCTCGGGGCCACCCGGGTGTTCGCCTGGCCCGGCGCCGAGGTCGCGGTGATGGGGGCCGTCGCGGCGGTGCGGATCCTGCACCGGCGGAAGATCGCCGCGGTAGCCGCGGATCTCCGGCCGACCGTCGAGTCGGAGCTCGCCGCCGAGCATGTGCTGCTCGCGGGTGGTGTCGACAAGGCGGTGGAGATCGGCGTGGTGGACGAGGTGGTGAACCCTACGGAGACCCGCTCGGCGCTGGCCAAGGCGTTGGTGGCGGCGCTGGGTGACGCCGATGACGAGGGCCACCAGCGTATCCGCGGCCACCACGGCAACATCCCCCTCTGACCCCTGTTGACCCGTCGCAAAGTTGCCGTTGACCCGTCGCAAACTTGCCGTTCAGCCGTCGGAAACTTGGTTGAGCCGTCGCAAACTTGCCGGTGAGCGGTTAGCTCTGGCTGCGACCGCAGCCGTGTCACACGACGTGGTGGAGCCAGCGCACGGGCGCGCCGTCGCCCGCGTACCGGAACGGCTCGAGTGCCTCATCCCAGGCCTTGCCGAGGAGCTTGTCCACTTCCGTCTCGAGGGGTACGTCGCTGATGGCGGCCTTGACGATCGCTGCCTTGAGCCTGTCTTCGGGGATCATGATGTCGCCATGTAGCCCCGTGACGGCGTGATACACCCCGAGCTCGGGGGTTGAGGAGAAGCGCGCGCCCTCGCTCACGGGGGTGGGGTCCTCGGTGACTTCGAAGAGTAGGTGTTCCCACAGGCGGAGTGCGGAGACGATTCTGGCGCCGGTGCCCACGGGCGCTGACCACGAATACTCAGCGCGATAGTGTCCCGTACGGGCCGGTTGAGGTGTCCACGACAGGTCGACGGGCATGCCAAGAGCACCGGCGGCCGCCCACTCCACATGCGGGCAGAGCGCCGACGGCGCAGCGTGGACAAACAAGACCCCGCGAGTGACGACACCGGCGGTTTCGTGCCTGCTGGTTCGGTTCACCGTTCCTCCTCAAGGCCCCAGGTGCGCCTTCCCCAGCGGTCTGGTCCTTGTGGAGTGTGCGATGAATTCATTTACATTGTGCCTCATCCGCCTCAGGAGTACCAGCAGTTCCCCAAGGACACGGCGCTCAACGGCAAGTTTGCGACAGCTCAACGGCAAGTTTGCGCCGGCTCAACGGCAAGTTTGCGACAGCTCAACGGCAACTTTGCGACGGCTCAACGGCAACTTTGCGACGGCTCAACGGCAAGTTTGCGACGGCTCAACGGCAAGTTTGCGACGGCTCAACGGCAGGTCAACGGGGGGCGCAGTCGGCGCAGGTGCCGAAGATCTCCAGATCGTGGCTGACGTCGGAGAAGCCGTGCTCCGCGGCCATGGCGTCAACCCACATCTCGACGGCGGGCGCCTGCGCCTCGACGGCCCGCCCACAGACCCGGCACACCAGGTGGTGGTGGTGGCGGGTCGAGCAGCGCCGGTACGACGACTCGCCGTCGTCACCGTGGATGACGTCGACCAGGTCCGCGTCCGCGAGCAGCTGCAGCGAACGGTAGACGGTCGCGATGCCGACCTTGTCGCCCCGCTCGACGAGCATGGCGTGCAGCTGCTGGGCGGTACGGAAGCCGTCCACCTCGTCGAGCACGTGGACAAGTGCCTCGCGCTGCCTGGTGGAACGGGCGCCGACTCCGATGCTCGTCACTCGTGCTCCTGACGTGGTGTGCTCCTCAAGGTTAGGCGGACGTCGGTTCAGGATCGAGCCCCACCGGGGCGAGGCGCACGGATCCCGCCCGCCGTGCCTTGAGCCACCCGACGAGCCTGCACCCGAGGTAGATCAGGAACGAGATCGTGGTGACGTACGGGCTGATCGGGATCGCCGTGCCGAGCGCCACGAAGATTCCTCCGACCGAAGCCGTGGTCGCAAAGACGACGGAAAGTACGACGACCAGCACCGGCGATGCCGTCACGCGCAGGGCGGCCGCCGCCGGGGTCACCAGCAGCGCGAGCACCAGCAAGGCGCCCACGATCTGCACGGACAGCGCGACGACGCACCCCAGCAACACCATGAAGACGGGCCCGAGCAGTCGGATGGGCACTCCGCGGGCGGCCGCCACCTCGGTGTCGACGCTGGCGAACATCAGCGGTCGCCAGATCACCATGAGCACCACCAGGACCAGTACCGCCGTCACGACGAGGGCGCGCAGGTTGGTGCTGTCCACGGCGACGATCTGCCCCGTGAGCAACCCGAACTTGTTGGCAGCCCGGCCCTTGTAGAGGGCGAGGAAGAGGATCCCGAGGCCGAGGCCGAAGGGCATCAGCACCCCGATGACCGAGTTGCGGTCCCGGGCCCGGTTGCCGAGCAGCCCGATCACGAGCGCCGCGAGCACGGACCCGGCCAGCGAGCCCGGCACCACCGAAACTCCCAGCAGCAGAGCCGCGGCGGCGCCCGCGAACGAGAGCTCGCTGATGCCGTGTACGG
Organism: Nocardioidaceae bacterium; assembly: GCA_033850885.1. Classification (GTDB taxonomy): domain Bacteria; phylum Actinomycetota; class Actinomycetes; order Propionibacteriales; family Nocardioidaceae; genus JAWWPG01. The sequence goes on from JAWWPG010000006.1 coordinate 61,895, forward strand.
CGAACGGGAGGTCGCGGGTGATCACCAGAACCCCGATGACGCCTCCGAGCACCCCGAGCACCGCGCCGGCGATCAGGGAGTCGTGCACGAGCGGCACGAGCTGGCCGTAGTCGCTGAAGTTGAAGAGGTCGTGCCACGACACGTCGCTCACGACGCCGGGCACTTGGCCGTTCACCAGACCAGCCACGAGACCCATCACGTGGCCGCTCACGAGACCGCCTCCCCTTCGACGTCGTCAATGACGTGATGGCTGTGGTCGTCGTCGGCGCCGACCACGATCAACTGCCGCCCGCGCCTGATGACCTCGACCTCGGCGGAGTAGAGCTCCGAGAGCACCTCCGACGTCATCACCTCGTCGACGCTGCCCAACCGGAACGCCCCGTGTGTGATGTACAGCACGCGGTCCGTGACCGAGAGGATGGGGTTGATCTCGTGCGTCACGAACACGACGGCGGTGCCGTGGTCTCGTTGACGTCGCCGAATGAGCTCCACGACGCTGCGTTGATGGCGTAGGTCGAGCGACAGCAGCGGCTCGTCGCACAAGAGGACCGCGGGGTCCGTGGCCAGCGCGTGCGCCACCCTGAGCCGCTGCTGTTCGCCGCCGGATAGCCTGCTGACCGGGACGTTCGCGTACGACGACGCGCCCACCTGGTCCAGCAGCTCGTCGACGAGGCGGTTGCGCGAGCGCGACGGCCAGGCCGGGCCCCACCGGTGGCCGTCGATGCCGAGGCGCACGAGGTCACGCGCGCGAAGCGGGATCTGCGCGTTGAGCCCTCGGTGCTGCGGGATGTAGCCGACGCGCGGGTTGCCGCGGTGCACGGGGGAGCCCGCCACCGCGACAGTGCCCGTCGACACGGGCACCAGCCCGAGCAGCACCTTGAGCAGGCTGGTCTTTCCGGATCCGTTGGGCCCCAGTACCGCGACGAACTCCCCACGCTCGACCGACAGGGTGAGGCCGGCCCAGAGCGTGCGCGCGCCGTACGCGAGGGACGCGTCCACGAGCTCGACCGCCGGGGGCTGCGCGGCGACCACAGGGGGACGTTGCGCGTCAGGCTCTCTCATCGTTGGCTGAGCGCCTCCTTGATCCTCGTCACGTTCTGCCTCATCCACGAGACGTACGTCATGCCCGGTGGAAGGGTCTCCGTGACGGGGACGACCGGGATGGCGTTGGCGGTGGCCGCCTCCTTGACCTGCTGCGTGATCGGGCCGCTGGTCTGCTCGTTGTAGACCAGCAGCGCAACGCGGTGCTGGCTGTAGAGCGCGAGCGTCTGGGCCAGCACGCGGGCCGAGACGTCGGAGCTCTCCTCGACGGCGCGACTGAACTCGGGCGGGGTCAGGTTGTGCAGGCCCATGGCCTGCAGCATGTACAGCGGGACGGGCTCGGTGATCCCGACGCCGACGCCGGCATCAGAGGCTCTCACTCGATGCTCAGCCCGGATCAGCCCCTCGACCTGGTGGTCGAACGCATCGGCGTTCACGGTGAAGGCGGCTGCGTGCCTCGGGGCCAGCCGGCCCAGCGCCGCAGCGAGCCGGTTGGCCACCTTCTCGGCCGTCGGGAGGTTGTACCAGACGTGCTCATTGAGGTCACCACCCACGGGCGGCCGGAGACCCGAGATGGCCACCGCGTCGAGAACCGGGGCAGTCGTGGCGGACGCGGAGATCATCTGCTGCATGAAGTCGTCGTACCCGCCTCCGTTCTCGACCAGCAGGTCCGCGTCCTTGATCGCGAGCAGGGTACGGGTGCTCGCCTGGTAGGAATGGGGGTCCTGCGCCGGGTCGGAGATGATCGACGTCACGTCGACCCAGGGGGCGCCGACCTGAGCCGCGATGTCGCCCCACACGCTGGTCGATGCGACGACGTCGATCCTGCCCGGGGCCCCACTCCCGGGCGCTCCGCCGGCGCAGCCGGCTAGACCGGCGACCAGGACGGCGGACGCCGCGGTACGTCGGGCAGTCGCCGTCAACCGCCCAGGCATCCACCTCGTCGAGCCGGGTCGGCGCGGGTGACCGGGCTGACGGGGTCGGCGCAGCAACGGCACGGCGACCTCCCCGAGTAAACCAAATTGATAACGAGTATCACTATACTCAGTCCCCGGTCGGAGCGACAAGCGCTCAGGGCCAGCGCGCGGCGACGAACAGGCCCGCCGCCGTCGAGAGCAGTGCCATCAGCACCAGCCACCCGAGATAGCGCGACGTGACATCCGTGCGCTCCTTCTCGTAGACGAGCCTTCCCCCCACGTCCCGGTACGCCTTGAGCAGGTCTGCCGGGCTGGATGCGACGTACGCCTTGCCGCCGGAGATCGCCGAGATCTGCCGCAGCTGGCCTATCTCGACGGGCACCGGGATGACCTGGCCGTGGGACGTCACGGTGGCGTTCGGTGTCCCGAGGGCGACCGTGTACACGGGGACGCCCTGGGCCTTTGCGGCCTGGGCGGCGAGGACCTGGGACCTGCCGACGGTCCGCTTCCCGTCGCTGATCATGACGATCATGGCGGGCAGCTTGTTGCCCGGGCTGCCCTGGGTGCCGGCAAGCGCCTGCTTGACCACCCCGAGAGCGGTGAAGATACCCTCACCGGTCGCGGTGTACTCGTGCAGCGTCAGCGAGTTGATGGCCCTGGTCACCGCCGTCCGGTTGGTGGTCGGCGCCACGACGATCTTGGCGTACTGCGCGAAGGAGACGAGACCGACCTTGTAGTCGCCCGGAAGCGCGTCGAGGAACTTCCGCGCCGTCACTTTTGCCGCCGTGATCCGGTTCGGCGGAACATCGGTGGCCTGCATGGACAGCGACACGTCCATCGTGAGGACGACGGTGACAGCTGTCCGGCGTGGCACCCGAACCACTCCGCTCGGCTGCGCAAAGAGCACCAGCGCACCGGCAAGCGTCAGCAGGGCGAGCAGTACGGCGACATGCTGCCGCCAGTTCATCCTTCGGGGCGCCACCGTGTCCAGCAGCGCCAGGTTCGTGAACAGGACGGCCCGCCTGCTGCGGTTGCGCTGCAGGAGGACGTACACCGCGACGAGTACCGGGACCACCAGCAGGAGCCACAACCGGACAGGCTCGAGGAAGGTCACCTCACGACTCCAGCAGGGGGTGCGTGCAGCCGCGACGCCACCCTGCGGTGCTTGAGCGCGAACCGTGCCGTGTCGCTGATCCAGTCGCGGTCGGTCCGCAGCAGGAGGTGGGCGATCCCGGCGCGCCGCAGTGCCCGCCGGTTCCGTTCGCGTTGTACGCGGGCGGCCAGGGAGTAACGCCTCCGCACCTTGCGGTCCGCCGTGTTCAGCTCGCGGAGCTCTCCACTCTCCGGGTCCTGCAGCAGAACCACCCCGACGTTGGGGATGTCGAGCTCGCGAGGATCGAGAACCTCGACAGCGATCGTCTGGTTCCGGGTGGAGAGCTCGCGGATCGGTCGCTCCCAGGACGGCGGGGCGTTCACGTCACCCTCGGCGTCGGAGCGCTCGATGAAGTCGGACACCACCACCCGCAGACCACGTTTGCGTTGGGCCCGCGCCATCTGGGTGATCGACTCGGCAAGGCTCAGGACCGGCACGCCGTCACGGGCGACGGCACCGCTGTCCCCGTCGTAGTCGCGCATGAGCGAGCGCAGCAGGGCGAAGAGGGCAGGTCGTCCGGGCCGCGCCGGCCAGCGCTGGAGCCTTCCGTTGGAGAGGATGAAGCCGCCGAACCGGTCACCCACCCGAAACGTCAGCAGCCCCAAAGTGGCCACCGCCGCCACTGCGAGATCGCGCTTCTCCATCGCGGCGGTGCCGAAGTGCATGGATCTCGACAGGTCCACCAGCGCCCACGTCTCCAGCTCACGGTCCGCGATCACGTCGCGCACGTGCGGGATCGTGGTTCGCGCCGTGACCGCCCAGTCCATGCGGCGTACGTCGTCCTCCCCCGGGTTGTAGACGCGGGCCTCGGCCATGTCCGTGCCGGGGCCCGGCAGCAGGCCCACGTGCTCGCCGTGCAAGAACCCCTCGAGCCGTCGCACGATCTGCAGCTCCAGGCGACGCAGCGCCTGCTCAGGCGCCAGCCGCGAGAGGGGAACGTCGCTGGCCCGGAATGCCTTGGCGGCAGCCACCTCAGGTGAACTCCGGCGTCGAGCCGGCGGCACCCCAGACGGCCCGGGGTTGGGGGATGGTTCGGAGCACCTGCTCGACGACGGCGCGCGGGTCGACTTCGTCGGCGACCGCGTCGAACGTCAGCATCAGCCGGTGCGCGATCACGTCGCTGGCGACTGAGGCGACGTCCTGCGGCAGCACGTAGTCCCGACCCTGGATGAGCGCGAGCGCCCTGGCGGCGGCGGCCAGACCCAGAGTGGCCCTCGGACTCGCTCCGATCTCGATGACACCCTCGAGGCCAGCCAGCCCGAACTCACGGGGGGAGCGGGTCGCGAGCACCATCCGGACGATGTACTCGGCGACCAGGTTGTGAACGAAGACACGGTCGGCCGCCACGCGGAGGTCCCGGACCACCTTGGGCGTGAGGACACTCGCCGCCGTAGGCGGGTCGACGCTCATCCTGCGCAGGATCTCGAACTCCTCGTGAGCCAGCGGGTGCAGGACGTCGACCTTCAACAGGAACCTGTCCCGCTGCGCCTCTGGCAACGGGTAGACGCCCTCGGACTCGATCGGGTTCTGAGTCGCGATCACGATGAAGGGGTCCGGCAGCGCGAACGTCTCGCCGCCGATCGACACCTGGCGTTCTGCCATCAGCTCGAGCATCGCCGACTGCACCTTGGCAGGAGCGCGGTTGATCTCGTCGGCGATTACGAAGTTGACGAAGACGGGACCGAGCTCGACGTCGAAGTTCTCCTTGCTGGGCCGGAAGATCCGGGTGCCCACGATGTCCGACGGGACGAGGTCGGGAGTGAACTGGATGCGGGCGAAGGAGCCGCCGACCACGTCGGCGAAGGTGCGGACAGCTAGCGTCTTCGCCACGCCGGGCACTCCCTCGAGCAGGCAGTGGCCGCGGGCCAGGAGAGCCACCATCAACTGGTCGACCATGTGCTCCTGCCCGACGATCACCCGCCGAACCTCGTAGATAGCCCGCTGGGTCAGCTCTGCGATATCCGCGACCCGGGCATCGACCGCGAGTGGCCGGGCAGGCGTGGTCGTCATGCACTTCCCCTCGGGCGGCTCGATCGTCGTACGCTCGTCAGTGTCGCATGAGCAGTAAAACAGCCTGGTCGCGCGGCTGTCCCAGCGAAGGGGAGGAGCATGACCGAGACCGGCAGACCGGATCGCGTCATGCCGCTGGTGCGCAGCGACCCGCCGAGGCTCGGCGACATCACGCTGAGTGGCCGTCTCGAGGTCACCGATGCCGGCATCGTGTACTCCGGGCTGATCGGGGACCAACCCGTCGCCGTCGCGCTGTTGACCGAAGGGGCGGAGACCGACAGCTATGCGCGGGCCCGTTTCCACGACGCGGTCCACGAGGCCAAGCTGTCCGTCGACGAGGTGTCCGTCGTGGCGTCGGAGGAGGATTCGCCGGAGATCTCGCCGTGGGTGGCGGTGCGGGCCGAGTCGTGGGACGACGGGGCCAAGATCGCCGGTGCACTCCTGGCGCCGGTGCTCCTGGAACATCTCCCATCCGTCGGCCCGGTGCGCGGCCCGGGCTTCCGGCCGCACTGGTTCGGGCGGTCCGGGCCCGGCCGCTGGCGGGCCTGGCCGCTTCCGTGGCCGGCCGCTCTTTCCGCGGTCGGCCGCTGGACCTACGTCGCGTCGTTCGCCCTGGTGCTCGCCATCGCATCCATCGCCCTGTTCATCGCGGTCAAGGTCTTCCAGGACCTGCCGCCGGCCCCGGTCAACCCACCGTTCCCCGCCCCCACCCAGCAACCTCCCAGCCAGCAGTCTCCGAGCCCCACCCCGACCCCGACGCCTCCGACCAGCCCCCAGCCGACGCGTCCGGGTGGCACGGTGACGACCATCCCGCCGATCGTGTGACGCCGGGTGAGCTTCACGACCTGCGCGGGCCCTGGTTCGTCTATCCAGGCGGGGATCCGGCCGGTGCCGACACCGCGAACGCGGACTCCTCGTCAACGTCGACGACGGCCCCGCGGAACTGCGCCGAGTACAGCCGGTAGTAGGCGCCCTCAGCCGCGAGAAGCTCCTCGTGGCTGCCTTGCTCGACGATGCTCCCCGCCTCCATCACCAAGATCAGGTCTGCGTCGCGAACCGTCGACAGCCGGTGCGCGATCACGAAGCTGGTGCGGTCGATGCGGAGTGCGGCCATCGCCCGCTGCACCAGGATCTCGGTCCGGGTGTCGACCGAGCTCGTCGCCTCGTCGAGGATCAACAACGACGGGTCGGAGAGGAAGGCGCGCGCGATCGTGAGCAGCTGCTTCTCCCCCGCGCTGACGTTGCTGCCCTCCTCGTCGATCACGGTGTCGTAGCCGTCGGGAAGACTCCGGACGAACCTGTCGACGTACGTCGCCTCGGCGGCCTCCAGGATCTCCGCCTCGGACGCCTCCGGCCGGCCGTAGGCGATGTTGTCCCTGATGGTGCCGCCGAAGAGCCAGGTGTCCTGAAGCACCATTCCGATCTCGGCCCGGAGGTCGTGGCGGGTCATCTTCGAGATGTCAACGCCGTCGAGCGTGATCCGGCCGCCGTCGAGCTCGTAGAAGCGCATGATGAGGTTGACCAGCGTGGTCTTGCCCGCTCCGGTAGGCCCGACGATCGCGACCGTGTGACCGGGGTCCGCGACGAGGGAGAGGTCGGTGATCAGGGGCTTGGCGGGGTCGTAGCTGAACGACACATGCTCGAACTCGACCCGCCCGTGGGGCTCGGACACCCGGACGGGGTCCGCGACGTCGGGCACCTGCTCGTCGGCGTCGAGCAGCTCGAAGACCCGCTCGGCGGAGGCCACGCCGGACTGCAGAAGGTTCGCCATCGACGCGACCTGGGTCAACGGCTGGGTGAACTGGCGGGAGTACTGGATGAAGGCTTGCACGTCTCCGAGGCTCATCGTCCCAGACGCGACCCGCAGGCCGCCGACCACCGCGATCGCCACGTAGTTCAGGTTCCCGATGAACATCATCGCCGGCATGATGATGCCGCTGACGAACTGGGCGCCGAAGCTGGCCTCGAAGAGCTCGTCGTTCTTGTCGCCGAAGCTCTGCTCGACCTCCTTGTGGCGGCCGAACACCTTGACCAGGTCATGTCCGGTGAAGGCCTCCTCGATCTGCGCGTTGAGCGCACCCGTGTGGGTCCACTGGGCGATGAAGAGCTTCTGCGACCTCTTCGCGATCTGGCGGGTCACCAGGATGGACAACGGGATCGTCACCAAGGCGATGAGGGAAAGCAACGGCGAGATCCAGAACATCATGGCGACGACGCCGACGATCGTCAGCAGCGAGGTGAGCAGCTGGCTCATCGTCTGCTGCAGGCTGGTCTGGATGTTGTCGATGTCGTTCGTGACCCGGCTCAGGGTCTCCCCCCGGGACTGCCTGTCGAAGTACTCGAGCGGCAGCCGGTTGAGCTTGTCCTCGACGTCGGAGCGCAGCCGGTAGACCGTGTTCTGGACGGCGCCGGTGAGCAGGTAACCCTGCCCCCACGAGAACAGGGACGCTGCGACGTACAGGGCCAGCACGATCATCAGCACGTGCCCGAGGGCAGTGAAGTCCACTCCCTGGCCGGGCACGACGTTCATGTGCTCGATCATGTCGGCCAGGTTGCCGTGCCCGCTCAGCCTCGCCTGCGCCGCGGCGTCCTGCGCGGTCACCCCGGCAGGGAGCCGGCTGCCGATCACCCCGGAGAAGATGATGTCGGTGGCGTGCCCGAGGATCTTCGGCCCGAGAACACTGAGGCTCACGCTGACCACCGCAAGCAGGGCGACCAGCATGACCCGGCCGCGCTCCGGTCGCAGTCGTCGCAGCAGCCTCCGCGCCGAAGGTCCGAAGTTCATCGACTTCTCGACCGGCATGGCGAGGTTCATCCATGGTGCCCGACCGGTGCCACCGGGGCGCCCGGCCTCCGGCAACCGTTGCGGCGTCTTGGAGGGTGTCTCGTCCGTCGCCGAGGGCTCGCGCTCGCTCACGCAGCTTCCTCTGCGGTGATCTGTGACTCGACGATCTCGGCGTACGTCGGACAGGTGAGCAACAGGTCCTCGTGGGTGCCCCGCCCGACGATCTCGCCGTCCTCTAGCACGATGATCTGGTCGGCGTCAGTGATCGTCGACACCCGCTGGGCGACGATGACGACGGCGGCGTCAGCCGTGTGCGGCTTCAGCGCAGCACGCAGGCGGGCGTCGGTCGCGAGGTCGAGCGCCGAGAAGGAATCGTCGAAGAGGTAGATCTCGGGTTGGGCGACGAGCGCCCGTGCGATGCACAGCCGCTGGCGCTGACCACCGGAGACGTTGGTACCGCCCTGGGCGATCGCGCCGCCCAGTCCCGCCGGCATCGCCTCGACGAAGCCGCGGGCCTGGGCGATCTCGAGGGCCTGCCAGAGCTGGTCGTCGGTGGCGTCGGGGTTGCCGTACCGGAGGTTGCTGGCGACGGTCCCGCCGAAAAGGTACGGTCGCTGCGGGACGAGGCCGATCCTCCTCCACAACAGCTCGGGGTCGAGCCGCCGTACGTCGACACCGTCGACAAGCAGCTCACCGCCGGTCACGTCGACGAGGCGAGGGATCAGCGACACGAGGGTGGTCTTGCCGGCTCCGGTGCTTCCGATGATCGCGGTGGTCTGGCCGGGACGCACCTGAAGCGAGATGTCCTTGAGGACTGCCGACTCGGCCCCCGGGTAGCTGAAGACGACGTTACGCAGCTCGAGGTTCCCACGGCCCGAGACCGCGGTCACGGGCTCGTCCGGCGGACGCACCGAGGACTCCGTGTCGAGGACCTCCGCGATTCGATCCGCGCAGACCGATGCGCGAGGCACCATCATCGCCACGAACGTCGCCATCATGACCGACATCAGGATCATCACCAGGTAGGAGAGGAAGGCGGTCAGTGCCCCCACCTGCATCTGCCCGGAGGCGACCCGATGTCCGCCGAACCAGAGCACGGCCACGCTCGAGCCGTTCATGATCAGCATCACGACAGGGAAGATCAAGATCATCAGCCGACCGACGTGCAGCGCGCTCCGCGTCACAGCCGCGTTCGCGTCGCCGAAGCGCTCGGTCTCACGCCGCTCGCGCACGAACGCACGCACGACCCGGATGCCGCTGATCTGCTCTCGCAGGACTCGGTTCACCTCGTCGATGCGCTTCTGCATCGACCGGAAGCCCGGCACCATCCGCGAGACGATCAACCCGACGGAGACCGCGAGTAGCGGCACCGCCACGACCATCAACCACGACAGGCCGACGTCCTGCCGGAGCGCCATGATGATGCCGCCGATGCAGGTGATCGGAGCGGCGACCAGCATCGTGCACGACATCACAACGAGCATCTGCACCTGCTGGACGTCGTTCGTGTTGCGGGTGATCAGCGAGGGGGCACCAAACTGCGCCACCTCGCGGGCGGAGAACTCACCGACGCGCTTGAAGACGCTGCCCCGGACGTCTCGCCCGAAGCTCATCGCCGCCTTGGCTCCGAAGTAGACCGCGGTGATGGCGCACACGATCTGCAAGAAGCTCACCGCGAGCATCCATGCGCCCGTGTGGAGGATGTACGACGTGTCGCCCTTCAGCACGCCGTTGTCGATGATGTCCGCGTTGAGGCTCGGCAGGTACAGCGACGCCATGGTGCCGACGAGCTGCAGGACGACAACGGCGAGCAGCAGTCCGACGTACGGCCGAAGGAACGTGCGCAGGAGTCGGATCAGCACGTCAGTCTCCCGGGAGTGGTACGGCTGGTTGCAAGCGCGAGCGAAGGCTCTGGCGTGCGGTCGGCCCCGACGGGCGACTTGGTGACGCCGTTCAGCAGTAGATCAACGATCTCTCTTGCGGACAAGGGATTTTCGTCCGTGATGCGGGGGTGACTGCCAGCGAAGACGACGAGCCGAAGCCGGCGCGCACACTCGGAAGGATCGGATCGCAGCTGGTCGGCGTGGCGGGCGAACACCTCAGTCAGTGCCTCGAGAATCGCCGCATTGGCTTGCGATCTGGCGCCTGGGTGGGCGTCCGAGGGTCCTCTGAAACCTAACGCTGTGACAAGGTGGAAGACCTTCGCGAGCCGCTCCTGAAGGATCTCGACCGCTGCGATGAGCCGGTCCTCCATACCGGCAGCCGGGTCGAGTGACGCAAGCCGGCGGATCGCGGGTTGGGGGTCCAACGCGGCAGCCAACGAGGCCCGGATCAGGGCGTCCTTGTCCGGGAAGACGCCGAAGATCGTGCCCTCGGCCACTCCTGCGGCATGGGCGATCTGGCGGGTCGTCACTGCCGGCCCATACTCCGTGATCAGGGGCAGGGTTGCGGCAACCAGCGCCGCTCGGCGTTCGTCCGGGGGAAGCGGTTTGGCCCGGGAGGACATCCGCCAAGGGTAACTGAGTGAGTGCTCACTCACAATTGTATGGTGTTTCCCATACAACTTTGTATTGTAAACACCATACAGACCTGGCTAGCCTGGTGGGATGCCCCGCGCCTTCCCGTTCGAGACACCCATCACGAGCGACGCCCTTATCGACCGACGAGAGGAGCTCCACCAGCTCCACCTCGCCGCCACCGACGGCGCGCACGTCCGAGTCGCCGGCCCCCGACGGTACGGGAAGACGTCCTTGCTGCTTGCCCACGCCCGCAACCTCGAACAGGTTAACTGGCGCACGGTCCACGTGGACTTCTACGGAGTGACGTCGCTGGCGGAGGTGTGCGCCCGTATCGCGAGCGCGTACTCGCGCCTCGGAGACCATCACGTCCGTTCCCGGCTCGAGGGTCTCAGCTCCCGGCTCGGCCTGAGCCTGACCACATCCGGCGTCGGCCTGACCGTCGGACCGCGTCAGCCTTCGCCGTCGTACGACGCAACCCTGCTCGCCACGGCCGAGCTGCTCGACCTTCCGCTGCGCCTCTTCGAGCGTGACCGGCGACCCACCCTCGTCGTCTTCGACGAGTTCCAGGACCTGCTCAGCGCGGGACCGACTCTCGACGGGCTGCTGCGCTCGCACGTGCAGTACCACGGCGACGCCGCCACCTACATCTACGCCGGCTCGCAACCGTCGCTGATGCGCCGCCTCTTCACCGACCGCGAACGGCCCCTCTACGGGCAGGCGGAGCCGCTCGACCTTGCCCCGCTGCCGATCGAGGAGGTCCTGGTGGAGCTCGCCGAGCGGTTCGCGCAGCTCGGCGAGGAGCCGGGAGAAGCACTTGCGCCCCTCGTGGTGGCGGCGTCCGGACACCCCCAACGGACCATGCTGTTCGCGCACCTGCTGCATCGCGAGCTCGGGATGCGCGACTCGGGGAGTACGACCCTGCCGGACGCCGCCGACGTCGAGGGCGTGCGGCTGGCCGATGCGCTGATCGACCTCGCGGTGCGCCAGACGAGCGAGGGGCACCACGCGGTGTGGGACTCGCTGAGCTCCGGGAAGAAGGCGGTGCTGGCGGCGATGGCCGACGACATCCGGCCCACCGGGTCACGCGCCACCGAGCGCTCGGGGCTGAGCCGCGCGACCCTGCAGTCGGCGCTGCGGGAGCTCGGCCAAGACGGGCAGCACATCGCGCGCAACCAGAACGGCCCCACCGCGGCCGGCTACTGGCACTACGTCGATCCGCTGTTCGCCATCTGGGTGGCCAGGCGTGGTCAGGTGGGCGGCTCGTGACCGGCGGCGCGCTGCCCTCGGAGCCTCGCCGGGGATGCTTCCGAGGCATTCCAGGCAAGGCATGCCAGCCAAACGCGAGGCCGCAGCCTGAGCGACGAGCCAGGCACGAGTGGACCGAAGCCCGCCTGACCCCTCTTTGGGCGCTTGCGTGGTGCACCCCCCAAGAAGCCCTCAAGCCACTCACATCTGGTCGCTCTCGCGGCGTCTGGGTGGTGCACCACCCAACTAGCCCTCCAGCCACTCACATCTGGGTGGCTTGAGGGACGCTTGGGTGGTGCACCACCGAAATGGCGCCCGCAGCTCATGCGGGTTGCGCGCACGATGATCGCGTCGGGTGCCTTACCCGCCGCCTCACGCGTCATACGCGGTGGTCTAGTCCGATACGGTGAACTGCTCTCGGCGGTGCTTGGGTTGCTCGATCTCGTCAAGGATTGCAACGGCGTAGTCCTCTGCGCTGATGTGCTGGCCGAGCACCATGTCGGATCCAACCCGGTAGCGTCCGGTGCGCCGCCCCGGTGCCATGGCCGGGGCCGGAGACACGTACACCCAGTCAACGAAACCTCCCCCACTCTTGAACTGCTTCAAGGCCGCCAACCCGGCGAGCGCCTCGTGCCGGAACTCGGGCGGGAAGTCGCGGGTATTCAGCAGCCGCAGCCCCGGTGCGACGAAGAGCGAGCCGGCGCCGCCTACCACGATCAGCCGCCGCGTACCAACGTTCCGGGCGAGCGTGCGCAGTGCTGCGAGGTACGTCTCAACACGTCCTCCGGTGCGGCTCGGTCCGATCGCTGAAACCACGGCATGGTGCTCGGATGCCACCTTCGCCACGTCGTCGCCGTCGGCCGCATCTCCCAGCCGATGGACGGCACCCTCGGGCAAAGCGTCGGCGGGATGGCGTGTCACGACGGTCACGTGATGGTCCCGATCGAGCGCCTCGGCAACGATCCGAGAGCCAATGGTGCCGCCTCCGCCGTACACCGCGATCCACATCTAGCCTCCCGGTATGAGCGACCGATCCCTTGAACCTGATCCGAGCCTATCGGCGCTGATGCCGGGCCGTCGGTCGTGTCTCGACGTGTGCCTGATGTCGTACGATCGAGCGACGGGTGGCCGGGTGGCCGGGACGAGGCACGCAGATCTGGCGTGATCGCGGGTTCACCGCCTGGGGCGGTAGCTCAGCTGGTTAGAGCAGAGGACTCATAATCCTTGGGTCGCGGGTTCGAGTCCCGCCCGCCCTACCACGTTCGACCTGCGAGAATCTCTGGCTCGTCCTGGGCTCTATCGCCTCCGATGAGGCTGCACCAGGGAAAATGTCAGGGAAACGTCGGCGAACCCTCAGCGGGCGAAGGCCGAGAGCGCCCGGTTAGCCTCGAACCATTTCCTTGACCGCCGTGTCACCGCGCCGACCCGTCGCGGTCTGGCAAGACGACACCTGGAGTTTGGTCACGTTGAGGGCTGGCTCAGCGACCGTAGGGAACCTACGGATTGGAAGGGACTCCTGACACAGCACCCCGGACCGGCTGGCCGGGGTGCTGTGCGTCTCACGGGGTTTGGCTACAGAGCCTCTTGGTTGTGATCAGGGCCCGGACAGGACGCAGTTGGCGGAGGCGTTCGATGCTTCCTTCTGTAGGCCGTACGGGTGGCCGTTGAGGGTGACGTCACCGCTGTTCGAGAGCGTTGGGCCGAAGTCCCAGGCGCACTCGTCGCCGATCTCGTATCCGGCTGCGTCATACCAGGCGTTGAGCTGCGGATCGGTCACGGCTTCGGTCTGTTCGTGGCTGGTCACGTTGATGACGGCGTCGGCGTTGAGGTTGTTGGGGAACTGCTGAGTCCCGCCGGGGGGGAAGTAGCAGTTGTTTCCGGAGCTCACTGTCGGGTACGGCATGTTCGCGTAGATCAGGTTGCCGCCTGCGTTGGGAATGTAACTGTGATAGGCGCAGTAGTACTGGTAGGACTGTTGCGCGCACGTGCTGTCGAAGCAGGAGCCTTCGTTCTTCGGGGTGTAGACGAAGAACATGTCACTGGGGCTCTTCGTGATGCCGTGCGCAGCAGCGTCTGCGACCACTCGCGCCTGAATGTCGGCATCGGTGACACAGTTCGTCCCGGTATCACTCGTCGTGCAGTGACCGGGGGGAAACGCGGTGGTGTCGACCCACGTCGCCGTGTACTTGGTCGTTGTCGGTACGTTGCCGTTGCTCGTGTACTGGATGTTGTTGTGGTAGAAGGTTGAACCGCCGACGTCGCTGAAGTACCGCTTGATGAGGCTCTTGTACTTCGTCGTCAGGCCTTGGCTGGTGGCGCCACTTTGCAAAGTCGCCGGGTTCCAGAAGATCGCATACGACTTCTCCGTCTTCATGATCGGTCCGCCGTTGAAAAGCAGCGGAGGCGAGCCCTGCCGCTCATCGGCAGCCGGTTGGGCGTGGCTGCGCCCGCTCGGGGCCGGGAAGAAATGCACCTTGCGAGCTTGAGCCGCTGTACCTTCCGGGTGATGGGCGACTGTCCGAGGAACCGATGCGCTCGCCGCGGCTCCGGCAAGCACGCTGCCGGCTAGCAAGGTCGCTGCCCCGAACACCACGATGTTGGAACGTCTCATGTTCTACCTTTCGAGAGGGGCGGGTGACTCGGCCTCTCAACGACAACTCGTCCCCGGTGTTTTGTCAGGGACCTTACTCTCTAAGTTTGTTCTCAGGGCCATTTGACCAAAAGAGAACAAACGCTGACCTTCGTTAAGTCGAGACCCGACATGGCTAGCAGGGGCGCACGCTAAACGTCGTCAGTTGTCGCGCTGGCCGTTGATACTGGTCTCAACCGGTGCCCAAACACTGGCGCAGAGCACTCCGGCGCGCGACTCAAAGGACCAGCCGGGCGTGACGGTCACGACTTGACCATGACCACGCAAGACCGCGGCAGAGTTTCTCACCCCTCACGAGCTCCGACTCAGCGCCACATCGACACGTGCAAGTGCCAGCACCATGAGCTGGTGACGCCGGTACAGCCGCACAACGTCCCGGTGCACTACCCGGTGTACTGCCATCTGGTGCTCTGGACACGCGACCAGGGCCGGGTGGATGCTGTTGCGTATCAGCATCTCGGCTGCCCTTCGCATCTGCTCGGACCCTGTCGATCCGGTCGTCGACCTGGATGCCCTCTCGATTGCAGCAGGTAGAGGGGCATGCCATGTCTCCTCGTATCGGCTTTGCGGTAGCCACGTCTGTGGCAACGCTGGTGGGGTTGCTGGTGGGCCTTTCTGGTCCCTCGACAGCAAACTCGGTAGGGGTGACCACAGGTGCGACCGGGCCGATGTGGCGAGCGGTCAGCGCCGGCTATCCCCACACCTGCGGGATTCGCCGAGACCGCACCCTGTGCTGCTGGGGATACAACGGCGATGGCGAGCTCGGGCTCAGCGACACCACCAACCGGTTAGTGCCCACCCAGGTTGGCACCGACAGCGACTGGGACCACCTCAGCGCCGGCGGCGGGCACACTGCGCCACCCGTACCGCCGCACCCTGTGGTGCTGCGGAGACAACACCTACGGGGAGCTCGGACTCGGCGACACCACCAACCGGTTAGTGCCCACGCGAGTCTAGGCGAGCGACCACAGGGCCGGCACTAGTGAGTTGTCCGCCACGGTCACCTCGATGGCTCCCACCTCACCCTCCGGCGGGTCAGGAACCGCTAGGCGAGTCGGTGTCCCGTCGCCGCCGGAAGGAGCCGGGAGGCGCCACCGCGTGACCGAGATTCAACGCCACCGCCTCACGCACTTGGCCCAGCACGGCGAGCGGATGACGCCAGTACAACCGGGCTCACGCACACAGCGATCGGTCGTGAGTGTCAGCGCCGGGCGATGGTGCCGGGGTCGTCCGATTATGGTGGTGCCCGGGTGAGATCGGCGGCATCTACTCCTCGATCAGAATGACCAGCGTCTCAGGCAGCACGCCGTCGTACTCCATCGCCTCGGCCATCGACTGCTTCTGCATTGCTGCCATGACCACATCCAGGTCAGCGACGTCCATCAGTACGGCGACCTGTGTGCGGTTCTGGGGGTTGACGAAGGTTCGGGTGTTGGTGACCCCGAGCGGGCCGAAGACCTCTTCCCGCTTCGGCGAGGCAAGCCAGTGGTCTGTGTCCTTCACATCGTGGTGTGCGATGACGGTGGGCATGCTGCCTCCTGGGTTGCGCTCCGCGCATCTGCGCGGGGATCGTGCGAAGCGTACTGCGGCGCCAGCCGATTCTGGCAACCAGGAGGCCAACCGGGCCCGATATGGGTGAGGAAGCGGGCGGTGGCCCGTCGTCCGCACATGGAGCCGCCTAGTGCCGTTCGACGGGATGCTTGAACGGCATCTCGGTCGAGTTCCGCTTCCAAACGACATCTGGGGGCAAGGCCGCGAAGTAAGTCATCGTCGCCAAGTTCCAACTCCGACCGCGCCGTGCCGCCAAGCGTCGGTTATCGGCGCGCAAGCAGCGGACGTGGTGCTCTGACCTTTGCCCCGGCTGGACTGCTGGCCCGACCCAACCCGCACCGCTAACCTGACGGGGTGTTCCGCCATCTGATTCTGTTCCCGAGCGTCGTGGACCACGACGTGGTCGAGCGCATCGCGGCGGAGGATCTCGCTACGGCATTCAGGAGGAGCGACGGATTCCGCTCGTTGAGCGTGAGTGTCGGCCCGTTGATGGGTCCTGCTGCCCGTGAGGGCGAGATCAGCGGTGTCGTCGAGGCGACCTTTGAGACTCTGGACGCGGCCCTGGCTGCGATCATGGCCCCGTCATTCGAGGAGACCAAGACCAAGGTGGAGGCGCTCGGCGTTCGCATCTACTTGTTCGAGCTGCGGGACCTTTGACGGAATGTTGTCGTTCGAGGCGCCGATCGGTCAGCGGGGATATCGTCGGGATCCGAACCGGCAGTATGTCCACCGCGACCAGGTCGTCTGCGCTCACTCGGTTCACCTGGGCCTGGCTTGGGCAGGGCGCCCTTCCGGAGGGTGGGTAGTTGGCGCGTTTTAGGCTTCGTCGCTGAGGCTGGCCAGGATGCCCCAGGTGGTGATGGCGCCGAGTTGGAGGTCCATTTGCCGTAGGCGGTGTAGTAGCCGACGCCCAGGTGGTTTGCTCGTTCAGGCGGGAACTGTTTGGTGGGTAGGTTGCCGTTCCGGGCCGAGACCAACCGGAAACTCGATGACGTGCCCCTCACCAAGGTCCACCGTGACCCGCCCCGGAACCATCTCCCCGGTCTCCGGGTCCAGACCCGGCTCAGCAGGTAGCGGGCGATCTCCCCCCGATCCGGATGCGCGATCCCAGGGTCTGCGGGAGCGGCCGGGATGTCGGTCATGGCGGATCCGTTCACGCGCACACGACTAGGAGTCGCGTGTCCGGTCTGTCTGGCCCGCACGGCTTGTTAAGGGCGGGGCGCTGCACAATCATGAAAGTCGTGCACGCCGAGGCCTCTCCCCCCATCACCACACGCAGCGGTCCCGACGCATCCGTCCTCGGGCGCTGGGCCCGGCGGGGGATCTGGCTGCTCCCGGTGTACGCCCTGCTTCTGGCGCTTTCGACGGTGACCCATCAACCGGACTACACCACGGACTTCGCTAGCTATGCCGCGTTCGTGACCACGGGAGGCTTTCTGGCGAGTCACCTAGTGGCAAGCATCCTGGGAGCCGGCCTCGGTGTCGTCGGGGCGGTGTCGCTAGGCGTCTTGCTGGCTCGCGAGCGGTCGGCCACCCCGGCGATGCTCGGCGTCGCCTGCACGCTTGTTGGGAACGTGTTGTTCACGGCGATCTTCGCCGCAGCTGCCTTCGCTCAACCCGCGATCGGTCATGCTTGGCTCGACGGCGCCCACGACGTCGCCAAATCCGTCAACAGCGACGTGTACGGACCGCCCTTGTTCGCAACGTTCGCCGTTGGTGCCCCACTCTTCATCGCCGGGGCCATCCTCCTCGGCGTCGCGGCCAAGCGCCACAGCCCGGAGCTGCGCTGGCCGGGGATCGGCTATGCCGTATTCCTTCCGCTGTTCGTTGTCTCCGGATTCCTGTTCGACATCGTGCAGCCGGTCATGGCTCTGTTCCTGCTTGCGGCCACAGTGGTGATCGCCAGGCGCCTGCAGCACACCGGCTGAGATGGCCCTCGCCACAGCAACAGGCGGCGGCGATCCGATATCGACCAGGTGGTGCTGTCCTCGTATCCATTAGGGAAGTTCATGCCGGCAGGATCACCGCAGCCGCGCCGGCGTACACGCCGATCGAGATGGACCCGCCGCGCCAAGCTGATCCTCTGGCTCAGTGCGCGGCTAGAAATCCGGATCTTGGCATATATGCGAGCGGACAGCTTCATGCGACCGTTCACCTGGGGGTTCGCTTGCTCGGCGCAGTACAGGCTGTCTGCAGCCGGATGGGGGAGTTAGTGGTTCAGTCGCGTGGGGCCCTCCGCGCCTGGTTGGGTGTCGACGTGAGGGATTACCGCTTTCGAGTGGCCACGTGGAATCTGAACAATCGCGGATCTGTGGCTGCGCGCAGTCTGGGTCTCCTGCTCGCGAGCCTGGAGGGAGACCTGTTGCTGGCTCAAGAGCTCAACAAGACGGCTGCGCCGCAGGTGCTTGACGCGGCGGGGTTGAGCTGGATCCGCACGGCCTTCGATGCCGAAGCGCCCGTTCCGCAGAGCCGCTCCGGGCGTCAGCGCGTTACCGCCATCGCGGGCAGGGGATCCCCCCCCCCCCCCCCCCCGGGCTCACGTCGGCGTGCTCGATGATCTGCCGCTGCCCGAGCGAATGATCTACGGCACGGTCGTGACGCCTGCCGGAGTGGTGACGCTGGCGTCGTACCACGCGCCACCCGGGGTCGGCTGGGGGATCATCAAGGTGCAGCACGCCCATCGACTGCGCGACTGGGTCAATGCCACTCCGGGGCCACTGATCGTAGGTGCCGACGCGAACACCCCTGAGATCGACCATCCCGACCGCGACCTGGTTCGCACGCACTGGTTCACGGGTCTTCGCAAGCTTGCCGGCGAGGCGGGTGACGATGTGATGTTCGGTGGCCGACCCGAGCATCGACTCGACGATGCATTCCGGTGCTGGCTCGAGCGGCATCCAGACGACCTGGCGCGGATCCGGGATGACCGACCGAGTGGTCCGCTAGCAGTGAGTCATCGGACCGCCAAGCGCCACGACTAGTCGCCGTTGATGGTGGGGTCGGACATGTTCCGGACGACTGCCCAGTGTGGCGGGTCGGGTAGTTCGGTGCAGGCGTGGCCGTTGGCGGCGGGATCGTCTCCGCAACGGTACGTGCTGCCGATCTAGGACACGGAGAAGCGGCGCCCCCGCGCGTAAGCGGCACTGTGCAGGTCGACGCCGGCGAGCGACTCGGCTGGGCGGCCGAGGATGTCTCGGCTCCTGTCCACGGCTGAGGACGCGCACTCTCATGCCGCTATCCGCGCTCGCGAGCGCGCCGATGAGCCGGCACAGGAGCGAGGTGCTGAATTTAAGCGCAGGTCAGCGCGGCTAGCCCTCGCCGTTCAACGAGTTCGACATCAACTAGTCACGATACCTGGCCATCTGCCGTGCGGCGGGCTCAGTCCTTTGGGACGGGGACCTCGCTCACCGGGGTGATCGTGCTCGTGCACCGCTTGAAGCCGGGCCACAGGAACTTGTGGATGGCGTTCACGTCATCGGCTTCGACGACGAGGAACAGAGTGTGCTGAGCGTTCGCGCCGTAGCGTCCAACCAGGCGAACGCCGGGCACGGCGTGCTCGTACAGCGAGTTGGACCCGCCCTCGTCTCGGGGGCATAACTCGGGGGTGTGGACCTGCGTGATGTGGAAGAGCACTGGACCGCCTTCTGTCGTCGAAACGTCCTACAGAGCAATCGTTGACCTCTTGGCGAGGCTAGTCACTTGCGGGTGGACAGGCATCTTCCTTCAATCGACCTCGCGAGGCTGGCTGAGAGAGAGAGAGAGTCAACCAATCCGATGAGCGTGCACTAGCTGAGTGGCTACCCATGTCTTCGCCCCGGATGGCGCCTTACTCGCCGGGACCGAAGGATGCGCATCATTCAACTCCTCAAACGTGCCGTCACAACCGGAATGTAGGGGTCAGCCGGTAGCCGCCTATTGGATCAGGACCTGGGCCGCCGGTGGTGATCCGCAGCGGTTACGCCTGCTGGCACGATCGCCACGGTGACTGCCACGTCGGCCTGGTCGAGGCCGACCATGTCAGGCCGGTTGAGAACTAACTCGGACGAGCCGAGCCCGTGCCATCACGGCGAGCTAGCAGCACCGCGATAAACCTTGACGCCTCAGTCGCGTGGTCGTGCCAGTCTCGCCTCGTGCCTGAATGGGAACCGGACAAGTCCATCATTGCGCCCGATTGGCTCCGGGAAGGCGCCCGGGTCCGTCACACGACCTTCGGTATCGGCACGGTTGGCGCGTCGGCGAGGCACACGGCTGATGGAAGCGAGGAATGGGTATAAGCAGTGCAGGTGCTGTGGGTCCCAGCGAAGGCCGCGCGTTCACGACGCCGTTCGAATCGACTGCTCGAGTCAAGGTGAGGCCGACGAAGCGGGCTTCGTCATCATCGAGAGCGGTCCAGCGGTGGGACGTGCTCAACAACCGCAGGTGCATGACGAGTACGACGAGGCGTTCTACGTCACAGCCGGCCAGGTTCTCTTCCAGCTCGGTGACCGAGAGGTGATGGCAACCACGGGACCACTGTGTTCGCCCCGCGGGCACGATCCCCGGGTTCGCCATACCGGCCGAGATGACACGCCCGCATGCTCGTTGTCGCCACTCCAGGCGCACCACTCGCGTCTCGCGTTGGCCCCGCCGACCCTGGCGCCTGACCACGTCGACGGGCTGCGATCAACCACGCACCGACCGTCCGTCGGCGAACCGCACCTCGAGCACCGTGATCGGCGTTCGCGGCGGCTCCCCCTCGGCCCGCACGCCACGCTCGACCAGCACAGGGTGAACGGCCGGATGAACGACCTGCTCGAAGGCAGCATCGTGCTGCTCCTGAGACTCCCACACGTCGAGGTAGTGCAGGGTGCCGTCATCGCGCTGCATAGCGATGTGGGCCACCAGGCCGGGCATCTTCGCGTCAGCGATCCGGTCGGCGATGTCGGCGTAGGCGTCGGCGTCAATTGGAACATCTTGGGTCCAGGCGTAGAGCGACATAGGTGATGCTCCTCAGTGATTGGTCCGAGGCTTTCTCGGATGAATACTGTTAAGATAGGTCACGTGACCGACGACGTCAAGCCCGAACAACGGCGACGGTACGACGCGTCCGGTCGCCAGCGCGCCGCGGCCCGCACGCGCACCCGCGTGCTCGCGTCCGCACGTGAGCTCTTCGCCGCCGAGGGGTACGCGGGCACCACCATCACAGCGATAGCCCAACGTGCTGGCGTCGCAGCCGACACGGTGTACGCCACCGTCGGGGCGAAACCGGTGCTGTTTCGCGAGCTCGTCGAAACCGCCCTCTCCGGGAGCGACCAGGTGGTCGAGGGCCGCGACCGCGACTACGCCGTGCGGATGCGGGCGGAGCCCGATGCCGTCGCCAAGCTGGCGATCTACGCCGCGGCGGTTACGGAGCTGCAGGGACGCCTCGCGCCGCTGTTCCTGGTGCTGCGCGAGGCGGCGTCCGGTCAGGCGGAGCTGCGCCGGCTCTGGCGCGACATCACGGAGCGCAGAGCCCGGAACATGCGGCACCTGGCCGCGGATCTGGTGTCCACCGGCGCCGTACGGGCCGATCTCACCCGGGACGAGGTCGCCGACGTCATCTGGACCATGAACAGCTCCGAGTACTACGACATGCTCGTCCACGAACGGGGTTGGTCGACCGCGCGGTTCCAGGACTGGCTGCTCGACGCCTGGTGCCGGCTGCTGCTTGACTGATTCGAGCGACCGGATGCCGCTGCTGCCGGTCCCGGGGCGCCTGCGTCACGTGTCCAGCTTGCGCGGCATCGTCGTATTGCGGCTGGCGCTGCTGTTCTTGCCGACCACCCGCTTCCAGTCGCGCTTGGTCAGCCGCGAGTCGCTGGACCCGGCAGTCTGTTCCCTCGATGCCAGCTTCACACATCGAAGAGTCTTGTGCCGCGAGGTGGTTGTTCTCCCCCAAAGATTGGTCATTCCAAAAACTGCTCCCCACCGAAAAGTGTCATGGTGACGACTGCGGGTGCTTGGGCGGAATGCGGGACCTACTGAACCTCGATCGTAGCCGCCATATACTCCGAGTATGCAACGCCATTGCTCGGGTCCGTGGGGGGTGGTGAGGTGCAGTTTGGACTGAACATGTATTGCATCAGCGAGATGAGCGGGTAGGTATTACCTCGCTGATCCTTACTGATCGTCCACGAAAGAGTGACGGTTTGGCCGTTGGCCAGCCAAGGACCGGAGGCTTTTGAGGCAGCCCGCTGGTTATCCGGGTTCTCGGCGGGCCCTGGCGAATCTGCCGGGGTGCCAGGTGGCGCCACAACTAGTTGCGCTCTTTGCACCTTCTCAGCCTTATTTGCACCCATCGCAGCTATGACCGTCAGGGTACTGCCCGGGTTTGTGACGATGTTGACGAGTGCGGGCCCGTTGGGAGTCTTAGTCAACGTGCCTCCGTCGACGCTCTGAATGGAGAAGTCCGTTGAGGGGCATCCCGGATCAAGAGGCATCGATCGGTTGCCGTCGCTTCCTGATGATGGTGAGTGCGGGCTTTGGCTGCACGCCGCTGTGGAGGTGAGCAGAAGCAGCACCGGTGGCAAGGTACGAACCCAGAACGGCTCGCGCTGGCTGGCCGCCGCCTGCTCGACCGCTTTGCTCCGGTCATTTCTCGACTGGTGGATCTCCATCTGTTCTCCTGTTTGCTCCCGCATTTTTCAATGCAGGGAGCCGCTCTCACATCACCTTGGGCCGACATCGTCGGCATACCCGTTGCAATCGTTGAGGGCCAGCCGACGGCTCCCTAACCATTGTGACCCGGCAGGCGCGTGATCCGTGCCGGAACGGATTACGCCCACGGGGTGCGTTGTGGAATCGGTACCCGACCGTGCCGATGATGACACCACGCGATGTCACATTGGCAGCACCGAGAAGTCCCCCATTTCAGGGCTGGTGGTCGTGCTAGCAGTCAGACCTGTCCTCTTCGCAGTGATAGCCCTGTCGGCGGTGCTTGCGGGATGCTCCGCAGGGGGCAGTAGCTCGCCTTCGGGCGGCAGCGGCTCGCCGTCGGTGGCACGGTCAGCCGTCAGCCTGCCGTGGGCCGTCATCGCGCACCCGTCGCCGTCAAAGCTTGAGATCGTAGTGAACGACGGAGGCTGCGACACATTCACCCATCTCACATCCATCGAAACATCGACTGCTGTGCGCATAGCAGCGGCAGGATTCCACGTCGGCGGCCCACTCGCGAACTGCTCTCTGGATCTGCATCCCAACCTTGCCGAACTCACGTTGACCCGTCCGCTTGCGGGCCGGCACCTTGCTCACGCGCCTCTCTCGTCCGGCTGGCAGCCGCTGGATGCCAAGGAGGTTCGCGAGGACACGCAATTTCTGCCCGTCGCGCGGCCAAGTCACGACGGCCTTTCTACGGTCTATCAGGGCAAAAATCCTAGACTGCTGTTCCTAGAAGCTGTTGAGGATACCCACAATCGAGCAAATCCCTGTTGGCAGACGTACAAAAACTCAGTTTTCTACTCGCCTCTGGGTGTTGCCGAGATCAAATCTGTGGTACATGAGAGAAAACTCGGAGGCGTACACTGCCCAGGTCTGGCCGTCGGCCCGCTCTATAGCCGTTTACCGCTGGCCGGGCCATATTTGCATAGCTTTGTGATCGATGCATATACGGGCCAGCACGTTCCTATCGTGGCCGTTGTTCATCCGACCAAAGACGAGATCATCAACTAGAATATGAGAGTTGCGAGATGGCCACGCAGTCTCGGTCGGGTACCACCCGGCGAACCTCACCGAGCCCTACGCGCCGGCGAATATAGAGACCCTCGCCAACGACTGCAACCAGCAAAGCAGCGCCTCCTGAATTCATGAGAGAGTGTAACGACAACGTGACTGTAACGGCTCGGAACAGTGTTCGAAGTGAGTAACAGGATGTGGGCCATTCCAGATAGTCGGCCCGAAGCCGTGTGGCCGGAAAACACTGCGTCAGTTCTCGGTCGGCTCGAGGTACACCCTGGGCAAGGGACCCCAATGAGTAACCACTGAGTGCAACCTGCAACGTCAGGTTGCCCACAGTAAAGGGAGCTAGTGGTGACGGCCGATTGAATGGTTTGCAGTCCGACGACAATCCCTACCGCCACACGCGACCCCGGTGATCGCGGCGGCGGCGAGAAGACCGCAGTATCGCCCGTGACCTGACAGAAAGAAGCGAGCAGGAGGGCATGGATGCTCGGCCAGGACGCTTCTGGAGGCGTTTGGACCTCGCTCCTGGCAACTTGGTGCGTAGAGCCGGGTGAGTTTCATGAGCGCCATGGTCAGGTTGGCCGCGGTGACGTGCTCGACCTCCTCCGCGCCGCTCAATGGCACGCAACGGTTCGGACTCAACTTGTCTGGCTGCGGCCCGCAAACGGGCCGCCTAGGGAAGTGTGATGGATATCCGGACTAGTCAGATGCGCACGACGCATCGGCCCGACTGGTTAGAGAGGCTGACCGTGACGCACAAACGCTTGCTGGGCGTGAGTTGCACCCTGCTCGGTGTGATGTGTGCTGGGACCACAACGGCTCGGGTCGACGGTTCTCCGGCCGCCTTCGGTGGAGCGGGTGGCCGGCCGGGGCACCACGTCGAAATCCAGGCGGCTTCGTGGCCGCCGGCCGAGCTAGAGGACGTGGTGTCCTTGTCGGGGTCTGACGCCTTCGCCGCTGGAAACGCTCGGCTCGGCCGTGACGCTCTCCTGGAGCGCTGGAACGGCTCACGATGGAGGCGACTGTCGGTACCCGAGAGGGTGGCGCACGCGCCGATCGACCCGATCGCCGTCCTGTCAGACACCGATGTCTGGGCGGTCGGCCTCATTCCCAAGCAACAAGGAAACGCCGACTTGCCTTACGTCGTGCACTGGGACGGCCAGACCTGGCAGCACACGCCGCTGCCCGGAGCGACGACTGACACGTTCATCGAAGACGCGACCGCGATATCGGCTACGGACGCCTGGCTCGTTGGCGATCTACGCACCAATGCTCATGGCGGCCTCAAGCCGGTCAGCTATCACTGGAGTGGCAACTCCTGGGAGCGAGTGAATCTTCCTGCGACGAAGGGCCGGCGGACCGGTCTGTTCGGCGTCAGCGGAACGTCGTCGACCGACGTGTGGGGGGTCGGTGCGACTGTGAACCGGGTCGGCACCCGGGACCCGGAGACCTACGTTGTGCACTGGGACGGATCGGCCTGGAGCAGAGTCACGACGCCGAGCCCAGGAGCAGAGGAGAACATCCTGGGACATGTCGCCGCGGTGACGCCGGGCAACGTCTGGGCCCTGGGCGAGACCGCCGCCCCCGCAGGTCAACCACACAGCCTCCTCGAGCACGAGGTCCACGGCGTCTGGAAGGTAGTCGACCTGCGGGCAGCGTTCCGCGGCTACACCTTCATCGACATCGGGGGCGATCGGCCGAACGACGTCTGGCTGGTCGGGTTTCAGGCCGCGGGGACCGGGTTCGCCACCGTCGCCGTCCAGTGGAACGGGCGCACCTGGCACCGGACGCCAACACCGAACCCTGGAGGCGACAGCTTCCTCGAAGCTGTGTCAGTCAGCGGACCTGGCGCCACCTGGGCCGTCGGGGACATCGAGGGCATCGAGCACCGGCCACCACTGCGGCTGCTGTGGAACGGCCACGCCTGGGTGCGCAAGTAGCGACGGGAGTTCCCCGAGTCATAAACCGGTGCAGAATCGTGCCGCCCCTGCCGCCAGGGTTGTCATTCCACTGGATATGCCAGGAACCTGCATCCCACCGCTCCAGGAAGGCAAACGGGGAGATCCGCGCATACTTGCCCATGGGCCCATCAAGTTTGCCCAGGCGCGGTCGGCTTGAGTGGCAGGGCGCGATCGGTCGGAGCGGTACTGTTTCAAAGGTGCGCGGAGACCGAGTCGAGATCGTCATCGATGCCGGCAACGAGGTGCGCACCTACGACGTGATCGCGACCCGCAACGGTCGCCGGGTCGAGATCAACTCCGGTCGAAGCATCGTTGAGGTGACGGAGGTGACCCGCGGCGGATCACCCGTCCGGTCCGCCAGGTTCATGGCGAACAGGGTCCTCGCACTGGTCGAGCACCCCGCGGCCAGTCGAGAGACCTCGCATGAGCTGCTCGAGTCGCCGTAACGCCGACCAGACCGCTTGGGTGGCACCAACCGCAGTCGCGGCCGGGACGCCCCCCCTCCCGCGAATTACGGGAAAGTCGACCTCTGACCCGCCTCGCGAAGGTGCACTTTCCCGCAATTCGCGGGGTGTTGAACGACTGGGGTCGTCGGCTCGTGTTAGTCAGTGCGACCGCGGACGCCCGTCCGCGCGCTGAGGAGGAACCATGCAGTCAGGTCGTTGGAGATGGTCGCTCGGAGTCGCCGCGGTCGGGGCGTTGGCCCTGGCGTCCATAGCGCCGGCTCAAGCCGGCACGCATCCCTCGGCAGCTACGACGTATGACCAGGTGAACCTCGTCTCAGATGTGGCGGGGAATGCGCAGATCACCGACCCGAACCTGGTCAACCCATGGGGGCTGTCGTTCAGCCCTACTAGCCCGATGTGGGTTTCCGACAACGGGACCAACGTGTCGACGCTCTACCAAGGTGGCATCCATGGTGGCACGGAGAGCATCGTTCCCCTGGTCGTGACGATCCCTGGCGGGGCACCTACCGGTCAGGCGTTCAACGGGACTTCCGACTTCGTGGTCCACGACTCGAAGGGCAACAGCGGACCGGCGGCGTTCATCTTCGACGGCGAGAGCGGCCACATCTCCGGGTGGAACCCCGGTGTCGGCGGTGGAACCCACGCGCAGAATGCGGTGGTCACTCACGGCGCCGTGTACAAGGGCCTCTCGCTCGGTTCGGAGGCGAATGAGCCGAGGCTGTACGCCGCTGACTTCTCGGGGCGGACCGTCGACGTGTTCAACGGCCATTTCGACCGCGTGATCACGCGCGGCAACTTCGAGGACCCAGAACTACCGGCGAACTTCGCCCCGTTCAATGTCGCCGTCCTCGGCGACATGGTCTACGTCAGCTATGCCGAGCGGGACAAGCAGCACACGGACGAGGTCGACGGGGCCGGTCTCGGTCGGGTCGACGTCTTCACCCAGACCGGCAATCTGGTGACCCGGATGCCCGACCACAGTGCGCTCAACGCTCCCTGGGGTCTGGCCATCGCGCCGACCGGATTCGGCTCGTTCGCCGGTGACTTGCTCGTCGGGAACTTCGGCAACGGGCGTATCCACGCGTACAACCCGCAGAACCTGTCGTTCGTCGGAACCCTTCGGGACTCTCACCACAACCCGATCTCCATCGACGGGCTGTGGGCACTGCTCCCCGGCAACGGGGTTCAGTCCGGCACGGACCAGGTCGTCTTCTCGGCTGGACCGAATGACGAGCAGCACGGGCTGATCGGCACTCTCTCCGTCACGAGCTGAGGACCGCGGGGGGCGGCGCCAGCGCCGCCCCCCGGTTCGCCAAGGTCACTCGTCGTCAGTCTTGTCCTGCTTGGGGGGACGCTCCTCGGTGCCGATGGACGCATGTCCGACGACGAACTCGAACAGGCGCGGGTTGCGTGACTTCTTGAGGTTGATGTTGACCGCGTCATCGCCGGCTTTGAGCTCGACATGTACGACGCCTTCGCCCTCACCGGTGTACTTCCAAACGCGCGATATCTCGACTGGCGCCGCGCCCGGTGCTTCGCTCACTGCTGGTCTCCTGCCGAAAGTTGGGATCCCGCTCTACCACTTGGGCCAAGTGTCCCACTCGTCCCATCGGGCTTATCGGTCGAGTCCTCGTACTCTGTTACCTTCGAACTGCCCTCGATGCCCGACGAGTCGAAAGGGTCAGGCCATGAGCGAGGATTTTGGTGTTCTCCCGTCGGCTGATGAGGCGGACCAGCTCGAACAGTCACTGGCCGCAGTCCGGCGCACAGAAGACGACGAAGACCTCGAGGACGGCGGGGGGGTCGGGACGGTTCCCTGGGATGCGGACGAGGCCGACGTCGCCGAACAGGCCCGCAGCGTCCCGCCGGCTGACGACGACGACCTCCAGCAAGACGATCAATAAACTCCTGGGCGGGAACGTGGCAGGTGTGCACATCGGCATCTCGGGCTGGACCTACGCCGGCTGGCGTGGCCACTTCTACCCGCCGGGCCTCCCGCACCGTGCGGAGCTGTCGTACGCCGCGGCGCGGCTGAGCTCGATCGAGATCAACGGGTCGTTCTACTCGCTCCAGCGCCCGTCCAGCTACCGCCGCTGGCACGACGAGACACCGGAGGGTTTCGTCTTCGCGGTGAAGGGCAGTCGCTTCATCACCCATATGAAGAGGCTCGCCGACGCCGAGGGGCCGCTTGCGAACTTTTTCGCGTCTGGCCCGCTGGCCCTCGGCGACAAGCTGGGTCCGCTGCTCTGGCAGCTTCCTCCCACCTTCTCGTTCGAAAGGGACCGGCTGACGGACTTCCTTTCCTTGCTCCCGCGGTCAACTCCGGAGGCTGCTCAGCTGGCCGCGAAGCACGACGAGAGGATCTCTGGAGATCGGGCGTTCACGGACGTCGTCGTTGACCGCCCGATCCGGCACGCCATCGAGGTCCGACACCCGAGCATGGCGACGCCGGAGGTGATAGCCCTGCTCAGACAGCACGATGTCGCCTTGGTCGCGGCGGATACCGCTGGTCGCTGGCCCGCCGTCGAGGAGCCGACCTCGGAGTTCATGTACGTCCGGCTCCATGGCGCCGACGAGCTCTATGTCAGTGGCTACACGGAAGAGGCCCTCGACCGTTGGGCGGACAAGGTACGACGCTGGACACTCGCGGGGCTCGACGTACATGTCTACTTCGACAACGACGTGAAGGTCCACGCGCCGTACGACGCTGAGGCGCTCATGCGACGACTAGGCGTCGAGCCCCAGCGGTGAGGCACGGCAGGTTCTCGACTGGATCACGACGGCTCGAAGCGAGAGACTCGGGTCATGACTGGAGCAGACAGCATCTCGATCCCTACCCGCACCCTCGGCAGCGCCAGCCGAGGCGCCGACCTCGAGGTGTCCGCGCTCGGCCTGGGGTGCATGGGGATGTCGGAGTTCTACGGCACGACGGACGAGGCTGAGGCAGTCCGGACGATCCATCGGGCCCTCGACCTCGGCGTCACCCTGCTCGACACCGCCGACATGTACGGCCCGTTCACGAACGAGCAGCTCGTCGGCCGGGCCATCAAGGACCGTCGCGACGAGGTTGTCCTTGCGACGAAGTTCGGCAACGTCAGGGACCCGGACGACTCTTCCGTCCGCCGTATCGACGGCAGCCCCGAGTACGTTCGCCGAGCCTGCGACGCCAGCCTCGCGCGGCTGGGCGTCGACCACATCGACCTGTACTACCAGCACCGGGTGGACAAGACCGTCCCGATCGAGGAGACCGTAGGTGCCATGGCCGAGCTCGTCGAGGCCGGCAAGGTACGTCGGCTCGGGCTGTCGGAGGCGTCGGCCGCCACCATCAGGCGGGCACATGCGACGTACCCGGTCACCGCCCTCCAGTCGGAGTACTCCCTGTGGACCCGCGACGTCGAGGACGAGATCCTGCCGACACTGCGAGAGCTGGGCATCGGGCTGGTCCCGTACTCGCCGCTCGGTCGCGGCTTCCTCACCGGCACCATCTCCTCGGCCGAAGACCTGGCCCAGGACGACTTCCGGCGCACCAACCCACGCTTCGTGGGAGAGGCGCTCGACCGAAACCTCGCGTTAGTCGCGGCGGTTCGCGAGCTCGCCGAGCAGAAAGGCGTGACCGCGGGCCAGCTCGCGCTCGCCTGGGTCCTCGCGCAGGGCGACGACATCGTGCCGATCCCGGGAACCAAGCGGGTCCGCTACCTCGAGGAGAACGTGCACGCCGTGGCCGTGCGGTTGACCGACGACGACCTTGCCGCCCTGGACAAGGCGGTTCCCCGGGATGCCGTCGAGGGTGAGCGCTACCCCGACATGTCCTCCATCGACGCCTAGGGCCTAGCCTGCCCCGATGAAACGGGCGACGCAGGGCAGGACGCTTACGACGAGTGAGCGCAAGGCAGTCACCGCGGCCGAGCGTGTCCTGGTTGCAGGGGTGGGCGTCCTGGTCCTCACGTTGCTGCTCATCGAAGCCGTCGGCGGCCGGAGCTGGGCCTGGACCGGCTTCCAGGACAACCAACGCCTCTGGGACTGGCTGCACCTGCTGTTGCTGCCTGTCGTGCTTGCGCTGCTGCCCGTTCTGAACCGTCGCCGGCCGGCCAGGCTGGGAGACACGACACTGATGGTCGGGGCGGCCGCCCTGGTCGTTGTCGTCGCCTTCGTCGTCATCGGGTACACGGTCCCCTGGGCATGGACGGGCTTCGACGGCACGACCCTGTGGGACTGGCTCGAGCTCCTACTCCTCCCGGTCAGCGTCAGCCTGCTGCCGTTCGTCCTGGAGAGCGGTGACTCGATGCGCGGGCGGTGGGTGCTGGGCTTCGGGCTCTTCCTGGCTGCGCTCGCACTGCTGGCGGTCCCGGGGTACGTCGTCCCCTGGCGCTGGACGGGGTTCACCGGGAACACCCTGTGGGACTGGATCGAGCTCCTCGTCGTCCCCTTCGCGCTGCCGGTGGCCGTTACCCTCGTTCTGCACTCCACACGTCACAGCGAGGAGCGCCGATCGCGATAGGGCGGCCGGTGCCTGCATTGCGGCCGGAGCGGACGGTCGGATGAGGCACACTGGAACGGCACAACCGGGGTGAGACCACAGGGGGAGAAGGAAGACTGTGAGGGGGAGCGGGAGGATGACGAAGCCTGTCCAGCGCCGCTTCGGTCGTCGTGCTCTCGTCGTCGGTGCCGGCGCCTTGGCGGCGTACCAGGCGCTCAAGATGACCGCGAGCGGCGCTGACGCGCAACTCCCCGGCGCTGCGGGAGCTCCCCTCGAGGGATCCGGGTACCGCGGCACGCAGCAGACCGCCGACCTCACGGTCCGGTGGCGCCACCTCGAGCGGCGGGTCAAGGCGGCCGACCTGCTCGCCGCATGGCACTTCGACGAGGGAAGTGGTTACGCCTTCGACGACGTCAGCGGGCACGGACACACGCTGTTCCTCACCGGAGCCAACTGGAACACCACCGACAGCGGGTTGGCAGCCGCGATCCACGGCCGCGGCTTCCGAGGTGGGGCGGTCCACCTCGACGGGACCCGCTGGCTCGCGGCCCGGCCGACGGCTGACCTTTCCGTGCGCTCGGGTCTCACCTTGACCTGCTGGGTGCGACCCGACGTACTGGCGACCCAGCCGGCACTGCTCGTCGGCTTCGGCGTTGCCTACGCCCTCACCCTCGACCCGACGGGCACCATCACGCTGACGATGGCCGACGCCTCCGGCGGTCGCCACGTCGTCCACAGCTCGGACGCCCTGTCGCCGGGCAGGTGGAGCCAGGTGACAGCTACTGCCAGCCCCAAGACCGGGGCGATGGATCTCTACGTCGACGGTGTGCTGGCCGCCAAGGCGCGAGCAAGGCGATTCGCCATGAGGCGGGCCGTCGCGAGCCTGGTGCTCGGCGACCGGTTCACGGGGGACCTCGACGAGGTCACGATCCACCAGGCCGCCCTCGCACCGGCGGAGATCCGCCGGCTGTACGTGGTCGGGCTGCCCAAGGTCTACACCCAGACCAGCGAGTCGATCGACGCGGGGCGGCAGGTGTTCACGCGGTTCAAAGGAAGCGAGCCGATACCTCATCCGCTGACCGCGGGCACCGCGCTGAGCCTGAGATTCGCCGGTTCGTTCCACGCGGAGGACGGGGCTGGGCCGATCGTGCAGCCGGCCAGCTCCACCCTGGAGCCGGGCGCGTTCGGTGGTGCCTGGCGTGCGACGGGCGACCACCTCACGTTCCGGTCGCCGCTGTCCGGTGACTCAGGAAGCTTCGAGGCCTGGTACCAGCCCATCACCGATCTCGATGACGCGCACCGCACCCACCGCAAGGAGATCTTCGCCGCCACCGGGACGACGTCGGCTCTCACCCTGTACACCCGGGGTGGTCGCTGGTGCTTCGACGTGCGGCGGACCAACGGGCGGACAGAAACCCGGTCGGCGTTCGCCCAACAGCTGGCTCCGATGAGCCTCGAGCACGTCGCCGTGACCTGGGGGCAGCAGCCTGCAGGCGGCCACGGCGTCGTGCTCTACGTCAACGGGGTCCCTGCCGCCGCGCTGACGACGGCCGCCGGCGAGACCTCCTCGCAGCTGATGGCTTTCGGCGGCACCACGGCAGCCCCGGCGTACTGCCTGCTCGACGACGTCAGGATCTCCGACCGCGCGCTGGCCTGGGGCGAGCTGTGCCCGCGCGGCCAGGCGTCGACGGAGGCGGCCGGCCTGGACCTGCGGGACTCCTTCGACAGACCACCGGGTGCGGCGCCGATGCTGTGGCGGGTGGGCTCCGCCGACGCCGCCTGGTCGCACCGTCGCCTGCCCTGGCAGGACGCTGACCCGGCCAGGGACAACCCGACTGGCCGGGGCGCACTCTTCCAGGGCTCGCCGGCGGGTCTGCACCCGATCTACCATCCCGATGCCTTCGGCCACGCCTCCTCGATCGAGGCCGGCGTCGCGTTCCCCTCCGTCTCCGACGGCTGGGCCGGTCTGTTCGTCCAGGCCCCCGATGTGGTCGGCCTGTTCTCCGGCGTGACCTTCATGCTCAACCCGGCGCGGCGCGAGATGCGGCTCGCCCGGTACGTCGGCGGCCGGGTTGCCGCGGAGAAGGCGCTGCCCTACGACTTCCCCATCACGGCACGGACGACGTACGAGATGACCCTCACCTGCGCGGACGACGGCATCGTGCGGGGGTTCACCGACGGCACCAATGTGATCTCCATGCGGGCCGGGGCGGGCTGGCCGCGCGAGGGCTACGCGGGGATGGTGACCGAGAACGCGCGGGCCGACTTCACGAACCTCCACTTCTGCGCGCTCACCCCGGCCACCGCCGAGTCCCGGGTGATCCGCACTCGGATCCTGCGGTACGGCGACGGCGCGGCGCTGGCTCACCTGGCGCTGGTCCCGTTCCGGTGGCACCGGAGACGGGGCCTGCTGCCCTGGCAGTACACCTCGAAGGACCCGGAGCCGGCAGGCAACATCGCCGGCGCTGACACCGCGGTACCGCTCCGGCCGATCCCGCCGGCCGCCTGGCGGTCGGAGGACAGCGCCAACTCGGATCTCATCACGGTCGACGGGCGCATCCACTACTTCATGCGGGGCAACCCGCGCATCGACAACGACCCGTCCAAGGCGCGGATCGGCGCCTTGTACACCGATGTCGCAGCGTTCGACGGAATCCACTTCATCGACCCCAACGCCGCATCCGCGAAGGTCAGGGGAGGCACGATCTTGCAGAGCGGTCCGCCGACCGGCGTCGCGGGGAAGCCGGGTATCGGGACTGTGCAGGTCAACGCCCCGTCGACCGCCTACGTCGGTGACGGCAGGCTGCTGTTCTTCGGGCGTCAGTCGTCCTTCGAGAACACGGCCACCGATACGTACGGGGAGCTTGTGTTCTCGCGCTTCGACGTACGCACCGCCTCGTGGGAGCACGACGTGGCGCAGCAGCTGACCTGGGCCCGCCCCCCGGGATCGACGACGGGAGGCGAGCTGATCCAAGGGCAGCTGCTCCGCGGCAGCCCCGAGGTGGTCTCGCTGCGCAACCCCGACGACGACTCGTACGAAGCCGTCGTGTTCCAGCAGACCGGTCGCGCCGGCCACGCCGAGATGGCGACCGCGCTGCTGGTCAACGCCAGCGCGGGGCAGCCGACACCCGCACCCGGACTGCCGGTCTTCACCTCGTTGTCGAGGGCGGGTGGCGGCGCGATCTACGGTTTCCGCGTCATGTACGACAACGGCATCTACTACCTGCACTACAACGACGGTCCCCAGGTGCCCGACTGGCCGGACCACTTCGTACTGGCTGCGGCACTGCACCCGTACACGGGACCGTGGGCGACGAACGTCGAGACTGCTCAGCCCGATTCCCTGTACTTCCGGCGCGGCGGCGAGCTCGAGCCCGACAACGGAGCCATCTGGCAGGGCACCATGTTCAAGCACCGGGGCCAGTACTACATGTACTACGAGAACTACCACTCGGTCGGCGACGTCGACCACGCGTACGCCGACTACGCCAACCCTCAGGCAGGCTCCCGGGTCGGTTTCGCAACCGCCTGACCATCCCCGCCCCCTCCCGCGACCCCTCCCGCGACCCCTCCCGCGACCCCTCCCGCGAATTGCGGGAAAGTACACCTTCCGGAGCCACCCACCGGGTCCACTTTCCCGCAATTCGCGGGGGCGTTCGGGCCGTACGTCGTCAGCCGGCCTGCCGGGCGAGGAGCTCATCGAGCTTGGCCTCGACCCGGTCCCAACGCTCGCTGTCCGTGCGATCACGGTCCCGGTCGCGGAGGGACTGCTTGACGGCGTCGACATCTGCCTTGGTGGCGCTCTGCCGCTCCCGTGACACGCTCACGACGACGGCACCCCCGGGCTCCAGGGAGACCTGTTCGGCGTCGTCGACACTGTTCGCGTTCTGTCGCCGAAGGGCTGCGTCGACGTCAGCCTGACGCAACCCCTCTCTCCGGAGCGCCTTGGTGTCCCATTTTCCCTTTCGGGCGAGCACCGTCTGATGCCCTTCGAGCAGGCGGGTGAGCAGGTCGGAGGTGAGGGATGCCCGCACGACGACGGCGTTGAAGGCGACCAGGACGGCCGCGCCGAGGAGGCCGCCCGTCAGCGAGACGTCGTTGCCGATGACCGCGTTCTGGACGACGTTCGAGAGCAGCAG
Organism: Nocardioidaceae bacterium; assembly: GCA_033850885.1. Taxonomy (GTDB): domain Bacteria; phylum Actinomycetota; class Actinomycetes; order Propionibacteriales; family Nocardioidaceae; genus JAWWPG01. Next base: position 96,505 of record JAWWPG010000006.1, read on the forward strand.
CATGACGACGAGATCGAACGAGTTGAGCTGGGCCAGGTCGCGCTTCCCAGCCAGCCGCAGCAGGAGCGCAAGTCCGGCGTAGACGACGATCGTCCGGATGATCTTCTCCGGCGCTGAGATTCCGAGGGTCCACATGGCGTTCCACATGGGCTCATCCTGCACCGTCGGGCTTCGAGCGAGTTGGACGCACTTCCGGGGGCGCCCTAAGATGGTCAGCGCTTTCATTCCCCTGTAGCTCAATTGGCAGAGCACTCGGCTGTTAACCGAGTTGTTGATGGTTCGAGTCCATCCGGGGGAGCCACTCGGTGCCTAGCTGGGCCGTCGAAACACCTACGCTCGAAAGCCCTCGAGACGCCCGGCTCAGAGATCCTCGAGCTCGTGCCTGGCGTCGGCAAGCGCCCTGGCGGCGACCTCTTCGACCTGAGGGTCGGCTGGGTCGAGACCGACCGAGAGCACGTAGGACCAGGTCGTCGGTCCCCTACCGGACGGCGAGCGGCGGCCGACGACGCTCAGCCCGGCTTTCCCCCGGACCCGCGAGTAGACGGTGCATACCACGCTCTTCGTGACGCGCTCGCGCAGCAGCTCGAGCAGCCGGCCTGGCTCTGTCACCTCGACGACAGTGGTCCGTTCCGGCTCACCCCAGTCGGCCACCTCCACGATCGCGAGCTTGTCGGAGTCGTGGTGCCACTCGGCCCGCTCCACATCCTCCCAGCCGAGCCGACGGTAGCCGTGCTGCGCCGGCAGGTGGATGGCGAGGTCGGTACCGACGTACCACTCGCCTGACGGCCCGTTCGCCCAGGCGAGAGCCCGCTCGCCCGGGTGCAGGTCGAGTGCCGACGCGACGTCGGTGGAAAGCCTTGTCCGGAGCCGGCGCACCCTCCCATCATCGCCTACGCCCGGATGTACTCCCGGAAGTCCGCGGCGCCCTGGTTGCTACGGATCCGCGTCAGTGCCCGTCCCTCGATCTGACGGACGCGCTCGCGAGTGACCCCGAGCTGCTTCCCCACCTCCGCGAGCGTGTGGATCCGGCTGCCGCGCAGGCCGAACCGCAGCTGGAGCACCTGCTGGTCGCGGGCACCGAGTGTTCGCAGCAGCTGCTCGACCTCCCGGCGCATCGACTGGAGCGCGATCTCGTTCTGCGGCTCGTGGGCGCTCTCGTCGGCGACCAGGTCGGCGATGGTCGAGCCAGCGCCCTCCCCGTCCCCGACCTCCAGGTCGAGCGATACCGGAACGTCTGCGAACCGCAGCAGGTCGAGCACCTTCGCAGAGGTCTGGCCCGCCTGCTCCGACAGCTCGTCGATCGACGGGTCGCGGCCCAGCTCCTGCACCAAGGTGAGCTGGTGCCGGCGTACCCGGTGGATCGCCTCAGAGACGTGCACCGGGATCCGGATGGTCCTGTTCTGGTCGCCGAACCCGCGGGCGATCGCCTGCCTGATCCACCAGGATGCGTACGTCGAGAACTTGTTGCCACGCCGGTAGTCGAACTTCTCGACCGCCCGCATGAGCCCGATGTTCCCCTCCTGGATCAGGTCGAGAAGCGGAGTTCCGCAGCCGATGTACCCCTTGGCCAGGAAGACGACGAGACGCAGGTTCGACTCGATGAGGAGTGCCTTCGAGCGCGCACCCTGCTCGACGAGATCCGCCAGGTCGGCGCGGTCCTCAGGGGTCAGGAGCTCGGTCCCGCCGAGACGCTCATCCGCGAGCAGTCCGGCCTCGATGTCACGCGCCAGTCGCACCTCGTCGGCCGCCGTGAGCAGCGGGATGGCCGTGATGTCGCGCAGGTAGAGGGCTAACAGGTTCTCGAGGTCCGGCTCGCGCCGCACCGAGGTCGTGGGGGCTTTGGTTCGCGCTGGCCGACTCGGGGCCGTTGGGGAGTTCATATCCCACAGGTGGGCCTAAGGGCGTTTCTGATACACCGGAACCCGGCAGCAGCCGGGCCGCCGGCTCCGAAGCGGTCAGCGGGCGTCCGTCGAGCGGCTACTCGGTAGTACCGATGGCGCCTTCGCGAAGGGTGCGACGGTGGCTCTCGAGGGCGACGAGCTCGCCGAAGAGCCGGTTGTACTCCGTGGTCTGCGTCACGGGGTTCATCCGCTGCAGCCGCGCCTTGACGGCGTTGATCCGACGCATCGCCGTGAGCTCGCGGAGCCGGACGACGTACGCCGTCGCCAGTCGCTCATCGGGCTTCCCGGTGACGTGCAGCCGCTCCACGGACAGCGCCGACACCAGGTTGCCCACGGGCTCCTCGGGAAGGGCCTCGACAAGGGTGTCAGTGGACGCGTTGGCCGGGCCTCCGAGCTTCTGGACGGCGTCGAACACGGCACGGTAGTAGGGGTGGGTGAAGTCCTCCCCCTCGACCTCTTCCCACGACCCGGCCAGTACGGATGGGGCCTGGATGGCGATCTTCAGGACGTCCCGCTCGATCGAGTACCGGCGCTCTCCCGGATCGGGTACGTCGCCGCGAGCCGCCGGCGTATCCCCGGCGCGACCTCCGCGGGTCAGGGCAGCCGACCCGCGTCCCTGACCGCGGGCCCGTCGTACCTCTGCACGGACGTCGTCGATGTCGACCCCCACCATGCCGGCGACCTCGCGGGCGAACGCCTCGACCTTCGACTTGTCACGGATGCTGGTGACCAGTCGGACCGCCTCGCGCACGGCGTCGACCCGGCTGTCCGCACGGTCGAGGTCGAAGCGCGCGACCACGTTCTTCAGCACGAAGCGGTAGAGCGGCTCCCGCCGCGCCACCAGCTCACGGACCGCGGCGTCCCCCTCCGCGATCCGCAGCTCGCACGGGTCGCGGCCCTCCGGCTCCACTGCGACGTAGGTCTGCCCGACGAACTGCTGGTCGCCGGCGAACGCCCGCAGGGCAGCCTTCTGGCCGGCCTCGTCGCCGTCGAACGTGAAGATCACCTCGCCACGGATCTCGTCGTGGTCGAGCAGGAGCCGCCGCAGCACCCGAGTGTGGTCCTCACCGAAGGCGGTGCCACAGGTGGCCACCGCCGTCGTCACACCGGCCAGGTGGCAGGCCATGACATCCGTATAGCCCTCCACCACCACCGCCTGCGTGGAGCGCGCGATGTCCTTTCGGGCCAGGTCCGCGCCGTACAGGAGCTGGCTCTTCTTGTAGATCGTCGTCTCCGGCGTGTTCAGGTACTTTGCCTCGACTCGGTCGTCGTCGAACAGCCGACGGGCGCCGAAACCAACGACGTCACCGGACAGCTCGCGGATCGGCCACAGCAGCCGTCCCCGGAAACGGTCATAGGGGCCGTGGTTGTTGCGCGCGACGAGACCCGCCGTCACCAGCTCGTCATCGCTGAAACCCTTGCTGCGCAGGTGTCCGAGCAACGCGTCCCCTGCCCGCGGTGCGTACCCGATGCCGAACCGGGCCGCCGCCCCCTGGTCGAAGTGGCGGTCGTCGAGGAACTGACGCCCGACAACGGCCTCTGGCGATTCGAGGGCCTCCCGGTAGAACTCGTCGGCCCGGCGATTCGCATCGAGGAGCCGGGTGCGCAGGCCGTAGTCGCGGCGCGGCGCAGTGCCGGAGTCGTCCTGGTAGTGCAGCTCGACGCCGAAACGGTCCGCCAACCGCTCGACGGCCTCGCCGAACCCGACCCCCTCGATCTTCTTGACGAACGTGACGACGTCGCCGCCCTCCTGGCAGCCGAAGCAGTAGAAGAAGCCGCGTGCCGGCGTGACGTGGAAAGAGGGCGACTTCTCGTCGTGGAAGGGGCAGAGTCCGACGAGCGAACCGGATCCGGCGCTGCGCAGAGTCACGTGGGCGGAGACGACCTCGTCGATGCGGGAGCGCTCCCGCACGAGCTGAATGTCCTCGTCTCGGATCCGCCCGGCCGCCACCCCGCGAGTCTACGCAGTGCCCCCGCAGACCGACCGGTGCTTGTCCACAGCCGAGGGGTCCGTGAGCGAGGCCACCTGGTCGACGACCACGCGCAGCCTCGACGCGTCGTTCTGAGCCGACTCGAAGTCGTGTCGGAAGACCGGCTCGAGTGCCGCCGGCCCCGCCTGCCAGATGCCGTCGACGAGGTCTGCGAGCAGCTGCCGCTGGCCGGCCATCATCTCCACCCGGCCCTCCGCCCTCATGACCAGCCGCGCGGCAACTCCCTTGAGGACGACGATCTCGGTGGTGGTCGCGATCGGCACCGGCAGGGTTCCGCGGTACCGGCTGAGCCTGCCGAGCAGCCCTTCCGCCGCCGCGGTGTCGCGAACCGCCAGGCAGAACCTGTTGATCAGCCGGCTGGTGAGGTTCTTGAGCCCGCCCAGGTGTCGCCTGCTGCCGTCGTACGGCGACGACGGCCAGGACGCCAACCGGGAGAGCCGGCCGAGCGCCTGTTCGAAGTCGTCGAAGGTGAGCTCAGGGGCGTACCAGTCGCGCGCGGTCGCCCAGACCTCCCGCCGTAGCTCCGGATCGGCGAGCTGGGTGAGCTCGATGCGCTGGGCGACGATCCCGTCCTCCACGTCGTGCACGCTGTACGCGACGTCGTCGGCGAAGTCCATGACCTGCGCCTCGACGCAGGTACTGCGTGGCTCGGCGGCCTGTCGCATCCAGGTGAAGATGGGCAGGTCGTCGGCGTAGACGCCGAACTTGTGCACGGCACGCGGCAAGCCGTCGCCGTGGCGACCGGTCGGCGCCAGTGCCTCTCCGAGGGGCCACGGGTACTTCGAGGCGGCGTCGAGGGTGGCGCGGGTGAGGTTGAGACCGACGCTCGCCCCGTCCCGGTCGAAGGACTTTGCCTCGAGCCGGGTCAGCAGCCGGAACGTCTGCGCGTTGCCCTCGAACCCGCCGATCCGGGCGGCCACGTCGTTCAGCGCCCGCTCGCCGTTGTGGCCGAAGGGCGGATGGCCGAGGTCGTGCGCGAGGCAGGCGGCCTCGACGATGTCGGGGTCACAGCCGAGCTCCGTCGCGAGCTCGCGCCCGACCTGGGCGACCTCGAGCGTGTGGGTGAGCCGGTTCCGGATGAAGTCGTTGCTGGCCGGCCCAACCACCTGTGTCTTGCCCGCCAGGCGGCGCAGCGCCGCCGAGTGCACGATGCGGGCACTGTCCCGCTGGTACGGCGACCTCCCGGACAGGTTGGGCTCGTCCACGTAACGCTCGGCGTCTCGCTCGTCGTACCCGTCGCTCACCGAGCCAACCTACTGCCGCCCGGTCCAGGTGCCCCTCGCCCAGGTCCGCCGTCGTCGTATATCGGATGGCTCGATCGGACTTGCAGATCGGATGGCAACGAACCGGCTTGGCCGGCCGGCCACCCCGGCCCTCTCTCCGGGTTTGCCTGGCATGCCAGGCACCTCCACCGTTTGCCAGGCAGGCCTGAGTGGCAAACGGTGCGTTTGCCTGGCAGGCCAGGCAAACGCCGAGCGCGGGAGGCCGAGAACCCAACGCATGCGTTCCCGTCCGAACGCGCGGTTGGCGGATTCAGGAGGCGTTGACGGTGGAGAGGGCGGGGTCGCCCACATCCGGTGTGACGTCGAGGTGGGGCCGGAAGGCCGACCAGAGCACGAGGGCCGCGAACCCGGCTCCTACCAAGGTGCAGGCGGTGACGATGCTGGTCAGCCCGGCGAGCGCACCGAAGCCCGTCATCGCCAGCGGCATCAGGGCCTGGTCGGAGAGCATCACCATGCTGCCGGTTCGGCCGAGGTACGCCGGCTCGATCGTTCGCTGGAAGGCGCCGGAGAGGAACGCGGATGCGAGGCCGGCCGTCAGGCCGATCACCAGCATGCAGCCGACCACGCCGGCGTACGGCGAGAAGCCGACGCCTGCGCAGGCGGCAGCCTGGCCGGCGAGGATCAGCAGCCCGGTACGGGCGGGGGCACGGGGACGCCACCGCATCGCGATGACCGCGCCGACGGCGGCAGCAGCGCCGATGCAGGCCTCGAAGATCCCCAGGTTGGCCGCCCCCCAGCCCTCGGCCTTGGTGCGGAGCACGAGGCCGACTGCCGTCACCGGCCCGACGAAGAGGTTCAGGCCGGACACCGCGATCGTGAGCGTGCGCGCACTGGGGGCACGCCGAAGGTAGCGGAACCCGTCTGCAAGATCGCTACGGACCGACCTGCCGCGCGAGCGCTCCAGCGGAAACCGCGGCTTCAGCAGCAGCGCTAGCACGACCGCGATGACGGCGAATGAGATCGCGTCGAAGGCCATCACGGAGGCCAGGCCACCGGTGGCGACCAGCACGCCGCCGAGCGGAGCGCCGACCAAGGTGGCGGTGCGGCTGCCGAGCTGGAACATCGAGGAGACGGCCGCCAGGTCGTCGGGGCGGACCAGCTGTCGAGGCATGGTGCCCGAAGCGGGGTCGTACATCCCGTCGACGAGGCCGAACACCGCGGCCACCAGGAGCAGCAGGACCAGTGAGGACGCCCGCGTCTCCACCACGAGGATCGCGGCGAGCAGGACGGCGATCCGCGCCAGGTTCGCGACCACCATGGTGCGGCGCGGGTTGAGGCGGTCCGCCAGGGCGCCCCCCAGCAGCAGGATCGCCGCCCGCGGCACTGACCCGATGCCCATCACCAGGCCGGCTCCGGCGGGGCCGGCGACGTGCACCGCCGTCCAGGCCAGCCCGATGAACCAGGCGACGTCGCCGACGCGCGACAGCGATGACGCCAAGACCCAGGCAATGACGCGGGCGTCCTTGCGCAGCGGCGGCAGGGTGGACATGTCCATACTGGTCATGACGGGATCCCTTCAGGGTCTGGCGGGTACGGCGTGGGCGAACGCGAACACCCGCTCGCGCCGGCCATCGGCCTGGCGCTCAGGCGTGGCGCCGTACTCGCGGAGAAGGGCGTTCAGGCGGCTGCCGAGCTCCTCGAGCTCGGCAGGGGTGACGCTGATCCAGCCGTCTGCGCTGAAGGCTGCACGGACCCATTCGGGGTCGAACTCGCCACGGCGGCCGTACCACTGCTGGACCTTGGCCACGTGGTGGGCGAGGTTCTGCTGCTCGGCAGCCGAGACGACGACCTCGCCGAAAGGGTCGCCCTCGACGTCGGTGATCGACCACGTGATGGTCGACGGATCCGCCCGCCACCACCGTTCGCGGCGGTCCTTCGCCAGCTCCGGAGCCTCCTCGACGAGCCCGGCGTCAGCGAGGACCTTGAGGTGGTGGCTCGCGTTGCCGATCCGCTCCTGGGCGGCGTCGGCGAGTCGGCTCACGGTCGACGGGCCGTCCAGGTTGAGCAGCTCGTACAGCTTGCGTCGTGTCGGGTGGTGGAGTGCGGCGATGACGTCGACGACATGGCGGTCCGAACGACGGACCTCGTGGGCGGAAGCGCTCATCGCACCAGGCTAGATCCACAACTCATATTGCACAAGAGTTATTGTGCAATATGAGTTGTGGGACAACTCGGGGCGACGAAAGGCGACGTCCCGACGGCTGAAACCGCCTCGTCGGCTGCGGCCCCCCAGTGGCAGCATCGGTGCCGTGGACCCTGAGACCGGTGAGCTGGCCGTCGAACCGATCGAGCGGCTGCGCAAGCGGCGCAGCGAGAAGTGGCAGGCGTATCCGCCCGATGTCGTGCCGTTGACGGTCGCCGAGATGGACTTCGCGCTGGCTCAACCGGTCCGAGACGCACTGCATAACGCGATCGAGCGTTCCGACTGTGGCTACGCCATGCCCGACCCAGACCTCGGACGCTCGCTGGCCGGTTTCGCGCAGAGGCGATGGGGATGGGAGATCGACCCCGGCCAGGTGAAGGCCGTCACCGACGTTGGTGTCGGGGTCGTCGAGCTGCTACGGCTGCTCGCCCGCCCTGGTGACGACGTCGCGTTCAGCCCGCCGGTCTACCCACCGTTCTTCCAGTGGGTCCGCGAAGCAGGCACCCGCCTGCGCGAGGTGCCGTTGGCGCACACACCGGATGGCTGGCGGCTGGACCTCCCCGCGATCGAGACCGCCCTCGCCGCCCATCCCGCGGCCTACATCCTGTGCAACCCCCACAACCCGGTGGGTCGCGCACACCACCCGGATGAGCTGTCGGCCCTGGTGCGGCTGGCCACGATCCACGACGTACCGATCATCAGCGACGAGATCCACGCGCCGCTCGTCCTGCCAGGTGCGACGTTCACCCCGCTGCTCACGATTCCTGGCGCAGCCGAGATCGCTGTCTCCGTCGTCTCGGCAAGCAAGGCCTTCAACCTGGCCGGACTGAAGTGCGCGGCGATCGTCACCGGCTCTCCGCACATGCGCGCGATGGTGGACCGGATGCCTCCGGACGCCCGGTGGCGCATCGGGCATCTCGGCGTTGTTGCTTCGGTCGCGGCGTTCACCGACGGCCAGCCCTGGCTGGACCGATTGCTCGCCACCCTCGACCGGCGGCGGACCTTCCTCGCCGACAGTCTCCGGGACCGGCTGCCCGCAGTCACCTGGCACCCACCAGAGGCGACCTACCTGGCCTGGCTGGACTGCAATGCGATCGGACCCGACAACGAGGCACGCACACTGTTCCTCGACAAGGCCCGCGTGGCGCTCGAGCCTGGGCTGAGCTTCGGAGCGGCAGGCAGCGGCTTCGTGCGGCTCAACTTCGCCACCAGCGTCGACATCCTCGATGGCGCCATCACGGCCATGGCGGACAGCCTGGGCCGTCCGGCGGGTTCTTGATCAACGTACCGAAGGATCGACGGAGCGACGCGCCGATGAGTTGTCCGCAACGGCACGGTCGATACACCCAAGGGGTTTATCAACAGGAGGACGCATGAGCAAGCTGGTGGTCACCGAGTTCGTCTCCGTCGACGGCGTCATGCAGGACCCAGGTGGGGACAGCGACTTCAAGCACGCAGGGTGGACGTTCGACATCGACACGGACGAGGCCGTCTACCAGTTCAAGGGGTGGGAGCTCGAGCAGGCCGACACGCAGCTTCTCGGCAGGAAGACCTACGAGGGGTTTGCCGCGGCCTGGCCGGAACGCGGCGGCGACGGCGGTTTCGCCGACAAGATGAACGCCATGCCGAAGTACGTCGTGTCGACCACCCTCAGGGACCCGAAGTGGAACAACACGACCGTGATCGACTCGGACGTCGTCGACGCAGTGACGCGGCTCAAGGAGAGCGGCGGGGGCGACATCCTCGTCGCCGGAAGCGCCACCCTGGTGAGGTTCCTGCACGAGAACGGGCTGGTGGACGAGTACCGGGTGATGGTGTTCCCGGTGGTCCTCGGCAGCGGCCTGCGACTCTTCCCGGACGACGCCGGCGACAAGGTGAAGCTGGCCCTGGTGGAGAGCAAGGCGTTCAGCAACGGCATCGTCCTGAACACCTACACCCGGGCCGCCCAGTAGCCCGATCGGTCAGGAGAAGGTCGGCAGTGACAGCAGGTTGTCCTGCGTGGACGCGTCCGGCGACGTCGTGACATACGAATGGTCACCGGCGATCCTGGTGATGACCTCGCTCCGCGAACCGTCGGCCCCGATGACGTAGAACGTGTTCGTCCCAGCGTCGATGAGGGACGCGGCCTGCCCCCGGTACAGGTCGTACTCGATGCCTGTTGAAGGGTCGCGGGTCCGGATGGCGTAGATCCACTGATGGCCCACCTCGGTGCTGTAGGCCTGTTGGATCGCCAAGACCTGGAGGGCCAGTCCAGCCGGCGGCTCCTGGAAAAGGCTGTTGAACTGGTTCACGGGGATGACACATGCCTGCTCGAGGTTCGACCAGTACGAGCTCACCGCTACCCCGTCCAGGTAGGCGACCGAGGCGCATACGTCGCAGATCTCGTTCCAGGACGTGGGACTGGCCGGGGCAATCTGGATGCAAGTCCCCTCGGGATCGGTCAACGCCTCGGCCAGCTCGTGGGAGAACGTCGCCGTCATGCCATCGAGGCTGCCGTTCCCGATCCAGGCCACGAAGGGGTTATACGTGTGGTTGTCGTCGGGGTTGGTCCAGCTCGCTGCACTGTGCTCGCCTGACAGTCCGCCGGGTCCGTAGGTGGCGGTGCTCGGCATCATCACGCAGTACAACGTGTCGTTGTAGTTGCCCGTGTTCGGTTTCGGCAATGACCCGGCTGAGATCAGCTTGGTGACTTCGTTCTGGACCGACCCGCGGAAGAAGGTTGCCGGCGGGTCCGCCGGGTCGAAGAACGCCCCACCCCAGTCCAGGCTGTCGACGCCGTACTCCTGAAGGTACGCGATGTAGTCGCTGTGGGTGATGGTCTGGACGGCGGCTGTGAGTGCATCGGGATCCACGGCGGGCGTCGCGCTCGTCCACTCGGAGCCCCAGAAGACGAGCCAGACGGTCGCGAAGCGGATCGGGAAGCCCGACCCCTTCACGATCGTCTGAGGTGGGGCCGCGTCTCCGGCAGAGGCGAACCGATGCGCCGACGTCTTGACGGCAGCGCCGGCTGGACCGGCGGCAGCCACCGGACGAAACTCCGGTGGCCGCGGTCGACTCGACAGCTCCTCGAGCGCTGCGCTCAAGCGTGCCGCGTCGGCGACTCCACCTGCTTCGAGGTTGTCCACCATGGCCAGGCTCCTCCGACTAGGTCGTCGTGGGGAGAATATCGCCCCTCCCCGTCACACGCGGGGCGATCTCAGCCGCCGGAGACCCCAACCTCCTCGAGGGCGTCGATGGTCATGTCATCGCGCTCGGTCAGCCAGCCGTCTGGAAGCGCCACCCGACGCGGACTCCCCTGCCGGCCACGGGGACTGCCCAGCTCGCCGACCGGGAACGGCTCCGCGGGGTCGAGCCGACCGAGAAGCGCGTCGACAGCCGCCAGCGAGTCGACGAGTCCCAGCGACTGGCGAAGCTCGCCACCGGCCCGGAAGCCTTTGAGGTACCACGCGATGTGCTTGCGGAACTCTTTGCACCCGCGCTCCTCCCCCATGTAGTGCGCGAGAAGCTGCGCATGCCGCCGCATCATGGTGGCAACCTCGCCGAGCGTCGGCAGCGGCGGTTGCGAGCAGCCGGCAAAGGCAGCGGCCAGATCGCGGAAGAGCCACGGCCGCCCAAGACATCCGCGGCCGACCACGACGCCCGCGCAGCCGGTCTCGTCGATCATGCGAAGGGCGTCGGCCGCCTCCCAGATGTCGCCGTTGCCCAGCACCGGAATGCAGACATGTGCAGCCAGCTCGGCGATCGCCCCCCAGTCGGCCGAACCCGAGTAGTGCTGCGCGGCGGTTCGGCCATGCAGGGCGATCGCGGCGCAGCCGGAGTCCTCGGCGATCTCCCCCGCCTCGAGGAACGTCAGATGCTCCTCGTCGATCCCCATGCGCGTCTTCATGGTCACCGGGACCTGGTACGGCGCTGCCGCCCGCACGGTCTTGTCGAGGATGGCCCGCAGCAAGCGACGTTTCCATGGGAGCACCGCCCCGCCGCCCTTGCGGGTCACCTTCGGGACCGGGCAGCCGAAGTTCAGGTCGATGTGCTGGACGCCGTACTCCGCACACAGGATCTTGGTGGCCCGGGCAATGGTGACCGGGTCGACGCCGTACAGCTGCACGGAGCGAACGGTCTCCTCAGGGTCGAAGACGAGCATGCTCAGCGTCGTCTCGTCGCGCTCGACGAGGCCGCGGCTGGTGATCATCTCGCAGACGTAGAGCCCGGCCCCCTGCTCGCGGCACAGCGAGCGGTAGGCGGCGTTCGTCACGCCCGCCATCGGCGCGAGGACGACGGCTGGGTCGACGACGTGTGGACCCAGCTTGAGCGCTGTGGGCATCTCGCCAGCATAGACGGCGAAGGCGGCGGATCCTGGCCGCTCTTCGCCGTCGCCCTACGAGACCGAAGGGTGCCCGAGCCACTCGATCCGGCGCCGTCGACGGACACGGGGTTGGCTACGACGTGCTCAACCTGCGGTCGTACTCCAGGAGCACGGGATGCGGTGGGAACGACGTGCGTGTGCGTTGACCGGTCTGGCTCCAACCCAGCTTCTCGTAGAAGCGACGCGCACGATGGTTCTCCTCGAAGACCCGAAGCCAGACCCGCTCGGCATCCACTCCGGCGGTCACGACGAAGGCGCCAAGGACCGCGTCATGGAGTTCGACGGCGAGTCCGGTGCCCCAGGTTCGCACGGCCGTGCCGAAGTGCAGCAGCTCCGTGTCGCGAGTTGCCGCGAAGCCGGTGAGGCTCCCTGCCGGGTCGGTGGAGACGTAGACATGGATGTCAGGGTCGGCGACCTCGCGGGTCCATCGGCGGTGCACTTCTGCCCGCGGAAAAGGATGAGTGTCCTGGGGGAAGACGTGTGACAGGGCCAGCACCGAGCCCTCTTGTTGCAGGTCGAGGAGCTCGTCCAGGTCATTCAGCGTGGCCGGCCGAAACAACACCCGCCCAGCATGGCCAGACCACGGAGCCGAGGCAAGACGTCAAGCGGCGGACAGACATCGCGCTGTGTCGCTCGACGCGCTCGACATCATTACGCGCGACGGTGTATCGTTGGACGTACTACAGCAATCGAAGACACCTGATCGAAGGGACCTGAGGGGGCAGCATGGCCGAGGATCCGCTGACCGGAGGCCGGTACGCCGAGCCATCGGTGTTGATCCTGACGAGTCTTGCCAGTGGTCCGAAGCACGGCTACGCCCTGATCCAGGACATCCGGGGCTTCGCCGGGGTCGACCTCGGTCCGGGCACCCTGTACGGTGCTCTCTCCCGCCTCGAGAGCCAGCAGCTGATCCGCCCCTTGCGAGCGGAGGCTCGGCGCAGACCCTACGAGATCACGCAGGCGGGGGCCGACGCCCTGGAGAAGCACCTGACGGTGCTGGCCAGGATCGCCAGGATCGGCCGCCAACGCCTGGCGGCGTCATGATCGCTCGTCCGAACAGCGACGCTCCGAGCCTCGGTTGGCTCATCAGGGTGCTGCTCGCTTGCTATCCCCGAGCGTGGCGGGAGCGGTACGACGGCGAGGTGCGAGCCCTGCTCGGTGAGCTGCGGGACTCCGGAACGTCCCGCCTGAGCCTGGTTCTCGACCTCGGCCTGGGGGTCGCTGACGCCTGGCTGCGGCCGATCGGGTTCGAGCAGGAGGACGCCGGGCGCGACGCGACAAACCGTTTCATCGCCACCACCGGTTGGGGGCTGCTTCTCTTCGTGTTCGCTGCGGCCGGGTTCGCCAAGATGACCGAGTACCCGGAGTTCGTGGCTGCCGCTCACCGGCACGTGGTGGTGGGCCTGTGCTTTGACGTGCTCCTCGCATCGGCGGTCGCGGCAGGCGCCGTGATGGCGCTGGCCACTTTGCCGGCCGTGGTCGCCCTCCTCAGGTGGGACCGCGGTCGCTCGCGTACCACCCTGCTTTGCTTGGGGGTCGCACCGCTCAGTGTGGGGGCGGTCGTCGCGGCCGCTCTCGTGGCACGGTCGGTTGCGGTCAGCAACCACCCGCACTCCGCGACCAACGTCGCCGCCTTCCTCGGCCTGGCCGGTATCACGGTGCTGGCCGGTGTCTGCACGACGGTCGCTCTGACCTGGGTGGCCACCCGTATCCCTGAGACGCGCAGCGTCGTGGTCACCCGCCGGATTGCGATGGGCGGGCTTGCCTTCTGTACCGCCGCGGCCACCCTTGCGGTCACCGGCTGGGCGGTCGGCCTCGCGTTCACCGACCCCAGCCTGCTGCAGGAGGACAACGGGCTCCTGTCCAGCCCGGCCATCCCGACAGTCGCGAGCATCGTTGCCCAGCTTGCCTTGGCGGCAGTGCTGTGCGCGCGCTCGGGATGGAATGCGATCCGCTCTCCGCTGGCCGCCCCCGTCGACCAGGCTCAGCTGCCGACCAGGCGCTCCGCGAAGTAGCCGCTGATCTGATGGAGCCCGATCCGCTCCTGCTTCATCGAGTCGCGCTCGCGGACCGTGACCGCGTTGTCGTCAAGGGTCTCGAAGTCGACCGTCACGCAGTACGGCGTACCGATCTCGTCCTGCCGCCGGTAGCGGCGGCCGATCGCGCCGGCGTCGTCGAAGTCGACGTTCCAGCTGCCCCGCAGCTCGGTCGCAAGAGCGCGGGCCTTGGGCGAGAGGTCGGCGTTCCGCGACAACGGCAGCACGGCGACCTTGACCGGGGCCAGCCGGGGGTCCAGGCGTAGCACGATCCTCCGGTCCACGCCGCCCTTCGTGTTGGGCGCCTCGTCCTCGTCGTACGCGTCGACGAGGAACGCCATCAACGAGCGGGTAAGGCCCGCGGCGGGCTCGATGACGTATGGCGTCCAGCGCTCGTTCGTCGCGGGATCCAGGTAGCTGAGGTCGACACCGGAGAACTTCGAGTGCTGAGTGAGGTCGAAGTCGGTTCGGTTCGCGATGCCCTCGAGCTCGCCCCACTCCGAGCCCACGAACCCGAAGCGATACTCGATGTCGACGGTGCGGGTCGAGTAGTGGGAGCGCTTCTCAGCCGGGTGCTCGAAAAAGCGCAGGTTGTCGGGATGGATGCCGAGCCCGATGTACCAGTCCACCCGCAGACCGATCCATGTCTCGTGCCACTCCTCGTCGGTCCCGGGCTGGACGAAGAACTCCATCTCCATCTGCTCGAACTCGCGGGTGCGGAAGATGAAGTTGCCGGGCGTGATCTCGTTACGGAAGCTCTTGCCTGTCTGCGCGATGCCGAACGGCGGCTTCTTCCGCGCGGAGTTCATCACGTTCAGGAAGTTGAGGAAGATGCCCTGCGCCGTCTCGGGGCGCAGGTAGTGCAGGCCGCTCTCGTCCTCGACGACACCGAGGTAGGTCTTGAGCATCCCGTTGAACGGGCGGGGCTCCGTCCAGGCGCCGCGGGTGCCGCAGTTCGGGCAGGCGATCTCCGAGAGTGGGATGGAGTCCGGGTCGTCGATGCCCTTCTTTGCCGCGACCGCCTCCTGAAGATGGTCGGCCCGGTAGCGCTTGTGACAGCTCTGACACTCCGTCAACGGGTCCGTGAACGTCGTCAGGTGTCCCGACGCCTCCCACGTCTTCGTCGGCAGGATCACCGACGAGTCCAGCCCGACCACGTCGTCACGTGACGTCACCATCGAGCGCCACCACTGGCGCTTGATGTTCTCCTTGAGCTCGACACCGAGCGGCCCGTAGTCCCATGCCGACTTCGTGCCGCCGTAGATCTCTCCACAGGGGAACACGAACCCCCGGCGCTTACACAGGCTGGTGACCTTGTCGACGGTTGATTGGGCCACGTTCTCTCCATCCGGCTGGCGGTCGGCGGCGACCCTGGCTCGGGAGCGGGGTCAACGATGCGAAGGCCTTAGGCTACCGTCCCGCGAGGTCGTGCCTCGTTCGGTGGCGTCTCGCCCTCACCCACGATGATCTCGAAGGCAGACGGTTCGTCTAGTGCGCGTGACAGCAGCGGTACGACGGTCATCTTGATCTCGTAGGACGAGAGCGCCCGCCGGTAGGCACCCACGGAGTCCCACCTAGTCTCGAGGACCCAGAGGCTCGGGTCATCCAGGGCGCGGCCGACTGTGCCGGTGATGAACCCTGGTCGTCGGCCCAACCCGTCGAGACAGCTCGCCAGGTCGGCCTCGGGTGTGGCGGCGGCGTGGCCGCCGTCGGCGGCGTGGCCGCCGTACCGGAAGCGCGAGATCGCGAGCACCTCAGCATTGTGCCAGCCTGGCGTGCCTGCTGGTCTCGGGTCGTGGTGGAGCCGGCCGGGAAACGGCCTTGTCGTTCAACGGCCCGACGGGGGTCGGCCGACGGGGACGGCCGACGAGGACGGCCGACGGCGGACGGCCGGTGGTCGCCGTGCCCCTAGGCTGACATCGTGCCCAAGAAGAAGCGCAAGCCAACCGCCGGCCGCAGCCGGGCACCCTCGGCGATTCGGAGGTCGCCGGTGTCTGCGGGCAGGGCCGTCCCGCCTGCCTACCCGGGCGAGTCGGCGCTGCGCGTCGCGGTCGCCAACCGCTCCCGCGGGATCGCCGTGGCCCTGTCCCGGCAGCCGGGCTTCGTCGTACCCGCCGCCATCGTCGTGCTGATGGTCGTGGGGCTGGCCGCCCCCCTCGCTGTCGCCGTCCCCGCGCTGCTGCTCATCGTCGTGTTCATGGCGTGGCTGGCGTTCCTGTCGTGGCCGGTTCTCGGCACCGGTCCGCGTGCTATGCGCCTGGTTGCGGTCGCTATCGTCGCGGCGGCCCTGGTGGGTCGTGTCGGCGGCTGGATCTAGCCCGCCCCCTCCCCTCCCGCGAATTGCGGGAAAGTGCACCTCAGCGGTGCTTGAGGAGGTGCACTTTCGCGCAATTCGCGGGGCACGCCGGCGAGCGGGGGGCGGGGCGGGCGGGGGGGTCAGGCGGTGCCGTAGCGCCGGCTGCGACTGGCGAAGATCTCGATCGCCTCGTACAAGGTACGGCGGTCGACGTCGGGCCACAGCACATTCATGAACACCATCTCCGCGTACGCCGCCTGCCAAAGCATGAAGTTGCTGAACCGCTGCTCGCCCGACGTACGGAGCACCATGTCGACATCCGGCAGGTCGGGCACGTAGAGAGCCTTGGCGAAGGCCTTCTCGTCGATCTTGTCGGGCCGCAAGGAGCCGTCGGCGACCTGCTGGGCGAGGGCACGGGCCGCGTCAGCGAGCTCTGACCGGCCGCCGTAGTTGACGCACATGGTCAGCGTCAGCACGGAGTTGTTCCGCGTCATCTCCTCGGCGATCTCGAGCTCCTTGATCACGGACCGCCACAGCCGCGGCCTACGACCCGCCCATTTCACCCGCACACCCATCGCGTGCATCTCGTCACGTCGGCGGCGGATCACGTCCCGGTTGAACCCCATCAGGAAGCGCACCTCGTCCGGGGAACGCTTCCAGTTCTCCGTCGAGAAGGCGTACGCCGACACGCAGGACACTCCCGCCGCGATCGCGCCGACGACGAGGTCGAAGAGCGCCGCCTCACCGCGTTCGTGTCCCGCCGTCCGAGGCAGACCCCGCGCCTTGGCCCACCGGCCGTTGCCGTCCATGATGACCGCGACATGGCGAGGGATCTGGCTCTGCGGCAGGTCCGGCGGCGCGGGTGGAGTCGTCGCGGTAGGGCGCTGCGCAGCCGCTTCGCCCGTCGTCACCGGGCCATCGCCTGTCCCTCCGTCACCGCGGTAATCCTCACCGCGTGACCACGTCACGTTCGACGTACGGGAGCGAGCGCAGACTGCGCTCGAGATGCCACTGCAGGTAGGCGGCCACGATGCCGCTCGCCTGGTTTCGGTAGCGCGCCTCGACCGACTCGGCGGTCTCCCAGTCTCCGGCGAGCAGCGCGCCGAGCAGCCGTACCACCTCGACCGCGGGCCGGGCGCTCCCGGGCAGCCGGCAGGCGTTGCACAGGATTCCGCCGGCTCCCGCGCTGAAGTTGCGGTGTTGGCCGCCGGCGCCGCAGCGGGCGCACGCGCCGAAGGACGGGGCGTAGCCCGAGATGGCCAGGGCACGCAACAGGAACGAGTCGAGGACCAGCGTCGGCTCGTGTGTTCCCTCGGCCAGCGCGCGCAACCCCCCGAGGAGCAGCAGGTAGTGCTGGACGGCCGGCTCACGTTCCTCCGCGACCAGCCGCTCCGCCGTCTCGAGCATCGCGGTGCCGGCCGTGTAGCGGGCGTAGTCGACGCCGATCGGCCGGGCGAACGCGGACAACGTCTCGACCTGCGCGATCACGTCGAGCGTGTGACCGGCGGCGATCTGCACGTCGACGTGCATGAACGGCTCCAGCCGGGCGCCGAACTTCGACGTCGTACGCCGGACCCCCCGGCCCACTGCCCTGACCCGCCCGGACGAGTGGGTCAGCAACGTGATGATGCGGTCGGCCTCGCCCAGCTTCTGCGTTCGCAGCACGATCGCCTCGTCACGGGAAAGCCTCACGTACCCATTGTGCCTTTGCCCACCCGCACCCGACGGGGCCGCCGCACCGGACGGGGCTGCCGCACCGCGGGGGCGCAGACGTCCGCAAGGAACGCGAGTACTTCTCGGTTGAGCCGGCCCGGCCGCAGCCGCCACTCGACGATGGACTCGGCGGGGACGAACCGGGCAACCGGCAGCTCGTCGGCGAGCATGGCCGCATCGGCGGCCGGATGGAGGGGGTCGTGGCGGTGCCCGACGACGACGGCCGGCAGCTCGATCAGCTTGCGCAAGCGCGACGACGGCGCGATCCGGCCAAAGAAGATCCCGTGGACAGTGGCCGCCATCGGGGCCGCGTCCTGGTCGAGCACATCCAGCCCGACGCCGACCCAGAACGGCACCAAGGACCGCGGGACGGCCTGCGAGGCCCATCGTGTGAGCGTCACCGCCCAGGGCGTGACCCGGCCCACGAAGATCAGGGGGCCGAAGGCCACGATGCCGGCCTCCATCGCGTTGTCGAGGACCGGCATCTCGAGGATCATCCCGCGCAACCGTTCCGGCGCGGCAACCGCGACCTCGAGGGTGACGTTCGCGCCCAGCGACGTACCTCCCACGATCGCCGACTCGACGCCGAGATGGTCCAGCAGTCCCACCACGGAACGCGCGAAGGCGGTCATGGAGTACCGACGGGCGTCGGCGGGTCGGTCGCTCCGCCCGTGGCCGAGCAGGTCAAGGGTGACGACCCGGTACCCCTCGGCGGCGATCGCTCGCGCGAGCGGCTCGTGCATCCTGCGCAGCATCAGCTGACCATGGAGGAGTACGACGACGTCGTCGCCGGAGCCGTAGTCGGTGTACTCCAGCCGGAAACCCTCGAAGGAGAAGTCGCCGACACGCTCCGAGACCAGCATTGAGCACCTTCCTCCCGAGGACCCTCCGGCCGCACCCCGACCCGCCTGACGTGAAGCAGCGTCCGGCGCTCCCTGATGCGCCGGGTCGCGGAACGCTTACCCAGCCGCGGACAGTTTCACACGCCGGCTGGGGGCATGGCAGGCTTCCTCCTTGATGAGTGACGACGAGCTCCTTGCGCACCTGGAGACCTACTACGACGCTGTACCTCGCGGTCGCGCCGACACCGAGCAGATCGGACCGTTGACGCTGTTCGTGGCCAGGTCGGGATGGCCGTACTACGCACGCCCGAGCTTGGGCGGCGCCTCGCCGATATCAGTCGATGACGTACGACGGGTGCTCGATCGCCAACGCAAGCTGGGAGTGCCGTTGTCGCTCGAGTGGGTCGCGGAGACCACGCCGGGTCTCGAACAGGCGGCGATGGCGGCCGGGATGAGGGTCGAGCATTGTCCGCTCCTGGTGCTGGAGGGCGAGCCGGCAGGCGGCGCCGGCACCGCCCGGATGCTCGGCCCCGGCGACGCGGCCGACCTCGCGCTGTCCCGCGCCGCCATCTCCGTGAGTTTCGAGGCTGGTGGCATCGGCCGCGGCGGCGAGGGCCTGGCCGCCAGGGACGCGGCCCGCGACGCTCCCTTCGCCCAGGTGAACGACACGCTCCGCGACCGGCTCGCCGAAGGCGCGATCCGGGCGGCGGCGGCCTATGTGTCAGAGCAACCCGAGCTCGGCCCGGTTGGGGGCGGCAGCCACACCCCGGTCGGCGCCATCAGCGAGATCGCCGGCGTCGGTGTGCTCCCAGCCTTCCGCCAAAGAGGCCTGGCCGGGGCGCTCACGTATGTGCTGGCCCGGGACGCCCTCGACCACGGCGTGACGACGGTGTTCTGCTCCGCGCAGAGCATCGACGTGGCGCGCATCTACGCGCGGGTCGGGTTCCGGCAGGTCGCCACCGCCTGCATCGCCTCCCTTCCCACCCCCTGATCGCCAGACCCAGACCCAGACTCAGGCCCAGACCCAGACCCCAGACACAGACCCCCCAATCCCAGACAGACAATGCGTTCCTTACCACTGCAAAAGGCGCGGCCACCAGAAACGCGCGCCACCAGAGGGCGCGGCCACCAGAAAAGGTGTTGAGCGGGTCAGCGAGAGCCCGTTGACTGGGCGCCATGAGGTGCGAACGGATCGACCCGGCGGACCTCGCCCTGTCGACCGCCGAGGAGATGGCGGCGGTCGCGGCGGCGGAGGCGGCTGTCGAGACACCCACGGCGATTCCGCCCAGCGCGGAGGGGATCCTGCTCCAGGCCCGCCACGGGCACGACGACCACCCGAACGACGCACTCTGGCTGGTGCGAGC
This sequence comes from Nocardioidaceae bacterium, assembly GCA_033850885.1. Classification (GTDB taxonomy): domain Bacteria; phylum Actinomycetota; class Actinomycetes; order Propionibacteriales; family Nocardioidaceae; genus JAWWPG01. The sequence goes on from JAWWPG010000006.1 coordinate 116,437, forward strand.
CGACGAGGGCGACCTGCTCGGTTTCGGGTCGGTCGACGTGACGCATTGGGACAATCCCCACCTCGCCTTCGTGTTCTGCAACGTGGCCCCCGCGGCGCGCGCCAAGGGTGTCGGCACCAGGCTCGTCGAGGCACAGCTCACCGAGGCGCGCAAGCTCGGCCGTTCGACGCTGCTCACGTTCACGCCGATGGACGGTCACGCGGCACGGTTCCTGGCCGCCAACGGCTTCGAGGTCGGGCAGCACGAGGCTCAGCGACGGCTCGAACCGAGAAACCTCGACTACCCCCATGTCGAGGAGCTCGCCTCCCGGGCGGCGGCGGCCGCATCCGAGTACGAGCTGGTCCGGCTGGACGGTCCGGCGTCCGAGGAGATGCTGCCCGAGCTCACGGCGGTGTTCGAGGCGATCAACGACGCGCCGAACGACGACCTCGCCCTGGACCCGGACCGCTTCCCACCGGAGCGGCTCCGCCGTTATGACGCCGCCATGACCGCCAGGCGGCAGCACGTCTACCGGGTGCTGGCCCGCCATCGTCGTACCGGCGAGTGGGCCGGCCACACGATCCTCTGCGTCGACGACACCCGTCCGGGGTATGGCGTGCAGGAGGACACCAGCGTGGTCCGGGCCCACCGCGGGCACCAGCTCGGCATGTGGTTGAAGGCCACGATGCTGCTCTGGATGCGAGAAGAGCAGCCCGCCCTGACGACGATCGACACCTGGAACGCCACGACGAACACCCACATGATCGCGGTGAACGACGCCCTCGGCTGCCGGGTGTCTGCTCTCGGTGTGGCGATGCAACGCAGGGTCTGAGCGCCCGCCTACAGTGGGAAACCATGACCCGTCCCCTGCCTCGGCTCGTGGCGAGCCGGACCGCCGCGCTGCTCATGGGCCTCGCGCTGACAGCGGGTTGCTCGAGTCAGGCCGTGACAGCGGGCGACCCGGCAGGCTCCGCCGGACGTACGGCGACCTCTCCCCGCATGTCGTCGACTCCTCCACCCTCCCCACCCGCAGCACCGGCAACCGGCGCGTGCCGCCAGCTCGACTACGCCGCCATCTCGCGCTACTCGAACGGCGACCCGACCGTGTCCTGCAAGGCGCCGCACACCGCCTACACGTTCGCGGTCCAGTCGCTTCCGTCCGACGTGAAGATCGCCGGTGTGAGCATCGGCAACAAGAGCGTGCAGGATGCCGCAGCCCAGGGCTGCCGTGCGGCATTCGCGGGGTTCATCGGCGGCAACCCGGCGGAGCGCGCCCTGTCGCGCCTCAGCGTGACGTACTTCTTGCCAGACCAACAGGGGTTCAACCTCGGAGCTACCTGGGTCCGGTGCGACGTCGTCGCGCTGAAGACAGCGAACACGCTGGCGTCACTCCCGGACAAGCTCAACGGCCTGCTGGACGACCCGAAGTCGCTCCACGACTTCGGGGTCTGCTCGAAGGGCACCCCGGGAGCTGCCACCTCGGGACTGGTGATGTGCACGGAGAAGCACACCTACCGCGCGGAGGCCGCGCTGCGCCTCGGCAGCACGTCCGCCGGGTATCCCGGTATCGCGGCAGCCGGGAAGGGCGGCCAGAAGCTGTGCTCCGGCTATCTCACCCGGACCCTGGGGGCTGGGAGCGGCTATACGTTCGGCTGGACGTATCCGACCGCCTCCGACTGGGCGGCCGGGCAGCGCTTTGGCTACTGCTGGTTGAAGTCGACCCGCTGACCCGAACCCCCGACGGCGCCGACCCGCTCCCGCTCCCGCCTCCCGCCTCCCGCGAATTGCGGGAAAGTTGCCCTCGACACGCCGACCACGAGGTCGATTCTCCCGCAATTCGCGGGAGGCGGGCTCGCGGGAGGCGGGCTCGCGGGAGCGGGCTCGCGGAAGGGGGGTTTCAGAAGCCGAGCCGCCGCAGCTGTCTGGGGTCGCGCTGCCAGTCCTTGGCGACCTTGACGTGCAGGTCGAGGAAGACGGGCGTGCCGAGTAGGGCCTCGATCTGTGCTCGCGCCTGCGTGCCGACCCTCTTGAGCCGCTCACCGCGGTGCCCGATCACGATGCCCTTCTGGCTATCGCGCTCGCAGTAGAGGTCCGCGCGTACGTCGAGCAGCGGCCGGTCGGCGGACCTTCCGGCGCGGGGGACCATCTCCTCGACGACCACCGCAAGAGAGTGCGGGAGCTCGTCCCGGACGCCCTCGAGGGCTGCCTCGCGGATCAGCTCGGCGACCAGCGTGATCTCGGGCTCGTCGGTCAGCTCACCGTCCGGATAGAGGGCCGGCCCCGCCGGCAAGCTCGCCAGCAGGAGGTCGCGCAACAAGTCGATCTGGTCGCCGCTGACCGCCGACACCGGCACGATCTCCGCCCAGTCGACACCCTCCTCCGCTCCCAGCTCGCTGACCTCCAGGAGGTGCTGAGCGAGCCGCTCGTGCCCCACCAGGTCCGACTTGGTCGCCACCGCGATCTTCGGGGTACGGCGCACGCCGGCCAGAGCCTTGACGAGGAACCTGTCGCCGGGGCCGATCGGGTCAGATCCGGGCAAGCACACCACGATGAGATCCACCTCGGCCCAGGTGGCGCGGACGAGGTCGTTGAGGCGCTGGCCGAGGAGCGTCCGCGGCTTGTGCAGGCCGGGCGTGTCGACCAGCACGAGCTGGGCGTCCGGGCGGTGCACGATGCCGCGCACGGCATGGCGGGTCGTCTGTGGCTTGTCGGAGGTGATCGCGATCTTCGTTCCGACAAGCGCGTTGGTCAAGGTGGACTTGCCGGCGTTCGGCCGGCCGACGATGCTCGCGAAGCCGCTGCGAAAGGCGGGTCCGGTGCCGCCGTCGGGATCGGGTGGTCCCACCACCGGCTAGCCCACTGCCGGATCGCGTGCCGGGGTGGGGCTGTCATCGGCCCCGTCGCGGGTCCCGGTCATGCCGTCTGATGCCGTCGCATCGGGATCCGCTGCGGAAGGTACGTCGTCCACCCGCGTGATGAACACGGTCACCACCTTGTTGCGGCGGCCGGCGAGGCTCTCGGCGCGGAACCTCAGCCCGGCGCAGACAACCTCAGCCCCGGGAATCGGCACTCTGCCCAGGTGCTTGGCCATCAGCCCGCCCACGGTCTCGACATCCTCGTCGTCGATCTGCACACGGAAGAGGTCCTCGAGCTCGTCGACCGGCAGCCGCGACCTGACGCGTACCCCGCCGTTGACGTGCTCGATCTCGTCGGGCTCGACGTCGTACTCATCGGTGATCTCGCCGACGATCTCCTCCAGCAGGTCCTCGATCGTCACGAGGCCGGCAGTTCCGCCGTATTCGTCGACGACGATCGCGACGTGGGTTCGCCGCGCCTGCATGTCCCGCATCAGCTCGTCAGCGGGCTTGCTGTCAGGGACGTAGGAGCATTCCCGCATGACTCTCTCGATGCGCTCGGTCGACTCGGCCTCCCGGTTGTCGAACACCCTCTTGGTGACATCCTTGAGGTAGGCGATGCCGATCACGTCGTCGAGGTCATCACCGATGACGGGAATGCGCGAGAAGCCGCTGCGCAACGCGAGCGACATCATCTGCCGCAGGGTCTTGTGCCGTTCGATGAACACCATGTCGATGCGCGGCACCATCACCTCGCGGGCCAGGGTGTCACCGAGCTCGAAGACGGAGTGGATCATCTTGCTCTCGCCCGACTGGATGACGGCGGACTGCTCCGCAAGGTCCACCAACTCCCGCAGCTCGGCCTCTGAAGCGAACGGCCCCTCGCGGAAGCCCTTCCCCGGTGTCACGGCGTTGCCGAGCATGATGAGCACCTGTGCCAGCGGTCCGAGTACGAGGCTGAGCGCTGCCATCGGAGCCGCGAACGTCAAGGCGACCCGTTCGTAGTGCTTGCGACCCACCGTCTGCGGGCCAACCCCCACCGCGATGTAAGAGACGACGATCATGACGACCGCTGCCACCAGGATCCCTAGCCAGGCGGGCGACACCAGGCCGGTGACCACCTTGGCGACGATGACGATGGCGGTGGTCTCACAGGCGACGACGGCGAGCAGCGCAGTGTTGACGAATCGCGCCGGGTCGCTCACGATGTCGAGCAGGCGGGTGGCGCCTGGCCGGCCCTCTGCCACCAGCTCGCCCGCCCGCACCTTCGACATCGAGCTGATCGCCGTCTGGATGCTGGCGAGGAGACCCGCCACAAAGACGAGGCCGAGCGCGACGACCAGCAACAGAACGTCCGTTGACGTCATTCGACGTCGTCACCGGCCTTCACTGCCTGCCACTCGGCAAGCAGCCGGAGCTGCAGCGCGAACATCTCCCGCTCCTCCTCGGGCTCGCCATGGTCGTAGCCGAGGAGGTGCAGGATCCCGTGGATCGTAAGCAGGTGCATCTCCTCCTGCGGCGTTCGCGAGAACCCAGGGGCCTGGGCCGCGGCGTACTGCGGGCACAAGGCCAGGTCGCCGAGGATGCCGTCGGGCTCCGGCTCGCCCTCGCGACCCGGTCGCAGCTCATCCATCGGGAACGAGAGCACGTCGGTCGGACCGGTCTTGCCCATGAAGCGCTTGTTGTAGTCCGACATCGTGGTCTCGTCGACGAGCTTGAGGCACAGCACGGCCTGCGGGTGCACGCGCATCCGGCTGATCGTAAACCGCGCCAACCGGGTGAACTGCCCGAGGTCCAGATCCATCCCGGACTCGTTCAGGACCTCGACGCTCATCGACGATCGGCGGCGGAATGCGGCGCCGCGTTGCCCCGGGCTTCGTAGTGGTCGTAGGCCGCGACGATCCTGCCGACGAGCTTGTGGCGTACGACGTCATGCTCCGTCAGCCAGATGAAGCCGATGTCTCTCACGTCCTCGAGGATCTCCTGCACCACCCGAAGTCCCGACTTGGTTCCGGCCGGCAGGTCCACCTGGGTGACGTCGCCGGTGACCACCATCTTCGAGCCGAAGCCCAACCGGGTGAGGAACATCTTCATCTGCTCAGGTGAGGTGTTCTGCGCCTCGTCCAGGATGATGAACGCGTCGTTCAGGGACCTGCCGCGCATGTAGGCGAGTGGTGCGACCTCGATCGTCCCTGACGTGAGCAGCTTGGGGATCGTTTCGGGGTCGAGCATGTCGTGCAAGGCGTCGTACAAGGGTCGCAGGTACGGGTCGATCTTCTCGCTCAGCGTGCCAGGCAGGAAGCCGAGCCGCTCCCCCGCCTCCACGGCCGGCCGGGTCAGGATGATCCGGTTGACCTGCTTGGCCTGCAGCGCCTGCACCGCCTTCGCCATCGCAAGGTAGGTCTTCCCGGTGCCCGCTGGGCCGATGCCGAAGCTGACCGTATGACCGTCGATCGCGTCGACGTACCGCTTCTGGTTGAGCGTCTTCGGCCGGATGGTCCGGCCGCGGTTGCTCAAGATGTTGAGCGTCAGGACCTCGGCGGGCCGTTCCTTGGTCTCGGCCCGCAACATCGCGATGCTCCGCTCGACCGCGTCGGCGGTGAGCCCCTGACCGGTGCGTACCATCGTCACGAGCTCGTCGAAGAGGCGCTCGACCAGGGCGACCTCCCCGCGGTCCCCATCGACGCTCACCTGGTTCCCTCTGACGTGGATGTCCGCGTCGAACTCGCGCTCGATGATCTTGAGGAACTCGTCGCGGGGCCCGAGGACGGCAACGACCGGCACGCTGTACGGCAGCACGATCGTGTGCCGCGGTAACGGTTGCTCTGTCATCGTGCCACCATGCTACGACGTGGCTGATGGGCGAGGCGCCGCTCGAGGTGCAGGGCTGTGCTCAGCCGGGAGGCCACGTGAGCTCCCGACCTCCCAGCACATGGACGTGTGCATGGAAGACAGTCTGCTGGGCGGCGGGACCGTTGTTGCACACAAGCCGGTAGCCAGGCTCGAGGCCTTCACCGAACGCGACCTGGCGGGCCAGGATGAGCGCGTCGACGGCTGAGTCCGGGTCGGTCTGTGCCAGCTCCGGAAGGGTCGGGCTGTGCAGCTTGGGCACGACCAGGATGTGGGTGGGTGCCTGTGGCTCCAGATCTCGGAAGGCGACCGACCGCTCGCTCTCGGCGACCGCATCGACCGCGATCTCCCCGGCGACGATCCTGCAGAACAGGCAGTCGGGGTCGCGCTCAGGCATGCTCGTCTCCTCCAGTCGTTCGGATGTCCGGTCGGTCATCGCCCGCCCAGGGCATCCTTGAACCGGTCGAACACGCTCTTGTGTCGGGTCTCGATGTCGATAGTCGGCTTCTCCTCGCCACGCATCGCCGCGAGCTGCTGCAACAGCTCCGCCTGGGCGGCGTCGACCCTAGTTGGCGTCTCGACCGTGACAGTCGTGATGATGTCCCCCCTGCCACTCCCTCGTAGCTTCGGGACTCCGCGTGCCCGCGCCATGAAGCGCTCCCCCGACTGGGTGCCGGGGCGGATCTCGAGCGGGATCGTCCTCTCGACTCCGTTCGAGGTGGGGTCCGTCAGGTCGGCCTCGAGGGTCGGCAGCTCGACAGTGGTGCCGAGGGCGGCCGTCGTCATCGGGACGCTGATCGCGCAGAGCAGGTCGTCGCCCTGTCGGGTGAACACGGGGTGCGGAGCCACCTCGATCTCGACGTACAGGTCACCGGCGGGTCCGCCGCCGGGACCGACCTCGCCCTCACCTGACAGCTGCACCCTGGTGCCGGTGTCGACACCGGCGGGGATCGAGACGGTGATGGCACGCCTGGCCCGGACCCGCCCGTCGCCCGAGCACTCGCTGCAGGGATCGAGAATGACTGTCCCGAAACCACGGCAGGTCGGACACGGCCGCATCGTCCGGACCTCCCCGAGGAAGGACCGCTGGACCTGGCTGATGTCGCCTTGGCCATGACACGTGGCACATCGGGTCGGGTGGGTTCCGGGCGCCGTACCCGCTCCTGCACAGACCGTGCAGACGACGGCTGTGTCGACCTTGAGCTCACGCCGCACCCCGAAGGCGGCCTCGGCGAGTTCCAGGGTGAGGCGGATCAGCGCATCCTGGCCTCGGCGCGTCCGGGGACGGGGACCGCGGGAGGCGGTCTGCTGGCCGAAGAACGCGTCCATGATGTCGGTGAACGAGAAGCCCTGACCGAAGCCGGGCCCGGCGCCCGCGCCGGACAAGGGGTCACCGCCCAGGTCGTACATCTCGCGCTTCCTGGGGTCGCTCAGGACGTCGTAAGCGAGGGTGACCTCTTTGAAGCGCTCCTGGGTGCCCGCGTCCGGGTTGACATCAGGATGCAGCTGACGGGCCAACCGCCGGTAGGCCTTCTTGATCTCCTCCGGGGAGGCGTCCCGCGGGACACCGAGAACGCTGTACAGATCCTGGGTCATGACCGCCAATTCGGGCTTGGTGGGGCAGGTGCGGGGCTCATGCGTCGGCGAGAATCTTGCTGATGTAGCGCGCCACCGCATTCACCGCGGCCATCGAGCCTGGATAGTCCATCCGGGTGGGTCCGAGAACACCGAGCGTCGCCAGTGCGCGGCCTCCCGGCCCATAGCCTGTTGCCACGATAGACGCGGCCACAAGCTGCTCGTGCGGGACCTCGTGGCCGATCCGCACCGTCACAGTGCTCGAGCCCGTCATGTCGCCCAGCAGCTTGAGCAGCACCACGTGCTCCTCGAGCGCCTCAAGCAGCGGCTTGATCGACCTGTCGAACTCGTCACCGAACCGCATCAGGTTGGCCGTTCCGCCGATCGCGACCTTCTCGTCGCTGCGCTCATCCGCGACGGCCTCGGCGAACACCGCGATGATCTGAGCCACCACCGCGGCGTCGCTGGGATGGAACATCTCCGGAAGTCGGCTGACCCGCTCGGCTGCGTCTGCGAGGGCCTGACCCACGGTTGCCGTGTTCAGCCGCGCCCTCAGGTCGGCGATCACTTCGTCGTCGACAGGTTTCGGCAGCTCCAGCACGCGCTGCTCGACCCTCCCGGTACTGGTGATCAGGACGAGCAGCAACCGGGTACCGGAGAGCGTCACGACCTCGACGTGGCGCACCGTGGAACGCGACAGCGTGGGGTACTGGACGATGGCCACCTGGTGGGTGAGCTGGGCGAGAAGCCGCACGCTTCGGTGGATGACGTCGTCGAGGTCGAGCGCCCCTTGCAGGAACGTCGCGATCGCCCTCTTCTCGGCGCCGGTCAGCGGCTTGATGTCGGGCAGGTTGTCGACGAAGAGCCGATAGCCCTTGTCCGTAGGGATCCGTCCGGCACTCGTGTGTGGCTGGGCGATCAACCCGTCCTCTTCGAGGGCCGCCATGTCGTTGCGAACGGTCGCCGAGGAGACTCCGAGCGGGTGCCGCTCGACAAGGGACTTCGAGCCCACCGGCTCGTGAGTCAGCACGTAGTCCTCGACGATGGCTCTGAGCACCTCGAGCCTGCGGTCATCGAGCATGTCCGCCTCCTCGTCTGGCACTCCTGACCTGTGAGTGCCAATCTTACCTTGACACGGATCCCCCAGGTCGGCCGACAACGCGCGGCCCGCGAGTCGGGTGAGCCGCGCCAGGGGGCCGGGGAACGGCAACGGCAGCACGCGTGCCGAGGTCGCTTATGGCTCTGCCGAATAGACTCGGCGGATGCCGTCCCCGTGGGAGAAGGGCTTCGTCGAGATCGCTGACCGCTGCTACGTGATCCGCTATCGCGAGTGGGATGTGAGCGTCGGAGTCGTGGTGGGTACGGCGGGCGCTTTGGTGGTCGACACCCGGGCCAGCAGGGTCCAGGGCGACCGGCTCCTGGACGACATCCTCCGGCTCCCGGGCCGGCCGGAGATCACGCGAGTGGTCAACACCCACGAACACTTCGACCACGTGCTCGGTAACGGCGCCTTCGACGGGGCAATGATCCATGCGCACGAGAACGCCGCAGCCGGGATCCCTGCCGCCGTCGACCGGATCAAACAGGCGGTCGAGGCAGGCGGGTTGCTCGATCCCGCACAACCCGAGATCACCCGGAAGGTCCTCCAGGGCGTGCTGGACTCTGAGCCCAGGCTGCCCGACAGGACCTTCTCCTCGGCTGCGACGATCGACCTCGGTGACCGCTACGTCGAGCTGGTCTACCCCGGCCGGGGTCACACGGACGGAGACCTGGTGCTGCGGGTGCCCGACGCCGACGTGCTCTTCGCCGGTGATCTCGTCGAGGAGTCCGCGGACCGCGACGCCACCCCGTCCTTCGGCGGCGACTGCTGGCCCTTGGAGTGGGCACCGACCCTCGACCTGGTGATCGGCCTGCTCGGTGCCGGCTCCCTCGTCGTACCCGGGCACGGCACCGTCGTCGACCGCGCCTTCGTCGAGGCGCAGCGCGACGACATCGCCGATGTCGCGGAGATGATCAGGGTGCTCGCGGCAGCCGGGGTCCCAGCCGACGAGGCGTTGTCGGCGGGCGAGCAGGCGGTCCGCCCGGCGCCGCTCGCGGTGAGCACGGGTTCCGAAGCCCAGGCTGCTGGCGGCGCAACGGGCTGGCCCTTTGCGTCTCACTATCTCGGCGAGGCGGTGCTGCGTGGCTACGCACACCTCGGCGTCGTACGGCCGACCCTGCCAATCATCTCGAGGGGCGGATCGACGACCGGTGGCTGACGACCCGCCATTACTACCCCAACAGTGGTGGCTGAGGGCCCCGCCACGGCTACCCCAACTGGTAAGGACCGCTGTGGTCGGGTCCCGTGCCGGCAGGTTCATACGGTCGTAGCAACGCTCGATGATTGGAGTGTTGGTGCGAAGACGTATTCCTGCTGGTACCCGTGACCGGTATCTGGCTTTGGTTTGTTCTGGTGTGTCGCTGACGAAGGCGGGTGCTGAGGTCGGCGTGGCGAAGGCGACCGCGTCGCGTTGGTGGGGCCAGTGTGGCCGGATGGATCTGGTTCTTTCGCACGGCCGTTATGGGGGTCTGGGTGAGGCCGCTGCGGCTGAGTTGTCGATGGCGGCGCCGGGTCGACGGCGGTTGAGCGCCCAGGATCGGGCGGTGATCGAGGCTGGCTACCGCCGTGGCCTGTCTTATGCCGAGATCGGCCGTCTGGTCGAGCGGGACCGGTCGGTGGTGTGGCGTGAGTTGGGCCGTTACCGTAGCAGCAACGGTGAGTACCACGCTCCGGTCGCGGACCGGGCTGCCGCACAGGCTAGGCGCCGACCCAAGCCGTTCAAGCTGGTTGAGAACCGGCGGCTGTGCCGTCGGATCGAGACGTGGATGGATGATGGCTGGTCGCCGCGGCTGATCGCCCGGGTGCTCGCTGTCGATGCCGGCGGCGACCACACTGAGCGGGTGAGCCACGAGACGATCTACCAGGCGTTGTATGTGCAGGCACGTGGCAGCCTGCGCCAAGACCTGCGTCGTCAGCTCAGCCTGAAACGTCGGTCCCGGGTGGCGCGCGGCCAGGACCGGCACGCCAGCAGCCCCTACAAACAGGCATTCACCATCAGCCAACGCCCGGCCGAGATCGCCGACCGGGCCGTGCCCGGGCATTGGGAAGGCGACCTGATCGTCGGGCCGGCGTCAAAGTCGGCGATCGGCACCCTGGTCGAACGCAGCACTCGGTTCACCATCTTGCTGCACCTGCCCGACCGACACGACGCCGACGCTGTGGCCGCTGCGATGATCGCCGAGATGCGACATCTGCCCGACCATCTGCGCCGCTCGATCACCTGGGACCGCGGCAGCGAGCTAGCCGGCTACCGTCAGATCCAGCTCGCGCTCGAGACGAAGCTGTTCTTCTGCGACCCGCACTCGCCCTGGCAGCGCGGCACCAACGAGAACACCAACCGGCTCCTCCGGTTCTGGTTCCCCAAAGGCGAAGACCTGTCCCGGTTCACCGCCGAAGACCTCCGCCGAGTCGCCGCCACCCTCAACAAGAGGCCCCGCCCCACCCTGAACCTCCAAACCCCAGCAGCCAGACTCAACCAGCTGCTCACCGCAGCCTGAAACCCACACCGTTGCTAACACCGCTTGACATTGCCCCGGCGGAAGCCAGCCAGCTCGTTCCTTACCAGCTCGTTCCTTACCAGCTCATTGGACTGGGCTCGGACTTTCGCTGGACTGGGGGCTCGGACTTTCGTTTGGACTGGCTTGGACTCATCCGGACTGGGCTTGGACTTCATTCGACTGTGGCGCGGTGATCCCCTCCGCCGGAGGACGGGAGGAGGGGCTCGATGTCGGCGACGATGTCAGCCGGCTCGGTCTTGGGGGCGTAGCGCTTCACCACGTGTCCGTCGGGGGCGACTAGGAACTTCGTAAAGTTCCACTCGACCGCGGCGCCCGAGTCCGCGGGTCGCTCGTGTGTCAGCCACCGGAACAGCGGGTGGGCGTCCTCGCCATTGACGTCCACCTTCGCGAACATCGGGAAGGTCACGTCGTACGTCGTCGAGCAGAACGCCTTGATCTGCGCCTCGTCGCCCGGCTCCTGGTGGCCGAACTCGTCGCACGGGAAGCCGAGGACCGCGAGCCCCCTCTCGGCGTACTTCTCGTAGAGGCGCTGCAGGCCCTCGTACTGCGGGGTGTTACCACATTTCGATGCCGTGTTCACGACGAGCACGACCTGGCCCTCGTAGTGTCCGAGCGGCTGAAGGTCCCCGTCGATGGTGGTGGCGCTGAAGTCGTGGGCGGTGGTCATGTCAGTCGTCGTCCGAGCCTCGCAGCCCTGAGGCCGTCGGGGTCGTTCGGTTGACCTCCATCAGGAACTCGACGTTGCTCTTGGTCTGCCGCAGCTTCTGCAGCAGCAGCTCGAGCGCCTGCTGCCCGTCAAGCGCGGACAGCACGCGGCGCAGCTTCCAGACGATCTGCAGCTCGTCCTTCGCCATCAGCAGCTCCTCGCGGCGGGTGCCGGAGGCGTCCACATCGATGGCAGGGAAGATCCGCTTGTCGGCGTACTCTCGGCGCAGCCTGAGCTCCATGTTCCCGGTGCCCTTGAACTCCTCGAAGATGACCTCGTCCATCTTGGACCCGGTCTCGATCAGCGCGGTCGCCAGAATCGTCAGCGAGCCGCCGTCCTCGATGTTGCGGGCCGCGCCGAAGAAGCGCTTCGGCGGGTAGAGCGCCGACGAGTCGACACCGCCGGAGAGGATGCGGCCGCTCGCCGGAGCAGCGAGGTTGTAGGCGCGGCCGAGGCGGGTGATCGAGTCGAGCAGCACGACGACGTCATGTCCGAGCTCGACGAGACGCTTGGCACGCTCGATGGAGAGCTCGGCGACCGTCGTGTGGTCCTCCGCCGGACGGTCGAACGTCGAGGCGATGACCTCGCCCTTGACCGCCCGCTGCATGTCCGTGACCTCTTCCGGCCGCTCGTCGACGAGCACGACCATCAGATGACACTCGGGGTTGTTGGTCGTGATCGCGTTGGCGATCGACTGCAGCACGATGGTCTTCCCGGCCTTGGAGGGGCTCACGATCAGGCCGCGCTGACCCTTGCCAACGGGAGCCACGATGTCGATGAGGCGGCCGATGAGCTGGTTGGGCTCGGTCTCCAGGCGCAGCCGGTCGGCTGCGTAGAGCGGCGTCAGCTTGGAGAACTCGACTCGGTTCTTGGCCGCCTCCGGGTCGGCACCGTTGACGCTGTCGATGCGCACCATCGGGTTGAACTTCTCCCGGCGCTCACCCTCGCGTCCCTGCCTGACCATCCCGGTGATCGCGTCACCCTTGCGCAGGCCGAACTTGCGGACCATCGAGAGAGAGACGTAGACGTCCGTCGGCCCGGGCAGGTATCCCGTCGTCCGGACGAATGCGTAGTTGTCGAGGAGGTCCAAGATGCCGGCCGCGGGGATCAGTACGTCGTCGTCGCTGACCTGCGGTTCGCTGTCGCCGCCGCTCGTCGTGGGCCGCTTGTCCCGCTCGCGGTAGCGGTCCCGGCTGCGGCTTCGGCGCCGACTGTTGCGGGACTGTGAGTCCCGGTCCTGGGACTGACCGCTCGACGGTTGGTTGCTCTGCCCCTGGCTCTCCCGGGACTGGCTCTGCCCCTGGCTCTCGCGGGACTGACTCTGCCCCTGGCTGTCGCGGGACTGGCTCTCGCGGGACTGGCTCTCCCGATACTGGCTGGGCGAGCGCTCGGGTTCGGTGTCCTGCTGCGGCGTGGTCTGCTGCTGGACCTGCTGGTTCTGGGACTTCTGCTGCTGGGAGCGCTGGCTCTGGCCGCTCTGAGGCTGGCCGTTCTGAGGCTGGCCGTTCCGCTCGTCGCTCGTCGGCGGCTGGTCCGGGGTGTTGCCGTGGTTCTGGAACGGCCGGTTCTTGTCGTGCCTGGGCTCGCGCCTGCCCTGGGTCTGCTCTGCGGCCGGCGCCGAGGCGGTCACCGCAGTTGGGGGCGCCGAGGAGGTGTTCGCAACTGCAGGCGCGGACGAGCGCGCCCCGCCCGACTGGGCGGACGTGATGGCGTCGACGAGCGCGCTCTTGCGCATACCGGCCGTGCCCTTGATACCGAGCCTTCCGGCGAGGTTCTTGAGATCCGACATCAGCATCTTGCTGAGGCCATCTTGCTGTCCGCGGCTTGTCGAGCCCGCGGAGGAAGCGGCGGTGTCGGCTGTCTGGGTCACGTGAGGTCCTTCCCACGTCTGGTGCGCAGTAAGAGTCTTGCGCCCATTGATAGAGGTAAATGCTCGTGCGGGCGCAGGAATGATGCGTTCAGCACTGCATGGGCCGCGTTGGAATACGCGGTGGACTGTCCGAGGCGAGGTGCTGGCCGATCTCTGCGATCCGCGAGAAAGTCCGGCTGACGAATCCAGCCGATGTCGCAGACATTAGCACTTGCTGCGGCGGTATGCCCTACCGGCGTGCCATAAAGGTCGTCGACAGACGGTCAAACGCCGCCGGGTCGATCCCTATTCCCGACCCGGGTCGGCGCGTTCCGTACCAGCCCCTCGGACGTCGACGGCGAGGCGAATCGGGCGCCAGCCGGGCGGCGCCTGGCGGACGGCCTCGTCAACCTGCCGCCCCGTGCATAGCGCCAGCACCGACGGGCCGGCTCCGGAGATGACAGCCGCCACCCCGAGCCGGCGCAGCGTCTCGACGAGTCGCATCGACGCCGGCATCACGTGGCGCCTGGCCTCCTGGTGGAGGTACTCGACGGTCGCGGAGAGAAGCAGGTCGGGACGAGCCGTGAGCGCCACGACGAGCAGGGCGGCGCGAGCCGAGTTCGCCGCGGCCGCCGCGTGTGGCACCACCGACGGGAGCAGGCTGCGGGTGAGCGGGGTGCCGAGCGGGTCGGGCGCGCAGAACACGACGGGTATGACGGTGCGGTCGACGTCGAGCCGGACCGCGCGGGGCCCGCCCTGCTCGGTCCAGGCGACGACAAGGCCGCCGAGCAAGCAGGCGGCCACGTTGTCGACATGACCCTCGAGCGCCGTCGCCGCCGCCAGCGCCTCCTCGTCGCCGACCGCAATGCCCCCGACGAGCGACTCCGCCAGTCGCAGCCCGGCGACGATGGCAGCCGCCGACGAGCCGAGGCCGCGACCTTGGGGAATGGCGTTGCGGCAGGTGAGCCGAAGGCCCGGTTGCGGCACCTGCCGACTGTCGAGGGCGCCGCGGATCGCCTTCACCACAAGGTTGGTGTCGTCGCTGGGCAGCTCGGCGGCGCCCTCCCCCACGATGACGACCTCGGTTCCCGCCCTCGTCACCTCGGCCGTCACCACGTCGGCGAGGTCGAGGCACAGCGCCAGGCTGTCGAAGCCTGGTCCGAGGTTCGCGCTCGTCGCAGGCGCTCGCACGGTCACCGAGCCGGCGACGAAATCAGCCACGGTCGAGCCCGGCCGCCTCGGCCACCTGGGCGACCTCGGGATCCACCACGACGTCCACCAGGTCACCCCGGAACTTCAGGGCGGTCTCGATGTCCTTCAGACCGTGACCTGTCAGCGTGACCGTGATCGTCATCTCGGGCTCCACCACTCCGTTCCCGTGACGGGCGACCAGACCCGCCGCGCCGGCGGCGGATGCCGGCTCCACGAAGACGCCGTCGACGGCCGCGAGCTGCTGCTGTGCGGACAGGATCTCCTGGTCGCTCACGGCCGCGATCAGTCCACCGGACTCGTCGCGGGCCGCCTCGGCCAGATGCCAGGAAGCGGGGTTCCCGATCCGGATCGCGGATGCGGCGGTCTGGGGACTCGCGACCGCCGTTCCGCTGACCAGGGGTGCTGCGCCGGCAGCCTGGAAGCCCCAGAGCGCCGGCGTCGACGTGCAGCGGGCGGCGTCGACGTACTCTCGAAAGCCCTTCCAGTACGACGCGATGTTGCCGGCGTTCCCGACGGGCAGGACGTGCACGTCCGGGGCTCGGCCGAGGGTGTCGACGATCTCGAAGGCCGCGGTCTTCTGACCCTCGAGTCGCAGTGGGTTGACTGAGTTGACGAGCGTCACCGGGTAGCTCGCCGCGAGCTCGCGGGCCAGCTCGAGGCAGCCGTCGAAGCCGGTGCGGAGGCTGACGATCCGAGCCCCGTGCATCACGGCCTGGGCCATCTTGCCGCGGGCGATCCCGCCATCAGGGACGAGGACGACGGGAGTCAGGCCGGCTCGTGCCGCGTACGCCGCCATCGAGGCGGAGGTGTTGCCCGTGGAGGCGCACACCACCGCCGCGGCGCCCTGCTCCAGCGAGTGCGAGACGACGACCGTCATCCCGCGATCCTTGAACGAGCCTGTGGGGTTGGCCGCCTCGACCTTGAGCCACACCTCGCAGCCGGTAAGCCCGGAGAGCCAGCGGGATCGGACCAGCGGCGTCCCTCCCTCGCCCAGGGTCACCCGGTTAGCCTCCGCGATCGCGGGCAGCCGGTCGCCGTACTCGGCGATGACTCCACGCCAGGAAGGCGCGCCACGCGGGGTCATGTCAAACCTTCAACGCGGAGCACCGATGTCACCGCATGCACCGACTCGAGTGCGGCGAGAGACCCGACGGTGTGCCTGAGCACGCTGTCGGGGGCACTGTGGGTAACGACCACGAGGCGGGCCTCGTCGCCGCGTCCATCCTGCTGGAGGGTCTCGATGGACACTCCCTCGTCGGCGAAGAGCTGCGCGACACTGGCCAGCACACCTGGCCTGTCCTCGACGTCGAGGACCACGTGGTAGCGCGTCTCTGTCGCCCCCATCGGCACCACCCGGCAGTCGGCGTACACCGACTCGCCGGCCCCGGTGATGCCCGACAGCCGGTGGCGCGCCACGGTCACCAGGTCGCCGAGGACCGCGCTTGCCGTCGGCGCTCCCCCTGCGCCGGGTCCGTAGAACATCAGCTGCCCGGCGGCTGCACATTCGACGAAGACCGCGTTGAAGGCGCCCCGCACGCTCGCGAGCGGGTGCTCGGCGGGGATCATCGCGGGGTGCACACGGACGGAGACCGTCGTGCTCCCGGACCGGTCCCGGCCACGCTCGCAGATGGCTAGCAGCTTGACGACGCAGCCGAGGCGTCGCGCCGACTCCAGGTCTCGGAGGCCGACGTCCGTGATTCCCTCTCGGTGGACGTCGGCTGAGGAAACCCTTGTATGAAAGGCGATACTCGACAGGATCGCCGCCTTCGCCGCTGCGTCGAACCCTTCCACGTCGGCTGTCGGGTCAGCCTCCGCGAAACCCAGCGCCTGGGCCTCCTCGAGCGCCGCGGCGAAGTCCACGCCGGCTGTTCCCATCATGTCCAGGATGAAGTTGGTGGTCCCGTTGACGATCCCGAGAACGCGGTTCACCGAGTCGCCGGCCAATGACTCCCGGAGCGGACGGATGATCGGGATGGCACCGGCGACGGCTGCCTCGAAGTACAGGTCGCGCTGCGCCTTCTCGGCGGCCGCGAACAAGGTGCCACCGTCCTCGGCCAGCAGGGCCTTGTTGGCGGTGACGACCGATGCGCCTGCATCTAGCGCCGAAAGGATCAGCGACCGGGCCGGCTCGATGCCGCCGATCACCTCGATGACCACGTCCACGTCGTCTCGGGTGGCAAGTCCCGCGGCGTCGGCCGTGAACAGCTCGGGCTGTACGTCGGTGGACCTTTCCTTGTCGATCCGACGTACGGCGATGCCGGCCAGCTCCACCGGGGCACCCACCCGCTCGGCGAGATCGGCAGACTGGCTCAGCAGCAGCCGGGCGACCTCACTGCCGACCACTCCGCAGCCGAGCAGCGCCACCCGCACGGCGTCGGTCATGGCACATCCAGACGCAGCAGGTCGTCCTCGGTCTCGCGTCTCATCATAAGCCGCGCGTGACCCGACCTGACGGCCACGACGGCAGGGCGCGGCACGTGGTTGTAGTTGCTTGCGAGCGAGCGGCAGTAGGCGCCGGTCCCCGGGACCGCGAGCAGGTCGCCGGGGCGCACGTCAGCCGGCAGGAACTCGTCCTTGACAACGATGTCGCCGGACTCGCAGTGCTTTCCGACCACACGGGCCAACGTGGCAGGTGCCGCCGAGCGCCGCGAGGCGAGAGTGCACGAGAAGTCCGCGTCGTACAGCGCGGCGCGGATGTTGTCGCTCATCCCGCCGTCGACCGCGACGTAGAGCCGGCTGTCTCCGCGGTCGAGACGGACTGTCTTGACCGTGCCCACCTCGTAGAGCGTGAACGTCGACAGCCCGGCGATGGCCCGGCCCGGCTCGATGGACAGCCGCGGCTCGTCGATGCCCAGGGCGTGGCACGCATCGGCTACGACCCCACGAATCGAGCCGGCCAGGTCGGCAGGTTCGCGCGGGTCGTCCCGGGTTGTGTAGGGGATGCCGAACCCACCACCGAGGTCCAGCTCGCCGAGCCTCATCCCGGCGGTCAGCCCGTCGGCGTACAGGGCCAGCAGTCGACGTACCGCAACGTCGAAGCCCGCCGTGTCGAAGATCTGTGAGCCGATGTGCGAGTGCAGTCCGAGGAGGCGAAGGGGCGCGGCTGCCTCGACCGCTCGCATCGCCTCCCAGGCATCGCCGTCCGCGAATGAGAAACCGAACTTCTGGTCCTCGTGCGCGGTGGCGATGTAGCTGTGGGTGTGCGCCTCGACGCCGGGCTTGACCCGGACGAGCACGCCCTGCACGACGCCGGCCCCCGCAGCGAGAGCGGTGAGGCGCTCGATCTCCGACATCGAGTCGACGATCACCCGGCCGACGCCCGTCTGCACGGCCCGGCTGAGCTCGGTCAGGCTCTTGTTGTTGCCGTGGAACCCGATCCGGGCCGGGTCGAAGCCGGCACGCAATGCACAGACAAGCTCCCCGGCGGAGCAGACGTCCAGCCCCAGACCCTCGTCGGCGACCCAGCGCGCGACCTCGACCGACAGGAACGCCTTCGCGGCATAGAACACGTCACACCCGGCGAAGGCGTCCCGGAAGTCAGCTGCGCGGCTGCGGAAGTCAGCCTCGTCGACGACGTACGTGGGAGTCCCGAACTTTTGAGCCAGCTCGCAGACGCCGACGCCCGCGACTGTGACCTCTCCGGGCTCGGTCTTGACGACCCCGGACGACCACAACCGGGGCACCAGCGCGTTGGGATCGTGGGGTTGCGCCAGCCATGACGGGACCACAAGGGCATCCCGCGGGTCCCCGATCGTGCCCACTACATCCGCTCGGGCGCGGAGACGCCGAGCAGCTCCAAACCGTGCGCAAGGACGGTCCGGGTCGCGGTGACCAGGACCAGCCGTGCCCGATGTACGTCGGTGACCTCCTCGTCGCCGAGCGGCAGCACACGGCAGTCGTCGTAGAACCGGTGGAACGTCGCGGCGGTCGCCTCGAGGTAACGGGCGACCCGATGCGGTTCCCGCAGCTCCGCCGAGGTGGCCACGACCGACGGGAAGTCGGCGAGCGCCCGTAGCAGGTCGCCCTCTCGCTCGTGCGACAGCAACCCCGGGTCGAACGCGAGGGTGTCGAGGGAGAACCCGAGCTGCTCCGCGTTGCGCTCGATCGAGGCGAGCCTGGCGTGCGCGTACTGGACGTAGTACACCGGGTTGTCGCTGCTCTGGCGGGCCCACAGGTCGAGGTCGATGTCGATCGTGGAGTCGTTGGAGTAGCGGACGAGCGCGTACCGGGCGGCGTCCACCCCGACGGCGTCGACGAGGTCCTCGAGCGTGAGGACGTCGCCGGACCGTTTGCTCATCCGCACGGGCTCGCCGTCGCGGAGCAGGTTGACCATCTGGCCGATGACGATCTCGAGGGTCACGTCGGGGTCGTCTCCGAACCCGCCTGCCAAGGCCCGGTACCTGCCGACGTAGCCGTGATGGTCGGCGCCCAGCACGATCATGACCTTGTCGAACCCACGCCCCCGCTTGTCGAGGTAGTAGGCGGCGTCGGCGCAGTAGTAGGTGGGCACGCCGTTGGACCTGACGATCACCCGGTCCTTGTCGTCGCCGTAGTCCGTCGAGCGCAGCCAGAGGGCACCGTCCGCCTCGTACGTGAGGCCACCGGCCTTGAGCCGCTCGATAGCGGCGTCGATGGCGCCGCTCTCGTGCAGGCTTCGCTCGCTGAAGTAGACGTCGAAGTCGACACCGAACTCGTGCAGGGTGGCCTTGACGTCGGCGAACATCATCTCCACGCCGGTCGCGCGGAACAGCTCCTTGGCCTCGCCGTCGCCGAGCGTGATGACCTCGGGGTGTGCCTCGACGACCTGAGCGGCGAGCTCGGCGATGTAGGCACCGGCGTAACCGCCCTCGGGGGTCGGCTCACCCTTGGCTGCGGCGAAGAGTGAGGCACTGAACCTGTCGATCTGTGCGCCGCTGTCGTTGAAGTAGTACTCGCGGGCCACCGTGGCCGCTTCCGCCTCCAGGATCCTCGCGAGCGAGTCGCCCATCGCCGCCCACCGAGCGGAGGCCAGCGTGACAGGACCTGTCGGGTTGGCGGAGACGAACTCGAGGTTGATCCTCGTGCCGGCCAGCGCGTCGCCATCGCCGTACGACGGCCCTGCCGCGGCGATGACCCGTGCGACCTCCCCTTGGGCGGCCGCTTCGACGCTGATGTTGATGAAGCCGGGGCCCGCCACCTGGACGCCCGCGATGCCGTCGAACGCCTTCAGCTCCGTCGCCAGCAGCTCCGCCAGCTCGCGGGGAGCCACGCCCATCCGCTTGCCGAGCTGCAGAGCCACGTTCGTCGCGTAGTCGCCGTGCTCCTTGTTCTTAGGCCGCTCTACCGTGACCCGATCGGGCAGCTCGCCGTCGTACGCCACGGCTCCGCGACGCACGAGCGCCCCCAAGGCGCCGGCGATCGTCACGGAGAGCTCTTCGGGCGTCACCGGGTCATCCTATCGACGCGCATCGCCGACTCAGCCCGTGACCACGCCCCGAACCGTGCGCACCAGCACGGCGCACGGCATGGGGGTCCCGGATGTCCGCGACGTCGTCCACCACCAGGACGAGCAGCGGGACCCGGACCACGCGCGAACGTGCCGGTCTGCGGTTGTGGCCGGACCGCTCCTCGCTGCTACCCTGTGTGCGCCGCGGGCCCCCGTAGCTCAGGGGATAGAGCACCGCCCTCCGGAGGCGGGAGCGCAGGTTCGAATCCTGCCGGGGGCGCCATGCGAATTGCGGCGCTGACCTGGGCTTTTGCCTTTCGTCTTGAATGCCGCCAGGTCGACAACGTCGGGGTTTGGCAACCGCAGCAGCCGCTACCTCGGCCGCCTTGGTAGCTTCGGCTCGGGCCCTGCGCAGGCCTTAGGTCCGGTGGAGATGGGACCGTGACCGGTCGCCGGTTGTCGCCTTGATCGATGCGCTCGCCGCTGGGCGGTCAATGGCAGCAGCAGAGCTGTCGCCCCGCTACCAGGAACGACGTCGACGTAACTCGTCGACGTATCAGCCCATGACAGAAACGATCGTCTTGCCGGTGAGCCTTGCTTGCAGGCGGACCTACGGACACGGAGAGCACAAATGTCGGAGCAAGCCACGTTAGACCGGTTACGTCGGGACGCGATGCGGTCCGACCCAATCGGCGTACCAGCGGTGATGGTCCGCCTTGCCGGGGCGGCCCTCGCCCTCGCGATCGCGACCGCCCACGTCGCCGATCAGGGCGGCATCACAGCGTTCACCGCCCCGGACTGGCTCGGCTGGGCCTACCGGCTGATTGAGGTCGGCGGCGTGCTGACGGCAGCAGCGCTGATCTGGCCACGCACGGCGAGGCTGGGCTGGGCCGCCGGCGTCCTGCTGGGTGTCGGGCCCTTCCTCGGCTTCCTCGCATCCCGAACCGTGGGGGTTCCCGGGGATCCGGGCGACATCGGCAACTGGTCTGACTGGGTCGGCACCCTCGCGCTCGTGGTGGAAGCCGGACTCGTCACCGTCAGTGTCGGGATGCTGTGGGCCAGCCTGCGGCGACCATCACCGGTCGTGACGCCCGTCGCGCGGGCCATTGACTTGGACGCACCGTCGTGGGGCAACGGTTGGGACCTGCTCAGGCCCGGGAACTCCAACTAGCGCAGCAACAGCGGGCGACCCCGCCGAGGTGCTCGGCGGGGTCGCTGCACGTCCGGTCGCAATCAGTTGTAACCCCGGCCCCTATTACCAGGTGACATGATTGACTCATCGCGATCCTCCCGACGAGCCCTGCGCCCACCGCCCATGGTGAGCGGCGGCGACGTCCCGTACCTTCACGTGGTTGACGATGACGCGTACGGCGATTGGGAATCGGTGTATCGCGACAACGTCGACCGGCTCTACCGGCTGATGTACGCGCGGGTCGGGAACCGCGCGGACGCCGAGGAGCTCACCTCGGAGGTGTTCACCACCGCGCTGCGGCCACTGCGGCTGTCCTCCTCAAAGGGAGAGGTGCGGGCGTATCTGCTGCTCACCGCCAAGACGGTCCTTGCCTCGCACTGGCGTCGTCGCCTCGGTCAGCCAGTCACCGCGATCGATCCCGAGACAGACCTCGCCTACCTGACCCAGCCACCTGGGTCTGAGCCGCCGAGCGATGCACCGGCGCGAGCCGCCAGAATTCTCGAAGCCCTGCCGGAGCGCTACCGGCGCATCCTGGAGCTGCGGTTCCTCGAGGCATGCTCGATAAAGGAGGCAGCGCACACCATGCAGATCACTGTCAGCAACGCAAAGGTGCTGCAACACCGCGCGCTGCGGATGGCCGCCAGCCTCGACCTGGAGCTGGCGCCGTGACCCGCCGCCGGCTGTCTGCCATTGTCGACGCAATTGCCGCCGGGCGGCGCCCGAAGCGGTTTCGCGCCGACCCCGATGACGCTGAAGTGGTGCGGACCGCGATCGCACTGAGGGCGGCTCGTCCAGGCGAGGCGGGCCCCACCGAGGCGTTCGTGGAGGACCTGTTCCAGCGGCTCTCCGAGCAGGCGAATCCCCCGACCTCGGCTGAGCTTCGCCCGGTCCCGGCCCGCCGCTTGCGGGTTGCCCTGGTAGCGGCCGCGTCCGCGGCGGTGCTGGTGGCAGGAACCGTCGTCGCTACCGAGAAACTCGGTACCTCAGCTACGGCGCCGTCCGCTACCGCTCAGGTACCCCACGGAACCGTGCTGCGCACCGGAACCTTCCAGACCACGCGCGGGCGGGTGCTGGGGCAGATCGTCGCGTACCGCGGGCATCCGTCCTGGGTGTTCATGAACGTGGACGTTCCCAACTACGAGGGCCGGATCGAGTGCATGCTTCAGGTCGATGACGGCACAACCGTCGCGTTCGGCACCTTCACCATTCACAACGGGGTTGGCCAGTTCTCCAGAGCCATCGGCGCGGTGAACGTCAGCCGGCTGCGGGGCGCCGAACTCGTCAACCCCGCCGGATCCGCCGTGGCCGCAGCTACCTTCGCTGCCTGAGCCCAACACCTCTGCGACCGTGCGAGACGGCCGCGGTGGTGCGCCGGGACCCCCTCGCAGCCATCTGCCTGCGCTGCTCACCAGCCACCTTGTTCCCTTCAGCTTTTCCGTGCTGCTCTCAGTAGCCATAGCGGTTGGAGGTCGACGAGGGAGCGGACTGCGCAGGAGCTGACATGCCAGGGGTGGCTACGAAGAAGTTCTGTACGCCTTGGCCGGTGACACGTCCCGGGCTGGTGCCGGCCGGCCCGTAACTCCGATGGCTATCTGTCCTAGATGGCTCACCGGAGTCACCTGCGTCCAGGCTCGCTCGGGCGCACATCTCAAACGGGATCGCTACCCACGCGAAGGAGAAGCATCATGAGAGCGCCCACATCCGATATCCGCTCTGCAAGCCAAGATCTTTTCGCTGTGCCGGTCGGTGATTGGCACGTCGACCCGGTGCGCTCGCACGTATCATTTACCGGACGCTTGCGGGCAGATCCGTTCGGGGGCGTCTGCCCTTAACCGGAACGGTGAGCGTGGCCGGGTCAATCGAAGACTCGAGGGCACATCTAACGGCCGTTGCGAACGAAGTGAGCACCGGGAATCGCATGCTCGACAGGCTGCTCGTAGGTCCCGGCTTCCTCGACACCGAGGGCTATCCGGTGATCAGCTTCCGGTCGCAGATGCTGATTTGCGTCCCGACCGGCTGGAGAGCTGTCGGGCAGTTGCAGGTCAAGGGAATCGAGCATCCGATCGTGTGTGAGCTCGAGGCCGACCTCCGCCCGGCGCAAGCGCATCCCGCCATTGCCGCGACGACACTCACGGCCCGTTGGATACTCGACTCGACGTGGATCACCGCGCTACGGGTGCCGACGCTGAATCGCCGCATCGCCATGAGCTGTTTAGTCGTCCTCGACCGCGCGCCTGAGGCGACAGCGAGCGAGCCGCCACCTGCGGCATAGGCAACGCCGGCGCATACTGCCCCTGGGCAATGTGGGCCCGGTGTGATTCTTCGAAGTAGACGCGACGGTCGAGGCGACGTACGGCTCCGCCAAGCAGGGCACCGGCAGGAGCTGTCCGGCCCACAAACGACGCCCTCGGACGGCGTTCAGGCGTCCGCGCGGCCGTGGTGCCGGTTGTGGGCGCCGCGGTGCAGCACAGCGACTGGGGCACGACGCCGTGGCGGCGTTCCCGACCTCCCGGCATCGGTCCGGACCTTTGTTCGCGTCCACGTGTAACCCGCGACCGTATTACTCAGTGCAAGTCCAGGAGCACCGCGCGCAGCGTCTGGCCTGTGCGCCAAAAGGCTACGGCGACCACGGAGTTCGACGCGACGACGGTGTGGTTGCGTCACACAGAAATGAGGAATCATGCGACACCCACGTATCACCATTGCTGCTATTGCTGTTGCCCTCGCCGCGGCCATCGGCGGGTTCACTGTCGCCTTCGCCTCGGGAAGTTCGAGCCCGTCGGCCGGCGGATCCATGACCACAGCGGGGGGTCCAGCCAGTGCGGCGACGGTGCAGACCGCCACAGCAACCGTGCAAGGAACTACCGAGATGATCTTGGTCGACGGGCAGGGAATGCCGCTCTACATCTACAAACCAGACACGACGACTACCTCCCACGTAACCGGTCAACTCGCCGCCTTATGGCCGCCTTTGATTGCCGCTACCCCGACCGCTAGTAGTGTCACCGGCCTACTCAGCTCGGTGAAGACCACCAACGGTGAGCAGGTGGCTTACAACGGCCACTTTCTTTACACCTTCGTCGAGGACAGCCCAGGGCACGTCACCGGTCAAGGCGTGCAGAACTTCTTCGTGGCCACCCCCAGCCTGGGCGCAGGCGCCTCGAACGCCGCTCCGTCAAAGTCCAGTAACAGCTACAGCTACGGCTACTGACGCCGGTGCACCGAACGCGAAGGGCTGCCTACGCAATGGCCGAGGACAGCCAACGCGCCGGCGCTTCAGCTCGGCATATCGGGGACGGCGGTTTCGCCTCCCGGGTGCTCACACGCTGACGATCGCCATCGATAACCCCGATGCCGTCGCCAACGCGATAGTGCGCGCGTTGCGATGCGACTACCGCACGTCGCCGTCACTTCGCCCCGCCGAAGGCCAGTAACCGCCGCGGCCGACCAGACCCAACAACAGAATCGAGATCAAACATGATGCTCAACACCGGCCCCGCCCACGCCCCAGCACGTGCTCGCCGCGTCGAATCATCGGTGTTACCAACCGGCACCTTTCGGCGAACCAGTAGCCTGCTTGCGCTGCCGATGAAACACGCCGCGCGCACAGTCGCCGCGGCCAGCCGGCTCTCCAGCGCCACCGCGGAACAGATCAGCTCCCGAAGCGCCGCGCAAGTGTTCACGACCCTGGGCGAGCTCAAGGGCGGCGCAGCAAAGCTGGGGCAGGCACTGTCCATCTTTGAGGCCGCGCTCCCAGAAGAAGTTGCCCGACCGTACCGGTCGGCCCTGACCCGGCTCACCGACGCCACCCCAGCCATGCCGGCAGCCGTGGCCCATCGCGTACTAGCAGCCGATCTCTCGTTCGCCTACGGCAAGGATTGGCGTCAGCGACTCGTCGACTTCGACGACACCCCGGCGGCGGCGGCGTCGATCGGCCAGGTCCACCGCGGACGATGGCGCGACAACCGCGGCAACATCGTCGATGTCGCGGTCAAGGTGCAATACCCCGGCGTGGCCAAGGCGCTGCGCTCAGACCTGCGCACCGCGCGAGTGCTCGGCCGCATCATGGCCCGCATAACGGGACTCGACATCGGTGGCCTGACCGACGAACTTGCCACCCGGATCTTCGACGAACTGGACTACCTCCGCGAGGGTCACGTACAGAGCCACGTCGCCGCCGCCTTCGCCCGACCCATCCCGCAGGCGCTGTCATTGGCGCGCGCTGCCGGGGCCCAGGAGCCACCGGGGCGCACCAGCGTCATCGTCCCGCGCGTCTACGCGGCCATGCCGCACGTGCTGGTAACCAGATGGCTAGACGGGTCCCCGCTTACCACCCTGCTCGACGACGATGCCGCTCGGTTGCCATCCGGCTGGAGCGAACTGAGCCACGACGACGCCGCAAACCTGGCGGCTCGACTCATCGGCCACGCGGTCTACGCCCCGGCCGCCTGCACCGGCTGGATGCACGCAGACCCGCACCCGGGCAACTTTCTGCTGCTAGCAGGTCGCCGACTCGGTCTGCTGGATTTCGGTTCCGTCGCCGCAATGCCCGACGGGCCACCTGAAGCACTCGGTCAGCTAGCTGTCGCGGTGCTGGCCGACGACGGCACCGGCGCAGTCGAATGGGCCCGCCGGGCCGGCGCGCTCGCCCCTCACGCAACGGTCGATCCCGGACTGCTGCTGGAACTTCTCCATCCCGTCGTCGCGCCGACCGCCGAGGACACCTTCACCTACTCACCCACTTGGTTACGCACGCTGATGACCCACCTCACCCAATCCCGATTCGCCACCATCCGGCACGACCTCACGACCCCGCTGGAGTACGCCCTGCTGTGGCGCGGCGTGCTCTCCGTCGGCGGCCTCTACGCCCAACTCTGCGCGACCGTACCCAGCCGCGCGTTCGAGCTGGCCTACTCACCCGGCTTCCGCCACGCCACCATCTCCGCCGGGCACGAACAACGCGGCCACACCACCACGAAATGAGGTCACCATGATCATATCCACGAAGCTCCCCGACAATGCGAAGGCAAGCGGTTGGAACGTTGCTTCCACCTGCTGGAGCCGCGCCTGTCGTCGAGCGCTTTCGGCGGCGTCGCTCGTCAGGTGCGGACCAGCTGCGAGCGGACATGGTGACCGAGTCGACCGCGACCTCGTCGGGAAGGCCGCGGCGACGGCGCTGTATACCCGAAACCCCGCAGCCTTCGCCGGCCTGGGGCCCCGGGTTCGGCACCTCCCGGAGAGTGGTTACCTGGCTTGGCAGTAGACGTTGGCTTTGGTTGGCTGGTGCGGTACGACGACCACGAGCGATCGTGCCTGGCATGGGTACTTGCCTGATCCGAACACGGGGCTGCGACCTTCGACCCGATATCGGCCTAGCGGCATGGAGGTATCGAAATGGCCCGCGTCGTCGACTCTGACCTTGCGGGTGACCGAGCCGGTCATGGTGACCGTGCCGGCGACTCCGCGGGGTTTGCCGGGCGCCGGCCCACCGACGAGCAACAGGGCTCCGTGCACGGTGCCGCTTCGCGGTGGCGCCGGCCCGCTGGAAAGGGCTCCGTGCTCGCGGCCCGTGCATCCGGGCAGCACGAGCAGGGCAAGTAGCCCGCATGCGACCGATGAGCTGGCAGTGAGGTATCGCATTTCTGGTCGCCTTTTCATGGCTTTCGGACGCATCCCGGCCGCCGCAGGTTCCCAGCGAGCTGTGACCAGAGGACACGCTGCCCGGCGCATT
The DNA here is from genome assembly GCA_033850885.1 of Nocardioidaceae bacterium. GTDB lineage: Bacteria > Actinomycetota > Actinomycetes > Propionibacteriales > Nocardioidaceae > JAWWPG01. The sequence goes on from JAWWPG010000006.1 coordinate 143,429, forward strand.
GCCCGGTGCACCGGCGATGATGGGCAGGCATCGACTGGAGGAGAGCTGATGACGAGTCACGTCCGCACCCCGTTGGTCGACGCCTACGTCGACGCGCTGCGCCGGGGCGACACGCCGTTCACGGTGCCGGGGCACAAGCGCCGTACGGGGAGCCTGGACACCGATCTCGGACTGGTGGTGGACACCGATGTGCCGCTGTTCGCCGGGCTCGACACGATGAAGCTGAGCGGCGACCTGCTCCTCGAGGCGGAGGCGCTGGCCGCGGACCTGTGGGGCGCGGACTGGTGTCGGTTCGGGACCGGAGGGGCCAGCCAGGCAAACCAGGCGCTGATGCTGGCGTTGGGCCGTCCGGGCGAGCGGATCGTGATGTCGCGCAGCATCCACCGCTCGGTGATGAGTGGACTGGTCCTGACCGGGCTGGACCCGGTGTGGCTGCCGGTCGGCATCGACGACACCACCATGCTTCCGCTGGCCCCAACCCCGGCGCAGCTGGACGCCACGCTGACGGCGCATCCCGAAGCCGCGGCGGTGTGGGTCTGCGAACCCAGCTATCTCGGCACGGTCGCCGACCTGGCACGGCTCGCCGATGCGGCGCACCGGTACGACGTCCCGCTCGTCGTCGACCAGGCCTGGGCGGCCCACTTCGGCTTCCACCCCGGGTATCCGCCGCACGCGCTGGCGGCCGGGGCGGACGCGATGGTCATCAGCGCACACAAGGCCTTACCCGGCTACAGCCAGGCCGCGATCGCGCTCGCCACCACGACGCGGCTGTCGGCACATCGGCTGCAAGCGGGCTTCGACGCGACGAACACGACGAGCCCGGCCGGCGCCATCTTGGCTTCCATCGACGGGTCACGTGGCCTCCTCGCCGGCCGCGGCGAGCGTCTGCTCGGCGACCTGGCAGACCTTGTCGCCGGGGCACGCGCCCGGCTGGTTGCGGCGTGCCCCGGGCTGACGACCCCCGGACCGAGGGACTTCGACCCGGGCCGCTTCGACCCGGCGAAGCTGGTCCTGATGCTCGCGGGAACCGGAGCCGACGGCATCGACGTCGGGGCCGACCTGGACAGACAGGGGATCACCCTGGAGATGGCAGACCCCGACACTCTGGTCGCGACGGTCACCGTCGCCGACACGAGGGAGACGGTACGGCGGTTGACCGACGCCCTCGTTGAGAGCATCAACCTGCGCCGAAGTGCCGCCCGCCCACCACAAGCCCACGCCAGCTGGACCGTCACCCCCCAGCAGGCCTGCACACCGCGCGAGGCGTTCTTCGCCCCCAGCACCGCCGCACCGGCCGACCGAGCGATCGGCAGGATCAGTGCCGAGCTGGTGGCCATCTACCCACCAGGCGTGCCCATCCTGGCCCCCGGCGAACGCATCACGCCCCAGCTGCTCGACACGTTGCAACGCCAAGCAGCGGCCGGCAACCGCATCGCATACGCCGACGACCCCACCCTCGCGACCCTGCGCGTCGTCGCCTGACCCAGGGATGGGTCGTCTGCACCGCAGATGGTCCCCCCCACACTTGCGGTGACACAGCTGTTCACGCTGACGGCGGCGTGCCCGATGCCGTTGAGGGCCTCGATGCGTTTGACCGGGGACCTGTACCTGCCCGCCCCTCGGTCCGACCCGGGTGGTGGTGTGGTCGGCGTCCATTTCCAAGCTCAACCAACAATCGGCCCAGAAACGGATCGCGGGCCGTCCGGCAGGGCGGCCCATCTACGTCATTCGTAGCAGCCGTGCCGCTCGAGGACGCCAGGATGCGATGAAGCACGGCCACCGAGTGGGAGGTGCACCAATGCCCCGACCGTGGGTATCTTCCGGCGGATGCCTTGTGCCAGTCCGTGAACGTGGCGCATCGTGCGGGGGTCGTCGCCAGACGACGTCCGACTTCGAGCATGAGCTGTCGACGAGACGACCCATCGGGCCGAAGTTCACAGGATGCTGCACGCCGGCCACTCTCAAATGCGCAACCAGCCTGATCACCACCCCGCGGCCAGTCGAGGGGCCAGCACGCAGAGGGGATCTCTCGCGACTTGGGTCCCTGCCCCTCTGAGCCGAACCGATCGGCGAATCCACGCCGATCGAGAGCCTCGATCGCGAGCGAAGACCCCCGCTCGCGAAGCCGAAGATCCTGGCTGTGACCATGACGGAAGCACGGGATGACCAGTTGACGTTGGGTAGCGAGGGTGGTTTACCCAGGCCTCCATCGGGGCCCGAAAGGGCTATGGCCAGTCCGCGACTGGATGCGCAACCATCACTGGCAGCATTGCGGCTTGTCCACGCACCCTTATGCCGCGTCCATTCACCGGGGGTTTAGGAGGCTCGATGAGGGCCAGACGTAGGGTACACAGTGCATTTGTCGCCGGCTCAGCAGCGGTGGTCATGACGGCGGCGAGCCTTTTCGCGGGGGCACCCGCGCAGTCGGCGCCGTCCATCACGGTCACTCCGTGGCTGACCGGGTTGAACGCTCCGCGTGGCGTCGCATTCGATGGTGCTGGCCACTTTTATGTGTCCGAGTCCGGGTTGGCCGGGTCCGGCGATCATGGGCTCACCCATACGGGTCAGGTGTCGCGCTACGAGCTGGGGTCAACCACCCCGGTGTGGACCACCCAGTTCTCTTCGCTGTACGCCCATGAGGCTCCGCCGCCGGCCCCGGCAGATGTTCTGGGTCCCGAGGGGCTTGCCGTCCTGCGGCAGGGTTGCGTTGGGCCGCCTCCGCATTCTGCAGGCGACTGCAAGCTGCGGATGATCCAGAGTGAGTCGAATAAGGGCACCGGCATCACGAACCCGCAGATTGGCCGCCTGTTCGAGCTGAACCGCCGAACCGGCGCGTCCACGACCGTCAGTGACGTGGGTAACAGGCAGTGGCGGTGGACGAAGAACCACCCGAACGTAGCCGAGCCCTTGCCCGACTCCAACCCGTACGGTGTGCTGATCACCCGGATGCACGGCGTTGTGCGGACGTTCGTTGCCGACGCGGGGGCGAACACGATCAGCGAGATCATGCCCGGCTCGGGACGGACCCGCGTGGTCGCGTTGATTCCGAACGACACCCCCAAGCACGACTCCACACCGACCTGCATCGCCAAAGGTCCGGACGGGATGCTGTACGTCGCGACGCTGGACCTTGTGGTGAACAACTTCGGGAACTCCCCTGGCCATTCCAACGTGTGGCGGGTGGACCCCAACGCGAGCTACCCGACCAAACCGACGATCTGGGCGTCCGGGCTGACCACGGTGACAGCCTGCACGTTCGACAGCAGCGGCCACTTTTGGGGCACTGAAATGTTCGCGCCGAACAGTGCCGGGCCGCCCGGAGATCTGGTGAGAATCCCGTTCAGCCACCCGACGCACGTGTCGCACCTCGGGTTGGGAGACATACCCCTCCCCGGTGGTATCACCCAGGGTCCTGACGGTGCCATGTACGTGAGCATTAACTCGGCCGCTCCGGGCCCAGCCGGGCAGGTCGTCAAGGTAGTCGTCAACTAATCTGTCGCATCTGCATCGCGAAAGAAGCGCGCGAGGCGGCCTCCGGGAATATTCTCGAAGGCCGCCTCGCGACGGAATCCGTACCGGCCATGGCCACTCAATGCGGTCCATCGGCCCTTGCCACTTCTTGCGGATAGAAGGGGGTAAGGAATGGAAGGTTTAAGTTGCCGGAACATGGCTCGGAGTCGGTGATGGTCGACGCCGAGATTTCAGCAGCACACGATGATCATCTTCGGCATCAACGGCTGCGCGGGCTACGTTCTGAGGTATGCAGTTCGCGATCTCGATCCCGCAGCTCGACACCGGACGCTTCGACGCGTCCGGTGTGAAGTCCCTACCTCGCGCGGGCCGAGGAGCTCGGCTTCGAGTCCGGCTGGGTGCTGGAACAGACGATCGGACCGACGCCGCTCCTCGCGCCGCTGGAATTGCTTGCCTATGCATCGGCGTGTACCGAGCGCCTGCGGCTGGGCGTCGGCGTCATCGTGAGCTCACTGCATGACCCGCTTCAGCTTGCCGCGGCGGTGACGGCGGTCGATCGACTCAGTCACGGCCGACTCGAGATGGGCGTCTCCGCTGGCGGGGGCTTCCGCCGCTTCCCCGCATTCGGCGTCGAGAAGGCGACATTCGTCTCGCGGTTCACCGAGAGCCTCGATCTGATGAAGGCTGCCTGGTCCGACGAGCCGAGAGTCACCTTCCACGGTCAGTTCCGCGACATCGACGACCTACCGATCCAGCCCAAGCCCGTCCAGCGGCCGCACCCGCCCATCTGGTTCGGGGCCAGTGCGCCGAAAGCGCTGGCACGGGCTGTCAAGCACGGCAATGGGTTCCTCGGTGCCGGCTCGTCAACGACGGAGGCGTTCGCCGATCAGGTGACCGTTGTCCGGCGCGAGGTCCACGAAAGCGGGCGTGACCCCGAGCGATTCCGCATCGGCAAACGGGTCTATCTGGCCGTGGACGACCACCCCGCCGTTGCCCAGCAGCAGGTTCACCTTGGACTGCAGAGGATCTACGGCGAGATGCCGGGCATCGACGAGGTACCGGTCTTCGGGACCCCGGAGGATGTCGTTCGTGGCCTGGAAGAGGTGCGCGACGCCGGTGCCCAGATGATCCTGCTCAACCCGCTCGGCCGCGACGTACCGGCCGACCGCGAACAGATGGAGCGCTTGGCGGCAGAGGTAATTCCCCACCTGCGGTGACCTCGTCGCGAGAGCGCGGGTCGCCTTTGACACCTGCGGTTGGCAGCATGACCCACATGTGCACGGTCGTGGTCCGTTGGGACGGCAAGGGGTCGCCGCAGATCCTGGCCCTCCGCGACGAGATCACCACCCGTGAGTTCGACGATCCCGAAGCGTGGTGGCCGGACCTTGCCGACGTCGTCGGAGGGCGTGACCGGCTTGCGGGAGGCACCTGGTGCGCGACCCGCGTCAGCACCGGCGCGACGGCTCTGGTGCTGAACCTGCCGCACAAGCGACAGGCCGACCCCGGAGCACCCAGCCGCGGTCTGCTTCCCCTGGCCGTGGTCCAGTACGGCGTCGACTGGCCGTTTCGCGTCTCCGTGGACGGGATGGCGAGCTTCGCCCTCGTCCTCGCCGCGCCGGACCGGTTGGTCTCGTGGGTGTTCGACGGGAAGGCGCTGGCCCGCAACGATGAGCAACCCGGGACGCACATGTTCACGTCGGGGGGTGCCGAGGACGGCAAAGCGGACCGCCATCAGGCTGCCTTCGAGTCGGGCGGGTATCCCGACGGTTGGCGTTCGCTTCTTCGGCAGGCGGCTCCCGCCGCCGACCCGACAGCGCTCGTGGTGCGCCACGAGCACGACGACGACGTTTACGCAACTGTCTTCGGCCAGCTCGTCGAGGCGCGCCCTGGGCGGCTACGCATCGAGTACAGCCGGCGACCTTGGACGGATGACCCGTGGACCACTCTGAAGCTCGGTTGAAGGGAGGTTCAGCAGACTGGCCGGGCAGCTCGTCCTCATGCTGCCGACGTGGAAGATTCAACTTGTTTGGGGACGTGCTCTGTCGACGTGATGCGGTAAACCGACACGTGCGATCGAGAATCCGCCGTGAACTCAGCCCCCGACCAGTCCGCGTGCCTGCACTCCAGCTCGAAACCCGCCAGCTGAGCCATCAGGTCAAGCTCTGCAGGCCAGATGTAGCGGTGCGGGCTACGGAAGAGCTGCGCCTGCTCGGCGTCTCCGAACCGGAAATGATGGGAGACGACGTGTTGCTGCAGTACGTCGTATGTGTCCAACCCGATGTATCCCGACTCACAACGCCAGACCACGGCCTGCTGGCCCGGCGGAAGCTTGCGCAGTTCAGGCACCCACAGCTCGATAACGAACCGACCGCCAGGGGTGAGGTGTCGCGCCGCATTCCGGAAGCACGCGACCTGTTCGGCCTGAGTCAGCAGGTTGGAGATCGTGTTGTAGACGAGGTAGACCAGCGTGTACTCCCCCGGCGCACGAGCGGTCACCATGTCGCCAACGACCACCGGGATAGCCTTCTCGTCGACCTTGACGCGGAGCTGGTCGATCATCGGAACCGACAGCTCTACGCCGGTGACGGAGACGCCACGCTCGGCCAGCGGGACGGCCACGCGTCCGGTCCCGATCGCGAACTCCAAGGCGCGGCCGCCGGCGGCAAGGTCGACAAGACGGTCGACAGTCGGCCCCAACACACCGGGAGCGAATACTCCAATCCCGGGAGTGTCGTAGCGCTTGGCCGCGTCGACATTCCAGATCTCTTCCCGGGGCATGGCGACGATCCTGCCAACAACGCCTCACGACGTCCAATGGCTCGTCTGGGCAATGGGACCTGCATGCGCGGATGACGCCGGACGCCCCGGCTGCCGTACCGTGCTGTCATGGACAGGCAAGAGACATCCGACTACAACGCCAGGAACATTGCGGAGTTTCGCGCCAGGGGCGGAACCCTCGACTCCTTCGGGGACGCGCCGCTGCTGTTACTTACCACCGTCGGTGCCAAGTCGGGCGAGGCCCGCACCAACCCGGTGATGTACCTGGCCGACCAGGAGGCCGACCGGGTCTACGTGTTCGCCTCAGCAGCGGGATCGGACACCAACCCAGACTGGTTCACCAACCTCGTCGCACATCCGGATGAGGTCACGGTGGAGATCGGACGCGAGACGCTCACCGCAAATGCCGAAGTCCTGCCCGAGGCCGTGCGCAAACAGACCTACGACATCCAGGCGGATCGCTACCCGGGGTTCGCCGAGTATCAGGCCAAGACAGCTCGACCCATCCCCGTCGTGGCCCTCAACCTGCACATGCAACAGCATCCACGCGTAGACCGACCGGTTCTGGGTACGTCAATGGAGTAATCTGCCTGCTGAGCCGCCTGAAGGGAGCACGACATGGGTCTCGGAGTGCTGGGGATCGTGCTGGTCGTCGCCGGCGCCATCCTGATGTGGGCATTGGACGTCAACCTCTCGTTCGTCGACGACAACACACTCGGACTGATTCTGTTCATCGTGGGCATCCTCACCGTGGTCCTGGCGGTCGTGATGAATATGCAGCACCGCACCACGAAACACATCGAAGAACGTCGCGACGCCTAGCGGGGCGGACGAAGCCAGAGCGTACGCGGAGTGGGGCGGGACGCCAGCAACGCTGGCGCGAGTGGCACGATGTCGCAGGTGACCCGCAGACCCGCCACGGCGCAGCACCTGAGCGACCTCGCTCGGCTGCGTCGTGTCCGCGACCGCATCGACCGAGAGTACGCGCAGCCGCTCGACGTCGAGGCGCTCGCCCGCGGCGCGCACATGTCGGCCGGCCACTTCAGCCGGGAGTTCCGGCTCGCCTACGGCGAGTCCCCGTACGGTTACCTGATGACGCGGCGCATCGAGCGCGCGATGGCGCTGTTGCGTCGTGGCGACCTGAGCGTGACGGAGGTCTGTTTCGGGGTCGGCTGCTCGTCGCTTGGCACCTTCAGCACTCGCTTCACCGAGCTGGTCGGGGTGCCGCCCAGCATCTACCGGCGCCAGTCAGCTCGCGCGACGGCGGAGATGCCGTCGTGCGTGACGAAACAGGTGACGAGACCGGTCAGGAATCGAGAAGCGCCGGTCACCGAGTCGCAGCTAGCGTGACCGTCATGGACATCACCATTTACGGGACCTTCCTTCCACACAACGACCCGGACGCCTCTTTGGCCTTCTATCGCGACACCCTCGGCTTCGAGGTCCGGGGCGACGTCGGGCACGGCGGGATGCGCTGGATCACGGTCGGCCCCGCCGACCAGCCCGGCACGTCCATCGTCCTGCATCCGCCGACCGCCGACCCCGGCATCACCGAAGACGAGCGCCGCATCATCGTCGAGATGATGGCCAAGGGCACCTACGCCATCATTCTCATGGCCACCAAGGACCTCGACGGTACCTTCGACCGGCTGCAGGCCAGCGGCGCCGAGGTCGTCCAGGAGCCGACGGAGCAGCCGTACGGGATTCGCGACTACGCCGTCCGCGATCCCGCGGGGAACCTGATCCGCATCCAGGAGCTGCGTTGAGCCATCGTCGCCCCGAGCTGACTCACAACCGAGGAGTGCCGCCACCGCCTCCCAGATCGAGGGAGGATGAGCATGGCCACCAGGAAGAACACGCCGTCGCGTGCGCTGCACGGTGCCGACAGCCATGATCTGATCCGCGTGCACGGTGCGCGCGTGAACAACCTCAAAGACATCAGCATCGAGATCCCGAAACGCCGGCTGACGGTGTTCACCGGCGTCTCCGGTTCGGGCAAGAGCTCTTTGGTGTTCGGCACCATCGCCGCAGAGTCGCAGCGGCTGATCAACGAGACCTACAGCGCATTCGTCCAGGGCTTCATGCCGACGCTCGCGCGGCCCGACGTGGACGTGCTGGACGGGCTGACGACTGCGATCATCGTCGACCAGGAGCGGATGGGCACAGACCCCCGCTCCACGGTCGGCACCGCCACCGACGCCAACGCGATGCTGCGCATCCTCTTCAGCCGCCTCGGCAAGCCGCACATCGGGTCATCGCAGGCCTTCTCCTTCAACGTCGCCTCGATCAGCGGCGCGGGCGCGGTCACCGTCGAGCGCGGCGGCAGCACGGTGAAAGAGCGGCGCAGCTTCTCCGTCACCGGCGGCATGTGCCCGCGCTGCGAGGGCCGGGGCTCGGTCACCGACATCGACCTGACCGCACTGTACGACGACAGCAAGTCGCTCAACGGGGGTGCGCTGACGATCCCCGGCTACAGCATGGACGGCTGGTTCGGCCGCATCTTCAGCGGCTGCGGCTTCTTCGACCCGGACAAGCCGATCCGCCGGTTCACCAAGCGAGAGCTGCACGACCTGCTCCACAAAGAGCCGACCAAGATCAAGGTCAGCAACATCAACCTGACGTACGAGGGACTGATCCCGAAGATCCAGAAGTCGATGCTGTCCAAGGACGTCGACTCGTTGCAGCCGCACCTCCGCGCCTTCGTGGAGCGGGCGGTCACCTTCACTACCTGCCCCGAGTGCGGCGGCACCCGGCTGAGCGCGGCGGCCCGGTCGTCCAAGATCAACGGAATCTCCATCGCCGACGCCTGCGCGATGCAGATCAGCGACCTCGCCGGGTGGGTGCGCGAGCTGACGGAGCCGTCAGTGGCGCCGCTGCTGACCTCCCTGCGGGAGACCCTGGACTCCTTTGTGGAGATCGGCCTGGGTTACCTCGGCCTCGACCGTCCGGCGGGCACCCTGTCCGGCGGGGAGGCGCAGCGGACCAAGATGATCCGGCACCTCGGTTCGTCGCTCACCGACGTCACCTACGTCTTCGACGAGCCGACGATCGGCCTGCACCCGCACGACATCCAGCGGATGAACAACCTGCTTCTGCAACTGCGCGACAAGGGCAACACGGTGCTGGTCGTCGAGCACAAGCCGGAAACGATCGTGATCGGCGACCACGTCGTCGACCTTGGCCCGGGCGCCGGCGCCGGCGGTGGCGAGGTGGTCTTCGAGGGCACTGTCGACGGACTGCGCGCCAGCGGCACGCTGACCGGCCGGCACCTGGACGACCGCGCGGCGCTGAAGCCGTCGGTGCGCACACCGTCGGGAGCGCTGGAAGTGCGCGGCGCCAGTGCCCACAACCTGCGGGACGTCGACGTGGACATCCCGCTCGGCGTCCTGGTCGTCATCACCGGGGTGGCGGGTTCCGGCAAGAGCTCCCTGATCCGCGGCTCGGTCACCGGCCGCGACGCAGTGGTGTCGGTCGACCAGGCGCCGATCAGGGGCTCCCGGCGCAGCAACCCGGCGACGTACACCGGGCTGCTCGAACCGATCCGCAAAGCCTTCGCGAAGGCCAACGGGGTGAAGCCGGCGCTCTTCAGCGCCAACTCCGAAGGCGCCTGCCCGACCTGCAACGGCAACGGCGTCATCTACACCGACCTGGCGATGATGGCCGGCGTCGCCACCGTCTGCGAGGAGTGCGGCGGCAAGCGGTTCCAGGCCGAGGTGCTGGAGTACAAGCTGGGCGGCAAGGACATCAGCGAGGTGCTGGCGATGCCGGTGGCCGAAGCGACCGGGTTCTTCGACTCCGGCGCGGCGACGGTGCCGGCCGCCCATAAGATCCTCAGCTGGCTCGCCGACGTCGGGCTCGGCTACCTCAGCCTCGGCCAGCCGCTGACCACCCTGTCCGGCGGCGAGCGGCAGCGGCTCAAGCTGGCCACCCACATGGGGGACAAGGGCAGCGTCTACGTCCTCGACGAACCGACCACCGGCCTGCACCTCGCCGACGTCGAGCAACTCCTCGGCCTGCTCGACCGGCTGGTCGACGCCGGCAAGTCGGTCATCGTCATCGAGCACCACCAAGCGGTGATGGCCCACGCCGACTGGATCATCGACCTCGGCCCGGGCGCCGGCCACGACGGCGGCCGGATCGTCTTCGAAGGCGCCCCGGCCGACCTCGTCGCCGCCCGCTCCACCCTCACCGGCCAGCACCTCGCGGCCTACATCGCCCCCTGACCGCCACCGCGGCTGGCGGTGGCTGCCGGCCTGGGCCCGCAGCCGGTGGGTCAGACGGAAGGCCGGGGACGATCAACACCTGCTGCGCGTACGCGAGCTGACATCGCGGCGCCGAGAGCCACGGCGACCACGGCCGCGCGGATCGCGGGCGGCGGTCAGGCTGTCAGAGCTGGCCGGCCGGCTCGGGTGCGCGTACGGCGGTCCCGATCGTTGCGAGCGGATCGCCGGTCGGGCCGGAGGTGAGGACGCCGAGCAGCCCGGTGAGTGCCAGGACCCGCAGAACCACGGGCTGCGGGTTCGTGACCCACAGGTGGCATCCGATGCGGGCGGCCGCCCCGCCGACGACCACGAGGACGGAAACCCCGCCACAGTCCATGAACGGGACCCCGGCGAGGTCGATTTCGAGACGATCCGGAAGCTGCGCGACCAGGACGTCGAGCAGGTCGGTCTGCAGCACCCCCGTGGTGGCGAGGTCGACATCGCCGACCAGGGTGACGCGGACAGTGCCCGGTGACGGGCAACTCGTCGCCATGACGAAGGGTGCCGATGAGGTCAGTGGTGAAGATGCGATAGACATTCGGTCCTCCGGCCCAACATTGCACGACAGGCGTGGCGAGAGGGCAGGGGCTGGACCCGAGGCCGGGCAAGCTCGACGAGGCGGACACGTCGGCACCTAGCTGTCTGCAGCATACTCGTTCACGTTCCGTATCGGGGCGCCCGGCGATCCCTCGATCGGGTTGCATCGGGTGGCTTCCCCCGACCGTCCGTCGCGGTGGCCTGCCGCGATCAGCGCTGCGCGGCGGCGCTCACCACGAAGCCATCTGTGCGCGGACGCGCTCCCAGCGGCGGATGTGAGCCGGGCCGCGGCTCGGGGCCGTGCGGAGCGCCCCCGCGGCTCCGCACGGGCCCCGAGCCCGTGCCAACTTGTCGCAGGGCAGATCGCCCGTCGCTGACTGGTCTCACCTGCACGTCCCGATTCCCCCGTAACGCTTGCGCAACCGGGCGAGGGCGACCTGTCTCCCTGCAACGAGTCAATAGTCGTCGACGGACCTTGTGCGAAGCATGGGAGACTCATGGGGGTTCTTGAAGGTTTCTTGAATCCCCTGGTGGGACCGATTCGTGCGAAGGGTGTGCTGAGGACAGTTGGCGGCGGAGTTCGGGGTGCTCGGCGCGGTGGAGGCCCGGATCGACGGTCGGTCCGTCGACCTGGGGCATGCTCGGCAACGGTCCGTGCTGGGGGTGCTGCTCGTCGAGGCCGGCCGCCCGGTCACGGTCGACCAGCTGATCGACCGGGTGTGGGGCGAGGACGCTCCGCAGCGGGTCGCCGGCGCGCTCTACAGCTACCTGTCCCGGCTCCGGCGGGCCGTCGCCGGCGCCGCCGGGGTGGGTATCAAGCGGCAACCAAGCGGCTACCTGCTGACCGTCGACCCGCAGGCGGTGGATCTGCACCGGTTCCGCCGGCTGAGCACGCTGGCGCGGGCGGCGGAATCGGACCACTCGGCCACTGAACTGATTGCGCAGGGCCTCGGTCTGTGGCGCGGCGAACCGTTCGCCGGCCTGGACACCCCGTGGCTGGCCGCTATGCGGCAGGTGCTGCTCGCCGAACGCTTCGCCGCCGAACTGGACCGCAACGACGTGCTGCTGCGGCTGGGCCGGCACACCGAGCTGCTGCCGGCGCTGTCCGCCGCCGTCGCCGAGCATCCGCTGGATGAACGGCTGGCGGAGCAGTCGATGCTTGCCCTCTACCGGTGCGGCCGTCAGGCCGACGCCGACGAGCAGTACCGCCGGATCCGTCGCTGCCTCGCCGAGGAGCTCGGCTGTGATCCCGGCGCCGCACTGAGCCGGCTGCACGACCGGATCCTCACCGCCGACCCGGGTCTCGCCGCCCCCGCGGGCGACGCTCCCAGTCCCGGCATCCAGCTCGCCGGGCCCGCGGCAGTGCCGTCGCAACTGCCCGCGGACGTGCGCGTCTTCACCGGGCGTACGGATGAACTGGCCCGGCTCGACGGGCTGTTGGCGCCGCCGCCCGGCGGCGAGGACCCGGCGCTGCCGGCGGCCACGGCGGTGACCATCGCGTTGCTCTCCGGCACGGCCGGGGTCGGCAAATCCGCCCTGGCCGTCCGGTGGGCGCACCGCGTCCGGGAGGCCTTCCCCGACGGCCAGCTGTACGTCAACCTGCGCGGATACGATGCCGAGCAGCCGGTGGCGGTTGTCGACGCGCTGGCCTGGTTCCTGACCGCATTGGGCGTTCGCGCGCCGGAGATTCCGCTCGGGGTCGACGAGCGCGCCGGCCGGTACCGCTCCGAGCTGACCGGCCGGCGGATGCTCGTGCTGCTGGACAACGCGTCCTCGGTGGAGCAGGTCCGGCCGCTGCTTCCGGGCACCGGATCGTGCCTGGTGCTGATCACCAGCCGGGATTCGCTGCCCGGCATGGTGGCGGTGCACGGCGCCGAACGGGTCAACCTCGATCTGCTGCCCATGCCGGACGCGATCGCGCTGCTGCGTCGGCTGATCGGCGCCCGGGTGGACCGCGAGCCGGCCGCCGCCGCTGAGCTGGCAGCGGCCTGCGCCCGGCTGCCACTGGCCCTGCGGATCGCCGCTGAGCTGGCCGCCGCCCGGACGGACGTCGCGCTGGCCGAGTTGGTCGCCGAGCTCGGCGACCACCAGATGCGGCTCGACCTGCTCGACGCGGGCGGTGATCCGCGGGCCGAGGTCCGCGCGGTCTTCTCCTGGTCGTACCAGAATCTGCCCGCCGACGCGGCCCGGGTGTTCCGGCTGCTCGGCCTGCACCCGGGCGACAGCGTGCACGTCGACGCGGTGGCGGCGCTGACCGGCACCCGGGCCGGCGAGGCCCGGCGGCTGCTCGGCGTGCTGGTCCGGGCCAGCCTGATCCAGTCCGGCGCCGGCAGCCGCTTCAGCATGCACGACCTGCTGCGGGCGTACGCTGCGGAACTCGCGACCGTGCACGACTCGGCGCCGGAGCGGGCGACGGCGCTGAACCACCTCTTCGATCACTACCTGGCCAGGTCCGTCGCGGCGATGAACGCGCTCTACCCGGAGGTTGCCGTGGGCGCCGGCGAGCCGGAGGCGGCCCGCAGCTGGATTGAGGCGGAGCGGCCCAACCTGGCCGCCACCTGCACCTACGGCGCCGCACACGGCTGGCATCGGCACACCGTCGACCTCGCGGCGACGCTGTTCCGCTACCTCGACGCCGGTGGCCCGGTCGCCGAGGCGGTGACCGTCACCTCGTGCGCCGTGCAGGCGGCCGCCGCCCTTGGCGACCGCGAGGCGCAAGCTCTGGCACTGTCCAACCTCGGCCGGCTGCATCGCCGGCAAGGCCGTCTCGGCCAGTCCTCCGAAACCTACCGGCAGGCCCTGATTCTGTACGTCGACCTCGGTGCGCGCACGGCCGAAGCCCTGGTGCTGCGCAACCTGGGCAGCGTCCACTGGCGCCTGGGCGAGTACCGGCAGGCCGCCGACCACTATCAGCGCGCCCGGACGCTGTACCAGCAGTTGGGTGACGAGGCCGGCCAGGCCGACGCGCTGGTGCGGCTCGGCCTGGTCGATGAGCGGCTGGGCGACGAGGCGCAGGCGGCGGAGCGACTCCAGTCGGCGTTGGAACTCTTCGCCCAGCTCGGCGACGGCTACAGCGAGGCCTACGTGCTGTCGTTGCTTGCCCGGCTGACCCACCAGCCGGACCAGCTCCACCGGACCACCGCCCATCTCGAGCAGAGCCTGGCCGCGGTCCGGCAGGCGGGAGACCGGACCGCCGAGGCCTACGCGCTGACGGATCTCGCGGCGGTCGAGGCTCGCGCCGGTCGGCTCGTCGAAGCGGCCGGTCACCTGCGTCAGGCGGTGGTGCTGCACCGGCGGATCGGGGACCGCGCCAGCGAGGCCGAGGCGCTGAACGATCTCGGCCAGGTGCTGCGGGCCACGGGCGGGGAGGCGGAGGCCCGGACCCAGCACGG